>DASZIG010000083.1:0-50815 GCA_035949375.1 Terriglobia bacterium | reverse complement strand
ACGGGCGGCCCGGCGCGGGTGGTGGTCTTTCCGCTTCCGGTCGGACCTGGCGCCGAGCTGCTTGTCTGCAACACCTTCGACGAAGCGTCTGCACACAGACTCGTCTGCCGCTCCTCGATGGGCAGCGCTCGACCGTAGCCTACCTGGTGTTGCGGGTAAGCTCGACTGCATGCTGCCCCGGCGGTAGTTGGAAGGTGGCGCCGCCGTTCTTGACGTTCACGAGGCCTCCGGTACGGCCATCGATCCGGAGACTCAGTTCCCCAGACTCGAATTCCCCGGTCGTTATGGTTACGCGGCCAGGGGAATCAATCGTGAAGGTGAGCCCGGCAGGAGCCGCTTCGTAGTTGCGGACGACAACGCCAGCGTCCGCCTGGAACCGGTTCTTGCCGTCGCGGACGAGCGCGGTGACCCGGGGTCCGATCCTGACTTCGTAGCTGCGATTCTCCCAGGATGAACCTCGAAAAGTGCCCTCGGATGGCGGGCTCAGGACGCCAAAACGCAGGCCGTCCCACGGATTCTCGTCGATATACTGCTCGAGGCCCACCAGGCAGAGTAAGGCGCCCCAGGTGTAGTGCGTGTCGCCGCCGCCGTTTCCGCCCCAGGCGTGATACTGTTCGTCGTCATGCTGGTTGGTCTTCCAGTCGTCCATGAAAAGGGCGTAGTTCTTCTCGGCGTAGTCAAATGCGACTCGATCGTAGTGATAGCGGTCGAGCCCCTCGTACACCATGTAGTTGGTAGGACCCCAGATATCCCCGCGCCAATAGAACTGGTCTTGAAACGCGGGGTCATTGCGCGCAATCGTCGGCGTAACGTAAGCCCCCCAGAATTCCTTGGGATTCAGCAAGTGCTCGTTCACCATCCGTTCCGCCTGTGCGGGGGTGGCGATGCCCGCAAACATCGGATAAAAATTCGTGGGCGAGAGGCTCTTCGAAAACCGCCCATCCCAAAAGCGGTTTTCGTAAATTCCGTCGGACTCGTTCCACAGCTTTTCGCGAACAAGCTGTTTTATGCGCTCGTATTCCCTGGTGAAGCGATCAGTATCTTCACGGTTGCCGAGCACGGCCGCGATTTTCGCCAGGCATTCCGTATCCAGGGCGTAAAGTGAATTCAATCCCACATCGTTGAGGTTCATGGTGTAGGTCTTCTCGTCGTAGGTCACCTGATCCCACATCGGGCTGTCATCCATGCCGCTTTCCCACTTGGCGGCTTGCAGGAAGCCTCGCCCGCCGACGGACGGAGTCGAGCCGCGATCGCTGCCCCATTCGAGCAAGCCGTCTTGATTGCCATCGCGCCACGGCCTGCCGTCTCCCCGATCGCGAAACCAACGGTCGTGCCACTTCACGAGCCTCGGGTAAGCCCAGGCGAGGGCAGACCGATCCAGGAATCTTTCATAGACCTTCCATGCGGTGTATGCTCCCACGGGCGGCTCGCCCCGGTCGGGCGTCGTGCCCGATCCGCCGGCGACGTTCGGCACAATGCCGGTGTCGCTTTGCGCCAGCAGCAGCGCTTTGATGCCCGCATCGGTTTGCGCCTTGTTCTCCAAGGCCGTCAGCAGAGCTCCAAAAAAGCAGTCCCACTCGCCCACCACCCAGCCCCCAAAAGCGTTCGCCCAGTGGCGGCTGATGCTTGGGAAGATCAGGCCATTGGAGGGGGCGTAGAGCGTGTTCCAGAACATCGAATTGCCGATGGCCTCGGGCGCTCCCTCGAACAATCCTGTCACCCGCGGCCGCCGGCTCGCATAAGCCTCAGATTTCTCTTTGAGGATCGCATCGATCTTTCCGGCTTCGAGCAGGCTCTGAGCGTTGTTCACCAGGGCTTGTCCGCTCCAGCCGAGAGTGGCCACGAAATGAGCCGGACCGCCAGGGCCGCCGGCGACGAATTGCAGTCCCGCCACTCCGCCTTCGCGCTCGCCGTTACTTTCGGACGCGAGCCGTCCCGAGCTCTTCATACTGTCGCGGAGCGCACTCAGCGAAGAGTACACTCCCGCCCCGGTTACCGGTCGATCCACCACGACGTCAAGCTCGGCCGCGGCGTTGAAAACGCTGTCGAAAAAGCGCTTGCCCGTGATCGCTCTTCCAGGCCGATTGCCAGATGGATCGTCAGGTCGACCGCCGAGTGGGTCGCCAACTGGACTGATGGTATAGAAGCCCTGGCTTCCCCCTTGCAGACCGTCCGTGAAGTAGGTTTCAAGCACCATGTTCACGTCAGCCGGGGCGCTCAGCCGGCCGACTACCGTGGTGTCGTCAAGGCGAGACCACTCGAGCGTGATTGGAGCCTGTCGCGGAAGATGTTTCCACGAGACCCGGCAATAGGAATTATCCGGAGCGTGAGGTCCCACTTCCGAGACGGCGTTGAAAATGTCATTACCATCCAGGAATGAGCCACTCTTCGATCCTATGCGGAGCGCAAAGCTCGCCGGCTGCTGATGGGATCGAGCCAGGAACACGACGCCATTCCACGCCTCTGGATCGAAGGCTCCGATGTCGATGCTGTCAAAGCCGGGTTTCGATTGAGCAAGGAGGCCGCTACGCGCGGGCGGCGATCCAGCGGCGATGATCACTCCAAGAACTAAGGCGCGCGCGACCTGTGGCAGATGCCTGCGACCAGTTTCACGTTGACTGTTCATGGCGTCATTGTGTCAAGGACTCCGCGAACAGTCAGCTTTATTCTTGCCTCGTCAGAGGAATCTCTGGTACCACGTCGAGAAGCCGGAGCGTGCAATTCAGGTGGCCTTCCCGGTCCCGCCCAGATCGCTACGTTGACATCGACCGCCGACTGCGGTATTCCAAGGCGTGAGGCATCCGAAGCGCGACGGAAGGTCAGGGTCGATCCTCGATCTCAGGAATGGAGAACGAATGCTGATCGTAAACAGGCGCGCCTTCGTGAAATGGGTCGGCACAACGGCCACGGCACTTTGGGGAAGCGTCATGCCGATGAAGTCGAAGGCTAGGGCTGGCGAGTTCAGGGTGGAAGGGCTCGATTCCGGCGGTCCTGGACTCGCCCTCAGCGAGGCGGCATCGCTTGGCGCCGGGGCGCCCAGTGGGGAAGTCGACCGGCAGGAAATCTACCGGCTGCTCGGCTTTGCCACCATGAGCGGCGAGGATCCCCTCAAGCTCTGGCAGCGCCTCAAGAACACGGCCAACTGGCGCGTGGGGCCGCTCTCGCCGGATAGCTGGTCCGGCAGCGTTTTTGTGGCCGATGACGCGGACATTTTTGCCTTCAGGACCTTGTCACTTCCGGAAGCCTGGTTGAAAGACTCCCCGCCCGCCAAGCGAGCAGACTATTGCTCCAGGCAGTTCGACCAGTGGTGGTCGGGTTGGGCGGGCATCGAGCAACCCGGCACCGCGGGCGTCCCCGGATGGTGGAAATTCGTGGGCCCGAAGGCCTGGGACAATTCCTACGCGCGCCTTGTCTGGCAGATGCCAGACGGCGGTCCCGAAGTGACTTACGAGTGGGCGCAGACCGCGCCGAACGAAGTTGTGGGCCGCCTCACTCATTCCGAGCCGACGGCGCTGGTTCTGCAGGGATACATACCCTGGGATTCCGCCCCGCCTCAATTCTCGGTGCTCTATTCCGAGGGCCCCGAGCGGCGCTTCCTGCGCGGACGATCATGGATTCCCGGCACACGAGACGGCATGCGATGGGTTCTCGGGCTGAGCGCACCCCCCGATGACGTGGACGGCACGGGCGCGGTACGGTGGCATGGATACTTCAACCGGATCGAGAAGCTGCACTTCTGCGGACGGCAGGGCCAAAGCTACGAATCTCTCGAGGCCGCGACGAGCGAAGGGCTGGCGGCGGGGAAGATCGACCGGCTGCTGGACGGCAATCGCGACCGGTACTTGAAATCCAGGCCTGAAGGCGTTGGCTGGCTGGCCGGGGCACCCTCGGCGATCAATGACAACCTGGAGTGGAGCGAGGTTTATACCCCTTCCCGGAGAAGGACTTACGTCACCGTCAGCCGGAAGTGGGCGCAATCCAACAACTCGGCCCCGGACTTCCTGTGGGATAGCTTCTTCAGCGCCCTCCTCGTGTGCCAGGAGGACGAAAAGAAGGCCTACGACCTGATCCGCGATATCACCTCGTGGCAGAACGATCAGGGGATGTTTTGCCAGTACGGTCAATGGCCCGTCCACCCGGACCGCTGGATATTCCCGGCAGCCTGGGGGCACACGCAGTATCCCATCGGCAGCTTGCTGACCGCCAAGGTCTATCTGCGGCGCCCGAATCGAGCCTTCCTCGAAGAGATTTATCCGCGCCTGCTCAAGAATCAGCGTTGGTGGTTTGCCGACCGCGGCGATGGTCAGCCGTGGCGCGATGGCAACAAGAACGGATTGCTCGAGCTTGGCTCCAACTATCCGCAGGAGATCCCCTACGACGATCGGGCCCAGACGGCCTATTTCGAATCCAATGACGACAGTCCCCAGTGGTGGCACGTCGCCAGGTACAACGAAAAAACCCAAACCCTGGAGCAGGATACGGTCGAGCGCAATTGCCTGTATGCCATGGACTGCTGGATTTTGGCTTGGATGGCCACGGAATTGGGCAAAGCGGAGGATGCGCAAGCCCTTACCGCTGAGCATCACCGCATGGTGGAGACGATCAACCGCCTGCTTTGGGATCCGTCCAGGGGCTGCTACTACAACCGCCACTGGGGGAATTTCGCGGGCGATCCCTTCTTTCCGCAGATGGGTCCAGACATCTTCTTTTCCCTGCTGGGAAAAGTCGCCACGCCGGAGCAGGCCGAATCCCTCCGCAAGGTCTTTCATGATCCCAGGAAGTTTGCCGGAGAGTGGATTCTGCCCACCATCAGCCGCGACGATCCTCTCTTTCCCAAGCAGGACTACTGGCGCGGCAAGGTCTGGCCACCCCACAACTGGTTGTTTTATCAGGGCTTGAAGCTGTATGAATGGGATCACGAGGCGAGGCTGCTGGCGGAGTCTTCGGCCAAGATGTTCCTGACGGCATGGCGCGAAAAGGGGGAATGTCACGAGAACTTCAGCGCCATCACGGGGCAAGGCACCGGCCAAAGCGATCCACACTACACTTGGGGCGCGCTCATGGCACTGCTCGCGATCGAGGAGTTGATCGACGTCAACCCCTGGCACGGGCTGCGCTTTGGCAATCTTGAGCCTGTCGCGCCGGCCGGGATCGGGCGATACTTCGTCAGCGGATCGCTATATGACGTTACGCAGTCCCCGGACGGACTTGAAGTCAGCAAGGACGGCCAGATGTTGTTCGCAGCCGACGCGCCGGTAGAGATCCGGCGGGTGACATTCGTGGGCGATCAGGTACGGTTCGAGGTCCGGGCAGCCAAGCCGGTCAGGATTCGCGTCCGGAACAACCCTCCGAAAGGTTTTGCTGCTGGTTTGAGCCGGCCGTGAGCCTAATGTAACCCAATAGCCATCAATAAGATGACCGAGAGGGCGCGGGAGCCCTTATGCCACCGTTTCGCTTCCCCCCATCGGGTGTCACGCGTCTCTAGTTATTACAATTATTCATATTATTGAGGCAAAAGAATTCCATTAACTGTAGCCAAAATTTTGTGCATTAGATATTCCTTTTGTTACCAGTAAGTGCTAGGTTATTCACTTTGGCGCGCGGGTTGCGTCGAATTGGCTGAATCACAAACGGCGGTAGGGTGCGCCGACTAAACCATTG
Source organism: Terriglobia bacterium (assembly GCA_035949375.1). GTDB lineage: Bacteria > Acidobacteriota > Terriglobia > UBA7540 > UBA7540 > Gp13-AA77. The sequence continues at coordinate 45,154 of DASZIG010000083.1, read as the reverse complement.
AGGATCTTAGTCCAGCAACGAGTTCACGAAACAGGAGGCGCGGGACCATGAAAACTCTGGGTTTGCATGAGCGTGGAAGCAGGCGCTGGTCGCTTATCCTAATCGTTTTTTTTTGGGCGGTAATAGCTGTTCTCGTTAACAAGCCGCCGGCATTTAGTCAACAGGTGTCTGGAGCGATAACCGGTTATGTGACCGACCAGTCGGATGCCGCCGTTGCCGGGGCAACGGTCAGGGTCACCAATGTGCAGACCGGTGTGTCGACCGATCGCACCACTGAATCGTCAGGACTGTACATATTCACTAACCTGATCCCGGGCACCTATACCGTGGCCGTCGCGGCCACCGGCTTTCAAAAGTTTGTGCGCGAAAACGTGGTTCTGGACGTTGACTCCACGGTGACCGTCGATGCCCATGTTCAAATTGGGACGCTTTCCCAGGAGGTGACAGTAAGCGGGGCTCCGCCCGTGCTTAATCTGCAGAAGGCAGACGTGAGTTCCACGATGACGGCCCAAGTTGTGGAAGACCTACCCACTCTGAGCCGGAACGTCTCTTCACTGGTGATATTGGCGCCTGGGGTGACCCAAAACAGTTACCAACAGGGGGTTTCGGAGTCGCCCGCAAACGGCTTCGAGGCCAGCGCTAATGGGCAGTTTCAAGGGATCAACAACTACCAGGTGGACGGGGTGCAGGACACTCAGATGGGCCTCAGCGGCTATCAAATCATTATCCCGCCGGCAGACGGCGTCCAGGAGATGAAGGTCACTACGGCCGATTATGACGCTGAGCTGGGGCAGGTCGCCGGCATGGTGGTCCAATACTCCACCAAGAGCGGCACCAATCAGTTTCACGGCAGTCTGTATGAGTTTAACCGCAACAGTGACACGTTTGCCGCCAATCCCTATACGGAAAAAGTTCCTGGAACGGGGCCCACCGGAAAAGGGACGGGCCCTTCGCCGTACAACGAAAATATCTTCGGCGGCAGCCTCGGGGGCCCCATCAAAAAGGACAAGGTCTTCTTTTTCGGAGACTACCAGGGATACTACACCGCGCAGAGTTCCGCTTTCCTTCAAACGGTCCCAAATGCCGACTTCGAAAGCGGAAACCTGACCGCGGCTTTGGGCTCTCCGCTCTGTTTCAATCCGTCCAGTCCAAGTTCGAACGGCGCCTGCGGGGGCGCGTTGAGCTCTCCTCTCATGGTGCCGACTACCGAAGGTGGCACCATTCAGGCGCGGCAGAACATGGTTTTTGACCCCAACACCGGGAATTCCGATGGATCGGGGCGGGAAGCGTTTACCGTGAACGGCGTTGCGAACATGATACCGGCCAGCGTGATCAACCCGGTTGCGAATAATTTAACGTCTTTGTTAAGCCAGAATCTGGGCCACGGCGTCCTGAACCAAAGCCTGCTTAACAACAACTTCACCGCCGTCATTCCGGGATTGTTTCATAGCAACCAGTATGACGGGCGTGTTGACGTGAATGTTTCGCAGAACAACCGGTTGTTCGTCCGCTATTCGATACTGAATTCGGACCTCGACGATCCTGCGATCTTTGGGTTGGCTGGTGGCCCTTCGGCGATCGGCAGCAATGGGGAAGATGCGAGTTATCGAGACCAGCTTGGAGCCATCAATTTCACCCATACCTTCTCCCCGAGTTTAGTGGCTGAGTTCAGGTTCGGGACTACGCGGTTTGCGCTCACAGGATATCAGTCCGACAGCAAGGCGAGCACGGACACCCAGGTTGGCATCCTCGGAATCAATACCGGCGGCCCGCTCTACGGCGGCCTCGCCGGAATCACTGTTTCGGGGCCGGCGGGCGGATTCACCATGGGCGATCCCACAGGTCAGGGACTGCCTCGGCTGAACTACGACACGATTTTTGAGTACGACACGAACTGGAACAAGTTGAAAGGCCCGCACCAGATCCGGTGGGGAATCGATGTGGCGCGCGAACGCCAGAACTTCCTTACCGTTAACGAAAGTTCTCGCGGCAACTTTCAATTCAACCAGGACATTACCAGCGACAACGGAATCGCCGGGACGGGCTTAGGGATGGGCACGTTCCTGCTCGGCCTGCCCTCTGAATTCGACCGCGCTGTATTCAGCCAGTTGCCTGCCGAACGCGCCTGGAGGATTGCGCCTTACCTCGAAGACGACATTCACGCCACGCAAAAACTGACCCTTAACCTGGGAGTGCGCTACGACTATATCGGCCCCTCGACCACGCCCTTCCCGGGCGGCGGAGTCAATTTTGATCCCGTTTCAGGCAACCTCGTTCTCGGAGGGTTGGGATCGGTCAGTAGTAGCGAAAACGTCCAGCCCAACTACAAGAACTTCGAACCCCGAGTAGGGTTTGCGTACAAAGTGTTGTCCAATACCGTAGTGCGCGGCGGATTCGGCCGCGCTTACTACACGGCGCAGTACGGCGGCGGTACATTCGGCACGATGTGCTGCAGTTATCCCATCCAAACCCGCGAAGACCTGAGCCAGCCCAGTAACTACTTCCCGGTCGTTTTCCCGGGGCAGCCGAGCGGGTATGTATTGAACCCCAACCAAGCTGTTCCGCCGGTACCCGCCAATGTTTTTCCAAGCAACGGTTTGATCCCGATCCTAAGTGTTCCGGGGCTTGGGGCGTTTGCGGTTCCTTTTCACAACCCGACACCTTATGTAGACTCATGGAACTTTACCGTGCAGCAGCAATTGAAATCCAATCTCAGCGTGTCGGTGGGTTATGTGGGCAATGTGGGGAGGGACGACTACGGTAGCTGGGATCTGAACGCACCCATGCCAGGTCCGGGTTCGCTGACCTCACGGGAGCCGCTCTTCCAAACGTTGGGGATAGACTGGCTGGGCATAAACGAGCGCTGCAGCTGCCAAAGCTCGGACTACCACAGCCTGCAAGTGGTGCTCGATAAGCGCTTCACGAAGGGCTATTCCATCCACTCGGCATTGACCTGGCAGAAGGCCTTGGATCTGCCGTATGGAGGTTCCGGCGATCCCTATGATCGTGACCTTTCCCGCCAGCTCGACGGCAACAATCGTACCGTCGTATGGAACGTGTCACACGAGTGGCACTTGCCTTACGGGAATGGCCAGCAGTACGGAGGGGACGCCACCGGGGTGAAACAGGCTGTACTCGGCGGATGGGTGTTTAACGGCATCACTACCTTGATGACGGGTCTCCCGACGTCGATCTCCTGGAGCGACACCAGTTCGCTGAACAACGCCGGCGATTACGGCCAGCGGCCCAATCAAGTAGGCAATCCGCTCAGCGGCATTCCGGCGGGCCTATGGTATAACCCCGCCGCGTTCGTCAATCCCACACCCTACAATTACGGAAACTACGACGGAGACATCATCGGGCCTCACTTTGCCTCGGCAAGCTGGTCTCTCTGGAAGGAATTCCGAATCAAAGAGAGCATTGGGCTTCAGTTACGCTTCGAGTCGTTCAATCTGTTTAACAGCACCAACAAGAGCAACCCTGACGGAACCGCGAATGATTCCACTGCAGGTTTGATAACCAACACCATTGTTCCTATGCGGCAGCTCCAGTTCGGAGGCAAGCTGACCTGGTAGGCAAATCCCGTAATTCAGCGGCCGTCGAGGCTACCAGGTCATCGGCGGCCGCCCCCGACCCCAACCTATTCGTCATCAGCCCCAGCGACACGGTCTACTGGGGTCGATCGGGCTCGTCAGTCTGCGGCGTGACCGGCTTCTGCTGCATTTCCTGAAAAAGCAGGCGGCTTGCATCTTGCGATTTGCGGATTTCCTGGAATTTCGCCCACTCGCGATCGGCATCGGGTTTGGTTCCGAGCTTACGGTAGGCGAGTGCTAACCGGTAGTGCACGATCTCATTTTCAGGATCGGCGCGCTCGGCATCCAGCAGATAATCGACGGCCTTCGAGGCTTGATTCGTTGATGTGAGGGCCTTTCCCATACCGATTTGCGCGTCGATGTAGTGCGGGCGCACTTGCAGGGCTCGCGAGTAGTGTCCGAGCGCACTTTGAAAATCCGACCGGGACCACGCCACCTCTCCCAGTTCATATTCGGCGTTGGCATCCGACGGATTCGCAACCAGCGCCGCTTCGAACTCCTTCTCCGCTTCGGCGCGGCTGGATTCGTTCGCGGAGTACGCGAGCAGCGCCTGACCCAGTTCGAAGTGAATTCCCGGCAGATTGGGATCAGCTTGAAGAGCGCGGCGATACTCCTGAAGCGCTCCGGTGGCGTCGTTGTGGCTCATCAGGGACTGCGCCAAAATCTCGTGCGTGCGCGCGGACTCGGGTGCGACTTTGATGAGAGTTGCCAGGGCGTGCGCGGCGAGATCGGAGTAAACCCGGTACTCGGTGTAAAGGGTATCGGGCTGGTCAGGTTGAATGGACTCCAGCACCGTGACAATGGCAGCGGCCTTATCCAAGTTCCCAGCCAGATAGTAGATGTAAACCAGGTCTGAACCGGCCTGTGCGCGCAACTTCTGATCTTGAACGTGCGGGAAAGATTTCTCGAGCACTGTCTGTGCCTCGTCGAGCTTTCCAAGCCGCATTTCTGACATGCCCAGAAAGGCCTGCGCGTTCCACAGTTCGGGCTTGAGTCGAAGCGATTCCCGGAACTCCTGCGCCGCGTCGGGGTACTTGCGCTCGTTGAAATCAATCACACCGAGACTGGCTCGGACCTCCGCGTTGTGAGGATCGATTTGAAGAATCTGCTGGAATTCGCCGGCGGCGACATCGAGTTTGTTCTCCTTGATGGCCTCCTGTGCGCGCATGTAGTGGGCTTTGATGCTGTCGGTTGCGCTCGTCTGGGCATGTGCGGCTGGATTGAGAATGAGGACCAAACAGAGCACTCCCGCTCTGACGCCCAAGGGAATGCGGGATTCTTCGACGCCTGCGGCCCTTTGGAACCGCACTGCCGGTGAGTTGTTCGACAGACTGCGAAAATACACCATATTGACGAACGTGCCTTTCATAGCCAATTCCTGCCGAATCCGCCTTACTGCTTTGAGTTCGCTTTTCGGGGCGCAACCTGAGGGTCGGGCCTCAGCCAGTTCCCCTCGCGAGCCAGGTAGAACATATTCACCGGAACGTGGGGATAGCGATCCACCTGGCCGCTCGGCCAGTGAATCTCAACCAGGTCCGCTTGTTTCAAGTCGGCCATTCCGATTTGAACCCTAAGGTCGTTGCCCGACAAGTAGCTTTCGCTGCCTCTCACATCAAAGATGCGCCGTGTTCCGGAGGCCGTCACGGCGATTCGCGCTCCGATGCCGCTACGGTTACTCTTTACGCCTTCTGCGCGGATCGTCAACCAGTTATTTCGATTTCCCCCGTCATTGCGTAACAGCGTAGGAACGTCGTTCTTGTTGATCACCAGGACGTCGGTGTCACCATCGTTGTCGATGTCAGCGAAGGCCGTGCCCCTGCCCGAGCGATGATCGAGCTTTCTAAGGCCGCTTGCGTCAGACACGTCCACAAACTTCTTGCCGAGCACGTTGCGCAGCATGTAATTCGGTTCGGCCCACGGGTCTTCGGGATGAACCTTCTCCACCTGCGGATCGGTGTGGCCGAATGTCACCCACAGGTCGAGCCAGCCGTCATTATCGAAATCGAGGAACTTCGTTCCCCAGGCGCAGTATTCGGGTCCGATCTGGGAGAGTCCTGTGGACTGGGTCACATCGTCGAAGCTATACGAGCCCTTATTCTCGAAAAGAACATGGCTCTGGTTGATCCAGGTGGCCACGAAGATGTCCATCAGGCCGTCATTGTTATAGTCTCCCACGGCGACACCCATTGTGCCCATGATGTTACCGTTTCCATCCACTGTTAGCCCGGAGTCGAAGCCGGTATCCTTGAAGGTGCGATTGCCGTTGTTCACATAAAAGAAATTCGGGCCGGAGTCGTTGACCTGGTAAATGTCCTGCAGCCCATCGTTGCCGAAATCGCCGAAGACCACCCCGAAGCCCCTGCCCAGGTCCGTGCGGATCAGGCCTGCGGTCTTGGTGACGTCGGTAAAGGTGCCGTCACCGTTATTGTGATAGAGAGTGCCTTGTTCCCCCTCGAAGAAGTCCGGCGGGCAGGCGATCGGCACGCCCTTTAGCGTGCAGGCATTCGGATCGCCCGGCTTGGGAGGTAGCCGGCGTGGATCGAAATGCGCAAAGTTCGCCACGTAAAGGTCCAGGCGGCCGTCGTTGTCATAGTCTCCGAACGCAGCCCCCATGCTCCACTTTGGAAATGACCAATGAGGGCCGTCCACGCCCGCGGCCGCCGCCACTTCGCTGAAGGTCCCGTCTCCATTGTTACGATAAAGCCTGTTGGGGCCGAAGTTGGTAACGAAAATGTCCGCGAGGCCGTCGTTGTTGTAGTCGCCGACGGCGCATCCGCTTTGCCAGCCTGTATCGCCCAAGTGGGCGCGAGCGGTGACGTCCGTAAAAGTGCCGTCGCCATTGTTCCGAAGGAGATAATTATGGGGAAGTTTGCCTTCGGACTCGGCATTACGCGAAGACCCGTTAACCAGAAAGATGTCCTGATAACCGTCGTTGTCGTAATCCAGGAAACACGCGCCCTCGCCGTTGACGTCGGTCAGGTACTCGGTGGTTTCGTCGCCATCGACGATCTTCATCGTGAGACCGGCTTGGCGGGTGACATCGGTGAACGCGGGCAGGGGGCTGCCGATGTTGGCGTGAGGCTGGTTGGCACCGTGAAGGAAGATTCGAACCCATGCTGCCATCAGGACGCCGGCCACCAATAAGCCGAGCCAGCGTGCGTAGAACGGTTTCCAAGCTTTCCTCATTGCCAAATCCGTGAAATGAGGACTCTTGACCCTTCCAGCTTCTCAGCGCTAATCTTACCACCTGTCTGTTCTCAGGAGTAGACGGCCGGAAGGCCGTGCGTTATAGCGCCGCCGGGCGGATGGTCTTCACGGTTTTGGGTGCCGCGGCTGAGCGTGGCCTGATCGCCGAGCGCGTGCGGGCCGGCATCCCGAACGCCAGGGCAAAGGGCAAGCGGGCCGGCCAAATAAAGAGGCTCGATTTTATCGGTTACCTGTTTCGCCCGAGTGTTGCGGAGCCAAAAGATCCTTTACGGGCATATTCACGTCAAACGCCAGATTGAAGAAACCTACCATCATCTCATCCCAGCTTTGATCGCCCCATCGCACTTCTTTCGTCGGATCTGGGTTGTCGGGATTGTTTGGGGAGTTGTCGAAGTGCGCCGTGCATTCGATCTTGGTTCCCTTGGGGAGAAAGATAGGGTTCGCCAGTGTGTACCAAAGCTGCCAATGCCACATGTAGTGGGGTACGCGCAAGATCGTTTCGGTCTCCCCGGTCGGATAAACCAGGCGATATTCAAAGTCCTTACCGCGCCCGTGCATGTGGGGATGGAGGGAAGTTAGCTTCACCGGAGCGTTTACAACAAACTCGGCATCGACCCTATGATTCGGGTCGCCCGGCGGAATTATGAACGTCCCATTAGTCGCGGACAGCGTGAGCACGCGCTCCTTGGGCGGCTGCCTGGCGAACACCAGTCCCACCTTGCTGCGGTCCGTGCCCGGCGTCCCGTTGGTAGTGTAATGAATCTCAAATACGATGTCGGAGCCGGCCTTGACTAACTTGGCCTGACCCGGCTCAAGCATCTCCGGAGGCTGACCAGGGGCGTAGCCCACAAGGAAATCACTCGGCAGAGCGCTGGTGTCAGTGTTGTCGTCCTTGGGCTTGGGCGCCACAAAGAAAACGCCGGGCTTCTCACCTTCAAGCCAATGCGAACCCGGCTCGCGCACAAACGCGATGATATGGTGGACGTGGGCGCGATTGTCGGGACGCGCCTCCGCAAACTGGACCCACTTATCCTCGGTGAATCCGGTTGGGATGATGATCTTTTGATATTCGATCGTGCCGGTGGCCGGGATTTGATATGTCAGGGGCATTTCGAACACAACATCCGGTTCCGGAATGGCCCAACCCGACGTGAAGTGCGCCGGAGGCGGCATATCTTTGGAATCGCCCTCAGGTGCCCCGGCATCCGCCCAAGCAGCAATAGCGTCAATGTCCCTCTGCGGCAAAGACCGTTCATTCGAGAATCGCCCGTAGTGCGGATCGGCAAACCACGGCGGCATTTTCCGCAACTGCACCGCCTCCTTCATGGCCCCGGCCCACGGCCGCGTCTGCTCGTACGTGAGCATTGAAAACGGTGCGGCTTCCCCAGGACGATGGCATGCCTGGCAGTGCTTCTGAATGATCGGCGCAACGTCTTTGGTAAACGTCACTGTCGAAGGCCCGGCGGAGTTCTGGGCTGGGGCGCTCCACCCAACAGAAACTGCGACGAATAGAAGCAAAGCCAGCCGCGCGGCGAGATTCGTCAATTGGCGTCCTGCATATACTCTGTCGTCTTTCATCCCCGTCACCACAAACAGATGCGCTCATGCCGCGATCTGTGGCTTCCGATTGCATTCGTGGAGCTGTTAGGCACCACACAATTCCCTAAGAAAGAACACCCGAGCGAGGGCTGGCCCGGCCCGAGTGCCGGTCGGCTCGATTTCAGGTGCGTGAAGCCGAGACGATTGTTTACGATATACTTCCGCCGCGCCGTACACAAGGTCTTTGAAGGCTGGCACCGGAGGAATGTGTCCAAGTGAAGATCGGACGATCGATTTGTTGTTTGCTCCTCGTCATGGCTCTGGGTCCCGGCTTTGCCCAATCCCAGAGCCCGTCGAAAAAGCATCTCCTCGTCCTGGGAGAGGAAAAGGGATACCGTCACGAGTCCGTTTCCCATGCCATGGCCGTCATCGAACGCCTGGGGGAGACAACCGGACTTTGGGAAACCACACTCCGCACCGACACTGAAGTACTCACCAAGAAGAAGCTGGAATTCAACGCCAAGAACCTGAATGACTTTGACGCCGTCTTCTTCTTCACCGGTGGCGATTTTCCCATGGACGCGCAACAGAAAGCGGATTTGCTTTCCTTCGTCCATGATGACGGAAAAGGTTTTATTGGCGTGCACAGCGCCGCCATCACTTTTACCGATTGGCCCGAGTATGGCGAAATGATCGGTGGCTATTTTGACGAGCATCCGTGGGGGACCTTTGATGCGCCCATCATCGTCGAAGATCCGAATTTCCCCGGAATGCAACAATGGCCACTGAGGTTCGTTCTGCGAGACGAAATCTACCAAATCAGGAACTATTCGCGCGACAAAGTGCGGGTGTTGATGCGACTTGACGCTGGCCGTCTCGACTTATCGAATCCCAAGGTGCATCGCACCGATGGCGATTTCGCAGTGACTTGGGCGAAGATGTACGGCAAAGGGCGCGTCTATTATTCTACCCTCGGGCATCCCAAAGAGAACTGGGACAACCCCAATCTGCAAAAGATGTACATGGAGGCGATCGAATGGGCCATGGGGTTGGTCAACGCCGACGTGACACCTCGGCCGTTCCCATCCCACTAGATAAGCCAATTCCAGCAGGACGCTGGACGCTGGCAACTGGACCAACTTTCATGATGACGAGAAGAGTCTTCGCCAAGACAGTTGCTGCCGGCATGGCGATGGCGGCCGGGCCGCTTCGCGCGCGCAGCAAGCTCAACATTGGGATTGGCACCTTCAGCTATCACAACCTCTCCATTGATGAAATGATTGTCCAACTCAACGCTCTTCGCATCAAGGAAATCGAAATGTCGCGCGGAGAGTTCATGCTGTTCAGTAATCCCGACAGCCATTTGTTCCGCTCCACGCGAGAGAAACTTGACCGTGCGGGAATCTGTTGTGTTTCGTACTACACGGCCACCATCAAAGACGGACACGAAGTCGATAGCGCAGTGCGGTTCGCAACCCTGTTGGGCGCCCGCAATATCACCGGCGACGCGACCGGCAACACCCTTGCCGAAATCGACCGGCGTTTCACGCGCGAAGGGATCACCTTCGGAATTCATAATCATTATTTCAAGGGGCAGAAATTCCCCTATGAGAGTCCGGAAGACGTTTTGAATGCGCTGGCGGGAGTCTCCAGGACCATCGGTGCCACGGCCGATGTGGGTCAGTTTGCGTCCTGCGGTTACGACCCCGTGGACGCGATCCGCAAGCTGGCACCGCGACTGAAGCTCGTGCATCTCAAAGATGTTCAGGCTCGGGATGGTGAGGTGAATGTGCTTCTGGGAACAGGAATCTGCAAGATTCCTGAAGTGATGCGCGAATTGCGCCGTCAGAATTTCCACGGATTGGTCGCAGTGGAATATGAAAAGGAAGGCCCTGCCGAAGATGACGTGCGGCACGAAGTGGAGTTTGCCCGCAAATTGGCCGGGTAATACCAACCGCAATCGGTTTTGACTTCTCACAGCAGCAAGGACCTTTTGACCGGCGTCGCCACCCCGCTGGCCTCAAGAGACTGACTGGTTGGGCGCGCCGTGACGTAGAGCTGTCAGCGGCCGTCAAGGAGATCGGAGGCAATGTCAGTGGGGCGTACAAGGGGACGGGTCGAACCTTGGCGATCTTGAACGCCGGGATTGCGAGGTGCCCCCCCTTCGATGAGATCATCGCCGGACGGCACCTCGATCATCCGCGCGTGCGGGCAGTGGGCTAGATTTGAGTTTTTGGATTGTTACGGGAGGGAGTTTATTCTAACGAGGCGCAGGCAAATGATTCCCTTGCCAGGCTAACCGGAGTGCACAGGCCGCGGGGACCCGCTGCCACAGCCGCTGGCTGGGGCTGGACCGGCCTGCGATGACCGTTTAATTGCTCGCAGCGACAGCGCTCGTTTGCTCGACAGCCTCGGCGACCGCCTCAGCTGCGAATCGTACCTGATCAGAGGTCATTTCAGGAAACAGCGGCAAGCTAAGGCAACGATCGGACGCACGTTCAGTGTAGGGTAACGAGCCCGGACCGTATCCCAATGCTGCGTATGCCTTCTGAAGGTGTACGGGACGAGGATAGTGAACCGCAGTCTGAACACCACAGCTTTGCAGGGCTTCTCTGACCCGCTCGCGCTCGTCCACGTAGGCTACAAACAAGTGATACACGCAGTCCGAGGCGGGGTCATCCTGGGGCAGGTCCAGGGCCACATCCGACAGAAGTTCGCGATAAAGGTCTGCCAATTCCCTGCGTCTCGCGGTCCAGTCGTCCAGGCGCTTGAGCTTAACGCGTAGCACCGCCCCCTGAAAGCCGTCCATGCGATAGTTGTAGCCCACAAAATCATGGAAGTAGCGCTGCGACTGTCCATGATCGCGCATCGCCCTGGCAAATTCCGCAATTTGGGCGTCGTTGGTCGTCAGAGCTCCTCCCTCTCCGTACGCCCCAAGATTCTTGCCCGGGTAGAAACTGAACGCCGCCGCCCGGCCAAGGCTTCCGACTCGCTTGCCCTTGTACCGCGCCCCGTGCGCCTGGCATGCGTCTTCAAGAACGGCCACGCCGTGGCGCGCGGCAATCTCCATAATCGGGTCAAGATCAGCGGGACGGCCGTACAAATGCACGGGCAGAATGGCCTTGGTGCGGGGGGTGATCGCGTCCTCTATAAGCGCGGGATCGATATTCGCTGTGCAAGGATCGATGTCGACGAAGACCGGTTTAGCGCCAGTATAGGAAATCGCCTCGGCGGTCGCAATGAATGTGTTGGCGGTCGTAATCACTTCGTCGCCGGGCTGGACCCCCACCGAAAGCAATGCCAGATGCAGAGCGCTGGTTCCGGAATTGACGGCTACACAGTATCCGGCTTCGCAGTACTCTGCGAATTCACGCTCAAACAGCGATACCTCGTCACCCAAAATAAAAGACGCTCCCTGGCAGACACGATCTACCGCGAGCAGAATATCTTCTCTCAAGTGCGCGTACTGTGCCTTTAAATCAAAATAGGGTACGTTCATTTACACTCCTTCGACCAAATCATTTCAGACTGAAAAAGCTAAGAAATAGCAGCTATACCAACAGCACAACAGTTGTTATATCTACGCTGATAAGAGGGCCCCCGCTGCCCCCGGGTAGCGGACCTTCGTAGTGATTCATGAAGCCTGCTGGGCTACTCTCGTGTACAGGTATTACCGTTCCCGGTGCCTCGTGTCAATGCGACCAAGGTACAGTGCGGCGGCTACAGAAACTCCGTGGACTCGGGAGCGAGGCGGAAGCGATCGAGAAGGGGCGGCAGAGAATCATGTCCTGGTCGGCGAGGGGCGAATCTGGATAGCAGGATAGTAAAGGTCGACTCTTACTATGTTCATACTTGACCTTGGTACAGTGCCGTGCTACCGTCCTTCACGAACTAAGTTGACTTGATGATCCAGCCAAGGTGAGGCTGGGTCAGGCCTTCTGAAGGTGCTGGCTGAAGGTGCTGGCATAGAAGTAAACTTCGACGTTACTTCCTCAATACTTGACCTCGGCGCGATGCAGGTGCTAGCATCTTTCGCCAGGGTAGCAATTAACTTGACAGACAACGGCGGGGCTCGGCCTGGCATCGGAGGATTCTGAGGATCGATGATTCGGTCCTTGGAAGTATGGCTATTATGCCGGGCGTACTCTAACGCGAGTGAGCAGCAACCCCGGAGTGTGGCAGAGAGAGCATGAGGGGCGCCTGACTGTAAGGCTTGATTGGATTTCGTGAGGCGGACGGATTGGGCATCCAGCCACCTCACGGACGAGCCAAAGGCAAAGCAAGGGGGGAATGCAAAATGAGCTCGGCTGCCGAGCGGTGGCAGAGTGCTTTGTGCGCCGCCGTCCGTTTTATTGAGGGGGCTAAGTGTGAACAGGCGCTTGCGATATCCCGCCTCTTGATTTCTCTGATTTCGCTGGCTGCTCTTTGGTCGTTGGTGTGGAGTTACGGTGCCGTTGCGCGCCTGATACCTCTCCTTTACGTCCTGCACTCCCTGGTTATTCTGGTCCGCGTGTTTGTTGCACGGCCTTTGCCTGCCTCCTTCCCGACCTTTGTTCACGCGTTTGATCTCATGTGGCCCGCACTCATTTTCCTGCTAACCGGGCACTCTGTTCTCCTGTTTGTATTTGTGCTTGTAGCGGCATCTTACCGATGGGAGGCGCGAGAGACTCTTCTGACTGCAGTGGGGAGCATCCTGATCCTTGCGCTCGAGGCCCGGTTTGTAAGCTTGCCTTTAGGCGCAGGGCTCCGTTTCCTGGATGATCCCGTGCGGCGACACACCCTCGTGTTGCAGGTCCTGGGTCTTCTCGTGTTGGGCGGTCTATTGGCGTATATAACCGACCGCGAGCAACGACTGAAGGGTTCCGCGGCGGCCGCCGATTCCATACTGCAACATATGCATCCGGAGGCCGGAATTCGGAAGAACCTGAAGAACGTTCTCCGGGGATTTCTCGGGGTTTTTGCGGCGAAAGGCATTGTATTGATTCTAAGGCATTCTTCCACCGGACGAGCGTTTGGGCTGCGTGCGCGAAGAGATAGCGCTGGACAACCTCAACGCCGCCGGATTTCCTCTTCTGAGGCGGACAGATACCTTCCGCCGGCGCCCGGCCAAAGCTGGTCAATGACCAACTCAAATGCCTCGGCCGAGTGCAATGCTCTGGTCCGGGATCGAGACCGCCGCCGTTTCGGGCAAGCCTTGTGCCCAATTCCGCCGGGTGGTCTCTGGAATGAACCTTTCCGTACGCTCTCCGTGGTGGATGTCCGGTTTGGTGGAGAGTGGACTTGCCGAGCCTTTCTGATCGATGCTCGGTGGCCGGCTGGTCGAGCATCGTGCTTGCGCTCCTTTCAGCAATCGCTCGCCGCAGTGGTTCCCGCCATGTACAACAGCTACCTGTGGTGGCGGATGCGCGGTCGCGCACGCTTGATCGAGCGGGAGTGCATTGCGCGCGACCTGCATGACGGAGTGGTCCAAGCCCTGATCGCCCTGGAGATGAACATTGACTTGCTGCGCCGCCAGAGCGGCCGAGGGTTCGACGCGGCCGAGACCGTGGCGAGCGCCCAACGCCTGATTCGACGGGAGATCCGTAACGTGCGCGGGATGATCGAACAACTTCGGTCGGACGCGCCGCCCCGGCCCCTTCTCGCTTCCTTAACCGAGACCGTTGAGGCATTCCAGCGCGAAACGGGCATTGCCGCCAGTCTTGCCTGCCACGTACAGGACGGATTGGTTTCCCCCCGCGTCTCGCAAGAAGTGGCGCAGATTGTGCGGGAAGCGCTGTGCAATGTGAGAAAGCACAGCGGAGCGCGGAAGGTTGAGGTCTGCCTGGCGTCGAACCACGATACTTGGCAAGTCGTCATCCAGGATGACGGTCGAGGCTTCGATTTCACCGGCCGGCTCTCTGACGCCGACCTTCAGGCAGGACAAAAAGGCCCGCGGGTCATCCGAGAGCGCGTCCATTGCGTGAACGGCGATTTGGCCATAGAGTCCTATCCGGACCGCGGCGCTCGCCTGGAGATAAGCCTTGTTCCCAATGGCTAAAGACACGGCCGGCGATTCCGTCAGGATCTTGACGGTCGACGACCATCCGGTTTTCCGTTATGGTCTTCGCCGGCTGCTGGAGTCAGAGCCTGGCTTTGTAGTTGTAGGCGAGGCTTCGAACGGTGTGCAGGCGGTGAGACTGGCTCGTGAACTGTCACCCCACATCATGACCCTTGACTTGGCTCTTCCTGAGCGCCCAGGGCTGGAGGTACTTCGCGAACTCGCTGCTCTCACCTCGCCGCCGCGTACGATCATCCTGACCGCGGCGATCGAAAAAAGCCAGATTGCTCAGGCGTTGCAGCTTGGGGCGCGCGGCATCGTGCTGAAGGAAGCGGCTACCGAGTTGATTATCGAAAGCATTCGCACCGTGTTGAAGGGACAGCACTGGGTGGGCCGGGAGACCGTTTCCGACCTTGTACGATTGCTTCAAGGATTGCTGCCGCGAAATGATTCCGGGTCCCGCCCATTTAATTTCGGCCTCAGTCACCGAGAGATTGAGGTGGTAGCGGCTATAACTGCAGGGTACTCTAATAAAGAGATCGCCCATAAACTCGGCCTCAGCGAGCACACTGTGAAGCATCACATTACCAGCATTTTTGATAAACTCGGTCTCTCCAATCGCATGGAAATTGCCTTGTTCGCAATCAGCCACCAGCTTGTCGACGAAGCTTAGATTCTGTAGGAAATCATTGTACACAACTGGTATTGACAATGCATAAAACCGGCACCCAGTAGTGCCGGGCCGACGTTGGCAACCTCGTAATCAAGGTATCGGATATTGCGACGTTTCGCACGATTGCCCTCCAGGCGCATAAGATGTAGATGTGACTAAGGATTCCTCAAGCTAAATATCATAAGTGACCCTTATTACTTCTTCTGGCAAACCCCTTGTGACGTACGACGGCACTCTTTGTCAGGCCAGCGGATAGCGCTGCATGGTGCCTATCATGTAGCCCGCGCGGGCTATTGCCAAGCCTCAGGAAGCTGCTAAGGTATAAGCATCAAGGTCAAGCTGCATCGGGAAACAAGGGGGATTTCACCGGTTGTGCTCCAAGTAGAAGAGGTCAAGCCATCAGTCGGAGAGGATGAGGCGCGGGGCGCCCGCCGATTCGCTTTGCAGATACCGGTGCGATACCGGCTGCGAGGCGACAAAGCGTGGTGTCACGGTGAGACGGAGAATGTCAGCAGTTCTGGGGTGTTATTCCGAACCCAGGGTGTTGTGGAGACGGGTGCTGCGTTAGAGCTACGTCTTACATTGCCGCTTCTCAACTCGACAGGGGCCGGTGAGGTGTTGTGCCAAGGTGTTATCGTCCGTTCGGTGCATCCGAGCGACGGTGATTTGCCAGTGCTCGCGATGAGAATTCTGCATTTCCGACTGGTGCGGGGGTGAGTCGGCAAGGCCACGGGCTGCAACGAGTAAGGGGGAATCAGGCAATGCATTCGCATTCCGCCGGCGCGGCGTCGTTTCGATCGGTAGTGGTCGCGGACGACTATCTTGATGGGTTTCGAGAGGCTCAGTGGTCGTTCCAGCGCGTGCA
Source organism: Terriglobia bacterium (assembly GCA_035949375.1). Lineage (GTDB taxonomy): Bacteria > Acidobacteriota > Terriglobia > UBA7540 > UBA7540 > Gp13-AA77. The sequence goes on along the minus strand of DASZIG010000083.1, from coordinate 29,240 downwards.
GATGATCGGCAGTTCGGGCCCCGTGCGCAGCGATTTGCGACCGAGCTTCCATGTCGCTATCGCGAAGCTGGAACGCAAGTCTGGTGCGAGGGGCTGACGGTCAACATGAGTGTGTCCGGAGTATTGTTCCGTGCCGCGCAGGGTCTAAACCCGCTCACCGCGATCGAAATGGCCGTTACTCTGCCGGCAGTATTGCCTGGCGCAGGTGCCGCCGAGATTCGATGTCGGGGGCTTATTACTCGAAGCGCGAGGGAAACGAGTGATGGCCCTTCGTCTGTTCTGGCAGCTTCGATCACGGGCTGCCGGGTTGTGCGCCCGCGTCAGGCGTAATCGCGATGCGGGCTGATTAATCCAGCCGGTAGAGCGGTCAGTTTTAAATTCGAGCGGATGCGCCGCCAGGTCCGGGGTCGGAGAAAAGTGACGACCCGGGCTTGAGACGCGTTGCAAAGTTCCTCCACTCAAAGTGTTAGCGGGCAGGCTGTGGTAGAGAAGGTCCATGTAAGTCACAGGGCGGAGCTACGCCCCTCCCGTTAGTGCCTACGGAGTCGGGAACCAGCGGAGAGATGGAGAAGCGATGATGCTGCAATCACAGGCTGTTGGGGCCGAGCCCCTCAGCGCGCCAGACGAGCCCTGGTGGGCAATCTATACGCGCCATCAGCACGAGAAGGTGGTTGCCGAGATGCTGTCCACAAAAGGCTTCGAAGTGTTCCTGCCGCTCTACGCTTCGCTGAGGCGTTGGAAGGATAGAAGCAAGAGGATCTCGCTTCCGCTGTTTCCGTGCTATGTGTTCGTTCGAGGTAGCCTCGAGCGTCGGTTGCAAGTCATGACCACACCGGGGATCTACATGATTCTGAGCAGGGGTGGACAGGTGGCCCTCATCCCCGAGGACGAGATTAAGGCAGTTCGCAGGGCAGTTGACGGAGCACTTGCGGTTGAGCCCCATCCCTTCTTGAAGTGCGGCGAGCGTGTTCGAGTGGTCCGTGGACCCCTTGAGGGCGTCGAGGGCATCCTGGTGCGCAAGAAGAGTCTCTTTCGCCTCGTACTCTCGGTCGAAATGCTGGCGCAGTCGGCGGCGGTGGAAATCGATGTTTCCGATGTCGAGCCCGTGCGGGCGGGAAACACTGGGCCAGCCTCTACCCCTGAAGCACATCGAAGGTTCCCTCAGCCCGTCTGGGCTTTGTCCGGTACGGCGTCCGGACTCTGAGCATCCCGCTTCGGCTCTAGATCACGCTCCTGCTCGGAGCCCTCATGCTGCGACTTGGCTCCGCTCACTCTGCGATCACCGAAACACAAAGGCAAAGAAGCGAGGGGATAGCAAGCGTGAAACGCAAGAACTCATACCTTGGAGTAGCGATCCAGCTTCTTCTGGCCGTATCCCTGGCGGGCGCGGCCGGGGCACAGGCTCCGCCAACCCCAAGCTCGGCCAAGGAGGCTAATACTGCCACGCCTGCCGGAGGAGCGGACCAGCATCGGGCGGCCGACGTCGCTGGTCAAGCGGGCTACGTGATTGGCCCGGCAGATGTTCTGGCCATCAACGTCTGGAAAGACACCGAGCTCTCCAAGACCATGCCGGTTCGTCCTGATGGCAACATATCCCTGCCCCTGATCGGCGAAACGCGCGCAAGCGGCCTGACCGCAGCGCAGCTCCAGGACCTGATCGCGCAGAAGCTGAAGGGCTATGTCACCAATCCGGAGGTCAACGTTGTTGTCCAGGAAGTCAGGAGTCGCACCTTTAACGTTATGGGCAAGGTGACGAAACCTGGTTCCTACGACCTGACGAGACCTATGACCGTACTCGACGCAGTTGCCTTGGCGGGCGGTTTCCAGGACTTCGCCAAGATCACTAAGGTTTACGTGCTTCGTCGGGGCGCAGACGGCTCGCAGAAAATTCTCCCCTTCAATTACAAGCGGGTGATCAAGGGCCAGGCGCTGGACGAGAACGTTCAGCTCCAGCCAGGGGACACAGTTGTCGCACCGTGAGCGTCTGTTGATGCCTGGCAGGGTCGTAATCATGCTCGCCGCCCTTGTCGTTCCTGTAGGGCTCCGGGCCCAGGGAGGAGCCTCCGTCGGGAGCGCGAACAGTAGCGCCATGCCTTACGGCGGAGGACAGCAAGCCAGTTTGAGTTATGCCGGGCAGGAGGCGCCCTCCAACGTCCTCCTGCTAAGCGCGGGAAGTGAGACAAGCTATGATAGCAACGTGCTCGGCGGCAGGGGTCCTGCGGCCGTCGGAGACAGCCTTTTCGCCCTGGGTCCCCACGTCTCTGTTCTCCATCAAGGCTTACGCTTCGGGGTGGAAGTCGACTACCAGCCGTATTTCCAGTTCTATCAGCGAATGACGCAGTACGACCGCGTAAATCAGGCCCTGAGCGTGGATACGAAGTTGGCCCTGAGCTCGCACTGGGCCCTGCGTTTGCGAGATTCGTTCATGAGCCAAACAGGCCTCTATCAACCGCTGCTGGGCAGCAGTTTCGTCGACAACCTGGGATTCCCTACCAGGCTGAACACCTCGGTTTACGTCCCGTCGGCTTTGCAACGCGACAATGATGCGCGCTTTGATGTCACCTATCAGCGCAGCGCAAGCGCTTCCGTTTCTTTTTTCGGCGGGTATGGACAGCTCGACTTTCTCGGACGGCCGCTCTCTGGACAGCAACTGCTGAATACAAAAAGCGAAACGGCCGGCGGGGAGTACACCTATCGGCTGAGCGAACACGTGACGCTCGGGGCTCTTACTCTTCTTCAGCGATTCAGTTCCTCCGGCAGCTCGCCTCAAGGAAGCCCGTCAGGCGTCATCGCCGCGAGTATTCTGGCCTCGTTAGCGTGGCATCTGCGACCCACGGTTGCGGCCAACGCTTTCTTTGGACCTCAATATTCGCGTCCGGATGGATTGCCCGGCGTTGGGTCTTCATTAGTACAGTCGAATGCCAACCAACTCAGTTGGGCGGCGGGCGGAACGATCTCCAAGCAAGCGGGTCAGACCGCAGTGTTTGTCTCGGCGTACCGGATGGTAACGGACGGAGGCGGATTAGTGGCGTACGTCAGAAACTCGGCGCTGGATGTGGGTCTTCGGCGTCGATTGGTACGACATTGGGACGTGACCTGGGACGTGGCCGTCGCGCAAAACAAGGTTCTGGACTTCGGGCTGGGATCAAGCAGCATTCCAAGCCAAAGCATAAGTTTCGGGCTTCAGCATCCCATCGGGGATAGGCTCACCGCGCGTCTAAACTACAGCTTGATGCGCCAAAACGGCAGCGGCCTTCTGCCATCCGTTGCTGACTTCAATCGTAACCTGATTACTTTAGGCATTTTCTACCAGGTCAGGCGAATTCCACTGGGGCGGTAGCCTCCAGACCCGCCCTTTCGGCAACCCACCCGGAAAGCGCCGAACTGCGCGAACTGCCAGGCGGCATGCCGTCCTCATCCGTCACAACACTCGCGACTCAATCACTCTGATGGGTTCGGAAGGGGGCCCAACAGCGATGGACACTGTGCCTTTGAACCACAAGCCTGCCGGAAGCCGCATAGACCAGCTCCCTGGACCCCGTGGCGAAACGCCCCGCACGGTGCTTTCCGACAAGGGATTTGCCGCCATGCTGTGTCTCGAGAGAAAAAGAGCAGAGCGGTCCAAGCGGCACTTCGTCCTGATGCTTCTGGACGGAAACCGGGCGCTCAGGAGCAACGACAGGAACAGTGTGCTCCGCAGTATGGCAGCGGCTGTCTCCTCGTCAACGCGAAACACGGACATCCTTGGCTGGTACGACGGCGATGCCGTCCTCGGAGTTATCCTGACGGAGTTAGGGCAAAGCGATATCCATTCCGCGCTCAACACCGTGCACTCCAAGGTCAACGCAGCGTTGCGCAGCGAGTGCACACTCCGCATGGCGAACGATATCCATGTGTCGTTTCACTTGTACCCAGAGGAATTAGGCCTACAAGACCAGAACTGGGCCGCGGACTCCAAGCTCTATCCCGACTTGTCCAGCCTTGACGAGGGTGGGCGATTCTCCCGCGCCGTGAAGCGCTCTATGGATGTTGCCGGCAGCCTGATGGCGATCATTCTATTCTCGCCCGTCTTTGCCCTGATTGCCGCCGCGATCAAGCTGACTTCGAAAGGCCCAGCGTTGTTTCGGCAGGAGAGGGTGGGGCAATACGGAATTCCGTTTACGTTTCTGAAATTCCGATCTATGCACTTCCGGGCGGGACCGGAGATTCACGAGGCCTACGTGAAGCAGTTTATTATGGGACGAGTGCCTTCGGCAGATCGTGCGGAACCCTTCAAACTGAGGAATGACCCCCGCATCACTCCGCTGGGAAAAGTTCTGCGGAAGACCAGCCTCGACGAGCTCCCCCAGCTGCTGAACGTGCTGAAGGGGGAGATGTCCCTGGTCGGGCCCCGGCCGCCCGTCCCCTATGAAGTGGAAGTCTACGATCGATGGCACCGCCGTCGTGTGCTGGAAGCGAAGCCCGGCATCACCGGGTTGTGGCAAATCAGCGGGCGCAGCAAGACGGAGTTTGACGACATGGTGCGGCTCGACTTGCAGTATGCGGTCGCCCGGTCATTGTGGCTGGATGTCAAGATTCTTGCCAAGACTCCCTGGGCCGTCCTTTCCGGCGAGGGCGCCTATTAGCGCAGCGCCTGAGGTTTTCGAGGAACGCCTATGATTCGCGTGGCATTAATCGGTTACGGATATTGGGGGCCGCGTGTGGCTCGCAACTTCCACTCTCTCAGCAGTTCACGGCTGGCTGCCATTTGCGATCAGAGGCCGGAGTCACTCCGCCGCGCGAAGATCGATTACCCAGACGTGACGGTGACCGCCGATCCTTCTGAAGTCTTGCGTTCTACGGAAATTGACGCTGTCGCTGTTGTTACCCCCGTCTGGACGCATTTTGAGCTCGCCAAAACTGCCCTGGAAAACGGAAAGCACGTGTTCGTCGAAAAACCGTTCACCTCGTCTGCCGACCAGTCCCAACGGTTGATTGAACTGGCGGACCGAAGAGGTCTCACGATCATGGTGGACCACACCTTCCTGTTCACTGGAGCCGTGAGGAAAATCCGGGAGCTCGTCGACAATCACACACTCGGCGACCTCTACTATTACGATTCCACGCGAGTCAACCTGGGATTGTTTCAGCACGATGTCAACGTTGTCTGGGACCTTGCGCCCCACGACCTTTCGATCATGGACTACCTCATTCAGGACGAGCCAGAGGCGGTCGTCGCCACAGGTCAGAGTCACTTGAACGGCCACGAGGACGTCGCGTACATCACCATTTATTACCGGCACGACATAATCGCTCACGTGAACGTTAATTGGCTCTCCCCTGTCAAGGTCAGGACGACCTTGATCGGCGGAGAAAAGAAGATGGTCGTCTGGAACGACCTGGAAGCCGACGAGAAGATCAAAGTCTACGACAAGGGCGTCCAAATCACGTCGAAGTCGGGAGTTTATGACCTCCTGGTCAGCTATCGCTCGGGAGACATGTGGGCTCCCAAAGTCGATCAGACCGAGGCGCTGAAAGCCGAGTGCGAGCACTTTGTCGACTGCATCCTGAACCGTAAGAGACCGATCAACGACGGAGTCGCCGGCTTACGCGTGGTGCGCATGCTGGAGGCGGCTGATCAGTCCTTGAAGAACAGAGGAAGAATGGTACAACTGTGAACGATTACCTGTGCATCGCGCCAGACGTAAAGCTGGGGACCGGCGTCTGCCTGGCTAAGTTCATTAACCTGTATGGGTGCGACGTGGGGGATGGCACGAAAATCGGGGCGTTCGTCGAAATCCAAAAGAACGCCCGCGTAGGAAAGAATTGCAAGATCTCCAGTCACACGTTCATATGTGAAGGTGTGACGATCGAAGACGATGTCTTCATCGGCCACGGCGTGATCTTCATCAATGACACCTATCCTCGCGCGACTTCTTCATCCGGCGCACTACAAACCGAGGCCGACTGGAAGGTGGAGTCGACTCTGGTATGCCGCGGAGCATCCATCGGCTCCGGAGCAACGATTCTTTCCAGAGTGACGATTGGAGAGCGCGCGCTCGTGGGTGCAGGCAGCGTCGTCACGCGCGACGTGCCGGCCGGGTCAATCGCTGCCGGCAACCCGGCAAGAGTCCTGCGGCTCGCTGAAACCCCTTCGAGCGGGCAGCATCAGGGACCCCTGCCCTCGGGCCACTCGCGCAAGCTTAAGAAGAACCGCCGCCAGCCCTCGGCGAATCGCGCGGCCGCGGCTTTCCGCCCATGAACGTCTGGATCGATCTCGACAACTCTCCGCACGTTCCCTTCTTCGTACCGATCATCGGGGAACTCGAGCGGCGGGGCCATTCCGTAACGCTGACGGCCCGGCAGGCGTTCCAAGTGTGTCAGCTTGCAAGCCTTTTTGGCCTCAAGTACAAGCGTGTCGGCCGTCATTATGGTAAGCACACGGCTCTAAAGATCTATGGCGCGTGCGTCCGCGCGCTGCAACTGCTTCCGTCGACACTCGGCGCAGGATTTCATTTGGCGTTGTCTCACGGCTCACGCTCCCAGCTCATCGCTGCTACGGTGAGAAGGATCCCATCGCTCGTGATTTTTGACTACGAGTTTGCTCACCGCCTCTTCATAGAGTCCACGTGGGTGATGGTCCCCGAGGTCATTCCTGATGCAGCACTTCACCTCGGTAAAGAGCGGGTGCTGAGATATCCGGGAATCAAGGAAGACGTGTACGTTCCGACCTTCACCCCCGACCCGTCAATCCGAAAGCAGCTTGGCCTCGATAGCGAGACCGTACTGGTAACCGTACGCCCGCCCGCAGATGAGGCCCATTACCGCAGCCGCGAGAGCGATACTCTATTCAATGCCACCATAGACTTCCTGGCCGAGGCGCCCGGCACAACCGTCGTCTTGCTTCCCAGAACCGATAACCAACACAACGAGGTCCGCCGGAGATGGCCCGAGCTCTTTTCCAGCCGAAAGCTGGTTGTCCCAGAGCGCGCTGTCGATGGACTGAACCTGATCTGGCATTCTGACCTGGTCGTCAGCGGCGGAGGCACGATGAATCGCGAGGCAGCAGCGCTTCGCGTACCTGTCTACAGCATATTCCGAGGCAAGATTGGAGCCGTCGACCGGTATTTGGCGGAACAGGGCCGGTTGGTGCTCATCGAGAGTGAGCGGGATGTTCGCCAGAAGATTCTCTTAAGCCGGCGGCAGATACCGCCTGGGGTTTGTGCGGGTAACACAGCAGCTCTCAGCGCGATCATCAACAACATTCTTGACGTCTGTGGACGGCGGCACAACGGCAACGGCGGTAACTCCAGTCGCAAAGGGTAGCCCGGTGCGAAACGAGCGATACAGTTCCCGGAAGGCTCAGGTTGGATCCCATGAATATTAAGGTGATGATCGTCGTGGGAGCCCGCCCGAACTTCATGAAGGCGGCTCCGCTCATAAGAGCTCTCAGAGGTTATCACAATAGCGTCACGCGCGACCCGGCGTCCGCTTCACGCACAACGGTATCCGCCGGGATCCAGGTTGTGCTCGTGCACACAGGTCAGCACTACGACTCGGTCATGTCCGACTCGTTTTTCGCCGACCTCAGCCTTCCCGCGCCTGACATTCACCTCGCGGTCGGTTCGGGCTCGCACGCTAGCCAAACCGCGGAAATCATGACGCGATTCGAAAGTGCGCTGCTTCGTGAAATGCCGGACGTTCTGGTGGTCGTGGGTGACGTCAATTCCACCCTGGCCTGCGGCCTGGCTGCTGCGAAGATTTGTAGCGATGTCCCGGGAACCCGGCCCATCATCGCTCACGTTGAGGCAGGACTTAGATCCTTCGACCGAAGCATGCCCGAAGAGATCAATCGCATATTGACCGACCACCTTTCCGACCTGCTCTTTGTCAGCGAGGACAGCGGGCTGCGTAATCTTGCCTCGGAGGGAATTCCTGCAGAAAAGATACATTTCGTCGGGAACACCATGATTGACTCACTCCTGGCCAGCAGGGATCGGGCGCGCGCGTCGCGAATCCTCGATGTTCTAGGTCTGACACGCGGTGGTAACGGTTCTGTCTCTCCGGTCGCCCCTTATGCGTTGCTTACAATCCATCGTCCTGCCAACGTCGACGACCGTGGCAGCTTGTTGAGCATCCTTGACGGCCTCGATGAGGTGGCACGAGAATGTGCGGTCATATTCCCCGCACATCCACGCACCCGTAATCGTGTGCGCGAGTTCGGCTTGGAGGACAGATTTGAGTGGGGGTCTCAGGGCCGAGACTCCAATGGCTGGGACCGGGCTGGACAACGCGGTCTCATCCGCCTGATAGAGCCCTTGGGATACCTCGACTTCTTGCGCCTGATGATGGAAGCCAGACTGGTGGTAACGGATTCGGGAGGAATCCAGGAAGAAACAACCTGTCTTGGAGTTCCGTGTGTCACGGTCAGATCCAATACCGAAAGGCCCGTGACCGTGGAGACGGGGACCAACGTGCTTGCAGGCACCAGTGAAGAGGGAATTCGAAATGCCATTCGTCGGCAGTTGAAATCCTCGAGTCATCACTGCCTCCCGGAAGGATGGGATGGTAAGGCCGCGATTCGCATCGTTGACGTTTTGCTTCGTACCTGCGAGGATCGGCGGTCCATTGAGCCCCGTTCTGTCCGACAGCCGCCAAATCCACCTCTGCAGACCGCCAGCCAGGTGGCGCCATAATGGCAAGCGATATCCAAACGGCTGTCGCGAAGCTCATCGCTTACTGCGAGGCGGCCAACTGGGCAGGTCATGACCCGTATGATGCCCTCAACAGCCGCATCGTCGCCGCTTTCCCCCTGTTGAATTCGAGCCTTCCCCGGCTAGCGCTCACGCAGGCCTTGAAACGGAGTCCCGTAAGTCTTCGCCGCCCCCTGCTCATTCCGAAGACCCAGAATCCGAAGGCGATAGGCCTGTTTCTAACCTCATTTATCAATCTCTCGCGGGCCGGCTTCACTCAGCACCGAACCTTCATACGGCTTATGATCGACCGCCTTGCCGCCCTGCGGTCGCCCGGCCTTTCCTACTACTGTTGGGGGTACAGTTTCCCCTGGCAAACGCGCACCGTTATTGTGCCGGCGGGTCAGCCCAACCTCATCTGCACCGCGTTTGCGGCGAGCGCGCTCTTGGATGCCTACGAGGACGGGCATGGGTCAGAATGCCTCACGATGGCCGTCAGCGCAGCCGAATACATCCTCGACGCCCTCTACTGGACGAGCGACGAAGCAGTCGCCGGTTTCAGTTATCCCATTTCTTCGGTTCAATCTCGAATCCACAACGCGAATTTCATCGCGGCCGCACTGCTCAGCAAAGTTCATCACCATACCGGCCAAGCGAGGTTTCTCGGACCAGCCCTCGCGGCTGCTCGCTATTCCGCCGCCCAGCAACGCTTCGATGGCTCATGGGAATATGGCGAGTCGCCGTCACAAGCCTGGATCGACAATTTCCACACGGGCTATAACCTCTGTGCGCTGCGCACCCTTTCCCTTTATGCGCAGACAGCCGAGTTCGATTCGTGCGTTCGGCGAGGCTATTCCTTTTACCGCGCTCACTTCGTCCGAGAGGACGGAGCGCCAAGATACTACCACGACCGCACCTACCCCATCGACATTCACTGTGTTGCGCAGACCATCATTACGTTGCTGGCGTTCGAAGATCTCGACTCGACGGCGGTTCCCCTCGCACATGCAGTATGGCATTGGACAATGACTCACCTGTGGGACGATCACGGGTACTTCTATTATCGTGTCCTTCGCTTTTGTACGGTCCGAATTTCATATATGAGGTGGTCTCAGGCCTGGATGCTTCTGGCAATGTCGCAGCTCTTGCTGTGCCACGGCACCCCTTTACGGCAACGGTCCCCGATGGCTTTGATGGAGGCAACGACGTGCTGACGGTCCCGAGCTACGTTCTCATTACGCCAGCGCGCAACGAGGCCAAGTTCATTGAACTGACCCTAAAGTCGGTCGCGGCGCAGACGGTCCGGCCCCTCAAATGGGTCATCGTCAGCGATGGCTCGACCGACGGCACGCACGAAGTGGTGGATCGCTACTCGGCCGTTCACCCTTGGATCGAATTGATCCGGATGCCAAATCGTGCGGAGCGTCACTTTGCCGGGAAAGTGCTTGCCTTCAAGGCGGGTTACGACAGAGTGCGCGGTTTGCAATACGAGATCATTGGCAACCTTGACGGCGACGTCTCATTTGACCCGGGATACTTTGAGTTTCTGCTAGCCAAGTTTTCAGAGAACCCTGCTCTAGGTGTCGCGGGAACACCCTTCCGCGAAGGATCGTTCCAGTACGATTATCGCTTCACAAGCATCGAGCATGTATCCGGGCAATGCCAGTTGTTCAGGCGTGAGTGCTTCGAAGAGATCGGCGGATATATACCAAGAAAGATTGGCGGGATCGACCTGATTGCCGTCATTGCGGCCCGGATGAAAGGCTGGCAGACGAGAACGTTTCTTGAAAAGACTTACACTCACCACCGGCAGATGAGCACAGCCACCCAAAGTCCTATGCTCGTCCCGTTTCGAGGGGGTCGAGCCGACTATCTGCTTGGAAGTCACCCGCTGTGGGAGTTCCTGCGCTGCATTTACCAGACGACAAAGCGGCCGGTTCTGCTCGGCGGTATCCTGCGCCTGGCTGGTTTCGCGTGGCCGATGGTCACGGGCGTTGACAAACAGGTATCTCCGGAAATCGTTCGCTTCAGGAGAAACGAGCAGATGCGGAGGCTTTTGGACCTTGTCACCAGGGGGCCCCGCGTCGGCGGCACGGCCTCGCCAGGGAGATGATGGGATGTCTGTAGCACAAAGAGGTCTCGACTTCACCCTTGGCCTTCTTAAGCGGCATGGCCCGTCACGGATCAAGAAGGCGCTTTGGGATCGGGAGTTCTCCTCGGGCAAGTGGAACTTCATCGACGAGACGGCCGGGGACTGCGTATATCTTCACCTCGAAAAGTACGCCCGCAAAGGAGACATCCTGGACCTCGGCTGCGGCCCCGGAAACACCGCGAACGAGTTGGCCGCGACCTCATACCGCACATACGTCGGCGTCGACATATCCGACCAAGCTCTTCAGAAAGCACGTGACCGGACCCACGCCAGCGGCCGGACTCAAGCAAACCGCTTTGAGCAGGGCGATTTTCTAAGCTACGTGCCGAACGGGCGGTATGACGTGATCTTGTTTCGGGAAGCCATGTATCACGTCCCGGTGCGCAAGGTTGAGAGGATGCTGGACCGATACTCAAAGCACCTCAACGAGGGCGGCGTGTTCATTGTGAGAATGTTTGCGTGCACCGCGAGCGGCGTTAAACATAACCGAAGGGCCAGAGCAACAGTACGAGTGGTCGAGAAGGCATTCGAAATTGTAGAGAGAAGTCAGTACGGCGCCCTCGGGCCCACCGTGGTCGTCTTTCGCCCACGATTGTTGACCCTGGGCCAATGATGAATGGTAACACGCCCGGTGCATTTTCAAGGAAAGGTTTAGTCGCGCCATCAGCCATGTCTGGCCTTAGTAAGACGAACACAACCATGGAGACGGTCGAGATCAGTGTCAAGGGCCGGTGGAGCAGCGTACCCGCCCTGCGCGTAGGCGGAAACATCCTGATTGTGCAGGGAAGCGTTGTTAAGACGGCTGTTTTGCATGAGGAGCAATGGCTGGCCACGGAGCTTGAGGCCCCGGAGTTGTGCGTCCGTGAATTGAGAAGTCAGGGGCCGGGTGGCTTGCATGCCGATCTTTTGGCATTTTCGCAAAAGGTGCCGGGGACACGTCCCAAGTTTGACTATCCACTGGAGTGGGACAGCGTGGCTGTCGCGCAGGTTCCCAGCTTCACGGCATGGTGGCAAAACCTCCCGCAGGAGAGCCGCAAAAACGTCAGAAGGTCGCAGAAGCGTGGAGTGGTAGCCCAAGTGCGGAATCTCGATGACCGCCTCGTGGCTGAAATCGTAGAAGTGAATGACGACTCTCCGGTCCGGCAAAACATCCGCTTCAGCCACTACGGGAAGACGTTTGACCAGGTGAAGAAGGATCAGTCGTCTTTTCTCGATCGAAGTGACTTCGTTTGCACGTATTTCGGCGACGAGCTGATCGGATTTCTCAAGCTCGTCTACAGGGGCGGCGTTGCCTCAATACTGCAGCTATTGACGAAGGCCTCGCACGCTGACAAAAGGCCAGCGAATGCCCTATTGGCGAAAACGGTCGAGCTTTGTGAAGCCAAACGAATCGCGCTTCTAACCTACGGCAAGTTCAACTATGGAAACAAGCGTGAAAGCTCATTACGTGAGTTCAAAGGCCGGAATGGGTTCGACGAGATGCTGGTTCCCCGATACTTCGTGCCTGTAACGCCGTGGGGGTCCCTCTGCCTCAATGCACGCTTCCATCGAGGCCTTCACGGACTTCTGCCGGGGCCCGCCATCAACGCCTTTGTGAGCGCACGGGCCAGGGCGTACAGGCTCGTCAATCTCTTAAGCCGGTGTAGTTCAATGGTAGAGCAGCCGAAAAGTAATCGGCAGATGGGGTGTTCGACTCCTCCCGCCGGCTCCAGCACACAGCTGTCGAACGACACATAGCCGGCTCGAATCACTCCGAGCACGGGTTGAGCGAAGCCAGTATGCCAGGAATCGTCGGCTTGATTACCAAGATGCTGCCCGAGCGGGCGGAGCGCGAACTGCAACGCATGGTTGAGGCGATTCGACACGAGCCTTTTTATGAAGTGGGTACGTGGTCGGACAAAGCCCTGGGAGTGTATGTCGGTTGGGCAGCGATCGAGGGTTCCTTCTCCGGCGGAATGCCGCTTCACAACGAAACGGGGGACGCGACGCTGATATTTTCCGGAGAGGAATACCCCGACCCGGAAGCAATACGAGGACTGAAGCGGCGTGGCCATTCCGTGGCACGCCCGGGGCCGTCGTACCTCATTCATCTCTACGAGGACGATCGCTCGTTTCCGGCGAAGTTGAACGGCATGTTCCACGGGCTGCTCGCGGACCGGGCTCGCGGAGCGGCCCTTCTGTTTAACGACCGCTATGGGATGCACCGCATTTACTATCACGAGTCGAAGGAGGCCTTTTATTTTGCCGCGGAGGCCAAGGCAATTGTGCGAGTGCGCCCGGAAGTCCGAGGCACCGACCCCCAAGCTCTGGGAGAATTCATCGCCTGCGGATGTGTGCTCGAGAATCGCACACTCTTCGACGGCATGCGCGTGCTGCCGGCCGCCTCGGCGTGGGTGTTTCGCAACGGCTCGATTGAGCTGAGGAAAGCGTACTTTCAGCCGAAGGAGTGGGAACAACAGTCGCGCTTGGGCCCCGAGGCGTTTTATGGGGAGCTTCGGAATTCTTTCGCACGGAATTTGCCCCGTTATTTTAACGGCAGCAGGCCTGTCGGCATGTCACTTACCGGTGGACTCGACACGCGGATGATTATGGCATGGCAAAAGGCTGATCCTGGCTCGTTGCCGTGTTATACGTTCGGCGGTCCCTTCAGGGACAGTCGCGATGTGGTGGTGGCGCGGGAGGTCGCTCGCGCGTGTGGACAGCGCCACGAAGTGATCCCGGTAGGAACGGAGTTTTTGTCGCGGTTTCCGCACTATGCCGAGAGGGCAGTGTGCCTAAGCGACGGCTGTGTGACTGTGGACCGTGCGGCCGATCTCTACGTCAACGAGAGAGCCCGCCAGATCGCTCCCGTGAGGGTGACCGGAAACTACGGCAGTGAGGTTTTGCGGTGGGCGCCGGCCTTTAAGCCCGCGCGCGGCTTCCACGGAGTGTTCTCCCAGGAGTGCTGCCGCCACATCGATGCGGCGGGCTCTACCTATGCTTCCCTGGTTAAAGGCCATCCGGTCTCCTTTGCGGCATTCCGCCAGGCGCCCTGGCACCACCACGGCCTGCTGTCACTCGAGCAAACGCAGCTCTCGGTGCGCACTCCATACCTTGACAACGACTTTGTGGCCGCAGCCTTTCGCGCGCCGGCTCCGGCGTTTTCAAGGAGGGACACTGCGAACATCGATCATTGCCTGCGGCTCGTGGCAGACGGAGACGCAACGCTCAGCGAAATCCTAACGGATCGCGGTCTCGGCCCGCCGGCGGGGGTCAACGCGACGGTGGCACGCCACGTCCACGAGTTCACCTTCAGAGCTGAATATGCGTACGATTACGGCATGCCCCAGTGGGCGGCCCGAGTCGATCATTTGTTTGCCCCACTGCATCTCGAAAGGCTATTTCTCGGCAGACACAAGTTTGCCCATTTTCGCTTCTGGTATCGCGATGCTCTTTCCGAGTATGTCCGCCAGATGTTGCTCGACCCGCGGACTCTTGCCCGGCCCTATCTAAGACCGGCGGGTGTCGAGTCCATCGTTCGTGGCCATCTCAAAGGGAATCGGAACTTTACCGTTGAGATCAACAAAGTGCTGACGCTGGAGCTTTTCCACCGCCTCTTCGTCGACCCGAATTGAGTTGAGACCCGCGGTGAATGGAGAGAGTCGGTGTGGCCGTGCTACCCCTGACGCCGAAAACCGCCGGTAAGGGCACCGGCGCTACAGCAACCGCATGTAGTTCTCACGGCCTCAAGAATCTATGAACGATGCGGTGCGAAAAAAGGAGCCGGCGGGCAGCACTGGCGTGGAGCACATTTGCGTCTGTATTTGCGCTTATAAGAGGCCACACCTCCTAGCTCGATTGCTTGAAGCGCTTAAAGCGCAAGAGACGGACGGACTTTTTACGTATTCAATCGTGGTCGTTGATAACGATCATCGGAGGTCTGCAGAGGCTGCTGTGTCCGCGTTCTCCGCCGCGGCCCCGGTTCCCGTCAGGTACGATGTCGAGCCGCACCAGAACATTTCGCTGGCGCGCAACAGGAGCGTCGAGGACGCCGAAGGGGATTACGTTGCGTTCATTGACGACGATGAGTTCCCCGACAAGTACTGGTTGCTCACCCTGCTGAATGTCTGCAAGACCTATGGGGTGGATGGCGTGCTCGGGCCGGTGAAGCGCCACTTTGACGCGAGACCGCCGGAATGGATCCTCAAGGGCGACTTTTTTGAGCGGCCCGTCCACGCGACCGGCGAACGCCTCAAACCGCACGACGGCCGGACCAGTAACGCGCTGGTGAAGATGACGCTAGTGCAGAACGGTGAGCAGCCCTTCCGCCCGCAATTTCGAGGCGGCGAAGACAAGGACTTTTTCATGAGGGTGATCGAGAAGGGGCGCTCGTTTGTCTGGTCGAGCGACGCCGTCGTTTATGAAGTCGTGCCTCCGTCACGCTGGCGGCGAAAGTACATGCTGAGGAGGGCGCTGCAGCGAGGCTCTGTCACGCTGATGCAGCCGGGCTTTGGCGCCCGCGCGGTGATGCTCTCCATCATTGCCGTGCCAGCTTATCTTGCAGTACTCCCGTTCGCGCTGGCCTCTGGCCAGCATCGGTTTATGACGGTTATGATCCGCCTTTGCAATCACCTTGGCAAACTACTGGCGCTTCTTCGGATCCACCCCATCAAAGAGCACTACGTCATGGAATGAAGGCAGGTATAGGAGGGCCAAAGTGCTCGATACTGTCACACACTCCCTCCTGGTCCGGCGTGAGCGCGCAACAAACAGCCCGTCGCGCCGCCCGCACCTCCGCAGTCAATGCCCGCGCAGATTGCCACGCTCATCTTCGCTGTTGGGATCGCCGGTCTCTACTGGCTCGATCGTGACAAGTCCGTTCGGATGTCCAAAGCCCTCTGGCTGCCGGTCATCTGGCTTGGGATCGTTTCGTCGCGAACCGTTACCGGTTGGCTCGGGATCGCACCTCCGGCTGGCGTCGATACCCAGCTCGATGGGAGTCCTGTTGACCGCTTTGTCTTTATGGTTCTGCTGGCCGCAGGAGTCATCGCCCTTATGGGCCGGAGCAATCGTACGAAAGCTCTACTCAAGGCAAGCTGGCCCCCACTACTTTACTTCTCCTATTGCCTGTTGAGCACGCTTTGGTCCCCTTTTCCCGATGTGGCCTTCAAGCGCTGGATTAAGGCGATCGGCGACTTGGTGATGGTCCTTGTCGTAGTCACCGATCCGGAGCCGCTCGGGGCGCTTCGAAGGCTCTTTTCCCGCGTCGGCTTTCTTCTGCTTCCGCTCTCCGTGCTCTACATCAAGTATTACCCCGCGCTTGGCCGCGGCTATGACCCTAGCGGCGATCCTATGAATACCGGCGTCACCACGAACAAAAATACGCTCGGCGTTGTCGCGTTGGTGCTGTCTCTGGGAGCCCTATGGGGTGTCAAGACGGTGCTGGCCGCGAAAGATGAGCCGGCGCGACGCAGGCACCTTTTGGCTTGGTCCGTCTTTCTCGGTTTCGGTTTAATTGTCTTGTCGATGGCACATTCGTCCACGTCGCTGGCCTGCTTTGCCTTGGGCAGCCTGCTGATGCTGGCCTCGGGCCTGCCCGTCATCAGGTGTCGCCCCGGCGCCGTGCACGCTCTGGTTTTGTCGATCATGCTTGTCGGAGTCCTTACCATGCTCTTCGGCGGTGACGCAACTGTTGTGCATGCGCTCGGCCGCGAAACGGACTTTACCGGGCGCACCGAGATTTGGGCGGCCGTGATTCCGGCATGTCCGAACAGGCTTATTGGCGCCGGATACGAGAGTTTCTGGATTGGGCCGTGGTTAACGCAGGTGTATAGCAATCTATCCCGGTACATGCACGTCAACGAGGCACATAACGGTTACATCGAGGTTTATCTCAATCTGGGTTGGCTGGGCTTGATCTTGATTTCGACGATTTTGATCGGCGGCTACCGGCGCGCCGTGGCCGCTTTCCGGCGCGATCCTGGCCTCGGCGGCCTGGCGCTGGCCCTTATCGCCGCCTCCGCAGTTTATAGCATCACGGAAGCGGGCTTCAGGAATCTGGACCCCATCTGGATCGCCCTCCTGCTTGCGATTGTCGCCGCCAGCGTGATCGCCGACACTGCTGTCGGGCGGGCGGCGGAACCCCTGCATGAGCCCGCTGACGGGTGGACAAGCGATCTACCTGTCCTCGACCGTTTTGGGATCAATAATTAAGCCTCGTCGTTCCGCCGCAAGCTTCGATTGAAGAGGAGTGTTTGGAAGACTCCAATTCCATAGGCCGCCAGCCGCTTCTTGGGGCTTCGCCTGTGGCTGTCGCAAGTGATGGCCCGCCGAACTTTCTCAAGCGCATGGATCACGGATCGAAACAGAGCGTAGCTCGAGGAGTTGCCTGGCAGGGGATCGCCCAATGGGGATGCCAGATCCTGACCTTTGGTATCTTCACCGGCTTAGCCCGGCTTCTGAGCCCAAAGGTATTTGGGTTGGTGGCCATAGCCGGAGTGTATCTTGCTTTCGTCCAGCTTCTTGTGAACCAGGATTTCGGGACTGCCATAATCCAGCGGCGCGATCTCGAGCGGGAGCACTTGGATTCTGCGTTCTGGATCTCCACGGCCTCAGCGGTTTTCTTTTGTGGGCTCAGCATTCTTCTCGCGAGCACGATCGCCCACATCTTTAGGGAACCCAAGCTGAGCGCGGTCATCGGTTGGCTGTCGTTATCCTTTCCTCTCGGCGCGCTCGGCTCGACGCCGAACGCCATCCTGACGCGCGAATTTGAGTTCCGTCCGCTCGCGATTCGCTCTCTGATCGCAACAGGCGTAGGCGGAGCTGTTGGCCTTGCTATGGCATTCTTTGGCTGCGGCGTTTGGAGCCTTGTCGGACAACAGCTCGTGGGCGGTGTTATTGGTTGCGCATGTCTGTGGGTGGCTGTCCCCTGGCGGCCTGGCCTCCGGATCTCTAAGCGGCATCTCCGCGATCTGTACGGATTTTCGCTGAACACCATGGGGGCAGGCATCTTGTGGTTTTTTGCGCAGAAGTCCGATCAAAGCGTGGTGGGATATGGATTCGGATCCTCGGGCCTCGGCCCTTACGCTCTGGCTAGTCGGGTGAGCACTTTGCTGCACGACGGGATTATCGGCCCGCTTCAGTCAGTCGCCTTTCCGGCCTTTTCTAAACTCCAGTCTGACCCGCTCAAACTGGAACGGGCGGTTCACAGATTCTGCGAGCTGTCTGCCTTCGTTGGACTTCCCGCGTTGGGCGGCATCATCGTGGTGGCGCCTGAGCTCGTTCGATTCCTTTTTGGATCGAAGTGGACCTCCGCAGTTCCGCTCTTGCAGATCCTCGCCGCGTATTCATGCGTGCGAGTGCTGCTCGCCTTCGTGAACCCGACAATGCTTGCCAAGGGTCGTACCGGATTGTCCCTGGTCATGGAAATTGTGCTCGCATCCCTGACGCTGGCTGGATGCTTGGTTGCATTGAGGTGGAATCCCAAAGCGGTCGCGCTTTCCGTGGGTGTGACCTTGGTGCTTGTCGGTTTGTTGCAAGTCACCGTGATATCAGTGCAAGTCTTAGATGCTCGCCCGGCGGCACTCCTGAAGACGTATCTATTCCCTGTATCTTCCACAGTGTTGATGGGGGTTGTGGTCGCTCTCATGCGCGCGGTGCTGATCAAAGCTCTTTCGCCGGTGGAGACCTTATTCATCTGCGTTGCAACAGGCGCGGCCGTCTATGGCCTGACCGCACTCGCAGTCAGGCGCGACATTGTCAGGACTATTTGGCAGATGGCAGGCGGGGTCTCCGCAATTGCTCTACATTCCGTTCGCCTCGATAGCCTCAAGCCTGATGTGAAAGGGGCCAGCACGGCTGCAGTCTCGCCATGAGGGCCGAACGACAGAAAACTGACAGACACCGATGGGCTTTCGACGCTTGCGCCTGCTCAGAAGGTCAAGACTGGCACGACCGGCGCAACAGCCAAGCCGCCCCCGCTTGCGTTTCCTTGCTTACCACAAATCAACCGGTGGCCCTGAGGTGACGATCTCCACGATAATCCCAACCTTCAATCGTCGGGTCCTGGCGATGCGGGCGATCGACAGCGTACTCGCACAGACCGTGCCTTTGGACGAGATCATTGTCGTGGATGATGGCTCCACCGACGATACCTGCGCGGCGATCAGCGCGCGTTATGGATCACGCGTCAGGCTCCTCAGGCAGGCGAACGCCGGTGCCGCTGCCGCACGGAACCGCGGCATCCGTGAAGCGCGCGGAGCGTGGATTGCCTTCCTGGACAGCGACGACGCGTGGCTGCCGACCAAAATAGACCGCCAACAGCAAGCTCTGGCAGCTCTCGGGCCCGACCTGGGGTTTTGCTTTACCGACTGCGTGTACGACGGAAACCCGGAAAGACGATCCTCGATCTTCCGCGAAGTCGGGCTCGCAGAGGCGCCGAGGTATGCGCGACTGGCTGAGCCGGCGGCTTGCATCTTCGCTTCGAATGAGCCATTTTACACGCCGAGCGTGTTGGTTCAACGCCAACTTCTCACCAGCATCGGGGGCTTTGACGAGGGACTGACGATCGGTGAAGATACAGACGTATTCTTCCGGCTTAGTTTTCGAACGAGCTTCTGCTTCGTGGCGGAGCCCCTCGTACAAATTGACAGGACTCCCTCGCGGACCGTGGGACTCTGTGACCTGTACCTCGCCAGGGATGATCGAAAGTACGACTGCCTGGATCGGCTATACGGTAATTGGCTGGCGATGCCAGAGGTGGCGGGAACAAAGTACGAGCAGCCAGTTCGGGACATGTTACGACTGCTCCGGTACAGTTCCGCCGAATGCAAGCTCCACCAGATGAGGATCGGATCGGCTCTCCGCGAGTTGGGCCGGCTGCGAGCCCTTGGCGAGGGCTATCCCGCCATCGCGCTCAACCTACTGCTGCGCAAGGCCGACAAGTTCCGGCGCAAGTTGCGCCACGGAGCCGGTGAAAAGCCGCGAGGCGATTCTGCTGGATGCGGTCCGTCTTAGGCCTTGGTCATGACCGGCGAGCGCACAACCGGCGCGCGCAGAGAGTTTCATCATGAAGCCGTTGGTTTCAATTCTTATCCCGGCGTTCAATGCACAGGAATGGATCGCGGATACCCTGCGGTCTGCGCTTGCCCAGACCTGGCCGCACAAGGAAATCATCGTCGTTGATGATGGCTCGTCGGACTCTACCCCAGCGATCCTCCAACAATTTGAGTCTCGGGGGGTTACCGTGGCCGCACAGCCGAACCAGGGCGCGGCCGCCGCGCGCAACGAAGCCCTTTCGCTGAGCAGCGGCGAGTATATTCAGTGGCTCGACGCGGATGATCTTCTCGCGCCTGACAAGATTTCCAGGCAGATGGAAGTGTTGGGTGAGCGCCCGGACAAGCGTATCCTTGTGTCCTCTGCCTGGGGACGATTCATGTACAGGTATCAACGGGCGCGATTTCTCCCCACATCGCTTTGGCGCGATCTTCCGCCCGCGGAATGGTTGATGCGGCAGATGGAAGAGAATATTTACATGCAGACTGCGACTTGGCTTGTAAGCCGCGAACTGGCGGAGGCCGCCGGCTCATGGGACACGCGTCTGCTGGGCGACGACGACGGCGAGTATTTCAGCCGCGTACTTCTCGCGAGCTGCGGTACCCGCTTTGTGCCGGAAGGCAAAGTCTACTATCGGATGGCCGGCACAGGCAGCTTAAGCTACGTCGGACGATCCGAGCTCAAGCGCGAGGCCCAATGGCTCTCCATGAAGCTGCACGTCCACTATCTGTTGTCCGTCGACGATAGCGCGAGAGCCCGCGCCGCTTGCGTGACCTATCTGCAGACCTGGATGGTATTCTTCTATCCTGAAAGACTTGATATTTTTGCCGAAGCTTGCGAACTCGCGCGGCAGCTCGGCGGCCGGCTTGAAGTCCCGCGCCTTTCCTGGAAGTACGCGTGGATCAAGTCGATTTTCGGCTGGCCGCTGGCCCGGCGCGCGCAATCGTTGCTTCCGCAGATTCGATCCCGGGCAACAAGATTCTGCGATCGAGCCATCTCCCAGATCGAGAACCGGCGCCTGGAAAGCGAATTCCCTATATAACAAAAGAAGCAGCCGGCGGCCAGCCATGCACCGACATCAGTGGGCTATTGCAGTGAGATTCGTCGCAGGCCCCGGCGCCGCCACCGAAGGGTAGCAGGTGCTGGCATCGAAGCTCAGCACGCCCCCACTGCCGTCCGGAGGCCCACCCATGACGTTTAGGAAGCAGGTCATCGCCGGATTAGCGTTGACTTCTCCGTTGAAGGCCGCACCTAGCGTGCCGCCCGTGCATTGTGATGAAGAGGTTGCGGCTGATCCGGCATAGGTGCCTCCTGAGCAGATTCCCACATTGCCACCGGAGACGTCGGGCCCGATCAACGGCCATGGGGCGCTTGTCCACCAGGGAGGTTTCGACGAGTAATAGAACGAGGCCGGGAGCGTCGTGCTGCCCGGCACGGCGTTCGCATACTGGGCCAGTCCTGTAGGAACTTCCGACTTGCTACCGCAGATCGTGGTCCAGCCAGGATCAGAAGAGTTACCGCACCAACGCACAGCATTTGTGACCACGTCCCAATTGCCCCAGCGGAAAAGATAAGAGCCCACTTGCGGATCATAATAGCTTGTAGAAGTACAGGATGGAGACGTACAATAACTGTAGCCAGTCGACACCTCGCCCCCATTTCCGCTGTACCCCAGTACGAAGATCGTAGTCGACCCATTGGGCAAACATGGCGCCGTCGAATTAGCTATGCATTGATAGGCAGTGTGATACCCGGGTTGGCCCAGCACATTGCCGATGAGGTTAAAATATCGAGCCCCGGCATAGAGATCAAACGGAATAGTCTGCATGTTGCATGGCGAACCGTCGCAGCCACCGGCTTGCTGCCCAGGAAGATAATCTCGGAAATATGTCAGGAAAGTGTGAGTTCCGTGGATGTCATCAGCGGTAACACCAGTCCCGATGTCGCCTTCCCACAGGTTAAGCGGATTCCCGGCCGCGTGATCGTAGAAACTCGCCTGAAACCAGCCAGGCGAAGTATACACACTATCGATGGCAAAATTGTAATCGAACACGTTTCCCGTCGATCCTCCGTCGGTGTTGGGGCAGCTATCCGTAACCTGTTGGCAGATGTTGTTCTCGACGAGGCTGTTCGAAGTGTCATCAACCTCGACCCCGTAACTCACAGCGGAATGTGACTGGCTTTGGTAAAAATAGCTATCACGGATTACCGCGCCGAAATCATCCTGCAGGATTACCTGGCTTCTGCTGGCGTAAAGCGCTCGCACGCTCTTCACCCAGCATTGGTAGCAGTTAAAGAGTTCAATGGTGTGCGCGCCTTGAGCGTTCGAGCCATCAATGGAAAGATTTTCGACTCCGTCTTGGTTCACGATGGTGTTGGCATACCAGGCCTGAGGCAATTGGGACGACCTCCAGTTCGGCATGTAAAGGCCCGGCGAAATCGAGACCTGACTTCCGTTGATCGCAGTGACCGTCACGGCCTGCTCCTGCGACCTGTTGCAGGTCGTTCCGTTGCAGGTGCCGTCGCTGCGGGCAAAACCCCCTTGGCCAGAGTTGGCGCAGACGTTGTTTGTCGAACAGTTCCAGATGTTCCCTGTGTCGTTCGTCTCGTCAAGCTGGTCAAGAATCAATATGCTGCCAACCTTCAGGTTCGAGAGGCTACCAACGCCTGGCGGCGTCATGCCGCAGTTCGCTAATGTGACCGTGGTCGTTCCAGGAGAGTATCCGGATGTCCAGTTGCACACATTTGTCGGACCGCTAGCACTGGTATTGCCGCCGTCCATGCACAAGTCGCTGTTTAGTGCACAGCCCGAAGCGCCATAGAATACCAGGAATGTCGAGTTGGCCCCTTGGCCACGCAGGGTCACTCCGTTTACGAGAGAAGAGGCCCACCAGTTTATCGAGCTGTTCAAGTAAAACGTTCCTGCCCCAAGGGAGACAAATTCTCCGCTTGAACATGCCGATATCGCACTGTTGATCGTGGCAGCGGAGGCCGGAGCAGTTGCGCTGCCGTAAGCGGCAATGGTCGCCCCGCACTGTGCAGCGCGGTTGGGGATGCCACCTGGTATACCGGCATTCGTCCAGTTGATGGCCCGGCTGGAGTCAATGATTCCGGACCACTGCTGGGCATAGGAACGATGAAAAAGGCAAATCGGCAAGACGAAGAGACACAAAAACCATCGTTTAGGCTTCATGATACCTCCGGACTAACGGCGGCCCCCCGGCTGAAGGGCGTTTGTCGATACGTAGTCTGCCGCTGCCCCTGGCAGGACGGCCAGAATACCTCTAGGCGCTGGTTGCGAGCAACGATATTTTCTAAGTTCTTGATTGAACGTAGCATGCGAGAGCGTCCCAAGTGGCGGTTTCTTGGTCCCGAAATCGCCCTACTGAGCTGTATCTTCACCTAACATAACGAGAGTGGGGAGAACCTAAGCGGCAGTTTTCCTGAACCTATCGCCATTGGCGTCCTTTCACGGTGTACGAGACCTGGGCCGAGGCCGCCCGACGAGCCTCGACTCGAGCGTGGTCACCATCCACTGCTAATCTCAGGGCTTGATTTCGGACATTCGAGGTCACCAAGCTGAACGTGGCCACAAACACGTCGACGATTAAGTTGATCCGTCGGATCCGGCCCTATGATTTCCATGAACAGCCTTCAGGCAGTAGATTATCCCACCCAAGACGCGCCAGGTCTAAGGCCATCAGGCGATGTGCTTGCAGATTATTACCGCTGCCCGCCGAACTCCATGCGCCTTCTGCCCAGCGATTGTGTGACGGGAAAGCCGGGCTATTTTCGATTTGGGCTCGACACAATCGGCTATGGGAGACTCTCGACGGGTCAACCCAGCAGCAGCGCCAGGGGCAACCTCGATAACGTCCTCGAACAACTGACCAAGGAGCCGCACGCCATCAGGCTGCCTTTCGACCCTGTCGAAGTGATCGAAAACCTGCGGCGCGAGCGGTACACGACACACTTTCGGGCTGAGGGCCATCTTCCCGATGATATTTTGCGAAGGGCCTACTATATCATCCGGCCGTTGCTGAGGGTCGCCGCACGTCGACATATCCAGAGGATACGACTGCGAGATTGGAAAACAATCGGCTTTCCCAGCTGGCCGGTCGATACCACCATAGAACGAATGCATCAAAAGCTGCTCGCTTTGCGCCTGCGGGCGCAAAACGTCGACCGGGTTCCCTTCATATGGTTTTGGCCCGACGGACATTCGGCCTGCCTCCTGATGACACACGACGTCGAAAGTTTGGCCGGCCGGGATTTTTGCTCGCACTTGATGGACCTGAACGAGTCCTTCGGGATTTGCAGCGCATTCCAAGTGATCCCGGAAGACCGGTACGCAGTCTCAAAGGCCTTTTTGCAACGCATTGAGAGTCGAGGTTTTGAAATCAATATTCACGATCTTAAGCACGACGGCCGTCTTTATGCCGATCCTGCCGAGTTTTTGAAGCGCGCAAAACAGATCAACACGTACGCTCGCGAGTTCGGCGCGCAGGGGTTTCGGTCAGGTAGTCTGTACCGCAACGCGGATTGGTACGATGCCTTCGAGTTTTCCTATGACATGTCTCTTCCCAATGTTGCTCATCTCGATCCCCAGCGGGGGGGCTGCTGCACCGTCATGCCTTTTTTCATCGGCAAGATTGTCGAGCTTCCGCTAACTTGCACTCAGGACTACACTCTCTTCCACATTCTCGGCGACTACTCGCTCGACCTCTGGAAGCGGCAAGTGGCCCTGATCAAACAGAATCATGGCCTCATTAGCATCATCGTTCACCCGGACTATATCATTGAGCGGCGAGCCCAGGAAACTTACAAGGAGTTGCTCGCCTATCTGGTCCGCCTGCGCCGACAAGAAAACATCTGGTCTCCCCTGCCGCGGGACGCAGCGAACTGGTGGAAGGAGCGGAGTCAAATGACGCTTGTGCCCGAAGGCGGTCAGTGGCGCGTGGAGGGTCCGGGCAGCCAGAGAGCGCGGGTGGCGTACGCCTCATTGAGCGGTCAGCACGTGACCTACACGTTGGAGAAGCGAGAAGGCGTGGCCAGCCCTCACCAGGCATGATCCCACTCCGCTTTCGCTAATCAACAGAGCCGGTGCACTAACCCTCATGAGGCCCGCAGCCACCGGACCCGCGTCCCGCACGGGGCACCCTATGAATGTCTGCATGGTAGCCTACGCTCCCTATCACTACGACACGCGCCTAATGTGCTACGCGGAAACTTTGGCGGCGCTTGGGCATACGGTGGACGTCTTTGCGTTGTCAGCGCCTGGTGAGAAAAGAAGGAAAACGATTCGAGGCGTTAACCTACATCCGCTGCTGTCTCGCGGGCGCTCAGAGCGGTCACCCGTTTCATATCTGCGTAAGATCATGTCGTTCTTCGTTTGCGCCGGCGCTTTGGTTACATACCGCGATCTCAGGAAGCACTATGACCTCATTCACGTGCACTCTGTGCCGGACTTTCTTGTGTTCACCGCTTTCCTCCCCTCGCTTCGTGGCGCAAGGGTCATTTTGGATATCCACGATCTGCTTCCGGAGCTTTATGCCAGCAAATTCGGAAAAAGCGAAGCATCCTGGGTTTGCCGCCTGCTCCGTTACGTCGAGCGACGTTCAGCGGCTTTCGCTGACCACGTTATCGCGGCCAATGACCTGTGGCGCACGAAGCTCGTTTCCCGATCCGTGCGCGAAGAAAAGTGCAGCGCGATCCTCACTCTTCCCGACCGCACACTTTTTCGCCGCCGCGGCCGGATCCGGAGAGATGAGAAGTTTATTATTCTTTATCCCGGTACTCTGAACCACCACCAAGGAGTGGACATTGCCATTCGGGCTCTCGATCTCATAAAGCATGCCGCGCCCACAGCAGAATTTCACATCTATGGAGCCGGCCCGGAGGAAATAGCCCTTAAGCAGCTGACTGCTGAATTGAGTTTGCAAAGCCGCGTGAAGTTCCACGGAATCCAGCCGCTGTCGGACATACCAGGGCTGATGGAGAACGCCGACCTCGGTGTTGTCCCCAAGCGAAACGACCTCTTCGGTAACGAAGCCTTTAGCACCAAGGCGCTCGAGCTCATGGCGATGGGCGTTCCGATCGTCGTTGCCGACACGGCGGTCGATCGCTATTACTTCGACGCTTCGATGGTGAAGTTCTTCAAGGCCGGTGACGAAGCGAGCCTTGCGGACTCCATACTTCTGACAATTCGGGACTACGGATTGCGAGATAAGCTCGTACGGAACGCTTCCCGGTTTGTTGCGCGGAATGACTGGGGTGCCCACAGGCATAAGTACATAGACATCGTCAACTTCCTGACAAAGCCGGATGCCTCGGCATCGTCAACGAAGGGCGCCGAGCGCTTTGGGACGGAGCGCCTTGTGTGCGCTGGCGTCACGCATCCGCAGGTGGGCCGCGAAGCGATGATATCCAGTACTGAGTGCTGAGCGCTTGCGTGGTGGGTCAACACACATGGACCTGTGCGACGCCGCGAAATTTCATTTCTGAAGAAATCGGGCTGTAGTCATCCCAAGCCGGATACTGTGAATAAGGCACATTACTGCCGACGTCATCGCCCGATATTGCGCGGCTCGGAGCTAAACGCCACATATTTATGACGCGTGGTCTCTTGAATCAAAGCCCTATAGGGCAGGGTATCAAGACGCGGACCCGGGACGGGCGGGAAACGAAGACCGCCCTTTCTAAGAACGCGGCGCCAGCGCCCGTCTTCATCGTTGGATGCCCGCGGTCCGGAACTACGCTTTTGTATCACATTCTTTTGTCCTCGGGAAACTTTGCCGTGTATTTGGCGGAAACTAACGTGTTTAACAAACTTGCGCCTGCCTTTCGAAGTCTCAAGTCGTTGACCAATCGCCGGAGGATGATGGAGGCGTGGCTGAAGAGCGATTACTTTAAGCGCTCGGGATTGCATGCGGAAGCCATTCGCTCCAGGATTCTGTCGGACTGCCGGAACCCCGGTGATTTCCTGAGGATTTTCATGGAGAGCGTGGCGCGCAAGCAAGGTATGCGACGGTGGGCAGAGAAGACACCGCTTCATATCCTCAGCATACCTCAAATCAAGAAAACGATTCCAGACGCCCTGATCATACACATTATACGGGACGGCAGGGACGTCGCTGTGTCGCTGAACCACCTTGGCTGGGCTTCCCCTTTTGCGTGGGACAGAAAGCACAGCCTTACGGTGGCCGGACTATACTGGGAATGGTTGGTGCGGAAGGGGAGAAAGTACGGCCGCAGGCTGGGCCCTGATTACATGGAGGTGCGGTTTGAAGACTTGCTGCAACAGCCTCAGGAGGTGCTGACGCGATTGGGCGCATTCATCGGAGACGACTTAAACTACAAACACATCCGGCACAATGCGGTTGGAACCGTTGTGCGGCCGAACAGCGCTTTCAAGCGCGCCACGGACCACCCTCCGTTCAATCCGATTGGGCGCTGGAGAGACCTCGGTGATAGCGCGCAGCGCCTCGACCGCGCCCTTGCACCCCTACTCCGCGAGCTTGGCTACCAAACAGGTGCAAGTGAATCGGCCGACATTCTAACCTATCGACTCCGGCCGTTCTACAACCTGTGGCAAGAGCTGCGGCAGCGTGTCCGCCAAACTCCTTTAAGCACTCTTTTGGTTCACAAGGAAATTATTTTTCGGCCGGGTGAACTCGATCGACAGGATTTGCGCTGGGAGGCTATATAGCCCGGCAACCCCGGAGCAGCCGCGCTACTGACGGCTTTAAGATACACTTTCTTCTGGCATACCTTTGACGTATGACGACTGGCGGTAATCTTCAATTTGATATCGTTCTGCCAACCCGCAACCGGGCGACGATCCTCCCACTGTCTGTACGTCTGATGCTGTTGCAGGAGCGTCCTCCCGATCGTCTGATTGTGGTCGACTCCAGCGACGATCACGCTCAAACTAAGCGGATTGTAGAAGGCGTCCTCCGCGAAACCAGCAGCCGCGTCGAGTTTGTTCTTCTTCGATCCGCCGCAGGAAGTGCGTACCAGCGAAATGTGGGCCTAAAACACGTGCGGGCGCCGGTTGTCTTTTTTCCCGATGACGACGTACTTTGGTTCCCCGACACAACGAGCAATGTGATGAGAATATACGAGCGAGATGCCGAAGGTGTCGTCGGCTGCGTCGCTTCTGCGGTGGCCCATCAGTGCCCTTCGGGCGCCTTTGGGCCGTCGAAGGTATCGTTCAAGGTAGGGGGCCGCGATCGGCTTGCAAGGCAACTCAGGCGGATTATCGGGCCAGTTGAGGGTCGGCTATTCCCCGACCCGATCGACCCAGGCCCGAGGTGGAGGGCCATTTGGGGAGATAAGGCAACCCCGGCGTGGCTGGCTGACGAAGAGGCCGAATTGTGCGGACCGGTCTTTGGCTATCGTATGTCGTTTCGAACGGAGGTTATTCAGAGCCTTGGTGGGTTCGACGAATGCTTAGGCCGCTACGCCATGTTCGAAGATAGCGACGCATCTCTGGGCAGTCTGCAGCGGCGCCTCAACGTCTGCGCAAAACGCGCCGCGGTGTTTCACTATCGGGTTCCCGGAGAGAGAGTTAGTGGATGGGAGTTTGGCATGATGGCGATGCTAAACAGGACATATGTGGTGTGTAAGCACTCTTGCCCGGGGTCGGCCGCGCGGAAAACGCTGAAAAGATACTTGTACTATAAAATCGCCCGCTATTTTCTACAGGTGCACTCGCAATACGGGCGTCGGCGGTTAGCGGGCGCCCTCTACGGTGTCTCCAAAGCTGGAACGCTTATCAATTGTCATTCTGAACAGCTGCAGTCTCGCTATGCACACACGCTGCGATACTTTTCGGGAGTGTAGCTCCGCGGGCTCGCGAGCCGCGCCGCTGGATGACGGCAGATTACGGACGCAGGTAGCTGGCTGTCTTACGTCATGGCCATCGTTACTAGCTTAATAGGAAGACTGATTCACAAACTGGCTGCTGTTGCTCCCGGGGGGTTCAGTGTTCGTCCCTGGTTGCATCGGTTGCGAGGGGTGAAGATCGGTAACGGCGTATGGATCAGCCAACTGGTTTACATCGACGATATTCATCCAGCGGATGTTACGATCGGTGACAACTGCACGATAGGTTTAAGGACCTCGATCTTTACGCACATGTACTGGGGCCCAAGAAGATCAACGAGCGGCGGTAGGGTCGTTATCGAAAAGAACGTGTTTGTCGGGCCGCACTGCGTGATTTTGCCAAACGTATGCATTGGTGAGGGCGCAGTGATCAAGGCCGGCACGGTGGTGAGCCGCAACGTGCCTCCTCGAGCTTTCTGGGGAGGGCCGCCCGCCA
The DNA here is from genome assembly GCA_035949375.1 of Terriglobia bacterium. Classification (GTDB taxonomy): domain Bacteria; phylum Acidobacteriota; class Terriglobia; order UBA7540; family UBA7540; genus Gp13-AA77. The sequence goes on along the minus strand of DASZIG010000083.1, from coordinate 61 downwards.
GGGCGTTAGGCACGGTGACTGTGCCGTTGACGGCCCAGCACTCGTTCGAGGAGTTCACCCG
>DASZIG010000082.1:0-27299 GCA_035949375.1 Terriglobia bacterium | reverse complement strand
ACGCTCGCCATCAGCAGCATCGTGGCCAGCGCCAATTATGGCCAGACGAACAATTGCGGATCGGGCCTCGGAGTGGGCGTAAGCTGCACCGTCAACGTCACCTTCACGCCGACCACAACCGGGACGCTGACCGGCACCGTGACCTTCACCGACAACGCCTCCAACAGCCCGCAGACCGTGAGCCTCACCGGCACCGGGGTGGTTGCGAACAATCCGGTTCCGATCATCACCCAGCCGCTGATCCCGGACAACGCGAGTCCGGGCGGCAGCAGTTTCACCGTGACGGTGAACGGCGATGAGTTCATTTCGACCTCAAGCGTAAACTGGAACGGCAGCGCCCGCGCCACTACGTTTGTTTCGAGCAGGCAACTGACGGCCATCATCCTGGCCTCGGACATCGCCACGGCGGGCACGGCCCGCGTGACCGTGAGTAATCCCGCGCCGGGCGGCGGCTCGTCAGACACCGTCTACTTCCCGGTCACCACCAGCACCTCAACCCTGGCCTTCAGCCGCACCGATTTCGCGACGGGCAGCGCGCCCAAGGAAGTCTTCATGGCGGACTTCAACGGCGACGGCAAGCCCGACATGGCGATTGCCAACTCCAGCTCGAAGACGGTCTCGATCCTGCTCGGCAACGGCGACGGCACCTTCCAGGCGCACGTGGATTACACCGTGGGCACTTCGCCGCGCTCGGTCACGGCGGGCGATTTCAATGGCGACGGCAAGCTCGATCTCGCCGTCAGCAACAGTGGGTCGAACACAGTCTCCATCCTGCTCGGCAACGGCAACGGCACCTTCCAGACCCACGTGGACTACGCCACGGGCGTCGGTCCCACGGTGATGGTGCTCGGCGATTTCAACGGCGACGGCGCGCTTGACCTGGCGGTGGCCAATTTCAACGCGAATACGGTCTCGATCCTGCTCGGCAACGGCAATGGCACGTTGCAGACCCACGTGGACTACGCCGCGGGAGTGGGCGCCGGAGCGCTCACGGCGGGCGATTTCAACGGCGACGGCAAGATCGACCTGGCCTGCGGCAACTTCAGCGCCAACACGGTTTCCGTGCTGCTCGGCAACGGTGACGGCACGTTCCAGACTCACGTGGATTACGGCACGGGCACGGGCCCGTCGGCGGTGGTCACGGCGGACTTGAACGGGGACGGCAAACTCGACCTGGCCGCGACCAATCTCACCTCCAATACGGTTTCGATCCTGCTCGGCAACGGCAACGGCACTTTCCAGACGCACGTGGACTATGCCACCGGCAGCGGCCCCAATGACGTTGCCCTGGGTGACCTGAACGGCGATGGGATCCTGGACCTGGCGGTGGCCAACAGCAAAGCGAGCACTTTCTCGTGGCTACTGGGCAACGGCAATGGGAGCTTCCAAACCCACATGGACGTGAGCACCGGAACGGGTCCGAGTTCGGTAGGGGTGGCGGACTTCAACGGCGACGGCCGGCTGGACGTGGGCGTTGCCGACCGGACGGCGAACACGGTTTCGGTCCTGCTGCAGGTTCCGGGCGCGAGCCTGTTGCCCGGCAGCCTCAGTTTTGGCAATCAGACGCTGGGCACGACGAGCAGCGCGCAGACGGCGACGCTGACCAATACGGGAAGCGCGCCGCTCGCGATCACGAGCATCGGCATCACAGGCGCGAATTCGGGTGATTTCAACCAGACGAACACGTGCGGCACGACTCTGGCGGGCGGGGCCAGTTGCAGCATCTCGGTGACGTTCACGCCGCAGGCGCTGGGCGCGCGCAGCGCCGCGTTGAGCGTGTTCGACAACGCCAGTGGCAGCCCGCAGGCGGTGAGCCTGAGCGGCACCGGCGTGGGCATTCCGGTGGTCCAGCTCTCACCGACCAGCCTCACGTTCGCGACTCAACTCATCAATACGTCGAGCGCGGCGCAGAACGTCACCTTGACCAATACCGGCAACGGCACGCTGACGATCACGAGCATCGGCATATCGGGCGGAAACTCGACCGACTTCTCTCAAACCAACAACTGCGGCACGAGTGTGGCGGCCGGGGCGAGTTGCACCATCAGCGTGACTTTCAAGCCCACGGCGAAGGGGTCGCGGAGCTCGTCCGTTTCGATCGTCGACAACGCTTCCAACAGCCCGCAGTCCGTGCCGCTGTCCGGCACCTGCACGCAGGTGCTCCTTTCCACAACTGCTCTCAATTTCGGGGACCAGAGAGTGGGCACAACGAGCGCTGCATTGGCGGTGACGGTGACCAACAAGGGCACAGGCGGAATCAGCATCACGAACATCGGCATCAGCGGCAGAAACGCCGGTGACTTCGCGGAGACCAACACTTGCGGAACGACGCTCGGGGCCGGGCAGGCGTGCACGATTGACGTGACCTTCACACCGCGAGCCCAGGGCAGCCGGACCGCGTCGCTCTCCATCACCGATACGGGAGGCGGCAGTCCGCAGACCGTGAGCCTCTCAGGCACCGGCACGGGCGCCGAATGATCGGCGAGTCGAGCTTTTCGCGGCTGAGCCGTCGACTATCGATTGTGAGTGGGGTGGACCGCTGCGCGGCCCGTTCCGGGATCGAATGCTGCGGAGGCGCTACGCCCGCGCCGCCGCCTGGGCCGCGGTCGATTCCTCCGCCGGACGGTTCCAGGCCATCATGGTGCGAAGCTGCTTGCCGACCTGCTCAATGAGCTGGTTGGTGGCCCGGGCGCGCGCCTCGAGGAAATGGGGACGCCCCTGGGCGTTTTCGTCCATCCACTCCTTCGCGAAAGCGCCGCTCTGAATGTCGGCCAGGATTTTCTTCATGTTCTCGCGGACGTGGGCGTCAATCACCGCCGGTCCGCGCGTGTAGTCGCCGTACTCCGCCGTGTCGCTGACCGAGTAGCGCATGTACTTGATGCCGCCCTGGTAGATCAGGTCCACAATCAGCTTGAGCTCGTGCATGCACTCGAAATAGGCGATCTCGGGCTGGTAACCGGCCGCCACCAGGGTCTCGAACCCGGCGGCGATCAGGGCGGAGACGCCGCCGCACAGCACGCTCTGCTCGCCAAACAGGTCGGTCTCGGTCTCCTCCTTGAAGGTGGTGCCGATCACCCCCGCCTTGAGCGATCCGAGGGCGAGGGCATAGGCAAGTCCTGTAGCCTCTGCGCGCCCGCTCGCGTCCTGCTGCACGGCCAGGAGCGAGGGCACGCCCACGCCCTCGCGGAAGAGCTCGCGCAGGCGATGCCCGGGCGACTTGGGCGCCACCATGATCACATCCACCGCCGCCGGCGGCGTGACGTACTTGAAGTGAACGCTGAACCCGTGGCCGAAAACGAGCGTCTTGCCGGCGCCGAGCGCGGGCGCGAGGTCGCGGCGGTAGACTTCGGGCTGCAGATGGTCGGGAATCAGGAACGAGATCACGTCGCCGCGGCGGGCCGCGTCCGCGGGCTCGACCACTTCGAGATTCTCCGCCTGAACCTTGGCGCGGGAGGCGCTCGAAGCCGGCAGCCCGACGATCACGTTCAGGCCGCTGTCGCGCAGATTGAGGGCGTGCGCGTGTCCCTGGCTGCCATAGCCGATCACGGCTATCGTCTTGCCCGCAAGATTCTTGAGATCGCCGTCCTTTTCGTAGTAGATCTTTGCCATGGGTTTCTGTCCTTAGCCTCTGACGACTGGCACCGCTTCGCTTGACGTTCCAACCAACCGGGACCACGCCTCGGTGACGAGCGCCTTTTTCTCAAGCGACCGACCGGTCGGTAGGTCTTCATCGTATCGCCTCGGTTTGGAGTGTGTCAAGCCACAGCTACACCATTTCGGGGGCCGCAACTCGCGTAGCTCGTCCAAACGGTAGATTTTGCTGCGCCCTGGAGGCTTGTTGAAGCCCTTGCGGTTGTGGCATCCATGGCTCGAACCCATTTGCGATGACTAAGTTAGGCGGCATCGTCTCCTTTGTCTACCGGATTTGGCATCGTCGTTGCCTGCAACCGGGCGAGGTGCTTTCATGACACAACGACGAGGTCTGGCAGTTGACAATTTACGAGGCGCCCGACGTCCACGAGTTTCGCGGGGCGTCGTTACGCTCTTCATAACTACAATTTTGCTGGCGTCCGCGATGCTCGCGACGCCGGCTCCTTCCTACGCTCAAGTCGCGATCGGCGTGTCGGTAGGGATCGCGCCTCCGGCACTGCCCGTGTACACCCAACCCCTTTGCCCCGGCCCAGGCTACATTTGGACGCCCGGCTATTGGGCGTACGACCCGGTTGCGGGTTACTACTGGGTTCCGGGCACATGGGTGATGGCCCCCTTCGCGGGCGCGCTCTGGACTCCCGGTTATTGGGGCTGGGGCGGTGGCGGCTTCGCCTGGCACGTCGGATTCTGGGGGCCGGTGGTCGGCTTTTACGGCGGCATTAACTACGGTTTCGGCTACGTGGGGGTGGGATACCTCGGAGGATATTGGAACAACGGGGGTTTCTTCTACAACCGGACCGTGAACAACATCAACACCACGAACATCACCAACGTCTACAACAAGACCGTGATTAACAACGTCAGCGTGAACCGCGTCAGCTACAACGGGGGAACAGGCGGAATCACAGCCCAGCCGACGCAGGCCCAACTTGCCGCGGCCAACGCACGCCGCGACCCGCCAACACCGGCGCAGAGCCAGCACGAGCAGGCTGCGCGTGCCAATCGTTCACAATGGGCGGCCGTGAATCACGGCGCTCCGGCGGTGGCGGCGACGTCGAGGCCGGGCGTGTTCAGCGGAAGCGGGGTCATACGCGCCAGCCGCGCAGGCGCGCCTTACAATCCACCGGCTGCGCGAGCGGCTGCTCCCGGTAACGCCGGAAACCGCGCGACAGCGAGCGCCAGTCGGCCGGCAACGCGAACTCCAAATCCGGCTGGCGGCGGTACGCGCCCGTTGATCACCGCGCATCGCAATGCCGCGGCTCCGGCTCCGCGAGCAAATGTGAGCCCGAGCGCGCCCAAGAGCGTCACACCGAGCCGGCCCGCCGCGTCACGCGCGCCCGCCGCTCGAACGCCGTCACGCTCGAACCCGGTGTCGCGGACCCAGTACACCCCTCCGCGGGCAGCGCCGCGCAGCAGTGCACCCCGGCAGACGATGCCGCGTGCGGCAACGAGGACGCAATCCGCGCCCCAGCGTAGTGCTGGCCGGCCGCAGGTTGCTGCTCCGCGAGCCGCGCCGCAGCGTCAAACCGCTCCACGTGCGCAGGCTGCACCGCGGTCCGTACCAGCCCAGCACAGTGCTGCCCGGCCAGGCGTCGCAGCTCCCCGCGCCGCACCGGCACAGCATAAAGCCGCGCCCCGTCCGGCGCCGGCGCAATCCAAGCGTGAGCCTTCCAAGTAGATGGATAGGTGAAACCGACCAGGTGGGCCAGACGGCAGGAAAGCACCACGGCGAATGGAAGAACTCCATTCGCCGTGGTGCTTCTTGGTCCCTTTAATCAGGAACCGTTATTGAACGGTCATCGTCAGTGAAACCTTCTGACTGAGGGTAGTAGACCCGGAAGTCGCCGTTCCCGTTACAGTCAGCGGATAGGATCCCGCCGGCGAGCCCCCGCTCGTCGTAACCGACGTGCTGCCGCCGCCCCCGCAAGCTGCCATGGCAAGCATGAGCGCCATGCAGGCAGCCAGGATCGCCACGCGCAGGCGGACCGGCTGGCGCCGCTTGAGCCGGCTCATACCCGCCAGTCCCACGAGTGCGATCAGGACCCATTCACCCCGCCCTCCAGGAAGCCCGGGTCGCGGGAGCGTAATCGGGAGGAGCTGCGAAGCGGCCGTGGTCGTGACCGTCACGGTGACGGTGGTAGCGCCGCTCGGGGTCACTTGGCTCGGCGAAAGGGTGCAACTGGCCTCGGCGCTGGAACTGAGGCCGGCGCAACTGAGTGAGACGGCCTGATCGAAGCCGCCCTGCGGAGTCAGTGTCAGGGTGTAGGATGCCGTCTGTCCCGGGGAGACGCTGGCCGAGGACGAGGCCGCGGTGAGCGAGAAGTCCTGGCCGGTGCCAGAAAGGGCGACCGACTGATTTCCGCCGAGCGAACTGTCCGTCAGCGTCAGGGCGCCTGTCCGTGCGCCGCCGGCCGTGGCCGCGAAGGTCACGGAGATGGTGCATGAGGCATTCGCCGCCACACTTGATCCGCAATTGTTTGTTCCGGCAAAATCGCCGCTCGAGGCAATGCTGGTCACCGTCATGGCGGCGTTTCCAGTGTTGGTCAGAGTGACGGTTTGTGCGGCGCTCGTCGCCCCCGCAAACTCCCCGGCGAATGTGAGGCTCTTGGCGGATAGGCTCGCCTGCGCCCCGAGTCCGGTCCCGCTGAGGGAGACGCTCTGGGTTGAGGGCGAGGCATCGTCGGTTACGGTTACCGCGCCGGTCGACGAACCGATGGCCGTCGGCTTGAACAAGACGTCCACGGTACAGCTTGCGCCGGCGGCCAGCGAACTGCCGCAGAGATTGCCGATCCCGAAGTTACCGCTGACCGTGATGCCGGTCAGGGTTAACGGCGCCGTGCCCGAGTTAGTGATGGTGACCGGTTGGGTCGGGCTGGCCGTACCGACGTTTTCGCTCGGGAAGGTCAGAGAGGAGGCCGACAGCTTCACGGCCGGCGCCGTTCCGGTGCCCGTAAGGGCGACGGCTTGAGTGCTGCCCGCGACGGCGTTGCTGTTGTCGGTGACGGTCAGCGTTCCGCTGCGGGTTCCGATGGCTTCCGGAGCGAATGTGACACTGATCGTGCAGTTCGATCCCGCAGCCACAGACGTGCCGCAGGTACTGGTTTGGGCGAAGTCGGCGCTGTTGGTTCCGCTTAGAGCAATGCTCGTGACGCTCAAAGGCGCGGTGCCGCTATTCGACAGCGTGATGGTCTGGGCGGAACTCTTCGTCCCGACCAACTGGTCGGCAAACGCCGGCAGCGTGGCCGGTGAGAGACCGGCCAGCGGAGCCGTGCCCGAACCGCTGAGCGCCAGCGTCTGCGCGCTGTTCGCTGTGCCGTTCGAATTGTCGGTGACGGTGAGGGTTGCACTCAGCGTCCCGGTGACCGCAGGCGTGAAGGTAACGCTGATGGCGCAGTTCGCGCCCGCCGCGACCGAGGTGCCGCAATTATTCGTCTCAGCGAAATCCGTGCTGTTCGCGCCGCCGATGGCAACGCTCACGATGGACAGCGCCGCCGTGCCCGTGTTCGACAGCGTCACGGTTTGAGCGCTGCTCGTGGTCTTCACCAACTGGCCGGGGAAGGCCGGCAGGCTGGATGGCACGCTCGCCACGGGCGCCACGCCGGTGCCCGTCAGGGATGCGGCCTGGGTGCTGCCCGTGACTCCGTTGGCGTTGTCGGTGACCGTGACGGTCCCGCTCCGCGTGCCTGTCGCCGTGGGCTTGAAGGTTACGGTGATGGAGCAGCTTGCGCCGGCGTTGACCGAGGTGCCGCAAGTGTTGGTCTGGGCAAAGTCACCCCCGTTACTGCCGCCGACCGCGATGCCGGCGATGGTCAGCGCCGCCGTGCCGCTATTGCTGAGCGTGAGGATCTGGGCGGCGCTGGGGGTGCTCACCAGTTGGCTCGTGAACGTGAGGCTGCCAGGAGCGACCGCAGCCGTCGGTCCGACGCCCGTGCCGGTCAGCGTGACGCTCTGGGTGGCGCTCGAACCCCCATTCGAATTGTCGGTCACGGTCAGGGTTCCGTTCACCGCCCCCAAGGTGGAGGGCTTGAAGGTGACTGTGATCGAGCAACTCGCGGCCGTTCCCAGTGAGGAGCCACAGTTGTTGGTCTCGAGATAACCGTTGCTGACGACGATGCCGCTGATGCTCAGGGCCGCGTTCCCGTTATTGGTCAGAGTGGCGGTCTGGGCCGTACTGCTCGTGCCCTCAAACTGGTTGCCGAAACTCAGACTGCCAGGAACAAGGCTGGCCTCAGCCGCGAGACCGACGCCGCTCAGGGGCACGAGTTGCGCGGTGTCGGAAGCGTTGTCCACGATGCTGATGGATCCCGAGAGACTGCCCTCGGCGCTGGGCGTGAACATGACGCTGACCGAGCAGCTCGCTCCCACCCACAAGGTCACCGGCAGGGTGCCGCACGTGTTGGTCTCCGGAAAATCCTTGGGGTCCGTGCTGGAGATTTGGCGAATGATCAGTTGAGCGCTGCCCGTATTGGCGAGGGTGACGGTCATGGGAGCACTCTCGACGCCGACGCCCGTGTTCGGAAACGTCAGCGAAGAGGGGCTCGGATTCAACAGCGCCGTCTGTAACAGCACGGCGATGACGTTGTCCGGCATATTCGTAGTGACGACGTCGTACCTGCCGAGCGCATCCACATCCGCGAGGGCGAGCCCGAACACCGAGGTGGCATTCAGATCGACCATGTAGTTCACATAAGGCTGGAAGGTTCCATCGCCGTTTCCGAAAAGGGACGAGAAAGTGTTCGAAGAGAAGTTCGCCACCGCCAGGTCCGGAACGTTGTCGCCGTTGAGGTCCTCGCTCGACAAGAAATAGCCGCCGCCGCCGGTCGGATACTCGGTGTGCGTTGGAAACGTGCCGTTGCTGTTGAGCAGTACCGAAACCTGCCCCGGCTGCGGAAGGGCGGCATTGTATTCCGTCACGGCCAAGTCCGTCTGGGCGTCGTTGTTGAAATCGTTGGCCACCAGGCTCGCGGGTCCGATTGAAGTGGCATACGCTGTCCCGGAGGAGAACGTGCCGTCAGCACTCCCGTTGAGAATCCAAAGCTCGTTATTGATGAAGTCGCTGACTGCAAGATCGAGGAACCCATCGGCATTGAAGTCGCCGAGGGCCAGCCCTTCGGGCTGTCCGATCGCTCCGTATTGCACGGCTGGCATGAAAGTGCCATCGCCGGCACCAATCAGAATATCAACGAACCCAGGCCCGCCCTGTGGGCCCTGGCAGGCGATTGCCAGGTCCAACTTGCCGTCCTGGTTGAAGTCCGCCGCCGCGATCGCGTACGGCTGGCTTCCGGTCGAGGTCGGTGTCAGTACGGTAAACGTGCCGTTCCCTGCGCCGAGCAGGACGGTGACGCTCGAGTCCCCCATGTTTGCGACCGCCAGGTCCGGAATGCCATCGCCATTGAAGTCTCCGACCACCATGCCCTCGGGATCACAGGGCGACTGGCCGCTCGCGCCGCAGCTCGTCGCCACGGTATAGTTGGTGGCCGCGGAAAAGGACCCGGCCCCGTTGCCGAAAAATACGGATACCTCGCCGGCCCCCGCCTGGTTGTTTGAAACCGCCAGATCCAGAATGCCGTCGCTATTGAAATCGGCGAAAATGGGAACGTTCGGATGGTTTCCAGCCGAGGGAGACTGGCTCGTAAGCCTGAAGACCAGTGACGTGGTCGGCAGCGTAGCGGTGAAATAAACTTCGTTCGAAGCCGCCCCGCTGGGATTTTGCACTGTGATTACGGCCACGCCCGCGCCCGAGATGTCCGACGACGGGACGATGGCAGTCAACTGGTCGCCGCTGACGAACGTGGTGACAAGGTGCTGGTTGCCCGTGCGGGTGCCCCACAACACGGTGGAAGCGCCCACAAAGTTGGCGCCGTTGACGGTCAGCGTAAACGAGCCGCCCCCGGGCGCAACGGTAACTGGCGAGATATCTACGATATAGGGCATGCCGGCGCTCACGGCGCGGGCCTGTCGGCTGGCGCCGGCGCAGAGGATCATCAAGCCCAAGGTCGCGAGCCCGCGAACTCCGTACCAGTTCAGTCTTCGTTTCATTTTTCCCCCTGCCCGCGAGTCTCTGACCGAGTACTCCTGTGCGGGCTGTTCAAAATCCCGGCCGTCGAGTAGCAGCGCGCGTAACGATTGCTTGCGATTCTTGGGGAGCTTCAGACTGCTTTGAAGCCCACCATTGCCTTGCCACCAACGCGGTTATGCCTGACAGAATCGTCTATGGCGGTTTCAGTGTCAAGAGAAAATGGATACTATATCTTTAACAGTATTCTATTCAAAATGCATTACCAGGCTTGTAAACACCGGCAGGGCTTACCGTGCGGGACTCTCATCGGTTCGTCCGTTCTGCGATATCGAGAACGCCTTGGAACCCGATCCGACATCGAGAACCCGAAATAAGTTCTTGACGGATCGCCCCTGCGCCGGACCACGCGGCTGAGCTGGAAATTGAGGTACAATCAGGCGAGCCAGTCATGACATTACTCGACGCCAAGCCCCCAAAACCCGCTCGGCCCATCGGACGCTACATCCTGATCGGCGTGGCCGGCGCCATCGTCATCGGCATCTCGGCTTACCTGCTGTGGGATTACCCCGAGCAACGCGCCGTCACCCATTTCCTGGAGGCGGTCCAGCGCGAAGATTACAAGACGGCGTACCAGATCTGGCAGCCGAGCGCCACCTACACCTACGACGATTTCCTGAAGGCTTGGGGTCCGCAGGGAGACTACGGCAAGATCCGGGATTTCGAGATTCTGGAGGCCGCCTCGGCCGGAACCCAGACGGTCACGGTTCTGGTGGTGATCAACCACGAGGCGCCGGCGCTGAAGTTGCTGGTCGATCGCAAGACCAAGGGCCTCGCGTACTCCCCATACTGAGCCCCCGAGACCGTTCGACCCCCAGCACGAGTCGTTCGGTCTGAATCGCCTGAACAAACCCGCTGCCAAGAGCGGTTAATCGATTCCAAAAGACTTGCAACGATGCCCCGCCCATCAACAGGTCCGGCGTTTGCGGGCCTCTTCAGTCGGTGTGGAACACCTCGTCCATGGGCGCCCACCACTCTCCCGCTTTGGCCGTGGCCACCGGATGCTGCATGGGATCCATGATGGTCCACCATTCCTGTGTCTTGGGATCCGCGGCCATTTTGGCCATGTCCGCTGCGTAATCGTCGCCGGTGTACTCAAAGTAGGCGAATAGCAGGTTGTCGCGAAAAAAGATGGTGTAGTTGCGGATATTGCAATCGTGAATAGTCTTGAGCACCTCGGGCCAGACAGCCACGTGGTATTTGACATATTCCTCGTAGGCTTCGGGCTTAAGCCCGATGATTCGACCGTAGCGCTTCAAGGACGGGGTACCCATGATCCTCTCCTTTTCCTCGGTGTCCCTCCGCGCGCAATGGCGTGAGCCGCAACGTCAGCGGAGGCGATAGATGCGAAGTGCGTTTTCATAGAAAAGCCGCGTCCGGTCCGCCTCGGCCGCGTTCCGGGTCAGCAGCGAAAGCGCTTCCACCCATTGGCGGAAGGTCGCCGAGAGCGTACACACGGGCCAGTCACTGCCGAACATCACGCGTTCCCAGCCAAAGCACGCGATCACGTGTTCGACGTACGGGCACAGGTCTTCCGGCGTCCAGCGATCCGGATCGGCATAGGCGACGATCCCCGAGACCTTGCAGCAGACGTTGGGAAAGTCCGCGATCCGGCGCAGGTGGTCGCGCCAGGGGTCAAGAATCCTCTCCTTGACCTGCGGAACGCCGCAGTGATCGAGAATGAAGTTGACGTCCGGGCAGCGCTCTACCAGCCGGACGGCAATGGGAAGCTGTCGCGCGAGCACGCAGATGTCGAAAGAGAGGCCGTAGCCGGCCAGGCTGCGGACGTTGTCGCGAAAAATGGCGCTCTGGCCGAGCTCGTCCGGCTGCGTGTGCAGGATGCGGCGAATACCCTTGAGCCGGGGATGCCCGGCAATCCGGTCGAGGGAACGGCGAAAGTCGCTGCTCTCGGGGCGTACGCAGGCGACCACTCCCTCGAGCGGATTGCCGGGCTGATCGGCCAGAGCCAGGATGTACCGGGCTTCGGCCAGCGCGTGAGGCTCGTCGACATCGGCTTCGAGGTGGACCGATTTCTCAACCCGGAGTCCCGCGGTGGCTTCGAGGTAATCCGCCATCCGGAAACTGCGTTTCAGCCCGGGACGCCCGGCCGCGAGGCTTTCTGGCTGCGCCTCGATCCAGGCATAAGAGAACTGCTCCAGGTCCCACAGGTGCTGATGGGTATCGACAATTCGCATCGCTTTCGAGGCTGTTGGAGAAATAACGAGCGGCCAAGCCGCCGACTATATCGACTCTTCGCACCGGCTCTTCGGCGCCGACGTTCCTGCGTCTCCGCAGCGAGTATATCTTGATTGAAGATATTCGGCGAGGAGCGGCGGCTTTGCCGCCCTGCTGTGCGGAAAGGCTGCGCCTTTCCGTCAAGCAGGGCTACAGAAATTGAAGGGTTTGACGGCCTGCCGGAAAGGCAAAGCCTTTCCGCACAGCAGGGCGGCAAAGCCGCTGTTGGAGCGCGGCATCCGTATTCTGCCCGACTTCCTGACTGGGTTGTTTGCAACGCTTCCCTTCAATCAACCTGACCGTGTCCGCGTAACCTGACCGTGTCCGCGTCAAAGTCTACTGAGCCGTCGGATAGCCGTGGAGTTCGGGGCCGACGACGTTGGAGAAGTTGTAGTTGCCGCGGCGGTCGTCGTCGATGTTCCAGAACATGGCGCCGATCAAGCTGGGATAGCCGGTGGGCTCATGCAGCCTGTAATGCGTTCCGGCAGGAGCCTTGCCGGTGATGAGGTAGTTCATTGCCTGACTGACGATCGTAGGCGTTGCGTCTCCGGTGAGGAAGCCGACGGCAACCTTACCAGCCGGGATGGGCGGGAAGAACTGTTTGGGATCGCCCGCAACGTTGAAGCCTCTGAGGAGGAGTTCCGTCATGGCGGCGTGATAGTCGACAGAACCGGGCTGATAGATCTCGCCATCGAGACCTTCAAGGGGCGGCGTGTTGTAGGACTGTACATCGATGAAGGAGAGGATGTCGCGGATGGCGTAGGCGATGGGCAGATAGGAGCCGAACTGCCCTCCATAACTGGGGTAGCCGGAAGGGACCTGCGTACCTTCGGGCACGAGGCTGATCATGAAGCGGGGGCCGAAATGATCGCGCAACTGGCGAAGGGCCGAGATGAGATTCACGATCGATGGCGAACTGGGATGCTTAAAGTCGGTGTCACCAGGATCAAGTGACAGAGAGGGGATCTCGAAGTCGAGGTCGATACCGTCGAATCCGTATTCGCTCACGATGCGGGTGACGGACGAAACAAAGTCCGGAATATGCTGCGGATCGGCGAGCGTGAAGGTCTGGCCGCCACCCCCGAGGGAAATCATAACTTTCTTGCCTTGGCCCTTCAGGTAGGCAATGTCGGCCTTGAACTGCTCGGTATCAAGGCCAGCCGGCGTGCGGAACCGCATGGTCCCCTCTTGGGCGCTGTGGTCCGGTGAAGCGAAGGCAACAATGATCACATCCCACTGCGGGGAAATCTCGCGGAGCGGCAAGATGGAACCCGCGGCGCCATAGCCGACCCAGTATCCAATGAGCCGATGGCCGTTGGGCGGGCCGCTCACCGGTACCGCGGCGACCGTGGGCTGGGGAGGCGCCGCCGGACCGCCACCAGCAGGTCCGCCGCGCGCCGGGCAGGGCTGGGCCGGTTCGGTGAGCGCATGCGCGTCCGGGAAGCTGTAAGCGCGGCCGATTTCTTCCGAGGCGGCCGTGTACCAGAGCAGCACGGCTACGTTCTGGAGGTGATACACGGTCCCCTGCAGATGGCCGGCAAAGGACTTCGATGAGGGGACATTATTCTTGGGGTTCGTGTCCGTGGGTTCGAGTAGGAAATAGGCGGAGGCGACGCCCGCGCCACCGCAGGCGCCCTCATCGCCCGGACGCATCGACGGCGGACGCATCCACCTGGGGAAAGTGTTTCCCGGAGTCTTTGCGTTGCGGCCGCCGTGCAGCAGCGGTTCATGCAAGGGATCATTGACGAACTCTCCCAGCTGCTCGGTGAGTGGCTGCACGTCGCCGTCTTCGACGAATACAGGCGCGTTATGGAGGTATGAGCCGAGCACGAACGAGTCCCCGGTGGCGGAGTCTACGCCGTGCGTTCCCCAAGAGCAACACTCCGTTGCATCGGCATCGGCATAGTACGTGGTGTTACGCGTGATCGCGACGACAAGGTCGCCTTCCTGCTTGCCAAGCTGCTTGAAGAGTTCCTTCTGCAGGAACTCCACGTCGACCACCGCGAATGATCGGCCGGTACTCTTCGAGGTGAGGATGTAGCCGTAGCCGGCGGGAATGGTGATCCCCACGGGTTTCACCTTGGGCTTGCCGAGCAGCGTATGCCACCCTTTAGCCGCTGGGAAGGTGGTGCGCAACATCGCGTCGGCATACTGTGTGTTGCCGCCGGAAGGGAAAGCGTACCTGGAGAAGACCGGCGAGCGAAGGACGCGCGGAATGTCGGGGGCCGCGTCCATGACGAAGGGCTTACCACCGGCCTTCTTCGCGTCAAACGAGAGCCTGAGAGGGACGAGTACCGTAGGAATGGTGGTGACAGCTCCCTCTGCCTGATCGCGTCCGACGAGAGTGTAGGAGCGGTGGCCTATGGTCTGCTGGAATGTGGGCACGGTGCCTTGCGCGAGCACAAATCGCGACGGAAGGACAAGCAGAAGGAACAGACGGTTGAACCTGATTCGCATATCTGGGTTCACGGCCCTTTATTCCCGGGCAAACAAAGTTAGGCCATGGACTCTCGGGCCCCAATCATTTCAGTTTAACCTCCCTGAGGGAGAAGTCGTTGCTCAATTGCTGCGGACAAAAGATCCTTGCTCTCCTCGGCGTGGCCCATCAACTCTTTCAATGTCGCCAGGTCCACACCCGGCATCGCGGACCGTTGGCCGAACGTGATCCGGAGGCCATAGATCCGAATGATCCGAAATGGCGGATCGATTTTCGCCTCCTGCAACGCCTGAAGGTGAGCCTTCTTAACGCTCGCGAGGGGCGTCGGCGGTTCATTTCCGACGCGGGAAGGGATCAGGCCCTTCAAGAGGTGGAAGATTTCGAAGCCGGTATTCAGTACACTTAGAAAACGGTTTGCACAAACGGAAGGAGGACCATGACTCGTCGCCAGTTCGTTTACACCACTGCCGCGGGACTCGCCTGGCTGGCCCGCGCTCGGGCGGAACAAGCCACGGACCAGAAAAAACTACGCGTGGGTCTGATCGGCTGCGGATGGTACGGCAAGACGGACCTGTTCCGGCTGATCCAGGTATCGCCGGTGGAGGTGGTTTCGTTGTGCGACGTGGATTCACAGATGCTCGCCGACGCTGCGGAGTTGACGTCGCAGCGCCAGGCGTCGCACAAGAAGCCGCGCACCTACAGCGACTACCGCAAGATGCTGGCCGAGAAGGATCTGGATATCGTGCTGGTGGGCACGCCGGACCACTGGCATGCGCTCGCGATGATCGAAGCCGTAAAGTCCGGAGCCGATGTGTGGTGCCAGAAGCCGATCAGCGTGGACGTGGTCGAAGGCCAGGCCATGCTCGCTGCCGCGCGCAAACACAATCGCGTGGTGCAGATCGGCTTGCAGCGGCGCAGCACGCCGCACCTGGTGGAGGCGCGTGAAAACGTGGTGCAGGCCGGGAGGCTCGGCAAGGTGGGCCTGGTAGAGATCTACTGCTATTACCACATGCGTGCCACCTCCAATCCGCCGGACACGGCGCCGCCCGCGAACCTGGATTACGAGATGTGGACCGGACCCGCGCCCATGAGGCCTTACAACGCGCTGGTGCACCCCCGAGGCTGGCGCGCCTTCATGGAATACGGCAACGGCATCGTGGGCGATATGTGCGTCCACATGTTCGACATGGTGCGCTGGATGATGAATCTCGGCTGGCCCAAGCGCATCAGTTCGAGCGGCGGCATTCTGGTGGAGCACAGCAAGGCCAATATCACGGACACGCAGCTCGCCACGTTCGATTATGACGACGTGAAAATCGTGTGGCAGCACCGCACCTGGGGCGATCCGCCTGACCCCAAGTACCAATGGGGCGCCACTCTCTACGGCGACAAGGGGACGCTCAAGGCCAGCGTCTATAGCTACGACTTCGTGCCCACGGGCAAGGGCGAGTCGCCAATTCATCGGGACGTAACTTACGAACTCGAGCAGTATCCCGAGGACAAGACCGAGAAGGACCTGGAAACCCAGTGTGCTCCGGCCATCCGGCACCACATGCAGGATTTTCTGGCGGCGATCGCCACGCGCGGCAAGCCGGTGGCCGATATTGAACAGGGCTATATTTCGACCACGAGCTGCATCTTGGCCAACCTTTCGATGAAGACCGGACGGACGATGGCATGGGACCCGCAGGAGGGGCGTGTGATCGGCGACGCCGAAGCCAACCGCCTCTTGGCCCGCCCGTATCGCAGCCCGTGGATGCATCCCACGACGGAGAACGTATAGACCGGGCCACACCTGGCGAACCCGTGCATCACGTCGGCGGCGGACCGCGCAGCCGGCAGCCGCCCACTGAGACTTCAGCGAGTGCATCGTGCTGTTGGTCACTCAAACCGATAGCGAAGAGCTTCTGCTATAGCCCTATACCCAATCCGCCGGTAAATGGAATTGGATGTCGGATTACCCAGGTCAGTGTAGAGAATGCACCGATACCCGGAACCCCGAAGGCGTTCAGACAAAGCATGAACCCAGGCTGCCGCGTAGCCGCGGTTTCGATTCTCGGGTGGCGTGTAGACCCCTGAGAGACGAACCACGCCTTGTGTCGGCTCCCGGCTAACGGCCATCGACATCGTCTCTCCTTGTTTATCCCAAACCCAGAGCTGTCCCGCGGCCAGCCCTCTGTCTACGCGAGTCTCGGTATCACTGGAGGATTCGCCAATTTCATCCTGAAACGCGCGGGCCCAGAGAATCATCAGACCGCGGTCTTCCGGGCCTGCCCGCCGCAGGTGACCCTCCATGTGGGGAAGGTCTCCCACTTCCAGTAGTTCGTAGAGACGCATCCCCTGAAAGGGTTTGGCCGCCGACTTACATCGCTCACTCCATTGCCCGGCGAAGCTGGCCGCCGTTGCGGCGTCTCCATTGACGCCGGCTAGGGTCACGCCCGCGTCCGCAATCGCATCCACCATGGCGCACACTACTCGCGGTTCCATGGGCGTCAGCGTCGCCGGGTATTCGAGCGGTGACTGAACGACCACCCCGACCACGGCCTTCTCCCTGTGAAGGGCGATCCAATATCGACCGGGATCGGCGTGTGCGAGGCGGGCGTGCAGAATCGACAGGATCAGATTGTGCAGAACTGCGTTCGACGCAAGAAACTCGTCGGCCTTCTTTAAGACGAATGCGGGATCTTCACTAAAAAGTACCTTGAGTTCCATTCGGAATAACTACTTGATTTGGATGCGACAGTTGAATGCTCAATAATGAGACGCACCATCGGGAGCGGTTACGGATCCTTCACTGGCGCCCTGCCGGCATCGAGGCTATCGAAGTTCAGGATCGCGTTGAGCACCAGAACGTAGCTGCCCTCCGTTTCGCCGCGATAGATCGGATTCAGGGAAAACAGCACCACGTGCCCGTGCTCCATCGGCACATCGATCACCGCTGCGTGCTGAGCAATCTCATTTCCGCCTTCCAGCAGACCGGAGACCAGCAGATCCTTGGCGTCGGCGTAGCGCAAGATCACCCGCGCCCGAAGAGCCGCCGGAATCACATTGACGGCATTACGGCGCTGTTCCTCGGTGACGGGCAGCGCCTGCCAGGTCTCGGCGTGCGGCTGTTCCGGTGGCTCGGCTGCTACGCGCCCCGGCGTAAAGTCCGCATCGTCGGCAGTTCCGCGGCCCGTGGGCCGCTCTTGTGCCTCAGGGTTTGCCCTCCGCCCGCCCCGGCCCCCCACGAAATTGCTGAGGTTGAAGATCAACGGGCTCGAACAATAGACGGACAGCTTGTCGCCGTAACCATAGGCTATGGGGCTCGCGGCATCCACCAACTCGGTTCGCAGCACGCTGCCGACGATCTTCACCTGGCGGCCCGGCGCGATCGACACGCCCTCGGTCAGGCCGAGCTGCGTGGCGAAGTTGGCGGTATCCTCGGCCGTGACCAGAACGCCGCCCTGCTTTACGAAATCCTGCAGGTGCGTGACGCCGGCCCAGCCGAGACCGGGACGCATGTCGTCGGTGGAATCGATTTTGCCGAGGTTGGGGGTCTCCGGGGTCATTTTCCACGGCAGGGGATTACCCCAATTCATCGGCATGCCGTTGACGATGGGGAGCGGATCGCCGCCGAAGCCGAGGGGCGCGAACAGGATCACGTCGTACTTCGCGCTCAGATCGTCGTTTGCCGCCGCCACCTGCGTGCTGACGTAGTCGTAAGGTATGCCGAGAGAGTCGAGCGCCTGGCGCCACCAGCCTTCGAGCTGGGTGTTCAGCCAGGTGTGCATCAGCGCCACGCGGGCGGCCCGCACCGGATGAGTCTTCACCGCCGGCGCCGTCTCGAGCGAGTAAGCCTGAAGACCCACGCCGGCAGCGACGTGGTCAAGGTCCGATACGCTCACGTTGCGGATGATGAAGGACCCGCGATTGAATTTGCGCCCGGCCGCCTCGAAGCCGTCCTCGGCGGCATCGATGGTGGCATCCTTCATCCTGTAACGGAGCACAGCGAGCGCCGTGTCCGCGTGGTTGTCGATGGCGAAGATCGACCCATGACCTTCCGCGCCGCCAGAGACTTTGATATCGCCGGCGCGCTCCATGGGCGCCTCGAGCACCTTGAGATCGGTCACGCGCACCACCTGCACGTTGAAGAGCTCGCCGAAGGTCCAACCCGTGTCGTCATAGGGAGTCTTCTGGGGATCGTCGGGGCTCCAGTATTGGTAGTCGAGTAGCGCGTCGGCGATGCGCGAGTACGGCTGATCCATGCGCAGGACGTAGCTGCCGGCCGGGAATTGCCGTGACGTCGTAGCGGCTGCTTGCTTCCCTTCCGTCTCCTTCCCGGCGGTCTTGGTTGCCTCGTCCGATGTTTGGGATTTTGCCGCCTCGGAATGTTTCGGCGTTTTCTTCCCTGGCAAGGTTACGGTGAAAGAGGCAGTGGCGCGGGAGATTTCGCAGCCTTGCTTCTCGAGAATCTTCAGCAGGTCGCGCTGAGCGCCGGGGCGCGGGTCGTCGGCGGGAAAAACGTAAGCCGCCGGGCCCTCGTCGTGCGGCTTCGTAATCGAGCGCTTGGATTTCAAGTAGAAGTTCTTGAGGAAGAGCTGTCGATTCTCGGCGAAGTAGTGCAGTGACGTCAGCAGACCCGTTTCCTCGTAGTTGTTGTTGTCGCGCTGCGACCAGAGGACCTTGGGCAGCGGCGGATCCTGTTTGTACCAGGTGCGGGCGTACTCCTCGGGCTGCAGCGTACGTTCTTCGGTGTCGGCGCCCCCATTGCCGAAGGTCTCGTAAAGCCGGCTGATGCCGTTATGCATGGCGGCGATGAACATGAGGTAGCCCGGCGACCACGTGTCGAAATCGCCGTGAGTGAAGACCCCCGGCATGCCGAACCCGGTCATGTCGGCCACGTTGCGCCAGCCCATCATCTCCCACTCATTGGTAAGGATGGGATCCACCCAGGCGTTGAAAGGGCCGTCCCCCGCCGTGTTGTCGTACAGGTAGGGTACAGACTCGTGCAGGTCGTGCAGCACCTGGGCCTTCCACCCGACAAACGTGTTCAGCACGTTCTCGGTCAGCTTCAGCGTCACGGCCATGGCGTCACGATTGTTGTCGTGTGCCACGTAATGGCCCCAGTAGATCAGGTGCGGGTAAAACTCCTTCGGATGGGCGAGGTGCCAACGGTAGAGGTCCACCATGCGATCGCGGCCGTCCACTTCGACAATGGGAGTGATGAGAGTGATCACGTGATTGCGAACTTCCTCAATGTAGGGGCTCTGGTCCACCGCCAGCCGGTACGCCAACTCCATCAGCGCGGTCGGCGCCCCAGTCTCGGTGGAGTGGATGGTGCCGGTGATGTAATAGACGGGAACCGCCGCGTCCACCAGGCGGTCGGCCTCTACATCGTCGAGATGAATGAGGCGCGGATCGGCCAACCTGGTCAGGCGTTGCCGGTTCTCATCGAGGCTGGCGAGGTTCGATTCCGACGATATCGCCACCGCGATCATTTCGCGACCCTCTTCGGTCCGGCCGATCGACACCACCTTCACGCGCGGGCTCGCTTTCTCCAGCATCCGCATGTAGTCGTAGACCTGCTGGGAATAGGGCAGGATGCCGGGCGCGCCGGCGATGTCACCGAGCACCGCCTTCGGCGTCGGCACCGTCGCGGACGCGGGGAGATAGTCCACCAGCGGCGAAGTGAAATCAGGCTGCGTAGTATAGTCGTGGATCTTCTTCGTGTAGCTCTCGTTCACCGGCTGATTCGGGTCGCGGCCCGGCGCGTCCACCGCGGCCCGCAAGCACGAACTCAGGGCTACCAGGAACCCCATAAGCAGCAGTCCGCCTTCGAGCCGCGCACGCTTGAATGAATGTCTCGACATCGATGACCCTCCGCGATAATCGGGTGTGTCCGTCATGCCCGCGCCAGCTTTTCCGCAGGGAAAGGCATTGAAAACATTCGATCAAATAACCTGAAACCTGGAACCTGCCCTTGGCTCGGCCCACTAAATCTGCTTGACCATGCGCACGATTGGCAGCGACTCGCCCTCTGCGAGCGGCGCGTCAACTCTTTCGAGCGCGGTGTATCCCTTTGCGCGGTAGAATGGGACGCCGCTAAGGGTCGCGCCCATCTCAAGGCGCTTGAAGCCCGCCGCTCTGGCTGCTGCCTCGCACACATCGAGTATCATCGTGCCGATTCCCCGCCGTGCCCACTCCGGGCGGATGAAGAATGCGCGAATCTTCGCGGGATCGCGCCTCGGATCGAGCAGATCATCCTGACGGGCGCGCCACTGGTCGCCGCCGAAAAGCGTCCGCCGCCTACTCCACCCGCCGCACCCGACGATCTGGGCTGGCGTGCCCTCTGATGCGGCCTCTGCGGCAAAGTAGGTGCCGTCAGCGATCAGTTGCGTATCGACGCCATAGAGAGTCTCGAGCGCGAGCTCGATCTGCCGGCGTGAGTAGTCCTCGGCCTGCAACCCGCGCACAGACGCCTCAATCACCTGCCGCAGCACCGGGATGTCAGGCGTACACGCTCTTCGTATGCAAATGTCCATCGCGTTACCGGACAAGGCTCGTCCCTTTCCCGAGAGCGTACTTCAAAATGGCGCCGCACCCAGCATTCTCGCACGATCTTGCGCTTCAATTATGAGAGCTGCTGCCCCGGACAAGCGAATAGGGCGAGACCTGGGGATGACAGAAAGTCATTTCCGGCTGGCAGGGACGACAGGGGCGTCCGTGGCCACGGGCGGGGACTGAGCGCGGAACCGGGCCGCTTGCTCGGGCTCGCGCAGGGCGTCGAGCTCCGCAGCCAGGTCTGTGCGAGCGACCTGAAGCCAAGTCACCGACGGGCTGGTTTGTTTCGCCAGGATGTCGTAGCCGGCGCGGCTCTCGGATTCTGCTTCAGCGTACTTGCGCTCGCCGAGAAGCACGTTGCCGAGTCTGATTCGGGCCACCGCCACATTGATATGATCGGCCGGCAGCGTCCGCGCGTAACGCGCCAGGGCCTCGCGGAACAACTGCTCGGCGCGGGCGTATTGCTTGCGCTTTGCATAAACACCGGCCAGATTAGACTGCGCGATGCTGATCACGGAGTGATCGTCGCCGTAAACAGACCGGTCGATGGCGATCTCGCGGGTGAAATAGGCCTCAGCCTCGTTGAGCTTCCCCTGCCGGACTGCCACGTTGCCCAGCTCGTTCAGCGCGAAAGCCACCCGGGGATGGACGGGCCCGTAGGCGCGCTCCAGAATGGCGAGCGACTGTCGCAACAGAGCGTCCGCTTCGGCGTAACGCTGTTGGTAGGTGAGCGACTGCGCGACGATGGTCATGGTATCTGCGGTCTCGGGGTGGTCCTTGCCGTACCACGATTGCACGATGT
This sequence comes from Terriglobia bacterium, assembly GCA_035949375.1. Classification (GTDB taxonomy): domain Bacteria; phylum Acidobacteriota; class Terriglobia; order UBA7540; family UBA7540; genus Gp13-AA77. The sequence continues at coordinate 5,555 of DASZIG010000082.1, read as the reverse complement.
CGAGCGCCTGGCGGCTGTAGCGCTCATCCTCCGTGTAGTGGCCTCGCTGGAACTCGATGCTGCTGAGATTGAGCAGTGTATCCGCCACCAGCGGGTGGCGTTCGCCATAAAGTTCGCGGTGCATGCTTAGCACGCGCTGGTTGAGAGCCTCGGAAATATCGAGCTGGCCTGCGTAGAAGTGCGAATTGGCCAATTCTGAGAGGCTCGCGGCAAGCTCCGGCGAAGACGCAGTGGAACCGGACTGAAGCCGCACTGCGTCCTCGAGCACCAGGATGGCTTTGCTGTAGGCACCCCGGTCTTCCAGCACCTGCCCCAGGGCAGCCGTCGCCTTCGCCACGGCGGGGTCGCGCGCAGGGAGGGTTCGCCGGTCGATGGCGAGGCCTTCGCTTACCAGGTGTTCGGCCTCTTCCAATCGGCCCTGGTCCGCTCGAAGCATCCCGATCGCCACCAGTGTCTCCGCCACCTCGGGATGGGTGGCGCCGTGGATCTGCTTGCGGCGCTCGAGGGCGGACTGCAGGAGCGAATCCGCCTGGTCGAGCTTGCCGAGTTTTTCATAGATGCCGCCGAGCGTCTGGTAGAGCTCGGCTTGAACCTCGGGCTCATTCCCCAAACTTTGAGCCTCCTGAACACCGCGGTCAAGCAGGGCCACTACGCGCAGGCTGTCGGCGGGCCCGGCGCTCTGATCGCCCCCCTGGAACAAATTCAACATGAAAGCCTGAATACGCTCCGCCCGCGCCGCCTCCGCCTGGGCCGCGTTGCGCGCGATCGCCAGCCGCACGGTGTAAAACACCACCAAGCCCGCGACCACCGTAAGAATAGCCGCTGCCATGGCGACAGCGCGACGATTCCGCCGCACGAACTTGCCGAAGCGGTAGCGCACGGTGTCGGGCCGCGCCTCCAGGGGCTTGCCGTTCAGAAAGTGATCGACGTCCCGGATCAGGGCTTCCGCCGACGGGTACCGGCGCTCCACATCCTTGTGCATCGCCGTGAGGCAAAGGATGTCGAGATCGGCCCAAGCCGCCTTGCTTACCGATGCGTCTCGAACCTCAGTAGCGGCCCCTTCGCCGAGCGACGGGTGAGCCGCCGATGGTTTTTCGGGCGAGCTCTCGACGAGGATCGTCTCAGCTTCGGCCGGAGTCCTGTTGGACAAGTCGAAGGGAAGGCGCCCGGCGAGCAACTCATAAAGGATGACGCCGAGCGAGTAGACGTCAGTGTGGATGCCCACCTGGCCCCTGCGAATCTGCTCGGGCGCAGCATAGGCGGGGGTCATGAGCCGCAATCCGGTACGCGTCTGATCCGTCGAAGCGTCCAGGCCTTCGAGCTGCTTGGCGATGCCGAAGTCGAGCAGCCTGATGCTCCCGTCACGCTTGACAAGAATGTTGGAGGGTTTCAGGTCGCGGTGAATCACGGCGCGCTGATGGGCGTATTGCACCGCCTCGCAGACGGAGCGAAACAACAACACACGCTCTTCGATCGCGCAATGGTGCTGCCGGGTGTATTCGGTAAGCGGCAGGCCCTCGACGTATTCCATGACGAAATACGGCGTGCCGTCGGCGAGCGCGTCCGCATCGTAGAGCCGCGCGATCGAGGGATGGTTGAGTTGCGCCAGCGTTCGCTGTTCGCTCAAGAAGCGCTCGAGGCGGGCGGGTGAGAGCCACGCATCGCGCAAGATTTTGATGGCGACAAGGCTCCGCAGATCGATGCGCTCGGCCAGGTACACGAGGCCCATGCCGCCCTCGCCGAGCATCTCGCGGATGCGGTATGGGCCGAATTCGCGGGAGGCGTGCGAAGATTGCGATCCGTCGAGTATCTGGTGGGCTACTTCGGCCAGGTCACGATCGAGCACCGAGGAGCCGTCGGCGTCTTCGGCGAGCAGGGCCAGCACGTCGGCGGCAAGGCTGTCGTCACCGCCGCAGGCGACCGCGAGGAAGGCGCGCCGCTCGGATTCCGGCAAGTCTGCCGCCCCGTGAAACAGGACCTGAATTTGCTCCCAGCGCGCGCTCTCCATCTTCCTTCAGCCCCGTGAAGGGGCAGGGCAAGGCGTCACCCCGCCCGGCGAAGCTCGTGGGCGAGCCACGCTTTCGCCGCCCGCCAATCGCGGAGAATCGTAGCCTCGGAAACGCCCAGAAGCTCTGCGGTTTCAGCCACGTCCAGGCCTCCAAAGAACCGGCCTTCGACCATGACGGCCTGACGCGGATTCATCTGCGCGAGCTCATCGAGAGCGGTGTTTAAGGCCAGCAGATTGTCGCCGAACCACGCCGCCTGTTCCAGGGAATCCTCAAAGGCGACCAGGGACGCTTCGGGTCCGCCGCGCTTCTGGGCCTTCCGCCGCCGCGCGGCCTCGATCAGCACCTGGCGCATGGCCCGGGCGGCGATCCGCTTGAAGTGCAGGCGAGAGATCGATGCAAAGGGCGGCGAGTTTGCCAGCTTGAGCCAGGCCTCGTTGACGAGAGTGGTGGGGCTGAGGGTCGCCGCCGGATCACCCCGCCGGACGCTCGAAGCCAGGCGGCGCAGTTCTTCGTAGGTCACGCTAAAGAGATGGTCCAGCGCGCGCCTCTCGCCGAGCGTTGGCTCCCACTCGTGGCCGGACCCGATCCCCTGCGTCATGACCGGACCTCGAAACTGCATGACGGTTTCTGCTCTTGTTTTGCGCAATGCATAGTGAAGCCCGAATCCGGAGGTCCGCCAACGAGCGGCTGGGGCTCTTCCCGCAGGCGAAATGCTACCAGCTATGGCCGCCTGCACACAATTATTGAGTGAGTCAACACCAGCGGGCGTAACTGCCGTCGAAAACACGAGTTGCCCGCGCGGTTGGCTTTGCTATTATAGCGGTCGCAAGAGTTATCGAAGTCAGGTCGAACAGGGGGATAACGATGCAGTCTCTGGGAGCGAAAGCATTCTTAACGAGGATTCTGTTGGTGATGGTGGCTATGTCGACCACCCTCGCATTGTTTGGGGGTCGGTGCCAGGCGAAAGAGAGAAACCAGCTTCGCCCAGCCGATGAGTTGCGACTCGCTCAGGTCTCGAGCCCTTATGGGATCGCCGTCTTCGGCCACCGAACCGATTGGCTCCTGAACTTGCCTCTCGTCGACTCGCCGAAAGGCCGCCGCCCGCTTCTGTTCAATGCCGCGCCTGCGAGGGTCGTCGACCGTCGCCCGGCGGCGCTTCTGACGACGACAGGCCAGCCGCCGAGTTCAAGTTCAAGCCGCCACACGCCTCCTCCTGACACCAATGACACCTTCACGAACGACGGCGGCACCGGGTTGTGGAGTACAACGACCAACTGGTCTGCCGGAACGCCTGGCGGCAGCAGTTGTCCCGCTCCCTGCGACGTCCTGATCACCGGCACGGGCAGCGCTTCGGCCGTCACAGAAGACGTCTCCGCCACCATCAACAACATGACCCTGAACTCCGCCAACGCCTGGAACCTCAACAACAACGAGGACTTGACCGTTGACGGCTCGACGATCAGCAACGCAGGCCAGATGACGATGAACTCGACCGGGAACTTAACCGATTTGATCATTGGAAGCACAGCGGTCACATTGGGCGGCGGCGGCACTCTGACGATGGGGAACAATGCCAACAACCTCATCTTCGGGAGTGCAACCGGTGACACGCTGACCAATCAGGAGACCATCCAGGGATCGGGCAATATCGGCGACAACCGCATGACACTGGTGAACTCCGGCACCATTAACGCTAATCAACCGACCCCGCTGACGATCCAGGCCAACGGCGGCGTGACCAACACCGGCACCATGGAGGCTACCAATGGCATCCTGGTGTTCAATGGCGACACCGTTACCAACACCAGCGGAACGATCTCGGCAAACAACAGCACACTGCAGGTGGTCAACTCGACGATCAACGGCGGAACGGTCACGCTTACGGGAGCCGCGGCGCTGCAGTTGAGCAATGGTACGGTGCAGAGCGGCACAATCACGAACAGTTCCACCGGCGTGATCGAGTCTCTGAGCAACACGAACAACACACTGGGCGGCACCATTACGAATCCCACAGGCGGCGTCATCCAGATCGATAACAATTCCACCCTGAACCTGCTGAGCGGAACCTACTCCGCCCTGGGCACGATCCAACTGAACTCGACCAGCAACAACACGATTCTGAAGGTCGACGGCGCCAACGTCACGCTGAGCGGCGGCAGCGTGACCATGACGAACTACCCGTACAACTACATTCTAGGCGCAGCCGGCGGCGACGTTCTGACCAACCAGGAGACGATCACAGGTTCGGGCAACATCGGTGACAACCAACTGACGCTGGTGAACTCCGGCACGATCAATGCCAACGGGTCTAACGGCATGACGATCCAGGCCAACGGCGGTACGACCAACACCGGCACCATCGAGGCCACCAACGGCGCGCTACTGACTTTCAATGGGGCTACCATCACCAACACCAGCGGTACGATTTCCACGAGCAGCAACGGCCAGCTGGCGGTGGTGAACTCGACGGTCAACGGCGGAGCGGTGAACCTGACCGGGACCTCGAACCTGTATCTCTACAACGGCACGGTGCAAAGCGGCACCATCACGAACACCGGCACCGGTTTCATCGAGTCGGAGAGCAACACCAACAACACCCTGGGTGGGACGATCACCAATCCCAGCAACGGGACGGTTCTGGTTGACAACAATTCCACCCTGAACCTGTTGAGTGGGACCTATTCGACCTTGGGCACGATCAAAATAAACTCGACCAGCAACAACACGGTTCTGAAGGTCGACGGCGCTAACGTCACCCTGAGCGGCGGCAGCGTGACCATGACGAACTACCCGTACAACTTCATTGTAGGCGCAGCCGGCGGCGACGTTCTGACCAACGAGGAGACGATCTCTGGGTCGGGCAACATCGGCGACAACCAACTGACGCTGGTGAACTCCGGGACCATCAATGCCAACGGGTCCAACGGCATGACGATCCAGGCCAACGGCGGTACAACCAACACCGGCACCATCGAGGCCACCAACGGCGCGCTCTTGATCTTCAATGGCGCCACCGTGACCAACACCAGCGGTACGATTTCCGCCAGCGGCAACGGCCAGTTGGGGGTGGTGAACTCGACGGTCAACGGGGGAGCGGTGAACCTGACCGGGACCTCGAACCTGTATCTGTACAATGGCACGGTGGAAAACGGCACCATCACGAACACCGGCACCGGTTTCATCGAGTCGGAGAGCAACACCACCAACACCCTGGGTGGGACAATCACCAATCCCAGCAACGGGACGATTCTGGTTGACAACAATTCCACCCTGAATCTGCTGAGCGGAACCTATTCCACCTTGGGCACGATCAAACTGAACTCGACCAGCAACAACACGTTTCTGCAGGTCGATGGGTCCAACGTCACGCTGAGCGGCGGCAACGTGGCCATGACCAACTATCCGTACAACTACATTATCGGCGCCTCGGGAGGCGACGTTCTGACGAACCAGGAGACGATCACAGGTTCGGGCAACATCGGCGACGACCGCCTGACGCTGGTCAACTCGGGTACGATCAATGCCAACGGGTCCAACGGCATGACG
>DASZIG010000081.1:0-87802 GCA_035949375.1 Terriglobia bacterium | reverse complement strand
TGAGGGCGCAGTGATCAAGGCCGGCACGGTGGTGAGCCGCAACGTGCCTCCTCGAGCTTTCTGGGGAGGGCCGCCCGCCAGGGCGTTAGGCACGGTGACTGTGCCGTTGACGGCCCAGCACTCGTTCGAGGAGTTCACCCGGGGCGTGCGGCTCCGGGCGACCCCAACCAACCCGTATCCACCGGGCCAGATCAGCTGAGCTAAGCGACGAACTTGTCTTTACATTCGCAATTGTCATTGACCAACCAGTCCACAGGGATTGGTCAGTTCTCGAGACAACAATTACGCCAGCACTGAACGTAATAGCTAACGATCTCCGCGTGAAGTGACCTACGAATGTGTGGAATTGCTGGAGTGTTGAGATCTCGCGGCGGTGCGATAGACCCTGCTGTCCTACGCAGGATGGCCAATGCTCTTGCCCACCGCGGCCCGGACGGATTCGGAGTGTACGCGAAGGACGAGGTCGGTCTGGCCCATGCGCGCCTGAGCATCATTGATGTCGCGGGCGGGCACCAGCCAATGTCCACTCCGGACGGCAGTGTCTGGATCACGTTCAACGGGGAGATATTCAACTATGTTGAGCTTCGTTCCGGCCTCGAGAAATGCGGCTCGAGTTTCGCTACGCGGTCGGATACTGAAGTCATTTTGAGGCTCTACGAAAAGCAGGGCGAAGAGTGCGTTCATCAAATGAATGGGCAGTGGGCATTTGCGATCTGGGACCGTCGGAAAAGGAAACTGATTTTGTCGCGTGATCGAGTCGGTGTGAGGCCTCTGTTTTACGCGCAAACCCCTACTGATTTGCTCTTCGCCTCGGAGATCAAGGCACTGTTCGCCTCAGGGATCGGCCCGCATCCTCGACTCGACGATCAGGCCCTTGATCAGATATTTACATTCTGGGTGACTTTGCCGCCTCGAACAGCTTTTGAAGGCGTTTATCAACTTCCACCAGGACACACCCTGATTGTTCAGGATGGCACAACAAGAATCGTTCAGTATTGGCAGCCGAAATATGAACCCAGGGAATGTGGCGACTCGAGCCAAGCTCAAAGCGCCCAGGCGGACGAGCTATTGAATCTCCTTCAAGACGCTACGAAAATCCGACTCCGGGCGGACGTTCCCGTCGGCGCTTATCTGAGCGGTGGCCTTGACTCTACTGTGATCACGGCCCTTATTCTGCGCGCGCAAGAGAGCCGCCTGAGAACGTTTTCCGTTGCCTTTGAAGACGACGAATTCGACGAGACTCCCTATCAGGAGAAAGCGCGCCACTTTCTCCAAACAGACCATGAACGCGTACTCTGCAGCCGCCAGCAGATCTGCGATTCATTTCCCAGTGTCGTGTGGCACGCCGAACAGCCGATCCTGCGCACGGCCCCGGCTCCCATGTTTCAGCTGTCGAAGTGTGTTCACGACTCAGGATTTAAAGCTGTTCTAACCGGGGAAGGCGCCGACGAAGTATTCGGCGGCTACGACATTTTCATGGAAGCCAAGATCCGCCGATACTGGGGAGCGAATCTGAGCTCCATGCGCCGACCTCTGCTATTGAGAAAGATCTATCCCTATATGCAGCGCCTGCAGTCGCAGCCTATGGCATACCTGAAGCGGTTCTTCCGAGTTACGGAGACGGATTTGCAGAGTCCTTTATTTTCGCATCTACCGCGCTGGCGCCTAACTGCGCAGCTCAAAACGTTTTTCTCTGTTGCGTTGCGTAGGCGGCTACAGTCGTACGATTCCTACGAGCAGATGTGTTCCGCACTCCCCGCCAGCTATGGTGGCTGGCCGCACTTGTGTCAAGCACAATATCTGGAGACAGCTTATCTTCTGCCGGGCTATATTCTCTCTTCACAAGGCGACCGGATGGCCATGGCGCATTCGGTCGAGGCCAGGCACCCGTTCCTGGATCACCGCGTAGTGGAATTCGCTTCGAATCTGTCGCCAGCCCTGAAGCTGAAGGCGCTTCGCCCGAAATATCTATTGAAGCGCGCATCCGAAGGCCTCGTCCCGCGCGCAATCATAGAGCGCCCGAAGCAGCCCTATCGGGCCCCTGACGGCAAGAGCTTCTTTCAACAACCGGCGTCCGAATACGTCATGGAACTCGTATCACCCCGTCGCATTGACGAGGACGGAATTTTCGATTCCAAGGCAGTCACCGCCCTCGTAAATAAGTTCAGAGCCGGCCGTGCGGCCGGGGTAAGGGACAATATGGCGCTCGTCGGCATTCTCTCAACAGAGCTCTTGGCCCATCAGTTTCTTCATCATGTTAGCCCGGAGGGCATATATGGAACAGCTTAATCGGGATGTGCGGCGCTTTGTTGTCGACAACTTCCTCTTTGGCGAGTCCTGCGAACTCTCCGACAGCGACTCACTCTTGGAAAAGGGCGTGATTGACTCCACCGGCGTGCTGGAGTTGATCGCGTTTCTCGAGGAGCATTACGGGATCGTAGTAGAAGACTGGGAGGTGACTCCGGCTAACCTTGATTCGATCGGAAACCTCAGCCACTTTATCCGCCACAAGTGTGCAGTGAGCGCTCAGGAGATTGTGGATGCAAGTTGAGGCGTTTCTCGAGTTGTCGGCTATTAAGTACCCCGCCAAGGTGGCTCTAGTCTGCGGCGAGGAGCGGCTGAGCTATATCGAGCTTGACGGTCAGAGTAATCGGCTGGCACATTGCATGGTTGAAGCCGGCGTCGTGCGCGGCGATCGCGTTGTGGTATGTCTGCCAAACCGTTGCGAGACGGTGCTTGCTATATTCGCAGCGCTAAAGGCAGGGGCGGCATTCGTGGTTGTCCATCACTCGACCAAGGCTGCGAAGTTGACTTACATTCTTAACGACTGCCGCGCCACGGCTTTGGTCACCGAAGACGCTAAGCTCGAAGAACTAGCTTCGAACACGGTAGATACGCCTCATATCAAGGTCGTGTTCGGTGTAGGAGGGGCTCAATCGTGCGAGGTGAGTTGCACGCGACTCCGTAAGCGATTGGTTTTGCTCGACTCGGTCCGGCACGATGAACGGGTTCACTGGACACCGGCGAGGCAGTGCATCGACCTTGATCTGGCGGCCCTGATTTACACGTCGGGGTCGACTGGGCGACCGAAGGGCGTCATGCTGAGCCATCTTAATCTGCTGTCGGCGGCCACGTCGATTACGACTTACCTTGAGAACACCTCGGACGACGTCGTTCTTAACGCCCTTCCCCTGTCTTTCGATTACGGGCTCTATCAGGTGCTGATGATGTTCAAGGTGGGTGGCCGAGTCATATTGGAGCGGTCGTTCGGTTACATACACCACATCCTCGAGCAAGTGGTTCGGGAAGGGGTCACGGGTTTGCCTATCGTCCCTTCCGTCGCGGCCTTGATGCTTAGGACGGACTTATCACGCTATTGCGTTCCGGCCCTTCGGTATATCACGAACACGGCGGCGGCGCTGCCAACGGACCACGTGAGGGAACTGCGACGGTGTTTTCCCAATGTTGCGATTTATTCAATGTATGGATTGACCGAGTGCAAGCGAGTGTCGTACTTGCCTCCCGAGGAAATTGACCGCCGCCCGGCGTCGGTCGGCCGCGCAATGCCGAATGAGGAAGTGTACATTGTGGATGACGACGGAAATCGCGTCGGCCCAGGGATTGTTGGGGAACTAGTCGTGCGGGGAGCGAACGTGATGAAAGGCTACTGGGAATTACCAGAGGAAACGGACCGGGTACTGAAGGCGGGCCCCTTGCCCGGCGAAAGGGTGTTGTACACCGGAGACCTGTTTCGCGCGGACGAAGAAGGGTTTCTCTACTTCGTAGGCCGGCGAGATGAAATGATCAAAACCGGCGGTGAGAAGGTCAGTCCGCGCGAGGTGGAGGACGCGATCTGTGCAATCCCGGGCGTACTTGAGGCCGCCGTCGTTGGCGTACCCGACCCGGTGTTGGGCAGTGCAATAAAAGCAGTAGTCAGTCTGACCGAGGGGGCGCGCGTCACCCGCAACCAGGTTCTCGGCCGATGTCGTGAGACGCTCGAGTCGTTCATGGTGCCGAAATGCGTCGAATTTCGGGCCTTCCTGCCCAAGACGGAAAGCGGAAAAATCAGCAAACGCCTGATTGGCCTAACTTGAACGAGCAGAGCCGCGGAATTCAGAACCTATGCCTACTCTTACGATCGACCCAGCAGCCGAAACGGAACGTATCTGTCTTGCCATCAGGGAAGCGGTGCTCAAGCAATTGCGCCGCAAGGGCGTGGTTATCGGTCTCTCGGGCGGAATCGATAGCACCGTCGTAGCCTCCTTGGCGACGCGGGCGCTCGGGAGGGATCGAGTGTTCGGCCTCTTCACTCCGGAGCCGGACTCTTCTGAAGACAGCTTGCGACTGGGTCAAATGGTGAGCGACTGGCTCGCTATCAAGTCGCACATGGAAGATATCGGCCCTATCTTGCTGGCCGCTGGCTGTTATTCCCGCCGGAACGAGGCCGTGCGTCGAGTGGTGCCCGAGTACACTGACGCGCACAAGTGTAAGCTCGTCCTGCCTAACCTGATTGGCATGGATCACTATCCTATCTTTTCAGTAGTGGTCCGATCGCCGACCGGAACGCTGAAGACTGCTCGATTGACACTCCAGGCTTATCTCGGGATCGTGGCGGCCACTAACCTGAAACAGCGGACCCGGAAGATGATGGAATACTACCATGCTGACCGGCTGCACTACGCAGTAGCAGGCACACCAAACTTGTTGGAGTACGATCAGGGCTTTTTCGTCAAAAATGGAGACGGTGCGGCAGATCTTAAGCCAATCGCGCACTTATACAAAACGCAGGTGTATCAGTTGGCGCGTTATCTGGGTGTGCCCAGCGAAGTACAACAACGTCCTCCCACGACGGACACCTATCCCTTGGAGCAGTCTCAGGAGGAATTCTACTTCTCTATGCCGCTTGAACAATTGGATCTGTACATTTACGGCCGCAACCATGGAATCTCGCCCGCCCGGATGAGCGCTGCCATGGGCTCGCCGACAGAGTCCGTGAGCCGCGCGTACGCTGTAATCGACTCCAGGCGTCGCGCGGCCCGATATCTGCATCTTCCGCCCATCATTTTCGGGGCGCCGGGCAAGCCCGGCGAAGGGCGAGGCGCAACCTGGGATGACTAGGTTAACGCTTCGTGTTAACTGACTGCCAGGGAAACGTGGCGAATCAGGGCAGAGTATGGCACACACACGGCGCCGGTGGTGCGAAGCAAAGAGAACGGCGCGAAATTCATTAAACCTCATACCCGCGTGAATCCAACAATCCTGATTGCCACAACGTGCCGCTGGTTCCCCACCGCTCGTTTAGGGGTGGCTCTGGCACAGGCGGGTTTTGCCGTCAAAGCTGTCTGTCCGCGCGGACATGCGCTCCAAGGGAGCAGCGCGGCGTGCGAAACGCATACTTACCGCGGCTTGGCCCCGTTGACGTCGTTTACAGACGCCATCCGCGCCACAAACCCAGACCTGATTCTTCCGGGTGATGACCTCGCTACGCAGCACCTGTATGCGCTGCACTATCGCGCCGGGGACCGGAGTGAGGCCAGGCTCATTCGTGAGCTGATCGAGCGTTCTCTCGGCTCGCCACGAAGCTTCCCTACCGCCTTTGCGCGAACCAACTTCATGGAACTGGCGCGGCAGGAAGGCGTGCGGGCCCCGAAGACCGCGGCCATTAGTAACGAATCCGATCTCAGGGAGTGGGTCGCGCAGGCCGGTTTTCCGACGGTTCTAAAAGCAGACCGCACTTTCGGTGGATACGGAGTGAGGGTAGTCCACACGCTGGAGGAGGCCGAACGCGCCTTTCGCATTCTGGGAGCGCCTCCCCGTGTGGCACGGGCGGCCAAGCGGTTCCTGATCGATGGCGACGCCGCACTGGTTTGGCCGACGCTGCTGCGGCGTCGCCCTGTTTTGAACGGCCAAGCCTTCGTGGCCGGGAGCGAAGCAACGAGCGCGGTCGTTTGCTGGAAGGGCACAGTGCTGGCGAGCCTTCATTTCAAGGTGCTGAGGAAGGCGTATCCGACTGGGCCGGCTACAGTCGTGCGCTTGATCGATGACGCTGAAATCTCGGCTGCGACCGAAAAGATGGTCAGGCGACTCGAGCTTTCAGGCATGCACGGTTTCGATTTCATGCTTGATGCAGACACTGGAAGTGCCCACCTTATCGAAATGAACCCCCGCGCAACTCAGGTCGGACATCTGGCTCTTGGACCGGGCCGTGATCTGGCCGCGGCCCTTTACGCCGCCGTGGCCGGACGTTCTCTGCCTGCAACTCCCAGGGTCACCGAGAAGGATACCATCGCTTTGTACCCCCAGGAGTGGATCAGGGACCCGAACAGCCCATTTCTGCGGTCTGCGTATCACGATGTACCGTGGGAAGAGCCGTCCCTCGTCCGCGTTTGCGCCGCCGAATACCAGAAGCAGAGGGCCTGGTATGCGCAGCCGGGCTGGATTGAAACGACTTTTAGGGTTCGCGTTCCCAACCCGTAGGAGGCAGATGCTGCGCTGCACCGTTGCGAGGGCACTCAGACGATGAACAGGATTCTCTTTCACGACCTCATGGTCCCGGGCCACGGCGGTGCAGTTGCGCCTTCGTTGCACAGGGCCATCGACGCTCGAGTAAGAAGTCCCCGCTTAAGCGTTTTGTGTCGTGCGAACCTCAGGCAACGCGTTCGAGTGATGAAATTCGGAGGGACCTCGGTCGGCGACGCTTCCTGCATCGGGCAAGTTGCCGATCTCATTCTGAATGACTCGCGCGAAGGTCGCGTCGTGGTTGTGGTTTCCGCGATGTGCGGTGTCACGGACAGGTTAATCGAAGGTGCTGCGCTAGCACAGGCTGGCCGCCTGAAGCCGGCTCTCACAATTCTGGGAGAAGTGCGCAGCCAGCACGAGACCGCGGCTCGTTTATTGATTGGGTCTGTTGCAGCGGACAAGGCATTCGCTCACAAGATGCAGAATCTGATCGGGGAAGGCACCCGGCTATGCGAGCGCACGGCCCGCCTGCGGGCGCTGACGCCGCACATGTCTGACTCGATCTCGAGCATCGGTGAACGGCTTTGTGCCCCTCTTGTGGCGGCTGCACTCGCCGAACGCGGCGCAGCCTGCGAACCCATCGATGCGACGGAACTCATAGTGACGGACTCGCGTTACGGAGCTGCGGAGCCCTGCATGACGCTGACGCGGGAGCGTTGCCTCGCCCGCCTGGGCCCGCTCTTGGAGCGCGGCCTGATTCCGGTTGTTACCGGCTTCATCGCAGCGAGTCCAGAAGGGGCGCTGACGACGCTCGGTCGCGGTGGGTCGGATTATTCTGCCACCATTCTGGCCGCGGCCCTCGAGGCTCACGATGTCGTCATCTGGACCGATGTGGACGGGCTACTAACAGCCGATCCACGTCTGGTAGGTGATGCCCGCACGCTTCGCGAAATCTCATACCATGAGGCGAGCACGCTGGCGCGCTACGGTGCAAAAGTGCTCCATCCGAGGACGCTGCACGCCCTGGGCCGCATGGAAAGCCCTGTATGGATCCGCAATACTTTCGCCCCGGAACGGGACGGGACGAAGATCACGCCGGACGGACCGCCGGCCGGCACCGGGGTTAGGGCACTAGCCGCTCTCCGCGATGTGGCATTGGTTACGATCGGTACTCCCGGCGCCCTGATAGGGCAGAATATGTTGCGCCACGCACTCCCGACGGCCGTGGCTCGGGCAGGCGCAGTGCTGGCGTGGGAATCCCCTGCCTCGGACGAGATCAACTTCGTAGCGCGGTCGCCGGACGCAGGGCACACGATCGACGCGCTGCTCTGCGAAGTCACGAAGGGGCTGAGTAACGGCCGAGCGGAGCGCATCACCCTGAATCCAGCCGTTGCCATCGTTACCGCAGTCGGAACGGTCGGAGACGCCGGTTCTCGAGTTGCCGAACGCGGGCGAGCCGCTCTGGTTCGGGAAGGTATGAACGCTATCGCAACCGTGCAGGGGTCTTCGAACTGCAGTGTCTCTTTCGTGGTGCCGCGGCGGGACATGCAGAAGGCGCTCGGTGTCATTCACACGGAATTCCAGCTGGGCCGTGGCGAAAGGTTCAGAGTCAGATCTGGAGCAAAGCCCTGGCCCGCCTCCCGAGTAGCCTTGGAATCTTGAGAACCCGGTGAAAACAACAGGAAACGTCGAAGGTCCGATTGCGCGTTCTGCAGTGATGGTCTCACCGGACCACACCGCATCGGAGGCCGGACCGTTCTTCAGCGTGGTCGTTCCCGCTTACAACGACTGGCGGCCGCTTGATGGATGCTTATTCTCGCTGTTGCAACAGCGGGACGCCCCCAGTTTCGAGGTCATCGTGGTGGACGACGGCAGTCGTGAGGCCGCGCCCGAATTCATCCGCCGCTGGGCGCTCCGCTACCCTCTGACCATCCTAAGACAAACGCACTATGGGGTGTCCTCCGCCAGAAATCGGGGACTGCGCGTTTCGCGAGGCTCGGCGGTGCTGTTCGTGGATTCCGATTGCCGGCTGGAGAGTGACTGCCTTTTCGTTCTGCGTTCCGCAATCGTGACATCGCGCGAAGGCGATTACTTTCAGCTTCGCTTGGTTGGAGATTGCTCAAGAACAGTCGGCCGAGCAGAGCAACTGCGCCTTACCCTGCTTCAAAAGCACATGGCTCAGTCAGGCGGCCGCATCAGGTATTTGAACACCGCCGGGTTCGCTTTGAGGCGCGAGAAAGCAGAAGGAGTGCCAGACCTGTTCGATCCTTTTGTTCGCAGGGGCGAAGACACTCTTCTCCTGGCTGATCTTATGCAGAGGGGGGAACTACCAGTGTTTGTCCCTGATGCGAGGGTTCAGCACCACATATCCCTTTCATTGATTAAGTGCCTGCTGAAAGACGTTCGGTCGGGATATCTGGAAGCGAAGGCCGATCGACGGCTCGCCTGCGGGCAAGTTAGAATTCGAGTAAGTCATCGCGAACGCCTCAGAATCCTCTTGTCGATGTGGAGGGCTTCGGGTGGCCCTGCCATCGGACGTGCGAGTTGCCTGGTGCTCATGTTGAGGCAGCTTCTGGAACGAACCACTTCCTTGGTTTGCCGACATCTGCCTTTTCGCCCGGGGCCAGGCATGCGTTCGGAAGCCTGCCGATGACAAGCACAACTCGGTGCATGCGCCCGGGTGTAGTCGGAACAGCGCTGGTTGCGCTGTGGGTGACGTCGCTCGGACTCTCTTGCCGCTCGATGCCGGCTGCCACATCTGCGGCGTCCTGGAGTCCACAAGCCGCCGCCGCTTACCTCGATAAGAGGGAGGCGTGGTGGATGAAGTGGCCGCCCGCGGCGCGCGATCACGAGACCTTCTGCGTATCATGCCACACCGTTCTGCCTTACGCCCTGGGGCGGCCTGCCCTCAGCAAGGAGCTGAACGAGAAATATCCTCCTGCCATCGATGTCGAGTTACTCGCTGACGTCAGGAAGCGTGTTCAGGGGTGGAAGGAGGCTGAGCCTTACTACACCGACCAGGGATCCGGGCCGCACAAGGCCGCCGAATCGCGCGGGACAGAGTCCGTGCTGAATGCCCTGATTCTTTCAAGCTCGGACGCCCGCAACGGGCAACTCGGCACCGACACTCGAGCCGCCCTCGCCCACATGTGGGAATTACAGCAGACCGAGGGTCCGGACCGCGGGAGCTGGCCTTGGCTGCAATTCGATAACGAGCCCTTCGAGGGTCGCGGATCGCAATACTATGGTGCTGCTCTGGCAGCCGTCGCGACCGGCCTCGCCCCGGCCGACTGTCGTTCGTCCCCTGAGATACAGAAAAGCATCCGGCTCCTGCGTGAATATCTGGACCGCGAATATCGGAATCAATCAACCATAAATCGCGTCACCTTGCTCTGGGCCTCTTTGGAGTTGCCGGGCCTCGTCCCGAAGCGGAGACAGGAGGCCATCATGAAAGATGTTCTGAGCCTGCAACGGCCCGACGGTGGCTGGAGTCTCGCCAACCTCTCTTGGAGCTGGAAAGAGTGGAGTACGAAATCGCTCATCAAGCTGTGGGTGCGATCGAATGACTCACCGCTTGAGCCGAAGAGTGACGGGTACGCGACAGGTCTCATTGCGTACACATTCGAAGAGGCGGGCTTTCCGGCTGACGACGCGCACTTGGGAAAGGCGCTGAATTGGCTGCAGCACGCTCAAGATACAGAGCAAGGTTACTGGCCTGGATACTCGCTGAACAAGCATGTCAATCCCGCCTCCGGCATGGGACGATTCATGAATGACGCCGCGACCGGCTTCGCGGTGCTCGCCTTGACCAGGAACAACCAACGTTAGCCTGGCTCGAGTCAGCCGACGATGCCCCCTGGTGTGGGTTCTGGCCTGTGGACGGCAGGCCGGCGACGACGGTAGATCGTTATAAAACGTTCGTTACAATCTGAGGACGACAGCTATGAGTCCCTGCGTCGAAACCGAGCTTGAAGGTGCTCGGCACCCAATGTCCGAGGATGAGATTTGCCGGCGACTTGTCTGCATCTGGGAAAAACTCCTGGCAGTGGCGCCAATCGGGGTCAACGATAATTACTTCGATCTGGGAGGGGAATCCATACTCGCGATTCACCTTTTCGCTGAGATTGATGGGACATTCAAGGTCAAATTGCCCGTCTCCGTCCTCTTCGAGGCTCCCACGATCGTAGAGCTCTCACGGATTATCCGGCACCAGACGCCGGCATCCGGCAGATCGACTCTGGTTTCGATTCAGGCCGAAGGTGATCGCCCCCCTTTTTTTTGCTTCCACGGGGCGGGCGGCAACGTCCTCATCTATCGCGAGCTTGCGCAGTGCCTGGGTTCTGATCAGCCTGTTTTCGGTTTGGAGTCTCAAGGTCTGGACGGCCGGTATCCACCGCTTAGAACGGTTGAGGAGATGGCAGCGCGGTACATAAAAGAGATCACAACGGCACAGCCCCACGGGCCCTATTTCCTGGGCGGCTACTGCGGAGGGGGAACAATTGCATTTGAGGCCGCTCAGCAGCTCCGTGCGCTCGGAGAAGGTGTTGCTCTCTTGGCCCTGTTCGATACGATGAATTGGTCGAGGCTCCCCAAGGCCTCCTTCGGGAGCAGGCTGTATTATTCATGCCAGCGGGTCACGTTCCACGCCGCCAACTCTCTTCGCCTCGGCTCGAAAGGTAAGAGCAAGTTCCTTTGGGGTAAGCTGCGCGTGCTGCGCAACAGACTGCCGGTGTGGTGGGGAATGATGCTCGGCCCGTTCGGTCCAGGCGCTCAGGAAGGTAAGGCGCGTTCCCGCCTGCTCGGGGAGATTTGGCAAGCCAACGATCGGGCGTGCACAGACTACGTTCCAAAACCGTACGACGGGGTCGTCACCGATTTTCGCCCGATGAAACAGTACCGGATGTTCAGCCGGCCGGACTTGAAGTGGAGTCAGTTGGCTCAAGGAGGGGAGAACATCATTGTTGTGCCGGTCTACCCCGCCGGAATGCTGCTCGAACCGTATGTCCGGGAGTTGGCGGCGTTGCTCCGAAGGGCCATGGATAACGCCCTTTGCCGGTGCGAGGCTAAGACGTGTTCATGCGCCGCTTTTGAAGCCACCGCCGTTGAACTGCAGCCCACGCCAACGCGCTGCACCTGACGCAATACCGACCAAGAGCTCCCGGAATCCCGGGGCTCAACCGTAGCCTGCCTATGCTCGCAACCCCGCATGTCTTTTTGGAAGAGCGACCACCGAGCGACAACCGTGTGGAACGGCCCGCGAGTCTTGTCAGGGCGCGACCCATGAGGGTCTTTCAAATTGACCCTTTGCAAGACCGCCGCTGGAACCGTTTGATCGAAGGCCACCCGTATTCTTCTGTCTTTCACCGGCCCGAGTGGCTGCAGGCGCTAAAGTCGTCATACGGCTACGAGCCAGCCGCCTTGTCTTTATGCTCTCCGGACGCCCCGCTGACCAACGCGCTCGTCTTTTGCAGAATCAGAAGCGCCTTAACGGGTAAGCGTCTTGTCTCGTTGCCGTTTTCTGACCACTGCGAGCCGTTGACGCGCTCGCCTGAAGAGGCGGAGTCCCTCATAACCGGACTGAAAGCGATGGCGGGGCCAAAAGAATGGAAGTACGTCGAGCTGAGAACGACTGGCGCTTTCTCCGACATGCCGGGGCTGCTCGACATCAGCGTGACACACTTTTTGCACCGGCTGAATTTGGGGCCGAGCGAGGACGAGCTGTTCAAGGGGCTACACAAGGACTGCGTACAAAGGAAAATCCGGCGCGCCGGCAAAGAGTCGCTTCGTTGCGAAGAGGGAGCGTCAGACACCCTCGTTCATCTCTTCTACAGGCTCCTGATCATGACACGGTGCCGGAGACGGCTTCCCCCGCAACCACTGCGCTGGTTTCGCAGCCTGGTGGCCAGTTTCGGAAAGCGACTGAGCATTCGCGTTGCCTTCAAAGGCGACATCCCCATAGCCGGCACCCTGACCCTCTCGCACCGGGACACCGTAACTTACAAATACGCCTGTAGCGACGCACGCTTTCACAACCTGGGGGGACCGGCCTTGCTACTCTGGACGGCAATAAGCGAGGCCAAGAGGCAGGGCTTTGAAGAGTTTGATATGGGGCGCTCGACGGTCGACAACACGGGCCTGGTAAGGTTTAAGGATCGCTGGGGAGCTGCACGATCCGTCCTGACTTATTGGCGCTATCCCGCTGCGCCTCGAAGCCACACCTACGAGTGGGCGACCAACGCCATGAAGCGATTGGCCCCGTTTGCCCCAAAAGAGTCCCTCACCCTGTTGGGAAGGCTGCTGTACCGGCACATCGGTTGAGCCGGCCTCGGTACGATTCCAGTCCCGATGACACCAGCGCGGAAAGTTCGCTGCCCACTGCGCGCTGGGATTCTTAAGCGCAATAAATCCAATGTGCGGAATCGTTGCCATATGGTCGCGCAATGCCCCGATTGCGGACGAGACTATAGAGAAAGCCACCCTTGCCCTCCGCCATCGGGGTCCTGACGTCCAGCGTCATTGGACCGACAAAAACCGTCGTGTTGCTCTCGGGCACGCGCGGCTAAGCATCATCGACCTTGCCACCGGGAATCAGCCGATCGCAAACGAAGATGAAACTCTCAGGGTCGTAGTCAACGGTGAATTTTACGGCTACGAGGGTATCCAGGACCAACTCGTAAAGGCAGGGCACAGGCTTCGAACCCGGTCCGACAGCGAAATCACCCTGCACCTGTATGAGGACGCAGGCGTTCGCTGCTTGCAGCAACTGCGGGGCGAGTTCGCCATGGTGCTCTGGGACAGCAAGAACGAGGTCCTGTTCGCGGCCAGAGACCGGCTCGGCATCAAGCCGCTTTTCTATGCCGTTCATGAAGGAGCGGTTTATTTTGCCTCAGAGGTGAAAGCGCTCTTCGCCGCGGGCGTGCCGGCGCGGTGGGGCCGGCAGTCCCTCTACGGCTATGGGTGGTGTGAGGGGCCTCAGGAGTCCACCCTCTTTGACGGGATCTTTCAAGTTCCGCCCGGCTACTGCCTGCTGGTAACCGGCGAGGGCGTTCATTCGCAAAAGTACTGGGACTTTAGCTATCCACGCGCCGGTGCCGATTGCGCGCCGCGCCCGGACGCCGAATACGCCTCGGAGTTTCATCAGGCGCTGGACGAGGCCGTCCGCATCCGCCTGCGCGCCGATGTGCCGGTGGGCTGTTACCTCAGCGGTGGAATCGATTCGTGTGCGATTCTCGGCCTCGCAGCACGGCATCATCGCGGTCCGATTCGCGCCTTCACCCTGACTTTCGACCGGCCCGAATACAACGAAGGGGAGATCGCCCGGCAAATGGCCGCCAAGGCCGGCGCCGATTACTTCGCCATTCCCGTACGTCAGGATGACCTCGCCGACTGTTTCGCCGACGCCGTCGTGCAGTCCGAGACGCTTTGCGTGAACGCACATGGCGTGGCTAAGTATCTCCTCAGCCGCGCGGTGCGCGATGCCGGCTTTAAGGTCGTGCTGACGGGTGAAGGATCTGACGAGATTCTGGGCGGCTACATGCACTTCCGCCGCGATGTGAATCCCGCCGCAAATGGAGCAGGTTGCAATGCCGGCCCAGTCTCCGCTCATTCTCAAGCCGGAGCTCGAGAGTCAAGCCATTGCGCGGCCGGAGGCCGAAGAACCCAATTCAAGGCGGAGGTCCGGCGGACTATCGGCTTCGTTCCCGCTTGGATTGATAGCGGTCTGGCTCTGTCCGAGAAGATCCACGCCGTGCTGTCGGAGGATTATCTCGATGCATTGAGCGGCGAGAACGGGCTGCACAGCGTCTTCGAGTCCCTCGATGCGCCCGGTCAGCTGGCGGGACGCGATCCGCTGCATCAGTCACTGTACCTGTGGGCAAAGACGAGATTGCCCAACTACATTCTGACGCTGCTTGGCGACCGCATGGAGATGGCGCATTCGGTCGAGGGGCGCGTGCCGTTTCTTGACCATCATTTCGTGGAAACGATGCGTTCACAGCCGGTAACGCAGAAGATCAGGGGTGCGGTGCAGAAGTACATACTCCGGGAATCTCTGCGGGACGTGGTGACGGACACCGTCTACCGGCGGCACAAACACCCATTTCTGAGCCCGCCGGCCACCCTCGATCCGCGGGGACGCCTGCACATGCTCCTCGATGATGTACTTCGAGGACCAATCCTTCGCTCCATACCCTTCTTTGATCAACGTAGAATCGTCCAGCTTCTGGACCGTCTGCCGGGCATGGATGAATCAGAGCGGGTGGCGAATGACCAGGTCTTAATGGTCGCATTGAGCGCTTGCGTTCTGCAGGAGCGCTTCCGGCTGGCAGCCTGAGCGAAGTCGGGGGTTGCGGCGGGATTTGAATTCCAGATCGGACGGAGGTATGGCGTCATTGGGTCAACTTATTGCCAGGAAGACTTCGCTCGCCGGGCGTCGAGTGGACGCCGGGAGAATCTCAAGCACAACGAGAAGGGGGACAACGGTGAACGAATCTTCCAGGACCACCGTCAATGTGGCGATTGTCGGAGCAGGTCCGTACGGCCTCTCCATGGCCGCGCACTTGCGCCAACAAGGCATCGAGCACAGGATCTTTGGCCGTCCGATGGACAGCTGGCTGGCGCACATGCCGAAAGGGATGCTGCTCAAATCCGACGGTTTCGCGTCGAACATTTACGACCCGCACGGTGAATTTACTCTCAGTCGCTTTTGCGCCGAACGAGACACCACATACGCCGATGTGGGCGTCCCGGTAAGCCTTGAGACGTTCGCTGCCTATGGGCTGGCCTTCAGGCAGAGAATGGTACCGGAGCTTGAAGACAAGTGTGTCACAAGTCTAAGCCGTAACGGCCGAGGCTTCCGCCTCGAATTGGAAGACGGTGAAACGCTGACCGCCCGCCGTGTGGTGCTGGCGGTTGGGATCACTCACTTCGAGTACATGCCTTCGAGCCTGGCCGGCTTACCGCCGGCACTGCTGTCGCACAGCTTCCATCACCACAATCTCGAGGGTTTCAAGGGGCGCACTGTGGTCGTGCTCGGGGGCGGGTCCTCGGCGATCGACCTGGCCGGCCTGTTGCGCGACGAGGGCGCCGAAGTTGTGCTCGTCGCCCGCAGGCAGTTGAATTTCCACAGCAGGGCATTGACCAACGAGCGCACCTGGTGGGAACGGCTCCGGCATCCGCACTCCGGGCTTGGCCCCGGGCTGCGAACCCGATTCTACGCCGACGCACCCGGACTGTTCCGGCATTTGCCGCGACGAGTTCGTCTGGAGATTGTCCGAAGAAGCCTTGGTCCCGCGGGAGGGTGGTTCTCTAAAGAGAAGGTGGTCGGCCGCGTACCGCTGATGCTCGGAACCAGAGTTGAGGCTGCCGAGGTTCGGCACGACAAGGCGTGTCTGCAACTGAGCGGCGCGGACGGAACTCGACAAGAGATAACGGCCGACCACGTCATCGCAGCCACCGGCTACAAGGTCGACATGACCCGGCTGCCATTCCTCAGCGCGGAACTGTGCAGCAGCCTCAAGTGCCCCGGCGGCGCGCCTGAACTCTCATCGACTTTTGAGTCGTCCGCTCCCGGTCTCCACCTGGTGGGAATCGCAGCCGCCAATAGCTTCGGGCCAGTCATGCGATTCGCCTTTGGCGCAGGGTTTGCAGCTCGGACGGTCAGCAGCACGCTGGCCAGAGCTGCCGCCAGGACCCTGGCAACGGCTGCCGTCCGCAGCGTCGCCGCGACCGCAGACTGAACAGACCTACTTTACGGGGAACGCCTGACAGGAATGAAGCTAGAAACCATCGCCATCCACGGAGGATACGACGGCGACCCGACGACCAAGGCCGTCGCGGTGCCGATCTATCAGACGGTCGCCTTTGAGTTCGACAGTGCCGAGCACGGGGCGGCGCTGTTCAATCTGGACGTGCAGGGAAACATCTACACGCGTATCGGCAATCCCACGAACGCCGTGCTCGAAAAGCGCCTCGCCGCGCTTGAAGGCGGGGTGGACGCGCTCAGCGTCAGCTCGGGCATGGCTGCCATTCACTATGCGGTCGCCAACATCACCGAGCTTGGCAAAAACATCGTTTCACTGCCGCAGCTCTATGGCGCGACCTATACGCTGTTCGCGCACATCCTGCCCAAGCAGGGTGTTGAGACGCGTTTTGCGGAGAGTGAGCATCCGGAAGCAATCGAGAAGTTGATCGATGAACGTACGCAGGCCGTGTTCTGCGAAAGCGTCGGCAATCCCGCCGGAAACGTCGCGGACATCGAAGGGTTGGCCCGCGTGGCCCACAAGCACGGCGTTCCCTTGATCGTCGACAACACCGTGGCCACGCCGATTCTGCTCAGGCCCATCGAATACGGCGCGGATATTGTGGTCCATTCCATGACGAAGTTCATGGGCGGACACGGCACCACGCTCGGCGGAATGATCGTGGACGGCGGTCAGTTTCCGTGGCGCCGCTATGCCGAGCGTTTTTACATGCTGAACCGCCCCGAGCCTTCCTATCACGGCGTGGTTTATGTGGACCAGTATGGCGCGGCAGCTTTTGTGGCACGATGCCGGACCGTGTGCCAGCGGAACACGGGCGCCACGCTGTCGCCCCTGAGCGGATTCCTGCTGCTGCAGGGGGTTGAGACCCTGGCGCTGCGTGTCGAACGGCACGTCGACAACGCCCGCAGAGTCGCAGAATACCTGCGCAGCCATCCGATGGTGGCGTGGGTCAATTACGCAGGGTTTTCGGACAGCCCTTTGTACTCTCTCGCCCAAAAATATCTCGGCTCCCGGCGTTGTTCCCTGTTGACCTTCGGTGTGAAGGGCGGTTTCGAGGCCGGCAGAAAGTGCTTCAATGCCCTGCGCTTGTTCAAGCGTATGGTGAACATGGGTGATGCCAAGTCGCTGGCCTGTCATCCGGCATCCACCACCCACCGGCAATTGTCACCCGAAGAGCAACAGAAGGCAGGGGTCACGCCTGAGATGCTTCGCCTGAGCGTGGGCATCGAGCACATTGACGACATCCTCGGCGATCTCGGGCAGGCGCTCGACCAGGCCGCAAATTGATCTCGCCGGCACACCAAGCGCCTGGCGAGCAAGAGGCACGATGCCATTGACCATCGAAGGAGCGCGAATTCCCGATCCCCGGAACGAACAGATGGGCACGCCCGGACTATTGGCGCAGGATCGATGCGCCGGCGAGCGAACCATCAGGATCGCGCTCATCAACAACATGCCAGACCCGGCCTTGGTGGACACGGAGTCGCAATTCTTCGAGCTTATCGAAGCGGCCGCTGCTGATGTTCCCGTGAGGGTCACTCTTTACTCTCTGCCCGGAATTGCCCGGACGGGGATGGCAGAGATGCGGATTAGGAGCTTTTACCACCCCATTGAGGATCTCTGGAACAGCCATTCGGACGCCGTCATCATGACCGGAACCGAACCTCATCAGCCCGAGCTGCGACGGGAGCCCTACTGGGCCTCACTCGTTCAGGTGCTGGACTGGGCTGCCGAGAACTCCGCGTCCATCGTCTTGTCGTGCCTTGCGGCGCACGCGAGCGTCCTCCATAGCGACGGCATAACCCGTCACCGTCTCGACGACAAACGGTTCGGTGTCTTTGAATGCGGGGAGGTCCGCGGCCACGCGCTGACGAACCGGATTCCCGATCGGATGCGCTTTCCCCATTCGCGATGGAACGAGGTGCGCGAACAGGACCTGCTTTCGTGCGGTTATGCGGTTCTTGCAAAGTCCGAGCAGGGCGGGGTCGACTTG
This sequence comes from Terriglobia bacterium, assembly GCA_035949375.1. Classification (GTDB taxonomy): domain Bacteria; phylum Acidobacteriota; class Terriglobia; order UBA7540; family UBA7540; genus Gp13-AA77. The sequence continues at coordinate 69,589 of DASZIG010000081.1, read as the reverse complement.
TTCGCAAAGAAAAAGGGGCGAAGCCTGTTCGTCCATCTCCAGGGTCATCCGGAGTACGGTGCCCTGACCTTGCTGAAAGAGTATCGCAGAGACATCAAGAGATTCCTGAAGAACGAGAGAGAAACCTACCCCTCGATGCCACAGGGATACTTTGGCGAAGCGGCCACCAGGCTTCTGAATGATTTCAGAGAGAACGCCCTACTCGATCCGCGCGAGCGGCAAATCGATTCGTTCCCCGAGGCCGCGGCATCGTCGAGACTGGAGAGATCGTGGGCTTCGTCCGCCACTCGCGTCTACCGCAACTGGCTGACTTACGTTACTGCGCGAAGAAATCAGGCGTCGCGATCTATCAGGGTTCGCCTGCCACTTCAGATTGAGGGCCGCCGCAGGCGTGCAACGGTCGCCTTGTGACAGGTCAACGACAGGTTGCCCCGGAACCATACCGGTTTGTACGGGGCTTACAAGAGCATTCGACTCGAACGCTTTTCAACTTTTCCACAAGAAAACCCCTTGCATTCATTGAGCAAAATAAACTTTCTCGATCTTCCAAGCCGTACCCACGATCCCACTCAAACGTGCCTGCGACCGTTTCGGAGGCCGGGTTTCAAGGTGTTTAATCATCAGTTACCAGAAGTCAAGGCCAAGGGTCAGGCGTGACCACAACGGTAGATCAAAACTCCGGCGTCTCAACAAACCAAGTTGAGCATGTCAGCGACCTGGCAACGCTGTGGGCGGAGCGCTCGCCTGACCGGCTCGTGCTTGCAGAAGCCGCTGGTTGCTGGACGTACGAACAGCTAAAGCGTGCGGTCTCGGAAGCCAAAGTCTGGCTGGGCGCTTCAGGCGTGCGCCCGGGCGACAGGGTCATGATCGTGGGCGAGAACTCCCGGGCGTTTGTAGCGATTCTTTTGGCCTTGACCAGCCTGGACGCCTGGCCAGTGCCCGTGAATGCGCGTCTTTTGCCCCGCGAGATCGACGGAGTCCGCGATCATTGCGGCGCCCGTCGAGTTGTCTACACTCCAGGCCCGTCGCTGCGGCCTCACAAGCATGCCCAGTGCAATGGGGCGGCCATCAAAGACGTTGGCGATCTGGGGCCGGTCGCGATCGGACCTCTCGATGCGAACGTTGAGCCGGAGCCCGTGCCCTCGAATCGGGCGGAGCGGGTCGCGGCACTGATCTACACTTCCGGTTCCACGGGACGTCCGAAGGGCGTCATGTTGACCCACCGCAACCTGTTATTTGCGGCCACGGGGTCCTCGAAAATTCGAGCCTTGAGGCCTCGGGACCGGCTGTCCGGCATCTTGCCGATGTCGCACGTCGCCGGTCTCTCCGTAGCCCTGCTCGGCACCTTGATCAGTGGCGCTGCGCTATACCTGTCACAGCGCTTCGAGCCGGGGGCGACGCTTCAGTCGCTTGAACGCGACCGGCTGACCGTGCTCCTGGGAACGCCCGCTATGTTCGCTCTGCTGGTGGAGTACGCGGCACTGAAGGGTCTGGCGTCATCGAAGTTCCCCCACCTCCGCATCGTTTCGTCCGCCGGCGCGCAGGTGCAGCCTTCTCTGAAGGCGGCGGCCGAGAAACTCTTCGGCTTGCCGCTGCAGAACGCTTACGGGATGACGGAGTGTTCTCCCAACATCGCCCAGACGCGGATCGAAGCGCCCCTCTGCGACACGTCAGTAGGACCTGTGTTTCCGGGAGTAGAAATCAAGTTGACCGGACCCGACCAACAGCCGGTCGGCGCCGGGGCCGCAGGCGAATTGTGGGTTCGCGGCCCGAACGTCATGAAGGGGTACTATCGCGCTCCCGAGGAAACCGCCGTTTCAATGGACGCCGAGGGATGGTTCAGGACCGGAGATCTGGCGCGCCTGGAGAATGGGAATCTCTACATCGTCGGCCGCACCAAGGAGTTGATTGTTCGTTTCGGATTCAACGTTTCCCCGGCCGAAGTGGAGGCTGTACTCAATCTGCATCCGGCGGTTTCACGGTCGGCTGTCTTCGGGCAACCGGTGGCCGCGGTCGAGGGGGGCGAACGGATCGTAGCGTTCGTTCAGCCACTACCGGGGGCGTCGCCGACGGTCGACGAATTAGCCGACCATGCCGCGCGGGAGCTCTCCGTGTACAAGAGACCCTCGAAAATCTGGGTCATCCCTTCCATTCCGCTGACTGCCAATGGGAAAGTGGCCAAAGACAAGCTCGTCAAGATGGCGGTTGACTGAGTTGCGCCAGGGTCAGTCGCGCGAGCGAAGGCTCAAAGGGATACCTCAATCAGCGTCGGCCCGTCGGACTCGAACCCGGCTTGCAGTGCCCGAGCGAAGGCGCTCAGCGAATCGGCGCGAGTCCCGCTCAGTCCCGTTCCCTTCGCCAGCGAAACCCAGTCGAGAGGCGGGCTGCCGATGTCAAACAAGTCCGAGGCGACAGGCCCGGGCTGGCCGGCGCCCAGGCCTAGAAACTCTCGCTTGAGCACGGCGTAGGACCGGTTCGCGAATACTACCGTGGTGACATTCAGACTCTCGCGCGCGATGGTCCAAAGGGCCTGCAGCGTGTACATGCCGCTGCCGTCTGCTGTCAGGCACAGCACACGCCGGCTGGGGCACGCCACCGCAGCGCCAACCGCGAGCGGCAGGGCGATTCCGATCGAGCCGCCTGTGTTCGCGAGCCAGTCATGGTGCGGACCGCCGCGCGCGGCCGCCATGATCCCGCGGCCTGAGGTCATGGATTCGTCCACCACGATAGCGTCTTCGGGCAGGAGAGCGGCCACCGTCGCGGCAAGCCCGGGCGGAGTAATGCTCCCGTCCGGCAAGGCGGGCCGCCCTGGTGATTCGGTAAGCGGCGGCGTTCCCGTGAGTGACAAGGCGTCCGCGAGCGCGATTAGCGTGGCGGCGCAGTCTTCGCTGGGCTCTGACAGCGTGTGGACCACGCAGTCCTCAGGCGCGAGAACGCTACTCCTGCCGGGATATGCGAAATACGAGATCGGCGGTTCCGTCCCCGCCAGGATGAGCTGGCGAAATCCCTTCAGCAGATCGGCCGCCTGCTCGGGGACGTAAGGAATTCGGTCCACCACGGACCGGCCGGCTCCACGCTCCATGCGCGCGAAGGGATAGGGAGCAAGCAGCTTCGCTCCGGTTCCGGCAGCGATTCGACCGGCCACGGCCAGCCCCGGGCCAAAGAGTCCGCTGCCCGCGAGCAGCAGAGCCGTGGGTAAGCCCGAGCGGAGCATGACGGCCGCGCGCTCGACAGCTGCTGCCGATGGAGCAAGCGCAGGAGAGATCGGGCCAACCGTAGCAGCGGCGCCGCCGTCGCTCCAGGCCGCGTCGGCAGGAACAATCAGGGTGGCGATTCCCTGGGGCGCCGTTCGGCTGGCAAGGATTGCGGCCACGGCATCCCGGCCGGTGTCCGCAGCGGCCCATGTGGTCCGCAACCACTTGGACCAGGGTCGTGCCACCGCTTCAATGTCAGACTTGAGAGGCGAGTCAAGGCGCAAATGGTGACTCGCATGTTGACCGACAATGTTGATGATCGGCACCCGGGCCCGGCTGGCGTTGTGTAGGTTGGCAAGGCCGTTCGCGAGCCCCGGTCCGAGATGCAGCAGGGTGCAGGCTGGCTTTCCGGCCATCCGCGCGTAACCGTCGGCGGCGCCCGTGACGACGCCTTCGAACAAGCCCAGAACGCAACGCATCTTGGCGAGGCGGTCAAGGGCGGCGACGATGTGCATTTCCGAGGTGCCGGGGTTCGTGAAGCAAACCTCGACGCCTCCTGCGATCAACGTGGAAATAAGGGCTTCCGCTCCGGTCATTTGATCAACCCCTGTGGACGACTCGCGCCAGGACGCGTCCGAGGACGGTTCTGCCACGTTCATGGCGTCCGCCCGCGTTCCGAATTCAAGGCTCGTGCGAGATGGCGGGACAGGGCGGCACCCAGACTCGCAGCGTGTTCTGCGATCAACCCAAGATGATCGCCTGGCACTGTTTCAACTTCCAGCTTTCCGACGGTCCTTCCCCAGACCGCCCTGGGTTCCCTGGGAAATACCGTGGTGGTAGCAGCCCTTATGAAAACCACGGCGCCGCAGTAGTAGCGAGGCCGGTAACGCTTCAACGCAAGATAGGAGCTACGGCGCACGCGCTCCAGGTTATTGGCGAAAGCAGGAGCCACCGGCATCTGGAAGGGCGCTGTGCGGGTTCTTTTCGATATCGAGGCCCGGAACCGCAGCCTTTGCATGATCAGAAGCGCACGCGCTGCCAGGGACAGATGACCGGAATGCGGGTAGCTGTCGATCATCGCCAGCAACCCCACGTCTTCTCCACTTGCGCACAGTCGCTGGGCGGTCTCGAGCATAACCAAGCCGCCGAGCGAGTAGCCGATCAGGTAGTACGGACCGTGACGTTGCAACCGCCGGATGCAATCGGCGTAGAATTCTCCCATGTCTTCGATGCTGTCGAACGGCCTGTCCGCGCCGTCGGTGCCCCGGGCCTGCAAGCCGAACATCGGATGGGGCGACGGAAGATGTCTGACCAGATCGAAGAGCTCCATGACGGTTCCGCCGAGGCCATGGGCGACGAAGACAGGAGGATCAGTCGAACCATGTTTCAGCAGCACGAGCGGCTGGAGCAGCGATGAGGAAGACCCGTCCAGGACGGCAGCCAGAGCTGAGATCGTGGGAGCCTGGTATATGATGAGCGGCGACAACTCCCGCCCGCAATACGTGGCGATCTCATCGACGAGTTGCACCGCCAACGCCGGATTCCCTCCGAGGTCAAAGAAATTGCTGTCCACACCGATGACGGGCCGCTGCAGGACGCGTTGCCATACCGGAGTCAGCGCTTCGACGGGTGTCAGTTCGGGGACGGAGGTCATATTCTGGAGGCTGGCGGCGGAGGCATCGGCAAGCGCCTCAACGGGCTGCTGGTTTGGAGTGGGCGAAGTCCCAGTAAAGCTCGCGGGCTTTGGAATAGAAGGAACCGGGTTGAAGCGCGCGATCTCCGACCCGCGTGACAGGCACAACTTTGGAGTAGTTTCCCGTGGCGAAGATCTCGTCTGCGGTCTCGAAATCCGGATAAGTGAGAGTCTTCTCAACCACCTTCACGCCGGCATCGCGCAACAGGCCAATCACGCGCTGGCGGGTAATGCCGTTCAGAAAAGTGCCGTTGGGAGCAGGGGTAAACACGCAACCGTCCTTTCCCATGAAGATGTTGGATGTCGCGAGCTCGGCCACATTGCCCAGCATGTCGCAGACCACGGCGTTGTCGAATCCCCGCGCATGCGCTTCAAACAGGGCGCGCGCGTTGTTCGGGTAGAGACAGCCCGCCTTGGCATCGACCGGCATACTTTCAAGAGTCGGCCGCCGGAACGGCGACAGCGTGATGGAAAAACCCCGGGGCGGACGCATGGGAGCTTCGTAGATGACCAGGCACCACTCGGTCGATTCCGGATCGTGCGCTTGAACCCAGGGACCTTCGCGCTCGGCCCAGTACATCGGCCTGATGTAGAGCGGCACATCCGGGTCGAACCTCTTGATGCCTTCTTGAGCGAGACTCAGCCATTCCGCGGTCGAGACCGTCGGCTTGAGAAAGAGCTTTCGCGCAGACTCATTGACGCGAGCACAGTGAAGATCAAGATCGGGCGTCACGCCTTCGAAGGCGCGGGCGCCGTCAAACACCATGGAACAGAGCCATGCAGCGTGGGTTCGTACACCCATGATACGCAGATTGCCCTCGTGCCAGTCGCCCTGAAAGAATGTCCATGTCCTGGACGGGTTCTCGATAGCCAACGGACGCCTCCCCGGTCGCGCGAAATGGTCCAAGGCGTGATTCCTGATTGTGGTTCTGATACAACGGACCTTGAGCGTTCCAACCGGTCAGAGCGCCCCGGAATCCCCCTCTGTTCGGTCGAGCTTCACCTTGAACTCGCTCCATCGTACGCCCATCGGACGGGTGAAGCAAAGTGAGAACGTGGCGCCAAGGTTCATCCGCCAGCGCGCGAGGGCGCAAAGACCCGTCTCGTAGAAACACGCACAAGTACGGACGGACCGGGGTCGGACGGGATCAGGCATGGTGACCCAAGCCGGGTTGTACCGGGTAACCTGCGCTCTGGTTTTCGTCGGCATTCTTGTTGCGTGTCTCTGGCCCTTTCATTCCCCGAGAAACGACGTCGCCTGGCTGGCGCAAGGCAGCGGACTGAGGTTTGGCGATCATGGAACGATGGTCAGCCTCGGACCGATCGACCTTTCCGACGAACCCGCAGGAAATGCCTGGACCCTCGAGATATGGCTGCGGCCAACGAACGGCTATGACTCCGAGACGATTCTTGCATTGTACGATTCTCAGCGTCCCCAGGGCTTGTTGGTGCGTCAGGCGAACGGCGATCTTGTGGCAGAGGGTAGCACGTGGAGCGAACTAAACAGGAGCAAAACGCCGCAGTTCCGGGCCGCAGGCGCCTTCGGCGGCCACGACCCACTATTCGTGACATTGACTTCGGGTAGCCGCGGGACCAGCGCATATATCGATGGGGTTCCGGTTGCGGTGGATCCGCGCTTCCACATCCCGAGCGGAGACCTTTCAGGCCAGCTTGTGGTGGCAAATTCGCCGGTGGACAATGACAGTTGGTCCGGGGAACTGCGAGGTCTGGCGATTTATCACCGCGAGCTGGCCGCGGCCCAGATTTATCGACACTATGCGGCCTGGACTCAAACCGGACGCCCGGCCCTGACGCCCGACGAAGGTGCGGTTGCGATCTACCTCTTCGACGAGCACGCTGGAAACGTCGCCCACAATCGGCTTGCTTCCGGGGCAGACCTATCGATTCCGGACCGCTACCTCGAAGTGCGCCAGGCTTTCCTGAAGCGCCCGTGGAAGGAATACTACCCGGGTTGGAACTACTGGAAGAATGTGGTGATCAACATCGGCGGTTTTATCCCTCTGGGCTTCTGCCTATACGCGTACCTGTCGTTCGCCCGTCGCGTCCGGCACGCGGTGCTCGCAACCGTCGTCGTTGGAGGACTTCTCAGCCTGGCGATTGAGACCCTGCAGGCGTTTCTGCCCACGCGCGATTCCGGCCTGACCGACGTCCTGACGAACACGATGGGAACAGCCGCGGGCGTCGGGCTTTTTTCTTGCATGGCTAGAGTGTGTGAGGGCCTCAGCACGAGCCCCCACATCGGGGTGCGCCGCCTCGCGAGCCTGTTTACCCGGCGTGACCATGGGCAGGAGAGTGAATTGAACCCGTCCGAGCGCGCTTCGAAGTGGCCTCTGAAACGAGCCACCCCTATCGAATCCAAATTGATCAGGTAACCAGGACATGCCCGAAGAAACGCAAGACGTCGGCAAGACCATTCAAAGCCTGCTGCACATTGCCCTTCGGCGGCGGTGGTGGATATTGGGGGCGGCTTGGAGCGTGACGGTCGCAGTGGGTCTGGGATCGCTCCTGCTGCCCAACCGCTACACGTCGGAGGCTACCATTCTGGTGGTCGAGCAGCAGGTGCCGGAGAGATACGTCGTACCCAATACAACTTACAGCGTCCGGGAGGCCCTCGATTCGCTTACCCAGGCGGTGCTGTCTCGTTCGCGCTTGCTCGGCATGATTACTGAGTTCAACCTCTACCAGCGCGACGGGCGGCGCTTCGGCGAAGACGGCCTGGTGGAGCTGATGCGGAAGAACATCCAGATCACTCCCATTCAGAAAGATGTCAGTGAAAAGGACGTCAACGCCTTCAAGATCGCCTTCACCGGTGACGATCCTACGAGTGCCCAGCGGGTGACCGACCGCCTCACCTCATTATTCATTGGTGAGAATCTGAAACTCCAGGAGCAGCAGGACGTGGGGACCACCGGCTTCCTGAAAGATCAATTGGCGTCCGCGGAAACGGACCTTAAGGAGCAGGAGCAGCGACTTCGGGATTTCAAGATGACCAATCTGGGCGAACTACCGGAACAGGAACAGGAAAATCTGAGCATCCTTTCCGGCTTGCACATGCAGTTGCAAAATACTGTGACCGAGATGAGCCGGGCCCAGGAGCAACGCACGTACCTGCGGTCGCTGCTCGATCAGTACCACAACCTGGACTCGTTCCGGGTCCCGGGGTCCGAGTCCGGTGTGACCGCAGACCCCGTGACAGCTGCGCAGCAAGAGTTGCAGCGGCTCGAAACCGAGCGCGCCTCGCTACTCGCGCGTTTCAGCCCGCAGTACCCTGACGTGGTCGAGGTCGACAGCCAGATTGCGCGCCAGAAGGCGTTGCTCGCCAGCCTGAAACAACCAGCTTCCGATTCCAAGGCGGACGGCGCACCCACAGCGGCTTCCGACGGAGTTGCGGCGAGTGGCTCCGAAGCACAGGTCAGAAGCCAGCTCGCAGCCAATCAGATGCAACTCGATGATCTGACGAAGGGCCAGCGGCGCTTGGAATTGCAGATTACTGAATATGAGCGCAGGTTGAATCAGACTCCCGTGCGCCAGCAGCAACTGTCAGACATACTGCGGGGCTACGACCTGGCGAAGAAAACCTACGATGATCTGCTGGGCAATTTCAAGCAGTCGGAAATGGCCACCAGCCTGGCCGAGCGGCAGCAGGGGCAGCAGTTTCGGGTGGTGGATCAGCCGAGCCGGCCGGGCAAACCGTCCAGCCCGCAGCGGGGCAAGATCGCTCTGGGCGGGGCTGCGGCCGGGCTTCTTCTTGGAGCCGCTTTAGCGTTCCTGATCGATTCCTTCGATCATTCCCTGCGCTCTGAAGAAGCGGTTCAAAAGCTGTTCAAGCTTCCCTTGATCCTGGGCGTGCCGCTGGCGTTGACCGCGGCAGAGGAAAAGAAGCGCTTTCAGAATCGGGCCGCCGAGTGGGTTGCGGCGTCGAGTCTGCTGGTGATTGCCTTGGCCGCCGAATTCTTTGTCTACCTGCGCGGTTAAACAAGAGGACGGGCAGCACCGGATCTCCGACCGGAACAAGGTCGCCTGGCATTGACAGCCGCGCAAGTCCCGCACCGTCACGGTGAGGGTGCGACCGGCGGTCGGAAACGCTTCAGGAGAACGATCGAATGAATCATTTGTTGAAGGCCCTGCGCAAGATTAGGGACGACGATGGTGACGGGGACTTCATTGGGTCCGAATTTCCTCGCAACGAGAGCGGAGAAACGTCGGGACTCCAGAGCATTCCGGTTGAAAGAGCCCAAATCCGTCCGGAAAGCCGGTTGGTCGTCTGGAGCAGCCCCGACGGCCTGGCTGCGGACCGCTATCGTTTGCTCCGAATGCATCTTGAAAAGCTGCGCGGTGATGGGAGACTGCGAACTGTGCTCCTTACCAGTCCCTCACCCGAAGATGGGAAGTCCACCGTAGCCCTAAACCTGGCCAGTACCCTCGCCCGCGATGGAGAACGGAAGGTCTTGCTGCTTGAGGCCGACCTGCGGTGCCCTTCGTTGACGCGCCGGCTCGGACTGAAGCCGTGGCCAGGGCTGTCGGACCACTTGGCCGGCGGCTCAGACGTCATGACCAACATCAGGCAAATTGATCCCCTGAAATTCTACTTGTTGCCGGCCGGTACGATCGCCGCCAATCCCGGGGAACTCCTTCAGTCCGAGCGTATGACTCAGTGTGTTGAAGCTTTGTCCCAGGCGTTTGATTGGATCGTGATTGACTCCACACCTACCAGCCCGATCACCGATGCCCTGGTAGTCAAGGCGCAAGCGGATGCGTGCCTGCTCATCGCGCGGGCGGGGAAAACCCCACGTGAGGAACTGGAAGAGGCGATTCAGTTGCTTGGTCCCAAATTCGTCCTCGGTATTGTTTTAAACGGCGTGGAAGGGCTCGAGAGGCGCTATTCGGGCTACTACGAACACTACTACGGCCAAGCCCAGATGAGTGACGCCCACGCTCCCGCCAAACCGGCTCCTTAATCCCAACACATCTTTGGCACGCGGGGTTCTACTCACTGAGCAGCGCGGCTGAACAGCAGTCCAGCTACACCTCACCATTGGATAATTCACGCATGAGCAATGAACGTCCTCAAACCACCGTGGCAGTTGCCGCGCACGAGCCCATTTGGGGCTACGGCGTACGGCGCCTCCTCGAAGCCGAAGCTGACGTTAGAGTGGTGGCGGAGGCCACCAGCGCCAGCGATGCGGTCCGGGTCGTCTCGCAATTCCGTCCCGATCTGTTGCTGCTTGACCTTGAAATGCCCCCTTCGGGGCTCGACGTGCTCGCCCAACTCTCCGCCGCCGAAGCCCCGGTGCGCACTCTGCTCCTGGCCTATGCGCTCGATCGCAGGCAGATCCTGGAAGCGTTCCGAGCCGGGGCGCGCGGCTTCGTGCTGAAGGGCTCGGACACCCGCGCGCTGCTGAACGGCGTGCGTAGCGTCATCGCGGGCCAATACTGGGTGGGTGAAAAGGCAGCCCCGGAGCGGACGATGGCGCTGCGCAATTTCACGCCGACACCTCCCCGGCGCAAGTCCTGGCGCGACTACAAGCTGACTCCGCGCGAGATTGAAATCATCGCCGCCATTGCCAACGGATGCTCCAATAGCGATGCCAGCGAGAAGTTCTCCATCACCCCGCGCACGGTCAAGCATCATCTGACGAATATCTACGAGAAGCTTGGCCTCTCCAGCCGTCTGGAACTGGCCTTGTTTGCAGTGAACAATCACTGGGACGTTTTCCCCTGCGATGTTGGTTTGTCCATGGATCCCGTTGAGGAATACGCAAACGTTTCATGCCCGTAGAGGCAGCGCACCGTGTGATCCGATTCGCGCTTGCCGCGAGCGGCACATCATGCCGCGGTTCACGCGACCACACCTTGACAAAGGCCCGCCACGCTTATTTCGTTCTTGGGGTGGTTTGTGCCTGCTTGATTTCGGCACGAGCCTTACGCTCGCTGATTGACCTGGCTGCCGCAAATGACGTTTACACCCACGCTCTTCTGATCCCGCTGATCGCGGGCTGTCTCATGGTCCTGGAGCGAAGGAGAATCTTCATTCGCCTTGAATATCGTCTCGGCCTGGGTGCAGCGCCAGTACTGCTAGGGCTGGGGGGAGTGTGGGTAAGCGGAGTTACTCTGTCCCGGGCAAACCCCACTGGCGCTCTTTCGCTGGCCATTCTCTCACTTGTGTTGCTTTGGAGCGGCGGATTCATCGCCTGCTACGGTCCGCAGGCCCTCAAGGCCGCGACGCTGCCGTTTCTGCTGCTGGTCCTGATGGTTCCGCTTCCCGACTTCTTGCTGGCGCGCGTTGTCTCGTCGCTTCAGCAAGGATCTGCATTAGTAACTTACGGGATCTTCAAGCTGCTGGGTGTGCCGGTGCTGAAGGAAGGCTTGGTGTTCTCACTTCCCGGAGTGACAATCGAAGTGGCCGAGGAGTGCAGCGGAATTCGGTCGAGCTGGGCGCTACTGATCACCGGACTCCTGGCGGGGCACTTCTTTCTCCGCTCCGTCCGAAGCAAGCTGTGTCTGGTCTTAGCGACTGTACCGATCGCGATGCTCAAGAACGGTCTTCGCATCGCGACGATATCCCTGCTTTCGACGTACGTGAACCGGGACTTTCTCACGGGAGAACTTCACCGCAACAGCGGAATCCCCTTTTCCATCATCGGCGTCGGCTTTCTGGTACCGCTCCTGCGGTTGCTGCAGAGGTCCGAGGCTGGCGCTCCCTCCGGCAGCGAGAACCCGTCCCCCACGGAGCCACTTTCCGCGGTGCGGTGATCGCGCCTGGCGCTCGACAAGAGGGCGCCGGGAACGTGGGTTTGCCTCGGGTTCGGTTTTCGAGTCCACTCCGCCAGGGGTAAGGACACGCTTCGCCAAACCACGCCCGCCTTCCTAGCCCGGGCCAAAGCACTGCCCCCCACTCCACCTCCCCCTCCTTGCCTTCTGAACAACTCACCCACTTCCTGCTCCCCGTAACGCGCATCGGCAACCTGTCAACCGCACTACGCTGGCACTCGCAGCCAGCCGGCGCCGCGCGCCCGAGCAACGCGCCCCGGTAAATAACGTGTTTGCTTAGGCGTGCCCGCACAGTTTGCCACGGCGCCGGGCTGGTGGGCTGGTACCGTAGGCATACCACTGACCGGCTAATGCTCGACAATGACGGGGACCAACAGTCTCGACGGTTTAAATTAACAGCACGTTGAAACTTCTTGTGACTGAAATTCAGGACATTGCGTCCTTTTTAGTTATCTGACTAGTAAGCTGTACCTTAGACCGATTGACATAATCTGCGTCCGGCTCTTAAATGACCAAGACACGCGAGGTGCATCTTTGTCAGCGGGTATTTTGGAGCAGACGCTCGTGCTGGAACGGGGGGATTGCGATGCAAATCAAGGGATCGGCCGTTAAGCGCTTCGGTAAAAACCTGGTGTTGCTGACGTCAATTCTGATGGTCGCGGCGGCGGGTTTGTGGGCTGGCACGACCCAGATGACACTCACAGGCGTCGGGGATGGGGCCACGTTCGGTGACGTTTACGTGGACCCATACACCGCGACGGTCGGAGGTGTGACCAATACACCTGTGATATGCGACGATTGGTCGAACAACACGTATTACAATGAGTCATGGACCGCCTCCGTCATAAACGCGACGACGGTAAGCAACGGCAAGTTGGGCACGCCGATGTTTGGCAATAATCAGTCGCTGTACGATGAATTGGCGTGGCTGGGCGCGCAAATGCTCGCGAACCCTACGAACACAACCGCGCAGACCGAAATCTCGTTCGCAATGTGGGATCTGACATATGGCATCAATGGCAATAACGAATCACCGTCTCCGCTCACCTACATGCAGGAAATTCTTGGCGGAGGCTACGCGAGCAACTCCTTGTACGAGGGAACGCTGACTTACATCAGTGAAGCCGAGGGCAAGGGCAGCTACAACAGTGCGGGCTGGCAGATCCTTACGCCGGATCCCGGCACACAGAATTCGGGTTATTCAACGCCGCAGGAATTTATGATGTACGTCCCCTCCTCCGCTCCGGAGCCGTCCCAGTTAGGGACACTGGGGCTGGACTTGTTGCTCCTCGCCGTCGCCGCTCTCGTTCTGCGCCGCGGCGGCTCGATCATACTCCGGCAGTAGGGGCGAACACGCCAACGGGGACTGAGGTTGACGCACAGCGAATCTGTGCAGCGCCCCCTGCCTTGGCAGCCTGTTGAAAGACCCGCCTTCATCCGTATTCTTGACGACCTTCCGTGCACCTTAAGGCTTGTTGAACTCTGGAAGCCAGGGAGCCGCGTTGCTAGATCTGCGGCCCGGCAGTCTCCGCCGCGTCTTCCGCAACTGACTCGCGCGGGCGGGGTCCCGGCACTCTTTGGAAATCCTGACCTGGTAGCACCAGCAGCTTACATCATTGGAAGTTATGGAACGGTCGCCATCGCTTCGTTTGAGGGTCCGCTCTGGCCACCGGGACCGCTCGCAGTCACCTCGTAGTAGTACGTCTCTCCCGAAGATACGTCAGTATCCTCAAAAGTCAGATTGCCCCCCGCACTCGCAAAAAAAGTCTCTCCTCCCGACGTTATGCCTCGATAGACGTTGTAGCCCGTAAGCTGTCCGCCTCCTGTGGGCGGGTCCCAGTTCAGGGTCACGGAGTGCGACACTCCGGTGCCGGAAAGTGGCACAGTTTGCGGACTGCCCTGGGCATTGTCCGTAAGGCTGAGCGCAGCAGTCATGTTGCCTGTGGCGGTCGGCGAAAATGTCACCATGGTTTCGCAACTGCCCCCTACACCGAGACTCGATGGACAGTTGTTGCTCTCAGTGAAATCAGTCGCATTGGTTCCTGACAGGCCAATGCCGGAAATCGTGAGGGTCGATCCCCCCTCATTGGTCAGGAGAACCGTTTGCGGAGCACTGGCGCTTCCTGTCTGCTGATTGCCGAAGCTCAGGGTTGTTGGACTAAGAACGACCGATGGGGGACCGACCTCGACCATCCCACTTCCGTACCCTGCCAGCGGACATTGGTCCGGCAATGGCTCGCCTGTGGACCAAAGGGACGGTAATGACATCAACGTCGTCGAACTGCTGCTCTCAGCGGCGCACGAACCCGCCGAGTTGTCCCGGATCCAGAGGGTATTGTTCGTGCCCAGGACAGCCAGCCAATAGGTGATCCCGGAACTGATGGCTACCGACGAGACCGCGATCGTGTTCCACCCGTGATTTACCGGGGATAACGTCGAGCCTTGGGCCAGGAGCGTTCCGGGATGCCCGGCGCCGTTGTCGGCGTAGAGACCGAAGTAGACTGTGGTAGAGGTGTTGCGCCCGGACAAGAAAAACGTGAGCGAACTCAGAGTCCCGGAAGCGGTGGCCACCGCTTCGAAGGCCTCGGCCTGCCCCGATTCGCTGGATTCGAACTGGTCCTGCGCATATGGCCTTCCGACGAGAACGGTCTGCGCTGTGGAAACCATAGATGATAACCATATAGTAATTATAGCGAACGCAAGAATCTTCTTCACGATTTTCCTTTCTCTTTAAGTTTTGCTTGTGTCGCTTCCTCTGACTCGTCTAGTCCGTAGCACGGACACCGGCTCCAATGCGCTGCTAGAAGCAGGATGAGGCACCTTGCGATGGAAAAATCGCTGGTGGCTTCTCGCTAGCGCGTGGGTGATGTGAGCTGTCCCAGGAACTTCAGGGCTGACCCACGGCGAGTCTCCTCGGCACACGCCCACCGCATGCGCCAGATTGCGCGAGTGAAGTAGTACTTTGGCCTTTAACGGAAAGGAGTTTAAGGAATCGGGAGCCTGCCTGGGTTGATAGCATTAAGGACCCTCCTGTGATCCTTACGGGCTAAACCGCCTTGCGCGGCTTAGCCTAGCGGCACCGCTAACGCGGCCAGCTGAATGCCCCCCTCAGAGCGGACCCTAGTTGTTACCCTAGTCCTCGGGCGGCTGTCAACACGTTTCTACGCAGGCGCGCGGGGAAGCAAAATCCGCAGCAAATTCTGACCGTGTGGACACCGGTGGCGGCTCGAGCTTCTGGCAACCGGCCGCTGGGAGTAGGCTATGGCTGTAGGCGCTGCAAGCCATCCAGCCGACGACCCCCAGGCGTCAGATCGCTTCCGGCTTCGCCGCCTTCACTTGAATTGTGACGACCTTGGTTCCGAGGTACGGATGGAGTGCCTCGAGACGAATGGTGCCTGCAGCCGGCTTGCTCCTCACCCAAACGGCGCCTGCGCCCCCGGACAGCGCAAACGGATTCTCTCCGATGATCTCACCCGGACCCCCGATGGTTAGCGCGAGGGCTCCAGTCGAGAAGGGGCGCCAGCCTCCCTCGGTGTTCGTGACCTTTACGACCACGCGGGTGGCATCGATGCCATCACCCATGAGCTCCCGGTCGTCCGGCTCCAGGTGCAATTGAGCGTCCGTATCGTTGCCGGGCAGGGTCCTCGAGATCACCTTTTCGCCACTGATGTAGCCGTCGATCCGCAGATCGCCCCAGTCCTCGAGACGGCGACTCCACAGATTGACCTGGAACGGCGGATAGCGCAGGTGCGGATAGGTTTCGCGATCCGGATCCACCTCCACCAGCGGCTTATCCTGCAGGTAGATCTTGAGGTGATCACAATTCGAGCAGATGACGGCCTTGCGAATTCCGCCGCCTTCGGACTCATCGCCCTGCGACCAGTTGAAGCACGGTTCAAGCACAACCTCTTCCTTCGGGTCGCACTGCGAGCGATAGAAGAATGCGGCCGGCTTGGGAATGCGGAAGATATCGCTGACGCCGTGGTAGCAGATGCGGTCGCCGGAGCCGAAATTGAAATGGGTGTTGTAGTCGAAGGCGCACCAACCGATCCCGCCGGCGTAGCGCTTGTCGGAGGCCAGTTGATCGTGCACCCGCGCGTGCCGCCGCGCGTGTTCCATCACGCGGTCCACGTTGTCGTAGCGTTTGGTCGGGAACATGTGCCCGTTGAACTCGGTGTTCATGTAGAGCGGGTGGTTGGGAGGCTGCAAGGGAAATCCGAAGTCGTTGCGCGTGTAAACGTCTTCGAGGAGCTCCGAGTTCACCAGGTAGCGCACGCCGCCGGTCTGTCGCGAATCGTCCAGTTCGTGCGCCAGCGCGTTGGTGCGCGTGTAGAAGTCGTGGTTATCGAGCGACTCGTTGATGCGGACCCCCCAGAGAATGATGGACGGGTGATTCCAGTCGCGCCGGATCATTTCGCCCACGTTACGCACCGCCAGGTCCTGCCAGGCCTGATCCCCGATATGCTGCCAGCCTGGGATTTCCTCGAAGACCAACAGGCCGATTTCGTCGCAGCAATCGAGGAAGTGCGGCGATTGAGGGTAGTGCGAAGTGCGCACGATGTTGCACTTCAAGTCCTTCCTCAGAATGATCGCGTCCCGCCGCTCGACCCGGGCGGGCATGGCGCCGCCCACGTAGGGAAAAGTCTGATGGTGGTTCAGCCCGCGCAGCTTGATCGTCTCGCCGTTGAGCTGAAAGCCGTCCGGCGTAAAGCGGGCTTCGCGGAACCCGATGCGCGTCGCATACTCGTCCACGAGATTCGGCCCGTCATAGAGCTCGGTCACGACCTGGTAGAGCCGCGGACTCCCGAGATTCCAGAGGTCGATCTTGCCCAGGCTCGTCAACGAAACCAGGTGGTCGCCGCCTTCGGCCGAGGCGGGGACGTCTTTGGCTCCGCTGGCGATAACGTTCTGCCCGTCGCGCAGTTCCACTTTGAGTTTTAGGGCGCTGGGGGGGCGAGCGTCGGGCTTGCTCAGGAAACACCGCACGTCCATCCTACGGCTGTCGGAAAGCACGTCCACCGGCTTGGCAAATACGTTTTCCAGGAAAACATCGGGCACTGCCCGCAACGCGACTTCGCGATAGATGCCGCCGAAGGTCAGGTAATCGATGTTCTGTCCGAAAGGCGGGATGTCGGGCCGCTCGGTGGAATCGACCTCCACGGCGAGCACATTGTCCGCGTCCCATCTCAGGTGTTTCGTGAGCTCAAACGAGAACGGCGTGTATCCGCCCCGGTACTCTCCCAGCGTCTCGCCATTGATCGCGACGGTGGCGGCGGTCATGACGCCGGCAAAATCCACGAAGATGCGACGCCCCCGCAGTTCGGCGGGCGGCCGGAAGTGCCGTCGGTAGATCGATACGAACTGGAATTGCCGTTCATCGAAGCTGTGCCATGGCAGCAGCTTGTTCGTGTGCGGAATCGTGACCCGCTGAAACCGGTGGTCGTCGAAATCGGACTTGCTCGATCCAGGAACCGATTTCCCTCCGTATAGCCAATTGCGGTTCATGGGAAGAACGTGGCGGACCGCGAGTGGCAGGGCTTCGGCGGGGGCCGCCGCTTCCGTGGCCCGATAATCCTTGAGCAGCCAGAGGCTGCCGATCCCGGCCAAGCCCGTCTTCATCAGGTTTCTGCGATTCATCATGACCTCGAGTCTGTGGGCGCCGGCTTGCGATGGGACGCGCATTCAGCGCCGGAGTTTAGAGGAGGCAAAGTAGCACAGCGCGAGCGTCGCCCGCAAACGCCGGACCGCTCGCAGTGGCTTGCAGATCATACGCCGGGGAGAAAGCCGAAGCTAAACTTTTGCATCGCGTCCGAGAAACGTGTTAGCTTCTCTTTCCTGATAGCGTTCGATTCCTTGATCGGCCCTTTATCGGCGAGGCGAGGAGTAGCGAGCGCGGGCTGTCACGGCGTACTGCGTTTCCCGTCGGGGCCGAGTGCAATTTTGATCCGGTCAGGCGGTTGGCGAACGGGGGTGGGTCGATATGGACCAACCTGGGGAGTTGCGGAAGCGGTTTGAAGCGCTGTACGGCCACCGGCCCCGCGTCTTTCGGGCCCCGGGCCGCGTCAACCTGATCGGCGAGCACACCGACTACAACGACGGCTTCGTTCTTCCGGCTGCGATCGACTTTTATACCTGGGTTGCCCTCAGTTCGCGTTCGGATCGCAAGCTCGTGCTCTCTTCCGAGAATTTCCCTGGTATCGCGGAGTACGAGCTCGACTCCCCCAACCATCACCGGCGTCACGAATGGAGCGACTATGTATACGGAGTCGTCCTGGTGCTGGAGCGCGCGGGCAAGCGGCTGCGAGGGGCAGACGTGCTGGTGGCCGGCGAGATTCCCATCGGGGCCGGTCTCAGTTCTTCCGCCGCCATTGAGGTTGCCACGGGCTACGCCCTGCTCGAGAACTCGGGGCACCCCGTGGAGCGCGTGGAGTTGGCCAAGCTCTGCCAGCGCGCGGAAAATGAGTTTGTGGGCGTGCGTTCCGGCATCATGGACCAGTTCATTTCCTGCTTTGGCCGCACGGGCCAGGCGCTGCTGCTCGATTGCCGGTCGCTCGAGTACAGCCTGGTGGCGCTCCCCGGGGGGATCAGTCTCGTGATCTGCAACACCATGGTGAAGCACGAGCTCGCCGGCGGCGAATACAACCAGCGTCGCTCGGAGTGTGAGGCGGGAGTACGACTGCTCGCGGAACACATGCCGGAGGTGCGCGCCTTGCGGGACGTGACGCTGGCCGACCTTGAGAAGTATGGGTCCGCCCTGCCGCCCGTCGTCTACCGCCGTTGCCGCCATGTGGTGAGTGAGAACGGCCGCGTGCTCGAGGCCGTGCGCGCGCTCGGCGCGGGCGATCTCGCGACGGTGGGCGCACTCATGGCGGAATCGCACCGCAGCCTGCGCGACGACTACGAGGTCAGTTGCGCAGAGTTGGATCTGCTGGTGGACCTGGCAGAACAAACCGAGGGAGTGTACGGGGCGCGCATGACCGGCGGCGGCTTCGGGGGTTGCACCATAAACCTGGTGCGAAGCGAGAGTGTGGACGCCTTCAGACAGACCGTCGCCCGCGGGTACCAGGAACGGACCGGCGGCGCGCCTGAGATTTACGTTACGGGAGCGGCCGAAGGCGTCGCCGAGCTGGACCCGCCCTGACGCTCATGGCCACATTCGATCTGAAGCAGCATCCGCACCGGCGCTTTAATCCGCTCACAGGAGAGTGGGTGCTGGTTTCTCCGCACCGCACTGAGCGTCCATGGCAGGGGCAGGTGGAGAAGCCTGCTTCCGCGGCGCCTCCGTCTTATGATCCGGCCTGCTACATGTGCCCCGGCAATCTGCGGGCGACGGGCGCCCGCAATCCGCCGTATACGTCTACGTTCGTCTTCGACAATGACTATCCGGCGCTGGTTCCGGATACCCCGGAGGGCGGAACTGAGGAGCCGGGGAGCTTGCTCATGGCGCGCAGCGAAAGGGGAATTTGCCGCGTGGTTTGCTTCTCGCCCCGGCACGACTTGACCGTGGCGCAGATGGAGCCGGCCGATCTGCGGCGCGTGGTCGACACCTGGACCGAACAGTATGAAGAACTGGGCGGCCTGCCGTTCATCGAGCACGTCCAGATTTTTGAGAACCGCGGCGTCCTGATGGGCGCGAGCAATCCTCACCCGCATTGCCAGGTCTGGGCCGATGCTCACCTTCCCAACGAGCCCGCCAAGGAGCAGGCCCGCCAGAGCTCTTACCGCGACGCACACGGTTCCTGCCTGCTCTGCGATTATCTTTCGATCGAGCGGGACCGCGGCGAGCGCATGGTTATCGAGAACCGCCACTTTGCGGCGCTCGTGCCGTTCTGGGCGATCTGGCCGTTTGAAACCATGCTGATCGCGCAACGCCACTTGACGGCGCTCGACCAGTTGAGCGGTGACGAGCGCGACAGCCTCGCGGCGATCCTCAAACGCCTGGCCAGGCGTTACGATCACTTGTTCGGCATATCTTTCCCCTATTCCATGGGCTTTCACCAGCGACCCACCGACGGGGCGCCCCACCCCGAGTGGCACTTCCACGCCCATTTCTATCCGCCCCTGCTGAGGTCGGCCACGGTGCGGAAATTCATGGTCGGATACGAAATGCTCGGCACGCCGCAGCGCGACATCACGCCGGAAACGGCGGCGGCGCGCTTGCGGGAGATGGAAGAAGCGCACTGATTCATCCTGCGCAAATCGCGTGAGGGCATCGTACGGGCCCGCCTGGCGCCTCAACGCTGGGACGACTCTGTCTGGGTGGCGGAACTGCCGGAGTCCAGGCTGACGGGCTCCTTACGGAAGAAGAGGCTCAGGTTGCTTCTCATAACGATGGCCGGATCGAGGAGGATCTGCGGGGGCGGGCGCAAGCCTTCGGTCAGAAATCGCACGATCGCACGGATGGCGGTCGAACCCTGTTCCCGGGGCCGCTGGTAGATGGTAGCCGCCATCTTGCCCGTTTCGATGACGGGAACCATGGCCGGAAAAAGGTCCGTGCCGATCACCTTGATTTTGCCGGACAGTCCCATTTCGTCGAGCGCCCGGATCACGGGCATGGAATTCGCAGTGGCAACGTAGATTCCCCGGGCGGACGGATGTTGGGCCAGCGCTTTGCGGCACTTCTGGTAAGCCTCGTCCGCCTCATCATGGGCTTCCACCACGCCCAGGATTCTGCCGCGCGGAGAGAACTGTTTGAAACTGCTCTCAAAGCCGCGCAGTTTCTGCTCGTGATCGACAACGGCGTGCATCCCGATGAAGATAATCACCCCGCCTTCGCCGCCGATCAGATGCCCCATCAACTCGCCGGCCAGGGCCCCATGGGCGAACCGGTCGACGGAAACGGCCGTCAGACGCTCGGTCCCCGGCGCGTCCGTCACGACGCATACCACGGGAATGCCGCGCCGGGCCGCTTTGTCGATGTCCGAGCGCATGCGCTCGTGGTAACCCGGGGCCATTACAATCGCGCTGACTTTCTCCTCGAGGATGTCCCGCAGAGCCTCAACCTCGTGTTGCCCGAATCGCTTGTAAGGGCGATAGAGGATCTTGACGCCCAGCGGCTCAAAGGCGCTCGCCGCCTCCACAATGCCCTCGCGCACGTCATCGAAGAAGTAGGCCACTTCGAGCGGCAGGCTTACGCCGATCATGATGTGCTTGCGCGAGGAGAGATAGCGGGCTGCCAGATTGGGTCGATACCCAAGCCTCCGCGCCACCGCGAGGACCTTGCGCTTGGTGGCCGGGCTTACGCCCGCGCGGTTGTGCAGGGCCCGGTCGACCGTGCCGCACGAGATCCCCAGGGCATCTGCGATGTCCTGGACGCCCACCGCCCCGCCGTGACTGTCCTTGGCCATGAGTGGCATTGCGCCCCTATCATAATCCGCTTTGAGGCGGCTAGTAGAATCCGATTATGCCTGCTAGAAGATTTTTCTTGACAGACATATTATCGGAGGAGTATTTTAACCGCCGTGTACGTACACGAAAACGTGCACGCACACGAATTGGCCGTATTACGAGTCCTGCTCAGAGCAAGTTGGCACTTACGAACGTCGGGTAGCGCTTATTGAGTGGTGGCACTTAGGAGGAAAGCGATGTCCGTGGTTCTGGAACGTTCTCGTGTCCAAAGGCCGGCCAAGTGGGCGTGCTTGGCCCTGTTTATCCTTGCCGCGATTCCTGCCTGGTGTCAGATTGACACCGGTACAATCACCGGGACAGTCACCGATCAGAGCGGCGCGATTGTTCCCAACGCCAAGGTCACCCTGACAAACGAGGGCACCAACTTCACCGTCACTATGACGACCACTGCCGACGGCAGCTACACGTTCTCCCCCGTCAAAATCGGCACGTACGCGATCGGCGTGGAAGCTACCGGATTTTCGAAGGTAATTCACCCTCATTTGACGGTGAGCATCAATCAGTACCTGAAAGACGACATCACGCTCAAGCCGGGCACGGTTACGCAGACTGTGGAAGTAACGGCCGCGGCTCCGGAGCTGCAGACGCAAGACGCCTCGGTCGGCCAGGTCGTTAACCAGCGGAGCATCAACAACCTGCCCCTCAACGGACGGAATTTCACGTTCCTCGCCCAAGTCGTGGCGGGCGCTAACACCCCGCAGCCCGACACGCGCGGCAATGCCGCCAATGGGGCCTTCTCGGCCAACGGCTTGCGTCCCGCACAAAACAACTATCTGCTCGACGGGATTGACAACAATTCCGATAACGTGGACTTTCTGAACGGCACCAACTTCGTCGTTCTCCCGCCCCCGGACGCTCTCTCTGAGTTCAAGGTCCAAACCTCCGATTACAGCGCGCAGTACGGGCGCGCGGGCGGCGCCATCCTGAATGCCAGCATCAAGTCCGGCACCAATCAGGTTCACGGCGACCTTTGGGAGTTTTTCCGCAACGACAAGCTCGACTCTGCCGACTTCTTAGAGGACTCCGGCAACCTGACCAAAGCCGAGTACCGGCTGAATCAGTTTGGCGGCACGATTGGCGGCCCCGTGGTGATCCCCCACGTCTATGACGGCAGGGATAAACTGTTCTTCTTCGGCGACGTTGAGATCACGCGCCGGCGGCAAGGCAACGTTTTTACCAGCAGCGTTCCGACGGGCCTGGAACGTAGCAGCGGTTTTACGAATTTGTCCGACAGCATTATCGACCAGACTAACTCCGCCTGCCTCGCCAATAGCACCTGCACGACGACGGACGATTTGGGCCGAGTGCTGCCGGTTGGCACCGCTCTTGATCCCGCCACCCAGAGGGTGGTGACGTGCGGTGTGGCTGACCCAGTCTTTGGCATGGCTCCGCTCAGTGCCAAAGGCGATGCCTGCAATGGTATTGCGACCGGCACCGTGGTTGGCTACGTCGCCGACCCGTTTTATACCGGCGCAAGCCTCAAAGGGGTCACGAACTTTGCGAATGCCTGCCCAAGCGAAACGGCCTGCATGCTGAACCAACTTCCTGCCAATCGGCTCGATCCGAACGCCGTCAAATTGCTCAATTTGTTTCCTGCCGCTACCGGGCCGGGCATCATCAACAACCAGTCGTCGAACCCGGTGCTGTCGGAGAACCGCGAGGCCGTCGACACCCGAATAGACGACAACATTAACGAGAAAAACCAGCTATTCGGAACCTTCAGCTACGTGAACGACCCGCAATTCATTCCCGGCCCGTTCCCGGGTATCGCGGATGGCGGCGCCTTCCAGCAGGGCCTGCAGAGCGCTGCCTCGGTTCTGGGGGCTTTGAGCTATACCCACACCTTTAACCCAACCACCGTGAATGAGCTGCGCCTGGGCGAAGACCGCCTCGGCGCCAGCCGCTACGGACCGGTGGCAACCCAGCTCAATATCCCCGAGCAGTATGGCATTC
Source organism: Terriglobia bacterium (assembly GCA_035949375.1). Taxonomy (GTDB): domain Bacteria; phylum Acidobacteriota; class Terriglobia; order UBA7540; family UBA7540; genus Gp13-AA77. Next base: position 46,549 of record DASZIG010000081.1, on the reverse strand, counting down.
AAGGCATCGCGCAAGTCTCGGAAAACGGCGGGCTGCCGGGGATTTCGGTCAGCGGCCTGAACACTCTCGGGTCAAACTCCTTCCTGCCCTCGGATGAAACCACGCAGACGACACAATTGACGGAGAACCTGACCAAGATTTACAGCAAACACACCTTCAAGATGGGCATGGAGTTCCAGCACATCAAGTTTTCCACTCTGCAGCCTGCCTTTTCGCACGGCCAGATAAGTTTCGATGGGAACTACGCCGGCATCGGAATGGCGCAGATGTTGCTCACTCCAGAAATGAATTCCCTCGGCCTACAAGGGTGCCCTGTGCCTGCCACCACGGGGTGCGCCGTGAACTTCGCTGGCGGGTCTGACTCGGTGGAGGTTTCCAACTTTTCTCCCAGCGACGACGGCCACAACTACTGGGCAGGGTATTTCCAGGATGACTGGAAGGTTACGCCGAAATTGACCTTGAATCTTGGCGTTCGTTGGGAACACTTTGGCGCTATTGAAGAGTTTTGGGGCCGCCAGGGGAACTTCGTTCCCGGAACCCCCTTCGGCACTGCGGAGATGCTGTATCCTGATAACGGGAAGAACGAGGCTTTAGTACAAGCGGCTCCGGATTGGTCCGCGGTGCTGGCCAAAGACGGCATCGCGCTCAAGTTCATCAACAACGACGGGCTGTCGAACGTCCAAAACAATAACTTCGGTCCCCGAGTCGGCCTGGCATACCAGGTCACTCCCAAACTGGTCGTGCGCTCGGGATTCGGGATGTTTTACAACTCTTTTGAGAATGCCGGCTACGGACCGAACATCGGGGAAAACTTCCCGTTCCAATTCACCGTATCGCCGATCAAGGCTAACGGTTCGGTGCCGATCACCCTCAATAATGCTAATGGCACGCCCTGCAGTCCGGCTGCGACCCTCGAGGTGACATTTTCCTGCATAGCCTTGACCCCGTCTCAGGTTAATGTGGAAGGATTAGGGCCGCAAGGATTGCAGTACAACTGGCAGACGCCCTACACGCTGGGTTGGAATCTCACGCTGCAATATGCGCTGACGCCAAGCCTGAACGCTACTGTAGCTTACGTCGGCGACGGTTCTCGTCACATGATTACGGGCGGCGTGTCGAATCCGAGTACCTACACGATCAATCTAAGCCCCACCGCGACCATTTGCGGGCCCGGCGGTATTACCCCCTTCCCTGATATCGGCTGCAATGACAGCATTCAGGACACCCAGGGGAATAGCTACTACAATAGCCTTCAGACAAGTCTCGAAAAGCGATTTTCGAATGGGCTCAACTTTCTCGCCACTTATACGTGGTCGCACTGTCGCGGCGACGCTGGAGACGAACTTAACGGAGGCGTGGGTGAAGGTTCACGCGCCGCCGCCCTTGCCGGCTTCGGAATCCAAGGCGACTACCAGAACTGCGACTACAACATTTTTAATGTCTTTCACTTCAGCGGCGGCTACCAGTTGCCGTTTGGGCACGGGCGAAAGTTCTTGACCAGCGCCAGCGGCCCGGAGGACGCGATACTGGGTGGGTGGCAAACCATATGGAATTACGTGGGCGAAGGAGGCCAGCCTCTTACGATTGGCTGCCCCTATGGCACGACCGCCAACTTGGGTTGCACGGCCATGCTCGTTCCGGGGCAGAACCCGTACGGTTCAGGTGCGCCCGATAACTACCTGAATCCCAATGCCTTTACGCAACCCTGCCCCGCCCCGGGCTTCTCCCAGCCGGCGAGGTGCGTTAACGTTGGAACCGGCATCGGACTTCTGGGCGGCGGTGACACGCAAGTCTCCGGGCCTGGAATCGAACGGGTCGACTTCTCTTTGTTCAAGCAATTCAAGCTGAGCGAACGCTACAATCTGGAGTTCCGAAGCGAATTCTTCAACATCCTGAACCACCCCACGTTTAATCCTCCGAACTTCGGCGGCAACGGCGTGGTCGCTGTACCCAATTCAGGAAATTTCCTCAGCACCGCCTTCGGAGCGATCGGCTCGACGCGCTTCCCCTTCCAGGATCCGCGCCAGATCCAGCTGGCTCTGAAGCTGTATTTCTGATTGAGTGACCAGACCAAGAGCCTGGCGGATGAACAGTCCGCCGGGCTTTTGTTTTGGGATCGTCTTACTCGGGTGATTGGTCCGCGAGGCTAAAGGCAAATTGCAGGAACTGTTGGCGCGCTTGCGGCGCGAATTGCCCCAGGGGCCCGGCGGGCTGTTGCGAGCTTGCGTTAGCGAGCGCCTGTTCAATGCGCCCCGTATCAAGAGCGCCGCTTGGGCCGTTCTGGGTGAATTGCTCGAGCGTCTGGCGCGCTTTGTCGATCTGTCCCGTCTCGAAGTAGAAGACCCCCAAAGCCGAGTAAGCCGCAGGCCATTGCGGCATCAGGTCGACCGAGCGCTTAAGGTAGCTCTCAGCGTCCGCGGCATTGCCTTCGGCGGCCGCCAGAACTCCCATGCCCCAGGCAAGCTGGCCGGAGTCGGGAATCCGCTCCGTTCCCTGTTTGAGGATCTCGCCGGCGTCGGCCATCGCACCGGAGCGAAGGTAGATCAAGGCCAACGAAAGGTAAGCTGCGTCGCGGTCGGGATTTCCGCTGATTTCCCTGCGATAAAGCGTAATAGCTTCGTCGTTCTGTCCGAGGTGCCCGGCGGTATCGGCGCGCAACGCCAGGTAACCGGCATCGTTCTGCCCTTCGGGCGAAACGCGCTGTTCCGCATCGAGCGCGTTCTTGAAGTCGCGCATCCGGAAATAGGCGTCGGCGAGATCGTACCAGGCGTCATCGGCGGCAGGATTAGCCTGCAAGCCTTGTTTGAAATGGGCGATCGCGTCTGTGTAAAGGCGGTAGCGGGCCAGAAGCACGCCCACTCCAACCGCGGTGCGAAAATCACCCTGGCTTAGTTGATCGAGCTCGGCAATGGCTTGCCTCGCGTTTTCCACCTGACCTTCTTTCAAATAGGCTTCCGCCAGCATGTAATAGTTCTCCGGGCGCTCGGAATGGAGCTCCACTTCATGCTTCAACTCCGTGAGATCAAGCTGTGTCTGCTGCTGCGCGGGAAGGCCGGCCCGTTGATCGACGTAGTCAAAGAGATGCTGGTACGGATAGGGTAGGGGCGTGGGGTTCTTTGAAAGCGTCTGAAAGATCTTGAAATCGCGCTCTGCCGCATCCGTCTGGTGCAGACTGCGCTCGGTTTCCCCCAGCCGGTAGTAAACAGGACCCGGGTTCGGATCGATTTGGGCGCACTTGCGGAGCAACGGCAGGGCATCCTCGAACTTCTTTTGGTGCATTTTCACATTAGCGAGTTCGAGAAGCGCATCGGCGTACTCAGGTTGAACCTCCAATGCCTGATGGAGCCATTTTTCTGCGTCCTCATAACGGCCCTGACGGACAGCGATGTAGCCCAGATTGTAAAGGCAGGCGGCATTGTGTGGATCGGCCTTGAGCCCCTGCTGGAAGTGCTTGACGGCCTCGTCGAATTGCCCCTGGTTCCGATACCAGAGCCCCATAAACGCGTAGGAGCTGGCTGTGGGCTCAACCTCAATCAGGGTCTGAAACGTGTCCTTTGCCTCACCGACCTTTCCGATCATGTAGTAGCTCTCGCCGAGAGCCGCCAGCAGCGTGGGCTCCTTGGGCGCGATCTTCAGTCCCTCTTCGAGCAGCGGAACCGCATCGCCATAGAATTCCTGCTTCATGCTGAGCCGCGCCATCAGAAAGATCACATCCGTGTTACGGGGAGCGAGTTTGTGGGCTTTGGCGAGAAGATCGAGACCGCTTACATCCTTCTGTTCGTTTGAGTATGCCTGCGCCATCAGGTAAAGCGTCGCCACCGAATCGGGCTCGAGCTTCAAAGCCCGACTCAGAACGTCCAGGGCGCGGTCATTGTCGCCGCTCTTGATGTACACCTGGCCGAGATCGTGGAGAATTGCGAACGTGCCAGGCTTGAGCGCGTCCGCGGTTGCGAGTTCGTGGATAGCGGCCGGATACTCCTCCTGCGACGCCAGCAACACTCCCAGCGTAAAGTGGCCGTCGACGTTGTCTTTGGCGGCATCTGAGAGCGACTTCGCGACTTCCAGGCCCTTCGCCTTCTGACCCGAGGCGAAGTACGCCTGGGACAAATTGAAGAGCACCTGCAGGTCCTGAGGCTGCACGCGGTTGAAATAAGCGATGGCGAGCTTCGGCTGCTTCTTGGCTAATAATAGTGATCCGAGGTTATAGTTCGCCTCGCGGTCGTTCGGATTTTCGCGCAGGCTGGCTTGAAATTCTCTCTCAGCGAGGTCGAGCTGCCGTTCTTCGAAATAGATGTTGCCCAAATCGGTGTGGGTCACCGCAGAGTGTGGATCGACCTTCAGGGCGGCATCGAAAGCGGCGACGGCCCGGGCGAAGTCGTGCTTTTGTCCGTAAATGACGCCCAGGAGGTCCAGACCCTTCACGCTTCGCGGTGCGAGTTTCAACCCTGCCTGCGTTGCCGCCAGGGATCCTTCGGTGTCGCCCTGATGCAGCAACCTCTCGGCTTCGGCAAAGTGTTCATCGGCAGAGGCGGCCGTCGACGTCGGACCTTGGTCAAAGGGTGGCGCGCCGGCCGCATCCGAACGATCGGCCGGAAACAAAGGCAGCACGAGCGCAAGCAGGAAAAGGCAGGGCAGTCGGTGTCTTGTCACTGGCCGAATCTGCCGACTCTGTGGGCTCATCTGATGTGGTCCGGCGTGGCGATCCCTCGAGGCAACGGGGCTGTTTGTAAGACGCGGCATCGTTCACCGCCCATCCTAGCGCAGCCCTCCTTGACGAGCAACACTGCATCGCCTGACTGCCTGAAAGGGCTCGCTGCCTGCGTAGGCGAAGGGCCTGCCGCGCAGGGGCCCGCCGCTTCGAAGAATTTCACGGTGCTACGGAGAGATGCTAGCATATAGAGCATGTTAGCGTTCGGCCGGACCGCAGCCGCTCTGCTCCTGACGGCGCTGTGGTGTGCTCCGGCGAGCGGAGCACGTGCCGACGGGCTCGCGGACCGATTCCAGTCCGCTTTGGCGCATTATAATTCCCGACAGTACGCGGCGGCGCAGCAGGAGCTCGAATCGCTCCAGCGCGATTCGCCTCACAATTTTGACGTTGAGGAGTTGCTGGGGCTCGTCTACTCGGCCGAAGGTCAGGACGAGAAGGCCACTCCGCGCTTTCAGGAGGCCGTCCGGCTGAAACCGGACTCCGGGCCCGCCCGGAATAACCTGGCCATGAACCTTGCCGGCCTGGGGAAAGCGCAATTGGCCGAGGCCGAATTGAAGAAGGTCGTCGAACTGGAGCCCGCGAGTTTCGACGCCAATCATAACCTCGGCGAGTTTTACCTGGCCAAGGGGAACATCGCCGCCGCGATTCCGTACCTGGAAACCGCTCAGAAGGCCCAGCCGGAGTCGTATGACAACGGATACAACCTGGCCCTGGCGTACGAAAAGACGGGGCGCTTGCGCGAAGCCGGCCAGCAGATTCGAGACCTGTTGAAGCAGAAGGACACCGCCGAGTTGCACGACCTGCTCGCGGAGGTTGAAGAACAGTCAGGGGATTATCTGGACGCCGTGCACGAATACCAGGCGGCGGCGTACATGGAGCCGAGTGAATCGTACCTCTTCGACTGGGGTGGCGAACTCCTGGTGCATCAAACCTCAGGTCCCGCCATTCAAGTCTTCTCGGCGGCGCTGAAGCGCTATCCAAACTCACCGCGGCTGGCGCTCGGGCTCGGGCTCGCGTTTTTTCTGCAAGGCAGCTACGACGACGCTGTGAAAGCCCTCATCAAAGCCACTGATCTGAACCCGTCTGACGCGCACGCTTACTATTTTCTAAGCAAGGCCTACGAGCAGTCTCCGAACCAGGCCGACGAGGTCATCCAGCGCTTCCACCGGTTCGCCGATCTCCGACCGAACGATGCGCAGGCTGTATTGGATTACGCCCTGAGCCTCTGGAAGGGAAATCGCTCGGATACGGACGCCACGTACCTCGACCAAATAGAGTCCCTGCTGAGAAAGTCGATCGCTCTCGATCCTTCGTCCGGTGACGCGCATCTCCAGCTCGGCAACCTCTATTCCCAGCGTCGAAAATACCGTGAAGCTGTACCGGAGTATCTTGAGGCTCTCAAGCTCTCGCCCGATCTCCCTGATGCCCACTTCCGGCTGGGCCAGGCATATGTTCACCTCGGCCAGCAGGATTTGGCACAGAAGGAGTTCCAGATCCACCAGCAACTCTACGAACGACATCTGGCGGAAGTCGATAAGCAACGGGAGCAGGTCAAACAGTTCGTCTACTCCGCGAAGGCGGCCCCAGCCGGGCCGTGAGCTTTGGCCTGAATTCGTTGCTCCGCCTCGATGCGGGTGATACACTGACGCGAAATCGGCTCGCTGCCTGAAAGAAGGTGCCGCATCTTTCCACGCGTGCTCACAAAGCGGGGCGCTGCTACTCCTCGAGAATTGGCCCAGGCGATTTCCTGGGAGCGTCGCGATTTCCTGCGGACGGTCACCGGCGCGGGCGCTGCCGCGGCCTTGTTCGGTCTCGGGCCGATGCCGGCTCTGGCCTCGGCCGGCGTGCGCAAGGTCGTGGTGGTTACGTTCGGAGGCGGCGCGCGCGACGAGGAGACCTTCATGCCCGAGGGTCAGGAGAATATCCCGCATCTTCTCGGCGAGCTGATTCCGCAGGCCACGTTTTTCACGCAAGTTGTGAACCGCGGCATTCTTGGCCACTACGTGGCCACGGCCAGCCTGGCAACCGGCGTCTACGAGACCTTCAATAACTTCGCGGCGGTGGCGCCGGAGAATCCCACCGTCTTCGAATATTTCCGGAAAGACCTGAAGCGGCCGGCGACCGACGCCTGGGTGGTGGCGCCGAGCAACGGGTTCAACCGCATCGGTGAGAGCGGGCATCGTTCCTACGGCGCCGGCCTGGGCGCAGGAGTGATCCTGCCGAAACGCCTGCTCACCGCGGCGCTCTCTTCCGGCGGGCAGGTTGAATACCAGCACCTTCTGCGCGACAACTACGAGACGCCCCTCTACACGCCCGAGCTCAGCGGCAGCGAGTTCGAGTTGCGGCAGCTCGGCGAGATTCTAAAGCTGTCGGTGGCGGACTTCACGGCGCACGCGCGCAGCCTCGCGAGTCCAGACGAGCTCTCGGTGTACGTGGCGCACCAGCTCATGCGGCAGTTCGCGCCCAGCCTGCTTTGGATCACGCTGCACGACATTGACATCGCCCACTCCGGGACTTACTCGCTTTACATCGACGGCATCCAGCGTTCGGACCGCCTCTCGGCCGAGATCTGGAAGACCATCCAGAGCGAACCCGAATATGCGGGCAAGACCGCGATGTTCATTCTCCCCGACTTCGGCCGCGATTCGGACACGGATTCTGGCGGAAACGGATTCCAGCACCACCGCACCGGCGACCCGCTCTCCCGCACCACCTGGATGATGGTCATGGGCCCGGGCATTCGCCAGAACGTGGTCGTGGACCGGCCGGTGGAATCGACGGACCTGGTACCGACCCTGGGCGCACTGCTCGGGTTTTCGCCACGACTCTCCTCCGGGAAGGCGCTTGCGGAGGTCACATAGCAGGCCATGCTTCCGACCGAGCTTCAACCCGCGCAATTCCAGTCGTACCCGCCCGAGGCCCGGCAACTGGCCGTCGCACATATCGCGTTATTACAGCAACTTCCGCCTGCCTTTGTGCCGCTTTTGCTCAAAGAGATTATCGTTTACGACTGGAAGTTCCCGGCCGAGCGGCAGGACCTCGATCGCCAGCTTGCTTATCTCGGGACGCTCGCGCCCGAGCAACGCGAGCGGCTGCTCGGCGGGTTTGCCGGATTGAAGGTCTCCCCCGAGCTTCAGAATCATGACTGGGTCAACCAGCCGGGACGCTTCGGCGAGGACCTGGCCGCCCATCTGTGGGCTACGCACCAGATCGACGCTTTCCGCGGCGCCGCGCTCGACTACGTTCAGAAAGTCGACGCCGCCCGTCCGAAGGATCCGCTGCCCGTGCCGAGGCTTGGGATTGTGGTTGTGGGGCAGGGAATCGGCGACACCCGGTATACGCTGTTCCGTAAGATGCGCAAGCAGGGCGTCTACTTCAGCCGGGTGAATCCTGACAACGGAGTCCGTGTTCTGCTCGATGCCGTGGCCGCGCGCGCCGCGGCCCATCCCATCCCTTATGCGCACTGGTACATCGATGGCGGGACGCCGGAGGATGCCCGCCAGGGGCTCACCACGGTCTCCTATGGCGCGCTTGCGTCCGTCCGCGCGGCCCTGCTGAACAAAATGGAGAAAGCCATCCAGTCTGGAATCGGAGGTCCGGAAGCGCTGCGCACCATGCTGGCCGAGCTTCGTCCGGACGAGCTTGGCCTGAGCGGGGCCGCCCCGGAAGCCGTGTTGAATCGCTTCCGGATCAGCGTGCTCACCGAAGGCTCGGGCACGCAGATTTTCAGCACTACCTTCGTGCAGTGGACGGCGCGCGAGGCCTGGCGGCGGGCCCAGCCGCTGACGTTGCTCGCTCGCTACGCGCCGCGCCAGCGCCAGCGTCCCATGAATGAGCTGATTGCGAATCGTGGCGACCAGCAGCCGATCCCCGATCCTGAAGGGTCGCTCGTAGATGCCGACATGGGCGCTTACTATACCTGGCTGAACCAGCAGCGTCTGCCCGGCGCTGAGCAATCGTCGTTCCTGGTCTGGTTCGAGGGACATCGGGACGGTTTGGCAATCTCGCCGGCGTTGCCCCGGGGCAGCGAGTCCGCGAGCGAAATCGACCTGAAGGCGCTGATCGGTCAGATCACGTAATGGGCTGTCCCATTCAATTCGCTACGGCGGCCATTAGACCGGTTGTTGGCGACCGCCACCCCTAAACCCTCCTCAACGAGGAGGGGAGCTCCCCCCCTTGATGGAGCTCCCCTCCTTGATAAGGAGGGGCCGGGGGTGGTTGTTCAAGAAGTGGCTGGACGGCCCACCAGTTGGGTCTGGCTAAGATTTGCCACGGGGATTTGCATAAACACTGAGTTGGGCAAATGCCGCCGGCGGGTCTGCTGTTTATAGCCCTCTGTGCTCTTCGTCGTGAGGCCTTTTTGTTGAAAGCGCTTGGGACGTTTGCGAGACGGTTTCTTTCCAGGCGCGCAGCGCTCCGAAGCGTCCTGGCGTTGCTGTGGTGTCTCGCCGGCGGCGTCGCGGCCGAGACGCAACTGTTGCCGCAACAGTCGGCGTCGGAGGCAGTGACTGCGGCCGATCAAGCCGCGCTCGATCAGCAGTCACAGCCGGCGGCGCACCCGGAGCCTTCCGAAGCCGACATTTTCGCTCGGGGTTGCGACTTGCTGTTGCATGCCGGCTACGACCCGGCGACGCAGGTCTTTGATGATGGAGTCGAGCGCTATCCCCGCTCTTCGCGGCTGCAACTGGGGCTGGGCGTCGCGCTTTACTCGCGCGGCGTCTATGATCAGGCGGTGGACGCGTTCATGAAGGCGAGTGATCTCGACCCGATGGCTCCGCGGCCCTACCAGTTTCTTGGCAAGACCTACGACCTGGCCCCCGACAGAGCCGCAGCCGTGACCGAGCGCCTGCATCGCTTCGCACAGGCCGCGCCCAATAGCGCCCAGGCGCAATACGATTACGCCATGAGCCTGTGGAAAGCGCGCATCGGTTCGACGGGTGGCGCGCCGCTCAGCCAGGTTCAGCCTCTGCTCGAGCGCGCCCTCACCCTGGACCCGAAATTCCCCGGTGCCCATCTTCAGCTCGGGATCCTATTGGACGGCCAACGCGAGTATCAGAAGGCTGTCGATCAGTACCGCCAGGCGCTCGAACTCGACCCCGGCCTCGCAGAGGCACACCAGCGCCTCGGCCAGGCTCTGGCCCGGCTGGGTCAAGAATCGGAGGCGAACCGGGAAATCCAAATTTATCAGCGCCTCCACGAACAACAGCCTGCGGAGGCAGACCGCCAGCGGCAGCAGGTCCGGCAGTTTGTGCTCGCGATGCAGGCGCCGGCCGGCGCTGCGCCTTCCGGGAAGTCAACAGACACGAGTTCGGACGCGGGCATCGAGTTCTCCGACTCTGCCGGGCTCAAGCCGGGCGGAGTCTCAGGCTCGGTGGATGCCGGAGGCTATTCGTCCCAGACCCAGGCGCGAGGATCGGAGCTGCGCCAGGCGCTCGGGGAGCTGGGAACGGCGTCGAAGGGCCCGGCGTCGGCCGGCGGGGGAGCAGATGCGGCAGCGGAGTCCAGCAGCTTTGAACGCGCGCGCGGCCTGCTGCTGGGCGGCGACTATCCAAGGGCGGCCGACGCCTTCCGGCAGGGTGCCGAGCGGTTTCCTGAGTCCGCCAGGATGATGCTGGGCCTGGGCGTCGCTGATTATTCTCGAGGCCTGTACCTGCAGGCGATCGACACACTGTGCAAAGCTGTCGATATCGGCCCTGACGAGCCCCAGGCTTATTTTTTCCTGGCGCAGGCTTACGCGGCATCGCCGGCGGAGACTGACCGGGCTCTGAAGCTTGTCGGGAGGTACGCGGCGAGTCACCCCGGGAATGCGCCGGCGCAATACTATTACGCGCTGTGCTTGTGGCGAAGCCGGATTGCGGGGCAGGCCCCGGCTGATCCGGGGCAGGTTGAGCAACTGCTCAGTTCGGCCATCGCTTTGGATCCGTCTCTGGCCGAGGCCCACTTCGAACTCGGCGCAGTGCTGGCCGATCAAAACCAGCCGCAGCAGGCGGCCTCCGAGTTCGAGCGCGCCGTAGCGCTCGACCCGCAGTGGGCGGAGGCCCACTACCGGCTGGGACAGGCGTACCGTCAGGCAGGGAAACTCGACAAGGCGCAAACCGAGTTCGATGAATCGGAGCGTCTGCGCAAGAGCGGCTACACGGAAGACCAGAGGCTAAGCGCCGAGATTCGCCGCCTGCTGGGCGCTTGATTCGCCTCCGAAATTAAGGCACCACCTTTCCGAGCGTAAGTGAGCCCAAATAGGATTGGAGTTTGAGATGGTTGAGCGTGCTGCTTATCGCAAGTCCTCGGGACGGCGCCTCCGGGTCGGCGCCATGGCTGTGGTGGCTTCCGCCATGCTGGCGCCCGCCACAAGAGCTGCCGACGCGGCTCCGCAGCCCGACGTGCGTTATCTCGACAGCCTGAAAGTCTGGGTTCTGGACACGGCGCGAACGTCGTACGTCATCGGCATCAATCAGGAGAATGAACTTCAGAGCCTGTACTGGGGCGAGAAGCTCGAGGGCGACGCCGGGCTGGCCCCGGCCCACACGGGCCACCAGTCAGCCTCGTTCGACTCCACCGAGACCATGACGAACATCGAGTATCCCGGCTGGGGCGGGCGCTATTACAATGAGCCGGCGCTGAAAGTGACGCTCGCCGACGGGGTGCGCGACGTGGTTTTGAAGTACGAGTCCCACCAGATCCACGATGACACCCTGACGATCCGGCTGAAGGACATCCAGTACGGCCTGTTCGTCAATCTGACCTACACCGTCTTCCCCAAGGAAGACATTATTCGCAAGCAGGCCACGATCGAGAACCGGACTGCACAGACGGTGACGCTTGAGAGCGCGCAATCGGGCGTCTGGTACGTGCCGGCGGGCGAAGGCTATCGCCTCACCTATCTCACGGGCCGCTGGGCTGATGAGACGCAACTCACGCGGCAGTCCATCAATCCCGGCAAGTTCATCCTGGAAAGCCGGCGCGGAAACACCAGCCACCAGTTGAATCCCTGGTTTGCCATCGACGCCGGAGGCGAAGCCGGCGAAGATCACGGGCGGGTGTGGTTCGGCGCGCTCGGCTGGAGCGGGAACTGGAAGCTCGTGGTTGAAGACACGCCGCCCGCCCATCAGGTCCGCGTCACCGGAGGCTATAACGATTTCGACTTCGCCTGGCCGCTCGCGCCCGGCGGGTCGTTCGAGACTCCGCCCTATTACGGGGGCTATTCAGGGAAGGGATTTGGCGAGGCTTCGCGGCTCATGCATCGCTTCGAGCGCGACGAGATTCTCCCCGACCACGTTCATCCGCGCGTACGGCCGGTGCTCTACAACTCCTGGGAGGCGACCACGTTCCATGTGGACGAGGCCGGGCAGAAGGCGCTGGCGGATAAGGCGGCCAGGCTCGGCGTGGAGTTGTTCGTGATGGACGACGGCTGGTTCGGCCGCCGCAACGACGACCACGCCGGCCTCGGCGACTGGGTCGTCAACCCGCAGAAATTTCCGAACGGCCTGAAACCGCTCATCAGTTATGTCAACGGGCTGGGCCTGGACTTCGGACTCTGGTTCGAGCCGGAGATGGTGAATCCCGACAGCGACCTTTACCGCGCGCACCCGGATTGGGCGATGAATTTCCCCGGGCGGCCGCGCAGCGAGGCCCGCAACCAACTGGTGTTGAACATGGCGCGCGACGACGTGAAGGAATACATCTTCGGCGCCCTCGACAAGGTCCTTTCCGAAAACAACATCAAGTACATCAAGTGGGACATGAACCGGCATTTCTCCGAGCCCGGCTGGGCGGAGGCGCCGCCTGGCGAGCAGAAAGAGATCTGGGTGAAGTACGTCCGCAACGTTTACGAGATCATGGACCGGCTTCGAGCCCGGCACCCCGGTCTCGAGATCGAATCCTGCTCGGGAGGCGGCGGACGCGTGGACCTCGGCATTCTCAAGCGCGCGAGCGTGGTCTGGACCTCCGACAACACGGAGGCTTTCGACCGCCTGCGCATCCAGGAGGGCTTCAGCTTCGCCTACGCGCCTAAAGTGATGTCCGCCTGGGTCACGGACGTGCCCAACCTCAACGGGCGCTCCACGCCGCTCAAGTTCAGGTTTCTGGTGGCCATGCAGGGCGCGCTCGGAATCGGTTCAAACCTGAACCACTGGTCGGATGAGGATTTCGCTCTGGCCACCAGGATGGTCGCCTACTACAAAAGCGTCCGCGAGACCGTGCAGGAGGGTGATCTTTACCGGCTGTTCTCGCCCCGCGAAGGGAACTTGACCGCCAATGAGTACGTCTCGGCGGACGGCAGGCAGGCGGTGCTCTTCGCTTTCCTGCACTCGCAGCAATTCCTGCGGCCCGCGCCCACCATCCTGCTGCGGGGGCTCGAAGAAGGCGCAAGCTACCGGGTCAGGGCCATCGATGACAATCTGCTGGATAAGTCCGAGGTCATGACCGGCTCTTACCTGATGCACCACGGTCTCGACTTCAACCTGCAGGGGGATTACGATAGCACCTCGATCATGCTCGAGAAGACGGAATAGGCGCCTGGGCGCGGTTTTCGGGAGGTTTTTGTGAATCGGGTGCATCGCTGGCTATGCCGCTCGTCCCGCTGGGGCAAGATGCTGGACCAGTTCGTGGTGCCGTGGGTCCTGAGTGACGTCGAACTCGGCGACGAAGTGCTGGAGGTCGGACCCGGCCCCGGGCTCACCACGGACCTGTTGAGGCCGCGCATCGCCCATCTCACGGCGCTCGAGATCGATCCGGCCCTGGCGCAGTCGCTCGGGGCCCGCCTCCGCGGCACTAACGTCAAGGTGGTCCGGGGCGACGCGACGGCCATGCCTTTGGGCGACGCTCGATTCTCCGGCGCCGTGTCTTTCACCATGCTGCACCACGTGCCCTCGCCCACCCTGCAGGACAAACTCCTGCGCGAAGTACGCCGGACGCTCAAGCCTGGCGGTGTGTTCGCAGGCGTCGACAGCCTGCAAAGCTTCGGCATGCGGATGCTCCACATCTGGGGCACCCTGGTGCCCGTCGATCCTGGCGGTTTTCCGGCACGCCTCGAAGCGGCGGGCTTCCGGGAGCCCCTGGTAGAGACCAATGAGCACGCCTTTCGATTTCGGGCGCGGGCCTGAGAGGCAGGGGATATGGAGCGCTCGATTGGATCAACAGTTGAACCGGAGGCCCCGCATCAGGACGGAAGGCAAGACCGGGATAAGCGAGAAGTCACGGTTCCCTCCAGTCGCCGGTTTTGGGGACCCCCCCTCCCCCCCATCAAAAATGAGGGAAGCGAACCCAATTAAGCCGTTTATAATCAACAAAATGATGCGAAAACTGCTGCAAACCGAACCCGACCGAAGCCATCCGAACCCATGCTCCGGGCGGATAAGTCCTTTATTGGGCAATGTCGACTCCAGACACCCGCGAGGGCGTGAAAATTCGCGCACCGGAGCCCCCGCTTCAGGCAAAGGACTTAGCAAGCGGGCTTTCCCAGGCGTATTCTCTCCGTCAGCGTCCGGAATCGAGGCTCATGTAATAATCGCGGCGTTCTGTCGTCTTCATTGGCGAGGAGAGTGCCATGCAGGCAGCCTTGCTAGCCACGACATTTCCGCTGCGGGAGGTTTCGATTCCCAACCCCGCCGATGACTTGGAACACCTCTTTCAGGCCCACCACGGGATGGTGTTCCGCACCGCCTACAGGATCACGGGCAATGCCAGCGATGCCGAAGACGTGCTTCAGACGGTCTTCCTGCGCCTGGCCGGCCACAGCGCGGCGCCGCCGCCGCTTGAGAACTCAGTCAGTTACATGCGGCGCGCTGCCATCAACGCTTCTCTTGACGTGATTCGATCGCGTCGCGGCCGCGAACCGGAGCCGCTCGACCCGGATTACCCCGAGCCGCCCCAGCCGGACCGCTATGAGCTCGAAGACTGCCTGCGCCAGTCGCTCGCGCACCTCTCGCCGGAAGCCGCCGAAATGTTTAGCCTGCGGTTCCTCGAAGGGCATAGCTACAACGACATTGCGCGCATCCTCGGGGTGTCGCGCGTACGGGTGGGGGTCACCCTGCACCGGGCGCGACGCCGGTTGCAGAAAGAGATTCGTTCGTATTGGGAGGGCAGGTCATGAAAAACGAAAACAGGCGCGAAGAATTCGATTTGGACCGTGTGATCGCGAAGGTGCGCGCGGCGAATCCCGATGAGGGAACCGTGGAGCAGGCCGCCCAGCGCGTCTGGACGCGCATCGCCGGAGCGCCGGCGCCCGTGGCGGCGGTAGCTCCCGGGTACGCCCGGCAAATCCACGGCTGCCCTGACTTTCAAGCTCTGATCCCGGCCTATCTGGGCCGTACGCTGCCTGAGGCGCGGTCCCTGCTGGTCCAGGATCACGTCCTCGGCTGCGTGGCCTGCCGCCACGCCTTGGAGGCTGCGCGCTCGCGGGCGCTCGGGAAGGATCCCGTCGCCCTCAGCTACGTGGTCAAGCCCAAACGGCTCAACTGGACGATTGCCTGGGGCATTGCGGCTGTGTTGATCGCGGGCATCGCCATCGGATTGCTTGGCCCGGACCGGCTGTTGCCGGGCGGCGGAACCGAGGCAACGGTCGCGAGCATCGACGGCGGGCTCTACAGCGTCTCCGACCAGGGCAGTGTGGCTCTGGCTTCCGGTCAGGCGATCCCTAAACAGGCTGAGTTGCGCACCGGCAAGGGTTCGTCGGCCGTCATTCGACTGGCGGATGGCTCGGCCGTGGAGATGAACCAGCGTTCGGACCTCTGGGTGTCACGCGGATGGCGCGGTACGACCGTGCATCTCGAGCGCGGCAACATCATTGTGCAAGCGGCGGAGCAGCGTCATGGCAGCCTGTACGTGTCCACGCGGGAGTGCCTGGTGTCGGTGAAAGGCACGGTTTTCGCGGTGGATCAGGGGATGAAGGGCTCGCGGGTCTCCGTGATCAAGGGCGTAGTGCGTGTGGATCACGCGGGCAAGCAGGAGCTGTTGCAACCCGGCCAGCAGGTTTCGACGGAATCGAGCCTGGCAGCGGTGCCGATTGCCGAGGACGTCTCCTGGAGCCGGAACTCGGGCGAATACCTGGCGCTGCTCGGGGAGTTCAGCGCGTTGCAGAAGCAGTTCGAGGCGATTCCCGGACCCGGCCTCCGTTACGACTCCACGCTCCTGAAGATGGTGCCCGCGGACACTGTGTTCTACGCGGCGATTCCGAATCTCGGGTCGACCTTGAGCCAGGCCAATCAGCTTTTCCAGGACCGCATCGAGGCAAGCGAGGTGCTGCAGCAGTGGTGGAAGCAAGAGCAGGCATCCGGTGAAGCTCAGAAGACCGAGGAGATGATCGACCGCGTCAGCAACCTGAGCGGTTACCTCGGAGACGAAGTCGTGGTGGCGATGCCGGCCGGCGGCAAGTCACCGGTCCTGCTGGCGGAGGTGAAGCGGGCGGACTTCGCCCCTTTCCTCAAGAGCCAACTCGGCGAGATGACAGGGGAAAAGGGTGCAAGTGCGCTCATTGTGACCAACCCGATGGCGATTGCGCCGGACGGCAAGGACCACATTCTGATTTACCTGAAAGATAGCTTCCTGGTGGCGGCGTCGAACGCCTCGCAGCTGCAGCAGGCGGCGGCGGCGATCGGTGGGTCCACCGGCTTCACGTCCACGCCGTTCGGCGAGGCCATTCAAAAGGCCTATCAGGGCGGGGCTGGCTGGCTGATCTGCGCCGACATGGAACAAATTCTCTCCACATCCGTAGTATCTGTTCGTGAGGAGAACGGAAGCCGGCATGATCCGTACAAGGACCCGAGGCTGGGCCTCACTGATATGCGTTATCTGATCATCGAAAGCAAAGACGTGAACGGCGCCACCGAAAATCGGGCCACGCTCACGTTTGCCCGGGACCGGCGCGGAATCGCAGGCTGGCTGGCCCAGCCGAGCCCGATGGGAACGCTCGACTTCATCTCGCCCCAGGCGAGCCTGGCCGTGTCGCTCGTGGCGCAGTCGCCGCGCGACATCGTGGGACAGATGTTCAGCTTCGTCCAGGACGATGACGCCAACTTCAGTCAGGACCTGGCCGAGTTCGAGTCCAAGGCCGGCCTGAGCGTGCAGGACCTCGCCGGAACGCTCGGTGGCGAGGTAACGTTCGCCCAGGACGGGCCGGTGCTGCCGACGCCGAGCTGGAAAGTGGTCCTCGAAGTCAACAATCCAACGCAGCTCGAAAGCGCCATCGAAAGGATCGTGCTGGCCTCGAACGGGCAGGCGTCGCAGGAGGGCTCCGAGCGGCCGCGCTTCAGCCTGAGCCAGCAGACCTCCGGCGGGCGGACCTTTTATGACCTGCAGGTTACGCCGCCCGCGAAAGCCCGTAGCACTGCCACCGTGGACATCAGCTACGTGTTCGAGGACGGGTACCTGCTGGCGGCGCCGAATCGCGGGCTCCTGCTGAGCTCCATCGAGAATCGCGAAACCGGATACTCCCTGGCGCGCTCGGCGGTCTTCACCAGCCGTCTTCCCCAGGACGGCAACACGAACTTTTCCGCCGTGGTCTATCAGAACATGGGCGCGGTGGTCGGGCCGCTTGCGGGCACACTGGAGTCGAGCCCCGCGCTGACGCCGGCGCAGCGGCAGGCGATCCAGCAATTCAGCGCGAACAGCAGCCCGAGCGTGATCTGCGCCTACGGCGAGCCCAGCCAGATCGTGATGGCCGGCACGGGCAGCATCTTTGGAATCGGGTTCGAATCCCTCTTCGGCATGCACGGCGCAGGGCCGTGGGATATGATCCAGATGATTCAGAAGGCTAACAAGAGCACTTCGAAGGGAACGTAGAAAGAGTCGACAGTTGACAGTCGACGGAGAGTCGACAGTTGACAGTCAACAGTCGAAGACGAAGGTCGGACTGAGAAACTGACGTACTGACGAGCTGACATACTGAGAGTCGACAGTTGACAGTCAACAGTCGAAGACGAAGGCCGGTGACTGAGAAACTGACATGCTGACGAACTGACGCAGTTGCCTGTCGACTGTCAACTGTTAACTGCTAATTCAACCAACCCCATGCCCGCTGTAATCGAACTCGATGGCTTGAACGTCCGCTTCGGACAGCGCGACATCCTCAAGGACTTGAGGTGTTCCATGTCCGGGCGGACGATCGGCTTGCTCGGGCCGAACGGCGCCGGCAAATCAACCCTGATCAACACCCTGCTTGGCTTCTACCGGCCGTTCGCGGGCACGGCGCGCGTATTCGGTCACGATATCCGAACCGAGACGCGCGAAATCCGCGCCCTCACCGGATACATGCCGGAGTCCGATTGCTTCATCGCCCAAATGACGGCGGTGAACTTCATCCGCATGATGGCCGAGCTCTCCGGATTGCCCTCGGAGGCTGCGCTCGAGCGCGCGCACGAGGCGTTGTTCTATGTGGGTCTCGGGGAGGCGCGCTACCGGCAGCTCGGCACCTATTCCCTCGGCATGAAGCAGCTTGCCAAGCTCGCGCAGGCCATCGCCCACGGACCCCGCCTTGTAGTGCTCGATGAGCCGACCAACGGACTCGATCCGTCGGCGCGCCAGCGCATGATCCGGCTGATTCGTGAAATGCGCGACACCGGCGAACTGAACATCCTGCTGTGCTCGCACCTCCTGCGCGACGTGGAGGAAACCTGTGAGGAAGTGCTGATTCTGAAGGAAGGGCGTCAGGTCCACTATGCGAACCTGGAAGAGGAGCGCAAGGCCAACCGCCGCTTCCTGGAGCTCGAGACCGTCGGCGGCGACGACGCTTTTGCCGAAGCGGTGACCGGTCTCGGATGCGAGTGCGCCATGACGTCGACGCAGCGGATGAAAATGGTGCTGCCTGAGAGCTTCGCGATTCGCGAACTTTATCGCCTGGCCGGCGAGCGCAACGTGCAGATCCGGCGCATGAGCTATCGACGCGACAGCCTGGAAGACATCTTCCTGAAAGCCATGGAGAGCACCAATGGCCGTCCATAAGCGCAGCTACCGGAGCTATGCCGGCAAGCTCACTCCAACGTGGTCGCGCTTCAGCATCATCACGCGCTACGCTCTCAAGAACCTGTTCAGTTCGAGGCTCCTGACGGCCTACTTCGTGTGCTGCTTCTTCTATCCGCTGGGCTGCGCCGTGGTCCTCTATCTGAATCACAACCTGTCGTTGCTGGCCACGCTCAACATCCGCCAGGTTTTCGCGGTGGACGCGGATTTCTTTTTGTCCTTTCTCGGCGTTCAGAGCGGATTCGCATTCGTCCTGACGGCCATCGTCGGGCCCGGCCTGGTCTCGCCCGACCTCGCCAACAACGCTCTGCCGCTCTATCTTTGCCGGCCGTTCTCGCGCGCCGAATATGTGGTTGGCAAGATGGCGATTCTGGCCGGGCTGCTTTCACTGATTACCTGGGTTCCGGGCCTGATCCTTTTCGCGATCGAGTCCAGTCTGGCAGGGGGCGGCTGGATGTGGGCCAATCTTGGCCTTGCCTGGGGCATCTTCATCGGAAGCGCCATTGAGGTTCTGGTGTTCTCGCTGCTGTCGCTGGCAATCTCCGCCTGGATCAAGCGGAAGCTCGCGGCGGGCGCTGCGCTGCTCGGCGTTTTCTTTTTTGGCGCCGGACTGGCCCAGGCGATCAACGCGGTGCTCGATACCAAGAACGGGTATCTCGTCGACATCGGCAATCTCCTGACCACAGTCGAGGGCAGCCTCTTCGGCCACGGCAAGCCGGTCGGGATATCGCCGGAGAGCGCCTGGATCGCGCTGATCGCGGCCTGCGTCTTCTGCGTTGCGCTGCTCGAGCGCAAGGTTCGCGCTTACGAGGTGGTAGCCGGATGACGGAACGGGTGAGCGGGAACATGAACGTCGCGGGACCACAAACGCGTATCGTGTTTGAAGAAGTCTCCAAGTTCTATGGAGAGGTGCTGGGCGTGAATCGCGTCAACCTCTCCATTCCGCCGGGCATCACCAGCCTCGTTGGTCCGAACGGCTCCGGCAAGACGACCCTGATGAATCTGATGACGGGCCTGGTGCGGCCCTCGCGCGGGCGGATCAGCGTGCTGGGCATGGCGCCCGACGATCCTGAACGGCTCTTCCGCGTGGTCGGCTATTGCACGCAGTTCGATTCGTTCCCGCGGGGGCTCACGGGCTACGATTTTATTTACTCCTACCTGCGCCTGTTCGGCTATCCGCACGCGCAGTCGAGCGAGATGGCCGTGCGGGCCATCGATCGCGTGAGCCTGGCGGACGCCGCCGGGCGCAAGATCGCGGGTTACAGCAAGGGCATGCGGCAGCGCATCAAGCTGGCCCAGGCGATCTGCCACAATCCAACCGTGCTGGTGCTCGATGAACCGCTGAACGGCCTCGATCCGCTGATTCGCGCGGAGACCATTGCGCTGTTTCGCACGCTCGCGGCCGAGGGCTTGCACCTGATCATCTCGAGCCACGTCCTGCACGAGGTGGACGTGATTTCCGATCAGGTCGTGCTGCTCAGCAATGGTTACGTAGTGGCGGAAGGCAAGATTCAGGGCGTGCGCGACGAAATTCAAGAGCACCCCATGCAGGTCCTGATCCGCTGCGACAAGCCTGGAGAACTCGCGTCGCAGGTCTTTCACGAGGACTACGTGGTCGAAGCCCGCATTCACAATGACCGCCAGGGCGTGCTGGTGAAGACGCGTGACGCCGATCGTTTTTACCTGCTGCTGAACCGGATTGCGCAGAACGGGATCGAGATTGAATCGGTGGCGCCGGCGGACGATGACGTGTTATCGGTCTACGAGTACCTGATCGGCACGGAGGAGTCTACGAAATGAACGAGCCGCGGTGGGCATTATGGCGGGCGCAGCTGCGGGCCATCATCCGGCTCGAGACGAAGAAGACCCTGTTCTCGCGGCGGGGAATCTGGATTTACTTTCTCGCGTTCGCCCCGGTGTTGATCTTTTTGTTCCACTCGCTTTACCTGATGAAAACCGGGCAGGCCGGCGACATCGCGGAAGAGACCCACATCTTCGCCGGCGTCTTTCAGTTGTTCTTTCTGCGGCTCGCGATCTTCTTCGGCTGCGTGGGAATTTTCATGAACCTGTTCCGCGGCGAGGTGCTCGACAAGAGCCTGCACTATTACTTCCTCGCGCCCGTTCGAAGGCCGGTGCTGCTGGCGGGGAAATTCATTTCCGGCCTGCTGGCCGCGTCCGCTATTTTCGGAACCAGCGTCCTGCTGCAGTTCGCGGTCGTCTACTGGCATTTCGATTCGAACACGCGCCAGGAATACTTCCTGCACGGCCATGGGCTCGCGCATCTGGCGGCGTATCTCGGGGTGACCCTTCTGGCCTGCCTCGGCTACGGCGCCGTGTTTCTCGCGGCCGGAGTGATGTTCCGCAATCCGCTGCTGCCGACCGCCGCCGTGCTGGTGTGGGAAGCGATCAATGCGATTCTGCCCGCCGCGCTGCAACGCATCAGCGTGATCTTCTATCTCAAATCCCTTTGTCCGGTCCTGATTCCGACCGAGGTCTCCCTCGATCAGGGAAACCCTCTCGGCTTTATCGCCATGAACCCGTCACCGGCGTCGACGCTGACCGCCATCTTCGGACTGCTGGCGCTGTCACTCGTCGCCATCGCTTTCAGCAGCCGGCAACTGCGCCGCATGGAGATCGATTACGGCGCGGAATAGGATCAGCCGAAGGGCCGTTCGTCGGCTGATGGTCCGTAGATGGAAGGCACCGGAACGTCATTCAGCCGCAAGTAGACCGTCAACTGACCGCGATGATGAGCGAGGTGGTTCAGCACGCCGTCCCGGATGACGATGTGTCGAGGCTGATCGCTGATTACGCGTCCGCCGGTCAGGAATCGCCATGACGTCATCAGATGTTCGTCGTTCGTACTCCGCAACGCATCGCGCGCCTTGGCTACGCTCTGATCGAAAGCCTCGAGCAGTTCGCGGTTGTTGCCGGCCTGCGACGGTTTGTAGCGCTGTCCGCCAGGCGGATTGAAATCGAGCTCGTTCTCGGTAACCATCATGGCAATCCACGACGGCATGGTTGCGACCAGGTTGGCGAGATATCCGAGCGCCATCGATTTCTCGTGCGGCTTCCAGTCGTCGCGGCCTTCAGGCACGCGTTCCAGCACGCGGCGCGTCGGGATCGCCTCGCGTTCGAGATCAGCCAGGAACAGATCGGTCAGCTTCATTCGGACGGCCTCCATTCAAGAGCGATTCGGTCCATCACCCAAAGCGTAGCCGAGGAAGCGCGTCGATGTCATGAGCCGGTTCGGAATTGTGACTTATAATTGCGCGGATGGGCAGTCCTCCTTCAGCTCACGAAACCGACGGCTCCGCGCCGGGCGGAGATCGCCCCTATCTCCGCATGCACTCGGTCACCGTCTTCGTTCGAGATCAGGATCGCAGCCTCAAGTTTTACCTCGACCAGTTGGGATTCAACCTCGTGGCCGACGTCCAGTTCCAGGCCGGACGGCGCTGGGTGGCTGTCTCGCCGCCGGATGGTACGGCCATCCTGACGCTGGTCGCGCCCAAACCCGATTCCAGAGAGTACAAGCTGATTGGCCGGCCGACGCAGGTGGTGTTCGTGACCGAAGACGTGCTGGCAAAGTTCCACGATTGGCGCAAGCGCGGCGTGCGGTTCAGTTCCACTCCGCGTTTGCGGCGCATCCGGTACGAGCGGCCGCCGCGCGGCGAAACGGGGCCGACGGCGTCGCCGGGCGGGTCTGGGGCGGCGTGTTCACGCGCTTCCTCGACTTAGACGGGAATTCTTTCTCGCTGGCCGGGTTCGATGAACTGACGCGGGAAGTGGAAGCGCAGCGCCGCGCCACGGCCGAGAAGCTGGAAGCCGAGCGCTTCGCCGCGCAGGAGCTCGAGATCGCCAAGAGGGTGCAAGCCGGACTATTCCCGCAGACGCTGCCAAGCATGCGAACGCTGGAATACGCGGGGACCTGCATTCAGGCTCGCCAGGTCGGCGGCGACTATTACGACTTTCTCGATCTCGGACGGGAACGGCTGGGGCTCCTGATCGGCGATATATCGGGGAAGGGAATTGCGGCAGCGATTCTGATGGCCAACCTGCAGGCGAACCTGCGCAGCCAGTGCGCCATCGCGCTCGATCATCCGCGACGGCTGATGTGCTCGGTGAACCAGCTCTTCTATGAGAACACGACCGAGAGCGCTTACGCCACGCTCTTCTTTGCCGAGTATGACGACCGCGCGCAGCGTCTGCGCTACGTCAACTGCGGGCATCTGCCGGCTCTCATCCTCGGGAAGGACGGGGGGCTCGAGAAGCTGGAATCAACCACGACGGTCGTTGGACTCTTCAAAGAATGGGACTGCGTTGTTGGGGAGCGACGGCTGTCCACCGGTGATACGGTCGCATTTTACACGGATGGCATCACCGAATCCTTCAGCGACGGTGGTGACGAATTCGGCGAGCGGCGCCTCGTCGAGGCGTTACGGCGGAATCATGAACAGCCCGCGGATGCGCAGGTGGCCTCGATCGTGCGCGAGGTCCAGCAGTTCAGCCCTCACCAGCACGACGACATCACGCTGATTGTGGCGAAGTGCAGACTGGCTTGACGCGCGCCGCCGTCCGGGCCGATATCGAGCCTTCCTGTCACGCCCGATAAACGCCGCTGGCGTGCGCGTCAACTCATGATGCGCTTCACTTCATACACGCCATCGATTTTGCGCAGGGACGATACGATCTTGCGGAGATGTTGGATGTCCACAGTGTCGAGGGTGACGTCGATGGTGGCGCGCTCGTCGCCGGTGTGCGCCTGGATGTTCTGAATGTTGGAATGGACGTCGCTGATAGCGGAGGTGACTTCGGCCAGCAGCCCGCGGCGATCGGCGGTGGTGAGGGCGAGCTTGACGGTGTAGAGCGTGTACTTGGGTCCGCTCCATTCCACGGTGATGCGGCGGTCGGCGTCGTAAAGCAGATTCTGGACGTTATGGCATGACTTGGAGTGTACGGCGATGCCCTTGCCGCGCGTGACGTAGCCGACAATCTCCTCGCCGCGCACGGGATTGCAGCACTTGGCGCGATAGACCATCAGGTCATCGTGCCCGTGCACCTGGATGGCGAGATCGCGTTCGAGGCCGAGCGCCCGCTTCACCGTGGCGGCGAGGCTCGACGGTTCCGGCTGCGCCTCATCAGGGATCGAAGGCGAGAGTTTCCCGAGCACCTGGCGGGCGCCGAACTTGCCGTAGCCGACGCCGGCCAGCACGTCGTCGAGCTGCGTGCAGCCATAGTCGCTGGCCACGCGCAGGTAGTCTTCTTCGGTCACTTCCTTGAGCGACACGCTGTAACGCCGGGCTTCCTTCTCGAGCAGCTTGCGGCCGATCTCGATGGCCTGGGTGCGCTCCGCCTGGTTGATCCAGTGCTTGATCTTGTTGCGCGCCTTCGAGGTCTTGACGACTGACAGCCAGTCGCGGCTGGGCCGCTGGCCGGGCGAGGTGGTGATCTCCACCACGTCGCCGTTCGCCAGTTTCGACTTGAGCGGCACCATGCGCCCGTTCACGCGCGCGCTCGAACAGTGCTGTCCGACCTCGCTGTGCACGGCGTACGCGAAGTCGATCGGCGTGGCTTCGCGCGGCAGCACCACCACTTTGCCCTTGGGCGTGAAGGTGTAGACCTCCTGCGGGTAAAGGTCGATCTTGAGCGTGGAGAGAAAGTCGCTCGGGTCGCGCATTTCCTGCTGCAGATCGACGAGGCGCCGCAGCCAGGCCATGCGCTGCTCGTCCTCCTTGGCGGCGGGTTTTCCGTCCTTGTATTTCCAGTGCGCCGCGATGCCTTCCTCCGCCACGCGGTGCATTTCCTCGGTTCGGATCTGGACCTCAAAGGGCTGGCCGTTGGGGCCGATCACCGACGTGTGGAGCGATTGATAGAGATTGGGCCGCGCCATGGCGATGAAGTCCTTGATGCGGTCCGGCACCGGCGGCCAGGTCTGATGAATCATTCCGAGAGCGGCGTAGCAGTTCTTCACCGAGTCCGTGACGATGCGGACGGCCAGAAGATCGTAGACCTTCTCGATGGGAATCTCCTGCCGCTGCATTTTACGCCAGATGCTGTAAAGCCGCTTGATGCGTCCCTCGACGTGCGCCGGAATGCCGTTCTTCTTCATGGTGGATTCCACCTGGGCGCGCACTTCGGCCAGAAATTCCTCGCTGACCTTGCGCCGGCTCTCCACCGCGTTGCGCACTTCCTCGTAGGCTTCGGGCTCGAGATAGCGGAAGGCCAGGTCTTCGAGCTCGCCGCGCATTTTGCCCATGCCCAGACGATGGGCAATGGGCGCGTAAATCTCGAGCGTCTCCTGCGACACGCGCACGCGCTTCTCAGGCGGCAGGGCTCCGAGCGTGCGCATGTTGTGAAGCCGGTCCGCGAGCTTCACCAGCACCACGCGGATGTCGTCCACCATGGCCAGAAACATCTTGCGCAGGTTCTCGGCCTGTTTCTCTTCCTGGGTTTCGAACTGGAGCCGGCTGATCTTGGTGACGCCTTCCACGATGTGGGCCACGTCGGCGCCGAACTCCTGGCGGAGGCGGTCGATGGTGGTGGGCGTGTCTTCGACGACGTCGTGCAGCATGCCGCCGGCGAGGCACACCACGTCCAGTTTCATGTCGGCAAGCACGTTGGCGACTTCGAGAGGGTGGGAGACGTAAGGCTCGCCGGAAAGGCGCTTCTGGGTGCGGTGTTCGCTGGCGCTGAACTCGTAGGCTTTGCGCAGCAGGGCGAGATCGTCCCCGGGTCGATAGGCCTGTACCTTGCCGGCGATTTCTTCGAAACTCAGCATACGCCGCCTGCGAGCATCCGCCTGTTTTGTGCGAACGAACCCCTGAAGCCGGCGTGGCGCGCGTCCAGAAGCTCCTGCCTCCATTGTAGGGTACGCGTCAAGGCGCTTCAAGGAGTCGCAGGAAAGCGGAAGAACCAAATCAGGGTGCAGGGCCTCGACGGGCGACGGTTGATGATCGCGAAACCGATTGTGATCTCAAAACCGAGCGGGCACCCGCGAGCGGGTCAGTGCCTGCGATCCGCTTAGTGCCTGAAATGCCGGACGCCGGTAAACATCATGGCGAGGCCCAGCCGATTGGCGGCCGCGATCACCTCGGCGTCGCGCATCGATCCGCCGGGCTGCACGATCGCCGTGGCTCCGGCGCGCGCCGCTTCCTCCACGCCGTCGGGGAAGGGAAAGAAAGCGTCCGAGCCGACCACGGTGCCTTCGAGCTTGTGGTTCAGGTCGCGCGCCTTGCTCACCGCCAGGCGGACTGAGTCCACGCGGCTCATCTGGCCGGCGCCGACGCCCACGGCGACGTTCTCGCGCGCGAAGACAATGGCGTTGGACTTCACGTGTTTCGCGACCCGCCAGGCGAAGGCCAGCGCCTGCAACTCGCGTTCCCCGGGCGCGCGCTCCGTGACGCACTTCCAGGCTTCGGGACCCGTGGTGAGCGTGTCCGGCGTCTGCACCAGCAGGCCTCCGCCGATCGACTTGAGCTGCAACCCGTACTCGTCTCCCGCGGCCGGCATCTCCATCACCCGGACGTTTTTCTTGGCGGCCAGCTTCTCCAGCGCCGCCGGCTCGAACTGCGGCGCCACCACGGCCTCCACGAACAGCTTGACCAGCTCCTCCGCCGTGGCCGCGTCTACGGTGCGATTGAAAGCGATCACGGAACCGAAGGCCGAAACGGGATCAACGGCCAACGCCTGCAGGTAACTATCGCGCAGCCTCGCCGCCGTCGCCACGCCGCAAGGATTGGTGTGCTTGATGATGGCCGTGGCCGCCTCATCGAATTCTCCCACCAGCCGCCACGCCGCCTCGAGATCGACCAGATTGTTGTACGAAAGCTCCTTGCCCTGGAGCTGCCGGGCCTTCGCCAGGCCCCGCCCGCCCGCTGCCGGATCCTCGTAGACCGCCGCCTGCTGGTGCGGATTCTCTCCGTAGCGCAGGTCGGCGAGCTTGCGAAAGTTCAGGTGCAGCCTCTCGGGCAGACGCACGCCCGCCGCGGCCCCGTCCCCGGTTTCTTCGGAAGTCGCCGCCCATTTCTGCAAAGTCGTGGAGATGGCGCCGTCGTAGGCGGCGGTTGTGGCGAAGGCTTTGCGCGCCAGGTGCGCGCGCGTGACGTCGGAGACCGATCCGCCGCTGTGCCGCATCTCCTCGAGCACGAGCGCGTAGTCGGCGGGGTCCACGAGCACAGCGACGTCGCGGAAATTCTTGGCCGCGGAGCGGATCATCGAGGGCCCGCCGATGTCGATGTTCTCGATGATCTCCGTAAACTGCACGCCGGGCCCGGCGGCGGTTTTCTCGAAGGGGTAGAGGTTCACCACCACCATGTCGATCGGCTCAATTCCATGTTCCGCCATCTGCCGCACGTGCTCGGGATTTGAGCGGACGCCAAGCAGCCCTCCGTGGACCTTCGGGTGAAGGGTCTTCACGCGGCCGTCGAGCATTTCGGGGAAGCCCGTGACCTCGGACACGTCGCGCACGGTCAGGCCGCGGCCGCGAAGCAGCCGGGCCGTGCCGCCGGTGGAAAGGATCTCGACTCCGAGCCCCGCCAGTCCGGCCGCGAGTTCCTCCACGCCCTTCTTGTCACTCACGCTCACCAGCGCGCGCGCAATTCTCTTCATTGCTGCTCCCCCTTGGGCTCAAGTTTTGAGCTGCGGTTCCGGCCTCACTCCAATTCTACACCGATGCCCTTGCACTTCCGCGGGACTCGCGGAGAGCCGCGCCGGTGTCATTGGGCGGGATGTCGGAAGGCAGTCATTTCCGCCCCTCAGGTGAGTTTCGCTTTGAATTGGAAATCAAAGCCACCGCCAAGACCGCCGGATTGATTTCAAAGGACTTAGGTCGGACCCGGTTTCGCTTCGTTTGGCTTCGTTTTGGCCTGTTTTTGAGGGCGTTTTATTGATTTTACAGGGCTTAGTGGCTTCGTTTTGTAAAATTTTAGATTCTTTTTTTTCGTCTTTTTTGCAGAAAACGGTCTTGAGGCCGGATTCGCCGGCGAATATAGGCTATTGTACTGGCCTACCGAGTGGTGCGCGCCGAGTGTCCGCAGCAGCGAGGCGATCGCGCGTTGCCTGCGGTCGATGGCCAGCCGCAGCCGTTCGCCCTGCAGGCTCATGGCGCGATCCCTCTTGGTTGCGCCGAGGCGGGCCCTGGACGCCGACGGCGGCATGCTGACCCGGTCGCGATGAAGCGCGTAGGCAGGCAAGGCGTCGCGCTCCTCGAGCGCCAGCAGGTCGAGCAACCCCTCGAACGAATCTTCACTGCGAGCGCCTGATGAAAGCCGGCGAGGGCGAGGAGCCCCTGGCCGGCCGGAGCGCCCGCCGGGCTTACCCGTGCTACGCCCTGCCCTCCTGGTATTCTTCGATCCTGCCTTTGACGCTGCCATGCTGTCCGCCTCCGCTCGCAACCGTCGAGAATTGTGCCCGCACCACCGGATGAAGCCGGAAGGCACGATGCCTGCACCACAAGCTTTCTGCCAGCAGGCGGGCTGGTTCACCGTGAACGATAACAGGTCAAAATTGGATGGTGGGTAGGAATGGGAAAGCAGAGACTGTACTTTTGCGAGCTTATTTTACAGCTGGTTAAGCTGTGGAAAAGTGGAGGGCGCCCTCTTCATCCTGCCCCTTCCTAAGCCATTTGTAGCAGCGCCGCAAGACCTCTTTGGCGAGCCATTGTGGCTGGCCGCAAAAACTTCAAAGAAGGGGCCTGGGCGCCGGAAAGGCGGAGCCTTTCCGCACAGCAAAGCGGCACAGTCGGAAAGCGCCTTGGATCGGAGGTCTCTGAGAAGGCAAAACTCTGCGCTCACCCGTTCTGGAATTTGGAAAGGCCATGCCTGTCCCTACAGCAAGGCAGGCGATAGCCAGGCAACATGCGGCGACGAGCACAGTTGCCCTGACGTGTAGGTGTTCTCGGTAAGATAATCAGCATGGTTCTGCTGGTAACAGTGAACCCGCACTCCCGTCGCAAAACAGGTGAAGAGGGGAGCCCGATGCTCCCCTTCTCATCTCAATTGCCTTCAGACACTACAGCCCGACAGTTCTGGCGCCTGTGCCAGAAGCCCCGGCGGCACAGCAAGTCCCGCGGTGGCTCCGAGGCCAGGGCGCCCTTTCTGTAATGAGATTCGGGCAGCCGATTTCCCTACGAATGTTGCTGAGTTCCCTCCAGCAAGAACTGGATTCTCCTGAGCAACCGCCCGGCTATTTATTTGCCAGAGCTTGGGCCGCAAGCTCGAAGGCGTTTGCGTACCCGGCGGCACTGCAATGCGCATAGGTGTTGGTGCCGCTGCCGACCCATGAAGTATCGAAAGCGCACAGCGCGTCATTCGTGTACGGCTCAATCAACGTGGCGCCGTTGTTCACTGCAAAGGGGAGCAGCGGTGCCAGGTCGCCCGTGATGTTGCCGCTGCCGTTCGTGGGATCGCTTAGCGACGCCGTCTGCCACTCGCGAATCGGGGTGTGGGGATAGTCTGCGAAGGCTGCACAAGAATTGTTGTCGCAGGGAAGTCCGGATTGAAGTGCAGTCAGGTCTGAGGCTTGCAGTCCCTGGCTGCCGATGCCAAGGCCGGCCCCAGCGGCATACGACGCCTCAGTCAGGGGGTCCCCGGTGTCGCAATTTGGCGAACCCGGGTTCGAGCAGCCCGGGTAGTCCAGATAGTTAATCGAGAAGATCACCGGCTTGCCTGCCGCAGCGCTGGCTATGAAGGTCGCCATCGAGGAGAGGTAGCTGAGGAAAGTCGTCGTGCTATAGCCGAGCGGCGTCAGGATCGCGTCGCATGCTGTGCCGCCTGCGCTCGGGGCGATGTAGTCTTCAAAGCCCCGACCGAAGCCAGGCTGATAGAAGTCGACGTCGGTGTTGCTGTTGTAGCGAGCCGTGATTAGGTTCAGGAAAGCTTCCCAGGCATTGATGAAGTTTGGCGACCAGTAGACCGGCAAGTAAGCGCCCGGCTCGCCGCCGCCGCAGGCACCTGTTGGGTCGATGATCATCGGGTTGCCCGCAGTCCCACTGGTGGATGACTTTCCGTTGTTTGTTGATACAGTGCCATCTGCGGTGAGGTGCAGGCTGTCGGGGTTGCCAGTAATGGTCCAGACTCCGTCGAGAGTCGTGCCGGTGTTCACAATTTGAATCTGCTGGCCGACAGCGCTCCCGACAAAGAAATTGAACGGTGTATTCGTTGACGCTGTGATGTAGATGACTCCAGCCGTTTGCTTGACGAGGCTGATGGTCGCCGGCGTGGTGTACCAGGCAGGCGTCCCGATGTTTGAGGAGCCATAGCT
Organism: Terriglobia bacterium; assembly: GCA_035949375.1. GTDB lineage: Bacteria > Acidobacteriota > Terriglobia > UBA7540 > UBA7540 > Gp13-AA77. Next base: position 16,629 of record DASZIG010000081.1, on the reverse strand, counting down.
TGAAGTGCCGAGGATCAGGCCAACGTGCTTGCCATAAGCAGACCACTCCGTCAGGCAGCCGTTGGTACCGTCGATCGTGCTCGTGGTGAGTTGAGCGCCATTAGCGGTTTGGAGGTCTGTCCAGCTCGGATAGCACGCCGCGCCCGTGATGTACGGCGCGCCCGGACCGGTGATGAGGTTGTCGAGCTCTGCAGTGTACGTTGGTCCTGTAAGAACAGGAAAGGCGACGTAGATTCCATGCGGGTCAGTTGCCCCGGCGAGCGCGGGCACCGTGAGTAGGGAAAGCACAACCAGGCTCTGGATCGACTTTTTCATGGAATTCACCTTGATCCTTTACGAGTTCTGTAGACAGCCTCGATCGCCCCCCCTTTTGATCGTCCCCCTGGCAGCCTTAAGACGGCTCGTCTCCTTTTTTGAATTTGACTTCGAAAAGCGTTCAGGAGTTTACGATCTTGGAGATAATAAGACAAGCGATTTTTACCAGGGTTTTATGATATTGCAGGTAATAAGCCAAATGATTACCTGTCCTGGCGATTAAAGCGCGTAGCGCTTTCCGGGCCTCGCAAAGGCATAGCCTTTCCGCACAGACCCACATGAGCTTTCGGCTCACCACCGAGGATGAAAATTGGAGATTTACCTAACCCATTTATTTTCAGCATAGGTCTGGCTATTTTCATAACAGCAAGGCGGTACAGCCGCAAAGCGCCTGGACAGGAGGGTCCTGAGAAGGCAAAACCCTGCACTCACCCGTTCTGGAATCTGGAAGGGCTGTGCCTGTCCGCACAGCAAGGCGGCATAGCCGCAGAGCGCCCTTCTCAGCCTCCGCTCAATCTTCTGCGAAGCCAGGTTCCGCAAAGCTTGCCTGGCCGCCTTCGTTGCGCGGCGCTGAGGCGCGCGAGTTCGACGCGGCCCTCTCAGCTTCGGAGGGCAGCCTGCCGAAATTTTCCAGGATCGATTCCAGCACGGGCAGCATGGAGGCTACCTGCTTCGTGCGGATAACGAAGTTCCACAGAAATTCGAACTTCTTCCAGCCGGCCGCATAGGCAAAATGGCGAAGCCGCACGGACCACTCCCTCTTCGCCGCTGCGCCTCTGAGGATGGATCCCCAGCGATAGAACTTCTCATAGGCGCGCCAGTATCCTGCCTCCAACTCGTCGGGACCGAGCCTCGACGGGGCAAAGACGCAATGGCGCGTGTCATACAGGTCCCAGCGCCGGTGAAGGATTCTCCTCTGCGCCTGCATGCGATCGTGCAGGGCAGTGCCCGGATAAGGCGTGAGGATGTGGAACGTGGCCGTCTCGATGCCTTGCCCGATCGCCCAATCGACCGTGTGGTCGAAGACCGTGTGATCGTCCTCATCCATGCCGAAGACGAAACTGCCGTTGACCATCACGCCGAGGCCTTGCAGGCGGCGGATGGCGGCGCCGTAATCGCGACGGAGGTTTTGAAATTTGCGCTGCTCTTTCAGGTTGGCGGCGTTCGTTGTTTCAAAACCGACAAACAGGCTGCGCAAGCCGCACGCGACGGCTTTTTCCACGAGGTCCGGCATCAATATGGAATTGACGGTCCCGGCCGCCTGCCACAGGCGGCCCATCCCGCGCATGCCGTCAAAGAGCGCGGCCGCAAACTTCGGATTGCCGAACAGGTGGTCATCCAGGAAGTAGAGATGGCGTCCCGGAAGACGGTCGATCTCGGCAAGGGCGCGATCGACCGTTTGGGTATAGAAAGACTTTCCGCCTTTGAAGAATGCTTCCTTGTAGCAGAAGTCGCACACGTGCGGACAACCGCGGGACACGACAATCGAGTTCGGCACCAGGTACAGGCGGCGCTTGATCAAGTCGCGGCGAATCGGCGGCAAGGCATCGAGCGTACGATGCCGGGAGACGTAGCGCCGGGCCGGCGTGCCCGCGCGGAAATCGCGCAGGAACTCGGGCCACGTGTCCTCGCCGGGGCCGATGAAAATGGTGTCGGCGTGCGCCGCCGCCTCCTCGGGAAGAGAAGTGACGTGCAGCCCGCCCAGGACCACGAAACAGCCCCGGCGCCGGTACTCGTCCGCGATTTCGTACGAACGGAAGGCCGACGTGATGTACACCTGGATGACGACGAGGTCCGGAGCGTCGTCTACAGCGAGCCTTTCCACGTGCTCATCGGTGAGCGTGACCTGATCGTCGCTATCAAGATAGGCCGCGAGCGTGGCCAGCCCCAAGGGCGGAAAGAGGGAATACTTGACGGGGCGGAATAGCGGGCTGGTGGCTTCGGTCAGCGCGGGAAGAATCATTCTGACTCTCATGGCGCCATCAGTATCGCGCATGTACTTTGTATTGTAAAGTACTTTCCACAAACGGGCGATTTGAGCCTGATTTGCGCGTCCACCTCCGGACGCTAAAATTGAATGGTCACGCACTCGGGAGGGTCTTATGAAAACGGATGTACTGATTGTCGGCGCGGGTCCGGTGGGACTCACCATGGCGATCGAACTGGCGCGCTATAAGGTTGGCGTGCGCATCATCGACAAAGCGCCCGAACGGACCGACAAATCCAAGGCTCTCGTGATTTGGAGCCGTTCTCTTGAACTTCTCGAGCGCGCCGGCGTGAGCAGTCGCCTCGTCGAGGCTGGGCAGAAAGCAACTTCCGTCAAGATATCAGCCGGCGACAAGAGCATCGCCCATTTCAACATCGAGGGTGTGGAGAGCAAGTATCCGTTCGGCCTGATGATTCCGCAGAACGAGACCGAACGCATCCTTGACGAGTTCCTGAACGGGCTGGGCGTGAAGGTCGAGCGCCCGGTCGAGCTGACGACATTCACGGCCCCCGGGGATAAAGTGGTCTCGAGGTTGCGCCACGCCGGTGGCGACGAAGAAACGGTCGAGACCTCGTGGCTCATCGGATGCGATGGCGCTCATAGCACCGTCCGTCACCAGCTCGGCATGGAATTTCGCGGCGAAACATCACCCATTGATTGGATTCTTGCCGACGTACATCTTGAAAACCCTCCGCGCACTCCTGAGATTGAGATTGTCTGGCACCCGGAGGGCGTACTCGCAACTTTCCCCATCACGAAGGATCGTTACCGGATTATCGCGGACGTTGGCGCCGCCACCGAAGATTCCGCACCCCGGGCGGAGCCGACCCTGGCCGATCTCCAAGCCGTGCTCGATAAGCGCGTCCCCGGAGTGCGCGCCACCAACCCTATCTGGATTTCATCGTTCCGGATCAGCGAACGCAAGGTTGCGGACTACCGGGTGGGCCGCGTGTTCGTGGCCGGCGACGCCGCACACGTCCACAGTCCCGCTGGCGGACAGGGCATGAACACCGGCATGCAGGACGCGTGCAATCTCGCCTGGAAGCTTGCCCTCGTGGTGCGCGGGCCTGGCTCGAACAGTCTGCTGGACAGTTATAGCGCCGAGCGTAGCCCCGTTGCCGAACAAGTATTGAAGGTGACGGGGCGCATGACTTCGATGATGACTGCGACCGGTGAGGTGGTCCAGTTCCTGCGCAACCATACCGCGAGTCTCATCCTCGGCCTCGCCCCGGTGCGAAAACTCGCGGCGGGCGTCGCTTCCGAGATTTCAATTGGCTATCCGCATAGTCCCCTCAATGCTCTACAGAGACACGAGGATCCTTTGCCCGGACAGCGCGCTCCGATTCGCACGGACGAATCACCGGTGGGCGCCGGCGACACTCCGCGCTTTGTGCTTTTCGCTGAATCGGACGGGATGCCGCAAGACTTGCTGAAGCGCTATGAACTGGTGCTTGAACCAGCCCTCCGCGAACCCTATCACTCCGGATGCATGTGGCTGGTGCGCCCCGACGGATATACCGCGCTCGCAGCGAAGGCCGGAGATTGGACCGCGGTCACGGCATACCTTGATCGCGTGGCTGGGGATCAGGCATAATCACTTCCTCCGCATGCGCCTATGGCACAAAATCGTACTCGCAGTCCTTGTCGCATACGGCGTGCTCTGCGCCGCCGCCTATGAGGTGATGCGCCAGACGCCGGAGCGTTTTGGCCTGATCATGGAGCACGTGCCCGACCTTGCTTTCATCGTACTTCCTTTCAAGCCGCTCTGGTTTCGGGCTCGCGCGGGGACGCTCAACGTCGGTGACCCTGCTCCGGACTTCAGCCTGCCGACCCAGGACAACAAAGGCGTGGTTCAGCTCGCCAGTTTCCGCAGCGCGCGCCCGGTGGTGCTGGTTTTCGGCAGCTACACCTGACCGCCCTTCCGCCGGGAGGTTCCCGCGCTCAACAAGATTTATGAGAAATACCGGGATCGGGCGGCTTTCTACGTGGTGTACATCGAGGAGGCGCACCCGATCGACGCCTGGCAGGACGATGACAACATCAAGGCGAAGATCTTTCTACACAGCACCCGCACCCGGAAAGAGCGCTGCGACGTGGCGGGAACCTGCCTGGTGAAGCTTGGAATCGAATACCCGGCCGTGGTGGATGACATTGCCAACACCACCGAGCGCGCCTACACGGCCTGGGCCCGACCGGCTGTACGTGATCGATCGCGACGGCCGCATCGCTTACAAGTCGAAGCCGGGTCCCTTTGGATTCCATACCGAGGATGTGGCTCACGCGCTCGAAAGGCTCCTGCCGGATTCACAACCGTCCGCGAAGCCGTCCCCTTCGGTGACGCGCGTGGAACCGGCGATCCCGTCGACCCCTGGGAAAGCCCTGTAGGCTCCAAGCCGCCGCCGGCGGCGCCAGGCCTGACGAAGAGATATCCCACCCCGGGGCCTTACTGTTCGGTGGGGCCGCTTCCGTCATCGATTCCCGCTTCCCTCAAGAGTTTGGTGGCAAGCTTGGACATATCGGCTTCGAGTGTGTCGGCCATGGTGGAGAGGGTTGTATTGTGGCTTTCTTCAGCATAGCTTCTGATCGCGCGAACCCTGCCCCTCATCCTCTTGAGAGTCTGGTTGATCAATTCTGGTGCGTCGTCCATTGTTTCCTCGCTTGAACGGGGTTTTGAAAAGGCCGCCCCGCCCTGTCAGGCTGTCATTTCCCCCAGTGATTTATCCATGCGCTCGATGGCGTCATCCACCTGGGCCTCGCTGATATTGAGCGGCGGCGACAAGCGGATCACGTTTCCAAAAAGGCCGCCTTTCCCGATCAGCAGGCCGTTCGCGCGGCATCGCTCCATGAGCTGATTGGTCTCCTGCGGCGCGGGCTCTTTCGATTTCCGGTCCTTTACCAGTTCCAGGCCTTGCATCAGGCCCATGCCCCGCACGTCGCCGATCAACGGGTATGCGTCCTGCAATCCGGCGAGCTTCTTGCGGAAATAGCCGCCCACGCGCTCGACATTCTCGAGCAGATTTTCTTCTTCGATCACCTCGATGGTGGCCCGTGCGGCCACCGAAGTCACCGGATTGCCCCCGAAGGTGGAAATGGTGGCGCCCTTGTAGCTGTCGGCCACTTCCGGCGTCGCGACCGTCGCACCCACCGGAGTGCCGTTCGCGAGACCCTTCGCGCAGGTAATGATGTCCGGCTCCACCTCCCAGTGTTCGATGCCGAACCACTTCTTGCCCGTCCGCCCGAAACCGGTCTGGACCTCGTCGGAAATGAACAGGCCGCCGTACCTCTTGACGATCGTGAACACCATCTTGAAGTACTCCGGGGGTGGGGTGATGAATCCGCCCACGCCCTGGATGGGTTCGGCAATGAAGGCGGCAATGGACCCCGAAGTCGTCGTGCGGATGGTCTCTTCCACGTCCTCGGCGCAGGCCACGCCACAACTCGGGTAGGTGAGCTTGAGGGGGCAGCGGTAGCAGTAGGGATTCAGCGCGTGCGAGATGCCTACGCTGATCACGCTGCTCCTGCGATAACCGGAAATCGCCGTGACGGCCTTGGTGAGTTGGGAGGAGCCGGCGTAGGCGTGCCGCAGGGCCACCAGATCGAAGTTGCCGGTGGCCATCCGCGCCACCAGAATCGCCTTTTCGTTGGCCTCCGTGCCGCTGTTGGTGAAAAAGCTCTTCTGAAGGCGCCCCGGCGTGATCTCGGCCAGCTTCTCCGCCAGCGCCACCATGGGTTCGGTCACGTAGGCAGTCGAGACGTGCTGCAACCGGTCCACTTGCTGCTTGATCTTACCCGTCACTTTGGGATTGCAGTGTCCGACGCTGATCGTCAGGATACCGCCGAAAAAGTCGAGATACTGCCGGCCGTCGATGTCCCAGACGTAATGGCCCTGCGCGCGGTCCGCCACCAGAGGCTCGGAATAGTACGTGGTGACGCAGGGAAAGATATATGCATCTTTCTTCTTAAGCGCTTCATCTTTGGTCATGAGTCTGCTCCTCTGTGGGTCAGGCAACATGATACCGGATATGGGGCGCGATGGTACAATCACATGGCCGTGGGATCCAAGAGTGCTGTTCCTGTTCTGTTCGCCCTGCTCGTTGGCGGTTGTCCTAAGCGGCAAACCGGGCCACACATAGTGTACGTCCAGCCTCCGCCCACGGCGACAGCCTTGGCCAAGCCGGCTCCGGGAGCGCCGGCGGAGCCGGAGACGCTCACCATTGAGGAGCCGCCTCCGGTTCCGATCCCGGTGCCGCCGCCGGCCGCGCCCGCCCCTGCCGCCACGGCCCAGAATCAGCCGGCCGTCAAGAAACCACCGAGGAAAGCGACGGATTCTCACGCATCGGAAGAGCCCGCCCCGACCGCCGAAGCCGGCACAGCCCAGGTGCCGTCGCTCGAGCCGGCATCGGGAGCTTCCAGCGAAGAAGAAGTCCAGGCCTTGCAAGGCAGCGTCTGGCGTCGTATCGATGGATTGCCGCGCACCTATTACTCCACTCCCGCGGACCGGCAAACCCTGGAAGACGTGCGCTCTTTTGTGAATCAGTCGGAGTTGGCCCTGAAAGCGCACGATTTGCTGAAAGCGCGTGAGCTCGCGGACAAGGCCTCTCTGCTGCTCAGGGCCCTGGAACCGAAGCCCTAGCTCAGGGGGAAAGGCGAAACCCGGCTCGGGCCGCGCGTCCGGCCGCAGCCTTGTTTTCCGGAGTCGAACAGGCATGCCTCTCTACTTTTCATCGCACATCACAGCTTGTCTGACCAAGCAGGCCATGCGCGAACTGATGGCGCAGGCTTTCGCCGCCCGGGAGGTGAAGGTGCGCCGCGCGGTGGCGAGCCAACTGGGCGGACGCATGCTTCTCGAGATTGAGGCCCCGGACCAGGCCGTCATCGAGAGATGGATTGAAGCCAACCGCCTGAACGCCGAGTGGGTGATGCGAATCGATCTGGATGGCGAGCCGGGTACGGTGCAGGAGCGTTAGTCAGGGTGCTCACAGCCACGCCTCTTTCCCTTCGTAAAACGTTGCCGGACCGTGCGGATCCCGGGCGCGGAAGGCACGGAACTGCCGCAGGATGGCGAGGTGGCGGCGGTCGGAGGTCTTGATGGGCCGGTGAGGCAGGTCGATCAAGGCGCGTTCCACCGACCAGACGTTCTTTTCCGACAATCGCCAGTCCACCCGCACCAGCGTTCGCAGATCGGCGACGCCGTATGCCCGCACGCGGGCTGTGTTGTCGACATAAGGGTCCACGTAGCTCATCACCAGATCGCGGACGGTTCGAAATACGGGTTTGCGGCCGTGCAGCCCTGCGTCGCGCGAGCGCGCCACGGTCCCCCAGCGGCCGCGCTCGCGGAACAGAAACAGGACGTGGTCAAGCTGATCCTGCGATTCGATGTCGAGCAGTAGCGGCGGGTAGCCGTGCTGCTCCATGATGGCGGCGGCGGCCAGCGCGCCTTCCAGGCAATGAGCTTCCCCGTGCCGCACCACGCCGCGCAACGTGCGCAGCGTCTCGCCCTTGCGCTCCCAGTTGTACGGCAGGGCGCGCAGGAAGGCCTGCACCTGGCGAGGGGTGCGGCAGCGCGCGATGATCCGCCGCTCTTTGGGCGTGAAGGCCTCGCGCGGAGGGGCGGGAGTTTGCCGGGTCAACATTCCATCCATCGTTCATGCCAGAGCTCGAAGCACAGCAGCGTCCATAGCGCCTTGCGATGATCGGCGCGCCCGCTGCGGTGTTCATCGAGCAGACGGCCCACGAAGGCCGGATCGAACCAACCCTGGCGCCTGAGCCGCTCAGGATTCAGCTTATCGTCGAGCAAGGGAGCGAGTTCGCCCCGCATCCAGCTGGCGATGGGCACGGAAAAGCCGCGCTTTTGCCGGTTGACGATTTCGGCCGGCAGCCAGGGTTCGACGGCCTTTTTCAGGATATGCTTCAACCGGAAGCGCCGCAGCTTGAGCGAAGCCGGCAACCCCGCGGCAAATTCCACCAGCCGATGGTCCAGGAACGGCGTGCGTATCTCGAGCGAACATGCCATGCTGGCGCGGTCCACTTTCACGAGCAGATTGTCTTCGAGATAGGTGCGGAAATCGAGATAGAGTGTCTCCGCCAGCGGGCTTTCAAACCGCGCGCCTTCGAGCACCCGGGCCAGGGCCGCATAGAGGGCTTCCGGCGCCGCGCGCGGCCGCGGTCCGGGCCAGCCCGGAGCAAGCAAATGCTCGATCTCGCCGGGCGCGAACATGCCGAACCAGATTAGGTGCCGCTGGCCGGCGGGCTTATCCGCATGAGCCAGAAAGCGCCTCAGAAACATACCCCAGGGGACCGCTCCCGGCGAGACCGGAAGCCGCCGTCCGAGCGGCTCGAACACGGAGTGCCGCAGTGCGCGCGGGAGTCGCAGATAAAAATCCGCCAGACGCACGCCGATGTACGTGGGGTAGCCGCCGAAGAGCTCATCGCTACCCTCGCCGCTCAGAGCCACGGTGATCTCCGAGCGCGCAAAGCGCGAAATCAGGTAGGTCGGCAGCACGGCCGGGTCAGCCAGGGGTTCGTCCAGGTGGCCGGCCATGACGTCCAGAGCTTCGCCGAGGTTCCTCGTATTAGCTTCGAGCGTGTGATGCCGCGTCCCAAAGCGTCGCGCCACCCGGGTGGAATAGGGCTGCTCGTTAAAACTACGCTCCGCAAACGAAACCGAGAAACTGTTCACGTGGCCCGGCGCGAGCTCGCTCATGAGGGCGACCAGCACCGAAGAGTCAAGGCCACCGCTCAGAAAAACGCCCAGGGGCACGTCGCTCACCAGGCGCGAAACGGCCGCCTCGCGGAGGCGATCGCGCAGTCCCACGACGATCTCACTTTCGCCGCGCCGGTCGATCGGGGGCGCGCTCTTCGGCCGCAAGTGAGACGCGAGCCGCCAGTAAGGCTCAATCGAAATACGTCCATTCTCCACCGTAAGCCGATGAGCGGCCGGCAGCTTCCGGATATCGCGAAATGCGCTGCGGGGCGCGGGAACGTATCCATGAAAGAAGTACTGCGTCCAGGCCTCGAAGTCCGGCTGGCGCGGCACGGCGGGATATTCCAGCAGCGACTTGATCTCCGAAGCAAACACCAGCGTGCCGTCACCGTGCCAGTAATAGAGGGGCTTCTCGCCCGCCCGGTCCCGGGCCAGCATCAGCCTGCGGTTGCTCTCGTCCCAGAGCGCGATGGCAAACATGCCGTTCAAGTCCTGCAGGCAGTCCGGACCCTTCTCTTCGTAAAGATGCGCGATGACCTCGCCATCGGAATGAGTGCGGAAACGGTGTCCCCGTTCGAGGAGCTCCCGGCGAAGCTCGCGGAAATTGTAGATCTCCCCGTTGTAGACCAGGGTTACGCCGCTGGTTTCGTTGGCAAGTGGCTGATCGCCCGTCTCGAGGTCAATGATTTTCAGGCGGCGGAGTCCCAAGGCCAGGTAGGGGCGCCTGAAGTAGCCCTCGCTGTCGGGGCCGCGATGCACAAGCCTCGCGGTCATGGGGCCGATGCGATCCGGCTGCGCCAGGGGGTCGAGGTCCAGATTGAAAATGCCGCAAATCCCGCACATGAGGTGAGAGGCAGGGAAAACGTGCGCCCTATTCACTTGTAACGGGGACCAACGAGCCGCGTCAACGGGTCAGGGGATTGATACGGACTCCCCGGGCGGGCCTGAGACCTCCCACACCGAGTAGAGCCAGGCGTCCCAAAGAGGCTGGAACTCCGCCTCGTGCTTGGCCAGCTCGGGTACTTCGTTGTTCTGCACGATGACCAGGAAAGGCCGGGGCGAAGCGCGGCCCAGCGCCGCGAACCCGTTGCCGTTCAGGAACAGCGGGGCCGGCGAACGGTCCGACGAGGAGCCTTGCCAGGCGGCGCCCTCGCCGATTGCAGGCCAGTGCGCCGCGATGTAGTTGCTGGTCAACTCGCTGCCTCCGGAGGTGACCAGCCCGACAGGTCGTCGCAGATAAAAAGGCAGACCGGTGCGGAAATAATAGTAACCATAGACCGGTAGATCACGCTCCGTGCCGCGGGCGATGGCTGCGGCCAGCCTTTCGGTGCTGGAAGTGCCGGCGTAGGTCTGGATGGGCTCCCACCAGCGCACGATCAGCAAGGGCACGGTGAAGGCGAAGATGGCGAAGGTCCCGGCGGTGTAGATCCGGCCGCGCGACCGCGCCACGAGGTTTCGGCCCAGAATGCCGAGGGCGGCCATGATCAGGCCAGTGAAAAAGATTGCCGAAGGCAGCGTTTCCAGAACAGCGGGATGAATCTTGCGCACGGCCGTCCGGTGAAGCGCCGGAGTCTCGAGCCAGGCCGGCGTGGCAGCCACAAGAATGCCGAGCGCAATCAGAACGGCGAATCCGGCGGTCAACCAGTCGGGGCGCCGCCCCGGCGCATCCGCTTTGACGTCGCGGCACCAGACGTCGGCCAACAGGAGGGCGAGCGCGGGAAGCGCCGGCAAAAAATAGGCCGGCAGCTTCGAATGGGAGATCGAGAAGAATACAAACGTTGTGGCGGCCCAGGCGAGCAGAAAGGCCCGCGGCGCCGCGCTCGCTTCGCGAAGCCGCTTCCAGCCCCGCGCGCGGTTGATGCCGGCGAAGAGCAGGGGGAAGCTCCAGGGCAGGAATCCCACGAGGAACACGGGTATGTAGTAGAAGACGCTGCCGCCGCGGTGCGCGTGCCCGGTGGCGAAGCGAAGCACACTCTCGTCCCAGAAAGCGTATCGCGGAAAGCCGGGATTGCGCACCGACACTGCGATGAACCAGGGCAGGCTCGCCGCCAGGAAGAGCAGGATTCCCGGGGGCCAAGCCAGCCGTCGCAGGTCCTTGAACTTTCTCTGTACGGCGGCGTAAACCAGGAGGGTCAACAGGGGCAGCAAAAAGCCCACCGGCCCCTTGGTAATCGTGGCGATTCCGGCCGCGACGAACATGAGGCAGTCGAGCCCGCGACGCGGGCGCTCCGCCGTTGCGGAAAGCCAGAACGCGGCCAGCGTCAGCGTGACCAGGAACGCCAGTGTCATATCGAAGACGACCACGCGGGCGAAAATCATCACGAGCGGCGAGGTGGCGAAGATGACGCCGGCGGTCCATGCGGTGCGCTCGCCGAACATGCGGCGCCCCACCAGCCAGATCAGGAGCACAGTCCCCAGGGCGGCCAGCGCCGAAGGCATGCGCGCCGCCGCCTCCGACATTCCCAGCAGACGGAAAGACCCTGCAACCAGCCAGAAAAAGACCGCGGGCTTATCCAGATAGGGAAGCGTGTCGTAGTGGGGCGTAATCCAGTCGTGCAGGACCAGCATCTCGCGCGCCACCTCTGCGTTGCGTCCCTCGTCCGGCTCGGTGAGCGGCAACCGCCCGAGGCCGATGAAAAAGAGGCACGCGGCGACGGCGACGAGCGCGAGGAGGTGGTAGCGAGGCTTCATTGGAGAAAGTCGTCAGTCGTCAGTGGTGTCAGTGGTCCGTTGTCAGTTGTGCCTTGATCGTGGTTCGTCATTTGTAGATCGTCGATTGGTACATCCGTGCGTCGGAGCTGTGCTCCTTCGCGCGTTGGAGGGCCGCCACGAGTTGCGATCAACGACAAACGACCTGCATCGCGGCTCAAGCAGCGGTCACGAACGCAACTGACGACGGACAACTGACAACGGACCACTGACACCACTGACTATTGACCACTAACTTCTGACTCCTGCGCTTCTATCTCGAGCGCCGACTGATAATCCACGTAGTTCTTCTGCATCCAGCGCACGGCCCACACGTCGGCAAGGCCTTTCACCATGCGGCCCCAGGTGCCGTAATGGGTCTTGCCCGCGCGGCGCGGCCGATGGCGGACGGGCACCTGGGTGACGCGCGCTCCACGCATCTTGAGCAGGGTGGGCAGGAAGCGGTGCATTCCCTGGTAGAGCTCGAGATTTTGCAGCCATTGGCGCCGGAATGCTTTGAGCGTGCAGCCCGTGTCCACGATGTTGTCGCCGGTAGCCCAGTTGCGGAATCCGTTGGCGATACGGGAGGAGATGCGCTTCAACCAGCTATCGCGACGCCTGGTGCGCACGCCGCACACCACGTCCCACTCCTGGAGCAACGCCACCAGGGCCGGCACGTCCGCAGGGTCGTTCTGCAGATCTCCATCGAGGGTCACCACGGCCTCGCCACGCGCCAGGCGGAACCCCGCCGCCATCGCGGCGGTCTGGCCCAGGTTGCGCCGGAAATGAGCGACCCGAATGCGATCGTCGCCGCGGGCGGCCTCGCGCAGCCGTTCCCGCGTGCGGTCTGTGCTGCCATCGTCCACGAAGATGACTTCGGCGCGAAACCCCGCCAGCGCCCGACTCACTTCCTCCACCAGGGGCTGCACGTTCTGCTCCTCGTTGTGCATGGGAATAACGACGCTGAGGTCAGGATTCTGCATCACGCATGGCTGAGAGCCTGTCGGCATTCTAGCATGCACCATGCCGCCCCGGGACCCCGGCACGCCTCTGCCCCGGGTCGGGGGCGCGGTCGCGGGATGGTAGACGCAGTGGACCTGGAGAGCATCCAATAGTGTGGTTAAGGCGTGGCGGGCGGCGCTTGACCTATGAACAAAATGGACCCGCGCGAGAACGGAGGAATGATGGCAGCAAGGTTGCGTTTTGGGGTCTGGGTCATGGTTTGCGCTGCATTGTGGGCGGCGCCACTGGCGCTGCAGGCGCAGGATAATCAGAGTCAAAGCCAGGATCAGAATCAGGGTCAGAATCAGGCTCAGAATCAGAACAGCGATCAGGCGATCGTAGACGACATCAATGCCAAGCTGTTTGCGGATTCAGCGCTGAAGACCCTCGACATTCGTGTGACCTCGCAGCAGGGGGTGGTGGTGCTGCGCGGCTCCGTGGACACGCAGCTCGAAAAATCTGCCGTGGATCGCATTGCCAGCACCGAGCCCGGCGTGCAGAAGGTGATCGACAGCCTGGCGCTCGGCAGCGGGGGCAGCGCCCCTGGAAGCGCTCAGGCCGCGCCCGCGCAGCCGGCGGGAATCACTCTGCCGGCTGGTACGATCATCACCATTCGCACGATCGATTCCATCGATTCAAACCAGAATCAGACCGGGCAGGAGTTCGATGCTGCCGTCGACGCCCCCGTCGCGTCAGGCTCCCAGGTCGTGATCCCCCAGGGCTCGACGGCGAAGGTCAGGCTGGCGAATGCGCAGAATTCCGGCCGCATCGAAGGCAGCGCTGAGCTTGAGCTCGAACTGGTCACCGTGACCGTGAATGGCACGAAGTATCCCGTTCAGAGCGGATACTACCAACAGCATGGAGCCTCGCGCGGCCGGCGCACGGCGACGAGTGCGGCGGGTGGCACGGTCCTCGGCGCGATGATTGGGGCTATCGCCGGCGGAGGGAAGGGCGCGGCCATCGGTGCGGGCAGCGGCGCGGCCATCGGCGCTGGCGCATCGGCGGCCATGAAGGGATCGACCATCAAGGTCCCGTCTGAAACCAAGATCGACTTCACGCTGAGGCAGCCGGTGACCATCAACGCGCCGGCCAGTTCCTAATAAGTCTTGGCTTGGGATTTCGATGTTCCTGCCGGACTTCTTCCTGGGCATCTAACCTCTGAGTCCGCCTGTGACGGCATTGTCACGCCCCATCCCACCACGCCGCATGGCGGGCGATCATCGCGGCAGCGTGGCTTCGCCGCGAATCTCGAACCCTGCCTGCAGATCATAGGGGTTTGCGCCCGGCTGGCCCCCGCCCACCCTGACCGTATACCTGCCGGGCACAATCTTGTGCTCTCCCTGTTCGGTGACGAGGCTCAGGTCGCGCGGCGTGAGGGTGAAGACTACTTTCCCGCGTTCCCCCGGCTTGAGTTGCACGCGCTCGAATCCCTTGAGCGCGCGCAGGGGGGCGCCCGGCAGTGCCGGGTATTCGAGGTAAAGCTCCGCGACCTCATCCCCGCGCATCTTCGAGCGGTTCTGAATCTCCGTGCGCACGGTCAGAGGCTCGCCGGCTTTGATGGTCGGGGATGACAGCTTCAGACTTTCATAGGTGAAATACGAATAAGTGAGGCCGTAGCCGAACTTGTAGAGCGGCCGGCCCCGAAAGTAGCGGTAGGTGCGGTTGGCCATGGAATAGTCGTCAAAGGCGGGAAGTTGATCGAGCCCGTCGTAGAAGGTGACGGGCAGCCGGCCACCCGGATTGTTCCGTCCCGCAAGCGTCTCCGCGATCGCCGTACCGCCTTCCTCTCCCGCATACCATGCCTCCAGAATCGCGCTCGCGTACTCCTCGGCCCAGTTCACTGCCAGCGCGCTCCCGTTCATCAGCACGACAACCAGCGGTTTGCCGGTCTGAAGGAGGGAATCCAGCAACTGTTGCTGGACGGGTGGCAACGCGATGTCTGTGCGGTCGCCGCCGTCGAAGCCCTCCACGTGAATCGGCATTTCCTCCCCTTCGAGGTTGGGAGACAGGCCCACGAACGCCACGACGACGTCGGATTGCCGGGCGATCTTCACCGCTTCGTCGCGCAAGGCTTGCACGGGCGGCTTCCAGGTGAGAGTGACGCCGGCGGCGAAGAGCGGCGCGCTGTGCGTGTACTCCAGGCGGAAGTCGTGGGGCGCCGTGCCGCTGAAATGAACGGGAATCACCGGAGCCTTCGGGCTCCAGGTGAAGTTGGTGTGGCTGCTTTCGTTCACCAGCTTGCCATCCAGAAACACGCGAAAAGTCTCGCGGTCTCCGCACGGATAGCAGTGCGCCGTGTCGATGCCGAAGGTGTAGTCGCCCGCTCCGGGCGGGTTCAGTGTGCCGCTCCACCGCACGGCGAAGGCCTTCATGGGCACACTGGGCGCGGGCGCGGCGGCGTCCCAGTCGAACTGGATCTGCGGGTCCCTGCGGGTAAGCACCGGCTGCCCCGAGAAGTCCGTGCTCGCGAAGTATTCGGCCTTTAGGCCCTCGGTCGCGTCGCCGGGCGCCGGATGAAAGACGGTTCGCGGCACCGGTACGGGCAGCTCGGAAACATAAGGCGAGCCCTGCGCATACCGCACTTCGGCGCTGCCCGCAAAGACCGAGCGCAAGCCGTCCAGGGGCAGGACGGGGTGCGATGGCGTGCCGTTGTAATTGCCTTCGAGTGCGGCCAGCGACTCCGCGTTCGGGCCGATCACCGCGATCTTCTTGACGTTCGGCTTGAGGGGCAAAAACCCGCCCTCGTTCTTCAGCAGCACCATGCTCTCGCGTGCCGCCTCGAGCGCCAATTGGCGGTGCGCCGGCGAGTCGTCTTCCGACATCGGAATTTTGTTGAACGCGACCGCGTCCGGAGGGTCGAACATGCCGAGCCGGAAGCGAGCGGTGAAGAGGCGATGGAGAGCGTTATCGAGCTCGCTTTCTTTGATGACCCCATCCTGGACGGCCTTGACCAGGCTGACGTACTCGTTGCCGCAGGTCGTGTCGGTTCCGGCCTGGACGGCGAGCGCCGAGGCGTGCTCCATGTCGGGCGCGAAATGATGGCCGCGCATGATGTCGTCGACGGCGCCGCAATCGGAGGTGACGTAGCCGGAAAATTTCCAGTCGTCGCGCAGGGTTTTCTCGAGCAGATCGGCGTTGGCGCAGGCGGGCTGGCCGTTGATGGCGTTGTAAGCGCACATCACGGAATCGGCGTGGCCCTCGGTGACAGTGGCGCGGAAGGCGGGCAGGTAAGTGTCCTCGAGATCGTGCGGCGTCGGGTTCACGTTGAAGCCGTGACGCGCGGGCTCGGGTCCGCTGTGGACGGCATAGTGCTTGGGCGTCGCGATCACCTTGAAGTATCTCGGATCGTCACCCTGCAGGCCGGTGACGAAGGCGACGCCGAGGCGCGCGGTCAGGTACGGGTCCTCGCCATAGGTCTCCTGTCCGCGGCCCCAGCGGGGATCGCGAAAGATGTTGATGTTGGGCGACCAGATGGTGAGGCCGTAGTAGCGGTCGTGGTTGTTGTGGCGGAGGGCGTCGTTCGACTTGGCGCGGGCTTCGGTGGAGACCACGGCACCGATGTCGTGAACGAGGGGCGCGTCCCATGTGGCGGCGTTGCCGATGGCCTGCGGGAACATGGTGGCGTAACCGGAGCGGGCGATGCCATGGAGTCCTTCGTTCCACCAGTTGTACGCGGGAATGTCGAGGCGCGGGATGGCGACGGCGCGGTCTATGGTCTGGGAGACTTTTTCTTCGAGGGTGAGGCGAGAGACGAGATCATCAACACGTTGCTCGATGGGGAGCGCGGGGTTGCGGAATGGCATGGCGGCCGCGGCTGCCTTTTGCTCGGGAGTGGGATCGGGTTGCGGCGCCTGCGCGGTGAGAACAGATGCAACGAATGCGAGGAAGAGAGCGGGGAGGCGGAGGTTCATCACTGGCTCCGGAGAAAATTCGA
>DASZIG010000080.1:0-5875 GCA_035949375.1 Terriglobia bacterium | reverse complement strand
GATGCTGATTGAGGATTTGGCCTCTCGCGTCACCAGCCGGATTCAGCTAACAACCGATGGCCTTAAGGTCTATTTGGAAGCGGTCGAAGGTGCCTTCGGATGCGACATTGATTACGCCATGCTCATCAAGACCTACGAATCGAGCCAAGAGGAAACGCGCTACTCGCCAGCCGTTTGCACGTCCTGTGAGCGCAAGACGGTACAGGGCAACCCCGACCCGGAGCACATCAGCACGTCCTACGTGGAGCGCCAGAATCTCAGCATGAGGATGGGGATTCGCCGTTTCACGCGGCTGACAAACGGATTCAGCAAGAAGGTTGAGAATCACGCGGCAGCCGTGGCGCTGTACTTCATGCATTACAACTTCTGCCGGATTCACCGCACCTTGCGCGTCACCCCTGCGATGGAAGCGGGACTCACTGATCACGTCTGGACAATCGAGGAAATGATTGATAAAGTCTACGCCTAAAATCATTTACTAATATCGAAGTTTTCGGGGTTAACGAGTTAAAGGTGAGTGCCGGTCGCCCGATCTCCAAATCAGAAGCTCTTCTCCTTATTTCCGGGTGGGGATCATCTGCCGCATTGATAAAAGTCCAGTGCGAGGTAGCGCCAATGGCGTTCTCGATGCAAGGCCGAGTTGTCGAACTGACCGCTTTGGGCCGCGTTCGCTTCTTGTCGATTGATGGAGTATCAGAGTTTGTTTTCGACATCCGGGATGATTTCGAATTGGTATATACTGAGCCACGCGACTTCCCAGAAGAGGCCCTGACAAACGTATGCGCCCTTGGGTTTTTCTTCTCGCCTCGCCCTGAATACGCATCCGATAAGGATTTCATTCTCTTGTCAGAGTTAATTGAGAATCCTTGACCATATCCGAAAACTCTCATCGCCTAGCACGACCTGTTCCAAAGATTTTTCAAAACCGGACACTACCCGAGAGGCCGGCCATCGGGTGGCTGACGATGTGACGAAGAGGTGGCGCAACTGGAGCACCCCGCGCGCCCAGCCTCGTTCGTACCGGAGTTAAGGGCCGCAGGCTTGTTGAAAACACACGCTCTGTCACTGCCTCGTGCATGGATCTCGATTGGCAGTGAGATTGCTTAGCAAGCTGTGGAGGTTCAAGGCCATGTTGAGCGACGCTGAGCTGAACCAGTTCCGGGAAGAACGTCAGGTGGACGAACAGTGGCGCAACATAAGCTGCCACGTGATCGCCGACCTTCTCGAAGTCTGCTCGATCTGCGACACGGTGCGAGAGAAGGATCGCCTGGTGCGCTGCCCCCTGTGCGAAGACGCGTATTGTTGCCAGGACGGCCACTGCACCGAGCAGCATCGACTGAGCCTGCACCCGGCCGTGGCCTACTGGACCTGGTAGGCCGCGAAGGCTCTCTGCGGCCCATGCCTACCCGTCACTCCTGCGCCGGAGGGAGTCGGTTGATCGGGTTGTTTTGCCGCGCTCGGCGGGTATAATCTCTCCACCATGAAACTCGCCAGAGTTATCTTTGCGCTGGCCGGCGTCTACGGGCTCGGTGTGCTGTTGCCCATGTATTTCGAACGCGCCCGAGTAGAGACGGCCTATCCGCCCGCCATCACTCATCTTGAGTTTTACTATGGATTCGTCGGAGTCGGGTTGGCCTGGCAAGTGGCCTTTCTGATCATGGCCACGAATCCGGCCCGGTACCGTCCCCTCATGCTCGCCGGCATCCTGGAGAAGCTGACCTATGGTCTGGCAGTCCTCGCCCTTGCTTTCCAGAATCGCGTGGCGGGCGCCATTATGGCCTTCGGCACAGTGGACCTGGTGTGGGCTGCGTTGTTCGTGGTGGCGTACCTTCGTACTCCTTCGCAGCGCTTGTAGCCGTCCGAGGCTTATTCCCCATGGGTCCCAGCGCGGGTTTCGTTACTCGTGCTCTTCTGGCGGTTGCCGATCGGGGACGTCATTTGGCTTCGCGGCGGGTTCGAATCCAGCACAATGCAGCACGGGTATTCTTGGGTAGGCCGGAAACCGCGGATCGGTGAAGGACAACCGGCACTGGTAGAACACGGCGCCGCGGTCAGAACGCACCAGGCGCACGTGCCGGCAAGATTCGCACAAGCCCGCTTCGGTCCGGTTTGCGATTTGAGTCTCTGCCTTCGCGATGTGATCTCAGCCAATGTGGCAATGCGCCAGGCCGCGCTTCTCGAGGTACTGCTGGTGGTAGTCCTCAGCCGGCCAGAACTCCACCGCCGGAACGATCTCGGTGACGATGGGCCGGCGGTAGCGTCCGGATTGTGCCAGGCGTTCCTTCGAGGCGCGCGCCTCTGATTCCTGTTCGGGACTGTGATAGAAAATGGCCGAGCGGTACTGCGTGCCCGCGTCGGGGCCCTGGCGGTTGAGCGTGGTCGGATCGTGATTCTCCCAGAAAACCTTCAGCAGCTGGTCATAGGACACCTTGGCCGGGTCGTAGGTGACCTCTACGGCCTCGGCGTGGCCGGTGCGGTCCGTGCAGACGTCTTGGTACGTGGGATTGCCGAGGCTTCCGCCCGTGTAGCCCACGCGCGTGCCCGTGACGCCGGGCAGTGCGCGAAAAGTAGCCTCCACGCCCCAGAAACAGCCCGCCGCAAAAGTGGCCTTCTCCATGGTCCCTCCCGGGAAATCTTCGCGTCTCATTATCCGGACCCGTACGGCCGCGTGTCAATTGGGCGGGCCGGACGAACCAGGGGCGTTCGGCGGTGCTGGAGGTCCGGTCTGAGATCCAGGACCCGGCGGCGGAGGCCCGCTTTGCGATTTCGGGGCATGTTTTCCGAGTATGACGTCGGCAGGCTGCGTCTGAGTCTGACCCGGTAGCTGTTCGCCCATCGCCGCCTTCTGATCGGAAGTCGACGTAGGTGAAGTAGACCTCTTCCCGGGCTTGTCGATGCCGAAGTCCCACACATCCATGTTCAGCTTGCCGTCGACCAGCTCCCCGATCGCGTATTCGCCGGGCTCGAGCGCCTTGGAGGGCTGCAACTTGAAGATGCCCTTGGCCACACGCGCCTTCTCGAGCGGCAACGCTTCCCGGATCTCGCCGGACTCGCCCAGACCCATGCCGGATTGCATCTTCTCCACCACGCGCACGCTGTGCCCGGACTTCACGGGAATCAAGACTGCCTTATCGCCCCAGGCATCGTTGGCCTCAATGTAGAATACTGGCTTCGGATTCGCAATCCGCACTGCTGCCTGGGGTCCGGGCAATGACACGAGCGTCCGCTTTTTGAGCAGAGGGGCAGGTAAAGCCATCTTGAGAGCCATGCGCTCCTTGTCGGTCACCACTTCACCCTCAGATTGGACCATGGGGATCACGCGCAGACCGTCATAGGCGTACACGCCTTCGGTGAGGGGCAGATAAAGCCCGGTCGCCACCTGGAATCCGATCGGCTCTGCGGACGAGGACCCGGTTCCGGCCCCAGGGCCAAAATGCTCTTTCTCCAGCTGCTTTGCTTCATCAACCACCTTGGCGTGGGCGGCGGCCTCTTCGCCGGCGGCGTGTTTGGTGGCGTCAAAATCGACCAGCGCCACCGGCATCTCCTCGTACTCGTGAGTGTCCAGATTGTAAAAGCGGATTTTGTCGCCCTGCACCTGGTAGCTCTTCACCAGCAGTTGCGAGCCATCTTTGAGGAAGAGCTTGACCTGCTGAGCGTGTGCCGGGCCTGCGGCCAACCACAAAAACAGGACCGGGAGCGTGAGCCGAATCGCGAGACCGAGCTTGGGAGTTACCGTATGCATTCCGCGCCCTAACCTTTAGATGCCGGAACCAAGGCTACCGCGGCCCGGCTGCATCACCGGCCGCGTGGTCGAACACCTCCGGATTGAGCAGCGTCTTCGGGCGCTTGCCGTCGAGAAGGTCCAACAGGTTCTGCGCGGCTACGCGGGCCATGCGGGCACGAGTCTCCGTTGTTCCGCTGCCGACGTGCGGCGCCAGCACCACGTTCGGCAGGCTCAAAAGCGTAGGATGCACGTGCGGCTCCTGCTCGAAGACGTCGAGCGCGGCGCCGGCGATGACGCGCCGTTCGAGGGCTTCGGCCAGCGCTTCCTCGTCCACGACGGGGCCGCGCGCGGTGTTGATGAGGTAAGCGGTCGGCTTCATCCGCGCGAGTTCGGAGGCGCCGACAGAGTGGCGCGTCTCGGAGGTCAGTGGCACGTGCAGGCTGATGAAATCGGACTCGGTGAACAGCGTATCGCGGTCCACGTGCTGCGAGCCTAGGGCCTGCTCAATCGTCTCGGGCGCTCGATGGCGGGTGCAATACAGGATCCGCATGTCGAAGCCGCGGGCGCGCCGGGCCACGGCCTGCCCGATGTTACCGAAGCCATACAATCCCAGGGTCTTTCCATGCACGTCCGCGCCCCAGAGCAAGCCCCATTGCCAAAAGCGCCAGTGGCCTTCGCGCACGTAGCGGTCACACTCCGGCAAGCGCCGCGCCGCGCCGAGCAGCAGGGCAAAAGCGAGATCGGCCGTGGTTTCCTCAACTACGCCGACGGTGTTGGTGACGGGAATCCGCCGCGCCGTGCAAGCCGCGAGATCGAGGTTGTCGTAACCCACTCCCACGCTCGAGACGCCGCGCAGCCGCGGCGCTCGCGCCACCACTTCGGCCGGTAGCCGCGCTCCGGCCAGCATCAGGCCGTCCATGTCGCGCAAAGCTTCGGCCAGTTCGTCGGGAGGGATCGCAACGTCTTGTTCTCGCCAAGTCACTTCGCAGCGCGCAGCGAGCATTTCCACGGCCTCGCGGCCCACTGGGCGCGTGATGTAGATTCGCGGACGCATAGTGTTCGGATTCAAGACTTATTGTGTGTCGTCCGTTGTCAGTCGTTCGTTGTCAGTCGCCCTACGATCTACGAACGACGATTCCACGAACGACGTGCTCGCAAACGGACAACTGCAACTGACAACGGACAACCAGTGTTACCGCCCAAACTGCAGCCGTGTGATCAAAGGCTCGGGCAGGCCGGCCTTCTGCATTTTCTCCTGCGTGGTCAGAAGATCGTAGCCCGTGCGGTAGAACTCCACTTGGCGCTTGGCGGAATCGATGATCGCGAAGGCGGCGCGCCAGTCGCGGTCACGGGGTTGCCCGACCGAGCCGGGATTGATGAGGTAGCGCGAGGCCGGCTCAAGGTCGAACGTCAGCAC
Source organism: Terriglobia bacterium (assembly GCA_035949375.1). Taxonomy (GTDB): domain Bacteria; phylum Acidobacteriota; class Terriglobia; order UBA7540; family UBA7540; genus Gp13-AA77. Next base: position 734 of record DASZIG010000080.1, on the reverse strand, counting down.
GCAGCCCTCCTCAGCCGTTTCGGCGTGGATTGTTTGCAGCCCGCCGGACGGGCTCATCACGAAGGCGCCTTGTATGTGGGTGTGCCCGAAGAAGACGACGGGAGAAGACGCCTCCTCGAGCGCAGGCACGGCCTCGGACGGGTCGACCACATACTCATCCTCGTCGCGCGGCGAGCCGTGGACCAGTTCGAACCCATCCACCGTGGCCGGACCGGCCGCAAGGTTGCGCAACCAAGCCAGGTTCTCCGGCGTCAGTTGATGCCGGGTCCAGTGCGTGCCCATGCGCGCCAGAGGGTTGAAGTCCTCGGCATCAGTAATTCCCGAGCAGGCCTTATCATGGTTGCCGCGGATGATCACGAAGGCGTCCACTTGCACGGCTTCGACGATGGCGTTGGGGTCCGGCCCGTAGCCAACCAGGTCGCCGAGACACAGTGTCTGCTCGTAGAGCCCGCGCGCTGCCTCAAGGCAGCTCTCGTAGGCTTCGAGGTTGGAATGGATATCGCTCAGAATCAGATAGCGCACAAGAGCCCTTCCCGGGCGGGCTGCGATTATATCTCATTATACGCGGTCTGGAGGACGGCAAGGCGCCGGCATGTCGCAGCAAAGTGAGAAGTTCCTCTTTGAGCAAAGTAGCAAGTTCCTGTTCAGAACCGGCAGACTGGCCGGATGAGCGAACAGGAGATGCTGGTGTTGAGTACGAAAGAACGGGACCGGTTGAAGGTATTGCATGAAGT
>DASZIG010000079.1:0-12046 GCA_035949375.1 Terriglobia bacterium | reverse complement strand
GCCGTTCCGGCTGGGGCACCGGATGCTCGGGACCTACGACTTCGGCAGCAATGTGACGCACTTCCTGCATGCGAATGCGCTCGGGTCCTCGACGGTGATCACGGACGGGACGGGCAGCGTGGTGAATGAGCAGTTGTTCTACCCGTGGGGCACGCTGTGGGAGGACACGTCGCAGTCGGAATTTCACTTTGCGGCGTTCGACTGGGGCTACGCAACACCGGGCGTGCTGCCGACGCCGAACCGGATGTACTCTTATGGCAAAGGACGGTGGATGACGCCTGACCCGGCCGGGCTCGCGGCGGGCGACGCTTCCAACCCTGAGTCCCTTAACCGGTATGCCTATGTGATGAATAATCCTATGGCGCTGACCGACCCAAGCGGATTGGGGCAGCATCCTCAGAGCTGCACCACCATGACGTGCGCCTGGCAGTACTACTGCGGGACTCTTTACTGTGGCTACGATTCGACGGGGCTAATTACGGGACCCGGCTGGGACGAGTTCGGGCTGCAACAGATCCCCTTCTCAGCAGATTGTGGGTTTTCAGTATTTGGTGGGTTTTGACCCGAACGGAGATGGGCCACCCGTTTGGTTCGTGGAAGGGATCGCGGCCGCCAACCTGCTAGACTATTCCGACGCCTATGGGCCGACAGTGACGCCGGCTGGCTACCAGGACGTTTTCAATCAGGGCTATAACGCCGCGCTCAAGGACCTGAACAGGAAGAAGTGCGGCAGTTTCTTCGGAGGTCAGGGGCCAGCGACCATAAACGCAACGTGGTATCGCTTCCTTGACTTGCATAATCCGAGTGTGGCTGCTCAGACCAACTCAACAAACAGCGTATTTATTAACCCGAATGGGGCGTACATGACCTACTCTCCAGTGCCCGGGCAGGCCGGCCCGTTCGGGCTCTTTTGGACTCAACCGCAGTTTCGGGCGTTCATAATCCTGCACGAGTTGGGGCACCAAGTGAGCGACATTACGGGATTTCAGCCCGATGCGAACAAGGCAGCCCTTAATCAGCAGCAGTCACAAGAGGTGATTGGGCCATGTATCAAATAGTGAGGATGGTCAACGCGCACGACCGGTTGGCTTCAATGCTCTTGGCCTTTGCCGGATTCGTGGCCTGTCAAACTCTCATGGTCGCCGCGTTCGGAGCAGCTCCGGACCTTCCAGCAGTTCAAAGCACCACTCTGAAGGGGACTGTTACCGACTCAGCCGACGCACCGATTCCTGACGCGTACATTCTAATACACTGGGACTCGAGTGGGAGTGGCGTTGGGCTCACAAGTAACATTGGCCTCAAGAGCGATGTGGTCTTGAAGTCAGGCAAGGATGGGGCGTACGCGGCCCAGCTACCACCGGGTTTCTATGACGTCTTTGTCTCAGCCATGGCCTTTGGACCCGCATGTCGTAAAGTCCGGACGGTAACCGGTAAGGCCACGCTGTACAACGCCAGATTGGAGGTCGACGCCTCTGTTACCGCCGAACTCGGTGATCGCCTGTCCCCAAAAAACTGAACCTAATTAGCCTGGCAGGTGTGGGCCGAAAATCTTTATGGCGTCGACCTCCTGTTCTATGGGTATCAGTCCGGGCAAATCCAGTCCGGTTTTCAGTTCGGCGTGCAGGAATCCGTTTCGGCTTCGCTGGCTGTTACTCCCTCCTTTCTGTACAGTTGCTACGTCCGCGTGACTGTGGAAGTTGCGGGGGAGGGATGGCCTGGAAGTCTGGCGGTGGCAATGGTGTCGGCAACGGTGCCGTCGATCAGCTACGAGTTTGTCGGAGATTTCCCGACGACGGCGAAGCGTTGACCTGCGCACTGCAAGTGACACCACTACCACCGCGCGTTGGCCCTCGCGGTCTCGGCTGCATGTGAGGGGATCGTGGGAACGCACGCGTCAACTGCTACCAATTCCCTGAGAAAAGTGGGACTGTGTAGCCTTCGAGCTAGCCCCCCGCGATTCTCTCGAAAATGGCAAAAAAAAAGAATCTAAAATTTTACAAAACGAAGCCACTAAGCCCAATAGAATCAGTAAATCGACCCCCAAATAGGCCCAAAACGAAGCCAAACGAAGCGAAACTCGGTCCGCCTAAGTCCTTTAGAATCGCACTTGGCGGTTTCGCGGGCTAAAACAAAGCCACTGAAGGCAAGCTTGTCCGACGCGGGCCTTGGATTTTCTATTGTGGATTCCCGCTCCCCGCCTTCGCGAGGACAGGCTTCGCTGATGGAATGACAGTGCGCGAAAGGGATTCCACATTGGCAGTCACGCCAGCGCCCGCGAGCAAGACAGCCGGGTGCGTCGATGTTTCGATGCTATTCTTTTGACCGGCGAGAGAAAGGGGATTCCCATGAAGGTCAGGCCGAAGGTGTCAGGCGAGAATCGCCGGCGATTTCTCAGCACGGCGGCGCTGGCCGCGAGCGGGCTCGGCGCGCGCGCGGTCTTGCCCGGCGTCCTTGACGCTTTGCCCTACCAGAAGGCGTCCGAATCGAAGACGCCCGAACCGAGGGCACCCGAACCGAAGGGGCCAAAGGCGGACGTCACGCTGAGAATCGCCCCGGTGTCGTTCGAGATCGCGCCGGGCCGGACGATTCGCACTTACGGCTACAACGGCCAAGTCCCGGGGCCTGTCCTGCGCATGAAGGAAGGCGCTCCGGTGGTGGTGGACGTGGTCAATGAGACGGACCACGAGGAGACGGTGCATTGGCACGGCCAGATGATTTCCGTGGAAGCCGACGGGTCCACGGAAGAAGGCACGCCGGCGGTTCCGCCCCACTCGAGGCGGCGATACGGATTCACTCCGCGGCCAGCGGGCGCTCGCTGGTACCACACGCACGCCGCCGCCGGCAAGAGCCTGCAGCGCGGCCTCTACACGGGCCAGTTCGGCTTCGTCTACGTCGAGCCCGCGAGCGATCCGGGACGCTATGACCGCGAGGTGTTTCTGGCCATGCATCAGTGGGAGCCTTTCTACGCGGCCTCCATGGATGAGGAGGACGAGGACAGCGCGCCCGCGCCGCCCGACAACGGCCTCGAAGTGGGCTATAAGGCATTCGCGTTCAACGGAAAATCACTGGGTCACGGCGAGCCGGTGAGGGTCCGCGAGGGCGAGCGGGTCCTGTTCCACTTCCTGAACGCGAGCGCAACCGAGACCGTGAGGGTGGGGCTGCCCGCTCACCAGTTCGAGGTGATAGCCCTCGACGGCAATCACGTGCCGAATCCGCAGAAGGTCGCGACGTTGCACATCGGCGTCGCCGAGCGCGTGGACGCCGTGGTCGCCATGCGCTCGCCCGGTGTGTGGACGCTCGGGACCCTGGACGACGATGATCGCAAGGACGGCTTCGGCGTGGTGGTTGAGTACGCGGGCCGCAAGGGCGCTCCGCAGTGGATCAAGCCCGCGAAGCCTGTGTGGGACTACACCCTGTTCGGGAGCGAGCCTGGCCATGTAGCCTCTCCCGACGGGACGTTCGACCTTATCCTCAAGAAGATCCCCGGCGGCCACGGCGGATTCAATCGCTGGACGATCAACGGCAAGTCCTGGCCCGACACCGATCCGCTGCGCGTCGAGGCCGGCAGGCGCTATCGCATGATCTTCCGCAACCAGAGCGACGACGCGCATCCGCTGCACCTGCACCGGCACAGCTTCGAATTGACGAAGGTCTACGGTAAGCCGACGGCGGGCGTGCTCAAAGACACGGTGGTGGTGAACGCCAATAAAACCGTGGAAGTGGATTTCACGGCCGACAACCCGGGCAACACGCTGTTCCACTGCCATCAGCAGCTGCACATGGATTTCGGCTTTATGGCCTTGCTGAAGTACACGTGAGGCGGCGCCATCCTGAATCGTCCGCTCGGACGAGCGTCCGCGATACGGCGGGCCCCCCCAACCTGAAATCGGACGCTGCCGCCAGAACTCGGGTGCGGGTCGAAAAATAACTTGACAACAATGAAACGCATGATTTATACAGGTGTTTGAATTATTTGTTTGAGACGAGGCTATGCCGGAATCTGCTGGATTGATTGACGTTGAAACACGACAGCGCCTGTTGAATGTCGCGGCTGAACTCTTTGCCGAGAGAGGCTTTAACAACGTGACCGTCCGCGAGATCTGCCAGCTCGCGGGGACGAACGTGGCGGGAGTGAATTATCACTTCCGAGACAAGCTCGGGCTCTATAAGGAGGTGGTTCAATTGGCGGCGGACGGAATGAACCGGCTCAAGGTGGACGTGATGAACGCGGCCGAGCCGGAACCCCCCGAGGAGAGGCTTCGGACGTACATCCGCCTCACCCTTCACCACCTGCTCGATCCGCACGAAGAGTCGTGGATGGAAAAGTTGATCGCGCGGGAGACAATCGACCCGACGCCGGCGCTCGACCTGATCATCGAGAAAGGGATCAAGCCGACCAGCCAGCGCTATGGACGGATGATCGCTGAACTTCTGGGCGCCTCGCTTGGCGATCCCAGGGTTTGGCGGTGTTTTTTGAGCGTCCATGCCCAGATCCTGTTCTACAAAATGTCGATGCCCGTCAGCATGCGGATGTTTCCGCCGGGCTTCAAGTACACCCCGGAGATCATCGACGGTCTGGCCGAACACATCTATCAATTCTCCCTGGCAGGCATCCGCGCCGCTGCCGCGTTGCCGCGAAGCACAACGGAGTGTTATCCATGACCGCTGACGCGCTCGATCCAAGAGAGTTTGAAAGGCTCTACCGCGAACACCATCCGCGGGTGCTCGGGATCTGCCGCCAGATGCTGGGCTCGCCGGACCATGCCGAGGATGCCGCCAACGACGTTTTCGCGCGCCTGCCCGGGGCCCTGCGGACGTACGACCCGGCCCAGCCATTCGCGCGCTGGCTCGCGAGGGTGGCGGGCAACTACTGCATCGACCTGCTCAGAAGGCGACGGGCGGAACAACGCCTGCTTCAGCCGGCGGACCCGGAAGGGCCTGAGCCGCCGGCCCCTTTCGCTTCGCCGCTGCACGAACTGCTTTCCCGGGAGCAGAATGACGCCGTGCGAGACGCGCTGTTCTCCCTGCCGGAACGTTACCTCGTCCCGCTGGTGATGCGCTATTACAGTGACCTCGGCTACGAGGAGATCGCGAAGACCTTGGGAACAAGCCGCGGCGCCATCGCGGTGCTGATCTTCCGTGCCAAGCAGCGGCTGCGGCAGTCTCTCGCTCAACAAACGAAGAAGCACGGATCCGGCAGTCAATCGAAGACCGCACGGCGTGCCGCGTCATTAGATTCGTGGATGTACGGGCCACTGCCCGCGTTCAATACGCTCTGACTCTCCGGCTTCGGTTGAGCGAGCGTAACCTAACCGGCCCTTGGCCGTTGTAATTTCGAGTGAGCGGTTTCGTAGTATCGGTGAACGGGTAGTATGGATGGTTCGCCCGGAAACCGGGGAGGATTCAGCATGGGCCGGCACTTACCTCTGATCCTGAAGAATTGCTGGCGCAACAAGCGTCGCACCACGCTGACCGTGCTCAGCATGGGCGTGTCGATCTGCCTGCTCGGCGTGCTGCTGGCCATCTACCACGCCTTGTTCAGCCTGCAACCGACGGAATGGGGCGCGCTGCGCCTCGTAACCCGTAATCGAGTGTCGCTCACCATGGAACTGCCCCAATTTTATGGCGAGAAGATCCAGCAGGTTCCGGGCGTCAAGGTCGTGGCGATCGAGCAATGGTTCGGCGGCAAGTACATCGATGACCGCCCCGAGCACATGTTCGCGCGCTTTGCGGCCCAGCCGGAGAAGCTCTTCCTCTATCGCGGTGATTTCACCATGCCGGACGATCAGAAGCAGGCTTTCATACAAGACCGAACCGCGTTCATCGCCAGCCGCGCCCTGGCCGAGAAGCAGCGTTGGCAGCTCGGCGACAAGATTACGCTGGTCGGCGACATCTTCCCCGGCAACTACGAACTCACCCTTCGCGGCATCTTCGACGATCCCGACAAGGGCGAGTACATGTACTTCAATCGCGAATACCTGGAGCAGAGCCTGCCGGTCGGGCGCCGCGGCAATGCGGGTACCTTTGACATCCTCGTAGACTCGAAAGACGACGTGCCCAAAGTGGAAGCGGCCATCGACGATATGTTCCATAACTCGACAGTGCAGACCAAGACTGAGTCAGAGAGCGCATTTTTCCTGAGCTTTGTGTCGTTTCTCGGCAACATCAAAGTGTTTCTGCTGAGCGTGTGTGCGGCGGTCACTTTCACCATTCTTCTGGTTTCGGCCAACACCATCGCCATGTCGGTTCGCGAGCGCGTGCGCGAAGTCGGCGTGCTCAAGACCTTGGGATACACGCGCGGGACGATCCTGGGAATCATTCTGGGCGAAGCGACGGCGATCGCGGCGGCCGGTGGCGCTCTCGGTCTGGCGCTGGCTTCGGCACTCACCTTCTTGGTGCGGGGTTCACCTGCCGGCAGTTTCTTCCCGCAATTCAAGAACCTGACCATCGTTCCGCCCGTGGCGGCGATGTGCCTCGTGCTTGCGGGCCTGATCGGGTTGCTGAGCGCCTTTGTACCGGCGTTCGGAGCCTCGCGGATTTCGATTGTGGAGGCGTTGAGAAGCACGGAGTGAGGAGAGCAGTCGACAGTCGACAGTTGACAGTCAGCAGTCGGCAGTAAGCAGTCGGCGGCGAGCAGGCGGCAGTAAAACAGGAGACAGTTGGCAGACGGCGGTAAGCAGTCGGTTTGACTAACTGGAGGAATTCCGAATTTCGAGTTTCAAATTTCAAATTTCAAATATTTCGAATTTCGAATTTTTCGACTCTTGACTTGTGATTTTCTGACTTCTGATTTCTAGTTTCTGGTTTTAACTATGGCGATTCCAGTTTCTTACAATCTGCGCAATCTCCTGGTGAGGAAGACCACCACCATCATGACGGCTCTCGGCATCGCGCTTACCGTAGCCGTGCTGCTGGCGATCCTGGCGCTGGTGAATGGCCTCGACTCGTCGCTGCACGCGACCGGCGATCCTTTGCGCGTGCTGGTGCTGCGCAACGGGTCCACCACGGAACTGGTGAGCAATTTCACGCGCCCGGGATTCCAGGTGCTGAAGGACAAGCCGGGGATCGCCCGCGACGCTTCGGGGCAGCCGCTGGCATCGCTCGAGATGGTGACGATCATTAACCTCGCAAACGCCGAAAATCCCGATGGCCAGAACATCACTCTGCGCGGGCTCACGCCGATTGGCATCGAACTCCGCGACGGGCTCCGGATCGAGCAGGGACGCTGGTTTGAGCCCGGCCGGCGTGAGCTCGTGGTGGGCAAATCGATCGCCAAGGCCTACCCCCAGGCCCGGCTTGGCAGTACACTCCGCATGGAAGGGACGGATTGGACCGTGGCAGGCGTGATGGCGGAGAGCCATCGCACCACTGACAGCGAGATCTTTGCCGACCTGAATCAGTTGAGCGCCGATCAGCATCGCCCCGACGTGTTGAGTTCCGCGCTGGTCAAGGCCACGGACCCGGTGGCGGCCGACGCCTTGATCAAGGATATCGAAAGCGATCAGCAACTGAACATGACGGCAATGTCGGAGAAGGCGTATTACGACTCGCAGACCAGCTCCGGCGCACCGGTGGAGTACCTCGGCATCTTCTGCGCCATCATCATGGCGGTGGGCAGCGCGTTCGCGGCCATGAACACCATGTACGCCGCCGTGGCGCGCCGGACAGCGGAGATCGGCACCCTGCGCGTTCTCGGATTCTCGCGGTGGTCCGTTTTGCTGAGCTTCTTCATCGAAGCCCTGCTGCTGTCTGCTCTCGGCGGCCTGCTCGGGTGCCTCCTGACGCTGCCCCTGAACGGCGTCACGACCACCATCGGGAACTTCGCAACTTTCAGCCAGACGGCGTTTGACTTCAGAGTGACGCCGGGCATCATGCTGGGAGGCATCGGATTCGCGCTCGTCCTGGGAGCGTTCGGAGGACTGTTTCCCGCCTTCGGGGCGGCGCGGAAGGAGATTGTGGCGGCGCTGCGCCAGGCGTGAGTGTCGAAAATGAAGACTCGAAATTCGAAACTCGCCAGTAGCGTACGTGAAGCCGAGTTTTTCGAATTTCGATTTTCGATTTTCGGCTTTTTCCGCGAGAGCACGAGAGAATGACATGCCGAGTGACCTGCAAGGCTTAAGAATCGACCGTGAAAGGCCGGCGCGGAAGCGCTCAAGCTGGTCCACGCGCTGGATCATCGGTGGCGTGGCGCTCCTGGTGGTGTTGGGCGTCGTGCGCGTGGTTTACAGCTCGCTCGCAGCCACGACGCAGGTGGAGACGATTCGCGTGAAGGCTGCGAATTCGAGCGGCGCCGGCGCTGATCCCGGCACGGTCTTGAACGCCACCGGCTACATCGTAGCCCACCACGAGATCCAGGTAGCCTCCAAGGTGGTCGGCAAGGTGGCCTGGATCGGCGTCGAGAAGGGTGACCCGGTGCACAAGGGCCAGGAGATCGTGCGCCTGGAAGACACCGAGTATCGCGCTCAACTGGAACAGGCGCAGGGGAATCTCGCCAACCTCGAGGCTCACCTCTCGGAGCTCCATCACGGCTCGCGTCCGCAGGAAGTGGAACAGGCCCGGGCAAACCTCGAGCAGGCCCAGGCTGACCTCGCCAACGCCAAGCTGGTTTACGAACGCAACAAGGCGCTGGCGGGCGACGGCGTGGTTTCCAAGCAGGACTACGATAACGCTCAATACAGCTATCAGAATCAGACGGCCCGCGTGAATTCGCTGCAGAAAGCCTACGACCTGGTGAAGCTCGGCCCCCGCGAGGAAGAGGTTGCGGCGGAGGCGGGCGCGGTCGAGCAGGCGAAGGGCGTGGTGGCCTACGATCAGGACCAGCTCGATAACACCGTCATCCGGGCGCCCATCGACGGCACCATCCTGGAGCGCGCCGTCGAGCAGGGCGAGTTCGTCACCAACGGGTTTGTGGGCGATAAGGGAGCCAAGGGCTACGTGGTGACCCTGGCGAATCTCAACGATCTCCAGGTCGAGCTCGACATCGCGCAGAACGATTTCGCCAAGCTGCGCCTGCACCAGAAGGGGTTCGTCACCACGGACGCTTATCCGGACCGCAAGTACGAGGGAGACCTGGCGGAAATCTCGCCCAAAGCCGATCGGCAGAAGGCGACGGTGCAGGTCAAGGTCCAGGTGCTGCACCCCGACTCCTACCTGCGCCCGGAAATGAACGCCAGCGTCGCGTTCGTGGCAGACGCCAGACCGGACGCGGGCGCAAGCGCGGAGGCTCCACGGCCCGTGATCAGCGTACCCGCTTCGGCCGTGCAGAACGGCGCGGTATTCGTGGTGCTCGACGGACGCGTGGTTCGACGTCCCGTCAAGGTCGGGTCCACGAGCGGCCAGAACGCGCGCATCGAGTCCGGCCTGATCGGCGGCGAAGACCTGGTGGTGAATCCGCCCGCGGGGCTGAAGGACGGACAGCGGGTACAGGCTAAGAGCTGAGGGAATCAACAACGAATGGTGAATCGTACTTTCGGAGAACGGACCTATGACGAACATCATTGAGGCGCGAGAGCTTTCCAAGGAATACATTCGGGACGAATTTCGTGTGGTCGCCCTGAAGGATGTGGATCTGGACATCGGCGAGGGTGAATTCGTGGCCCTGATGGGACCGTCCGGGTCCGGCAAAACCACGCTGCTTCACTTGATCGCGGCCATGGACTCACCGACGGCCGGCGAAATCCGCGTGCTGGGCGACAATCTGCGCGAGCTCTCCGACAGCGAAATGGCGCACTGGCGCAACGTCAACATCGGATTTGTCTTCCAGCAATTCAACCTGATCCCCGTGCTGACGGCGTTTGAAAACGTCGAGTTGCCGCTCAAGCTCACCGACCTGAACAAGCAGGAGCGCCGTGAGCACGCTGTGACCGCCCTGAGCCTGGTCGGACTCGGCGACCGGCTGGATCATTACCCGAGGCAGCTTTCGGGCGGGCAGGAGCAGCGCGTGGCCATCGCCCGCGCCATTGTGACCGATCCCAAGTTGATCCTGGCCGACGAGCCCACCGGCAACCTGGACGCCACCTCTGCCGAAGAGGTGCTCGACATTCTGGCCCGGCTCAACCGCGAATACAAGAAGACGATTGTGATGGTCACGCACGATCCGCACGCGGCGCGTCACGCCAGCGTGATCCGGCACCTCGAAAAAGGGGAGTTGTTACCGGTCGGGGCGGAAGTGGCTTAAGAGCAGTGGCAAGTGACAAGTGGCGAGTGACAAGAACACGAAGCTTGGTTACGCCGCCTGCGACTTTCGACTTCTTCACGCTGACAGATTCTTGAGGTATTCGTAACTGATTTTGGCGCTCTCCATCGGCGGGCCGTCGCAATGGTCCTGCTCCACGAAGTAGTGCTTTACGCCGGCGTCGGGCGCCGCCGCGAAGATACGCTTCCAATCGATCGATCCCCGGCCAACCTCGGTAATGCCGTCGCCGCCCTTCCCGATGTCGGTGGTCGGGGTGAGACCCGGCTTCATGTCCTTGATGTGCAGCAGCGGCACGCGGCCCGCATAACGCTTCATGTAGTCCACGGGATCCTTGCCCGCTCGCGTCACCCAGTAGCAGTCCATCTCGAGTTTCACAAGGTTCGCGTCCGTGCTTTGCAGCAATTGATCGAGCGCAGGCTTCTCGCCTTCGAACGTCTGGAAGTCCAGGTTATGGTTGTGATAGGCAAACTGCAGGCCGGCCTGGCGGCACTTTTCGCCGGTCTGGTTGAAGACCTCGGCCATCCACTTGTAATCGTCCTCATCGAAGCTCGGCGCGTGACCCGGCACGTGCGGCTGCGGTGTTGCGCCCGGGTGATGCGCGGGAAAGGCGCAGACCATGTACTGCACCCCGGCCTCGTGGAACGAGTCGACGAGGGGCCCGGTGTCTTTCTTGAGGTCCTCGGCGCTGCAATGGCCCGCCGGCGCCTTGAGGCCCAGAGATTCCACCATCTGCTTCAACTCGGCCGGCTTGTTCTTGCCGAAGCTGAAAAACTCAACTTCCTGGTAGCCGATCGCAGCCACCTGCTGCAGCGTCGTCTTGGGGTCCTTCAGGAAGTCCTGGCGAACGGTGTAAAGCTCAAGGCCGATGGGGTACCCGAGCGGGTTGCCCCACAAACGCGCCGCGCGGCCTCCCGCAGCCGCCAGGGCCGCGGCCACCGCGCTGCCCCGCAAGAAATCCCTGCGATTGAGAACGCTCATGGTAATCCTCCTCGACGAGTCCGCCTTTTAAAGACCCCGATGTTACCACCTTTGGGGTCACGTCGCACGTCGGAAATGCAGTCGGAAATGCAGCCGGATTCCGCCAAGCCCGCGTGTTAGGATGAGGCCATGCGCGGGCAGCCCAAGCCGGCCAGGCGTCCACGTCCGGCTACCAAGGACACAACGGACCACGCCACACCGCGGGCCACGCCGGAACTGGGGGCCACGCCGGAACTGCAGCGGAGGCTGGATCTGCGTTTCATGCGCGCCGCCCTCCGCGAAGCAAAGCGTGCGGAGGCCGAAGGCGAGGTGCCGGTCGGAGCCGTTGTGGAGCACGACGGACGCGTGGTCGGGCGCGCCCACAATCGGCCGATCGGTCTAAGTGATCCCACGGCGCACGCCGAGGTCCTGGCCCTTCGGCGGGCCGGCCGCAAGCTCGGGAACTACCGCCTGGCCGGCTGCACCCTCTATGTTACAATTGAGCCGTGCGCCATGTGCGCGGGCGCCATCGTCCACGCGCGAATCAAGCGTGTGGTTTACGGAACGCGAGACGCCAAAGCCGGAGCCGCAGGATCCGTACTTCAAGTGCTGAACCACCCCCAACTCAATCACAGGGTGGAGGTGACGGCCGGATTCATGGAGCAGGAGTGCGGTGAACTGTTGCGCGCGTTTTTCCGGCAGAGAAGGAAGAAGGAACGAATTGACTCAATGAGTGATTGAATCATTGACTCATTGAATCAATCCCTGAATGAATCAATCCTTCAATGGCTCCATTTCGCGGAGAGGTACCGAAGTGGTCATAACGGGGGCGCCTCGAAAGCGTCTAGCCTGCCAAAAGCGGGCACGTGGGTTCGAATCCCACCCTCTCCGCCA
>DASZIG010000078.1:0-22280 GCA_035949375.1 Terriglobia bacterium | reverse complement strand
TAGACGTCTTCGCCGTCAATCTTGTAGATCAACAGCCAATCGGGTTCCAGGTGGCAGTCGCGGTGATGTTGCCGTTCTCCCGCGAGAGAATGGTCCCTATAGCGGGGTGGAAGCGGGCTGCCCTCGGCCAGCAGCGATACGGCTTCGCGCAGCTTCGACATATTCTTGCCTCGCCGCTCCGCCCGCTTGACGTCACGCCGGAATTGCGCGCCGCTGATCAGATTTCGCGTGATCAGATTCCCAAATCCTTGAAGAGGGCGGTGGCGGATTTGAACCGCTTTCCGCGGCCCCGATCCGCCGATCTCATTGCCCTCACGGTCGTCGGATTAGGGACCTTGACCTCGAAGGGCAGGGCGTTTTCGGCAGCCACGCGGACCAGCAATACCCGCACCGCATCAGAAACCGACAGGCCCATCGCGGCCAGCGTTTTCGCAGCCCTCTCTTTCACCTTCTCGTCCACGCGAATGTGGACCATCGTCGTTGCCATCTTAATCGACCTCACTGAGATACATTGTATCGCAGACTCGGGACACTGTCGAATCCGACGTCAGCAGACGCGTAACCGCCCTTACGACCATCTCGGCTACTTGCCGACAGTGGCGACGTCCACGCCGCCTCGTCGGGCTGCTTGCTGCACTTTGCTGTGCCGGCGGCCGTAGAGTGAGTACACCACCAGCCCCACGCACAGCCACGTTAGAAAGACTTTCCAGGTCAGGGAGTGCAGCGAGAACATCATGATGAGGGAAATCACCATGCCCATGATGGGGACGAAAGGAACCCAGGGTGTCTTGAACGGACGCGGCAGGTCGGGCTGGCGCCGGCGCAGGATCCAGACTCCGGCGCAGACGATGGTGAAGGCAAACAGCGTCCCGATGCTGGTCAGCTCGCCGAGGGTCGCGATGGGCAGCGAAGCGGCCAGCAGAGCCACGCACGAGCCGATGACGATGGTGGAGATCCAGGGGGTGCGCAGCCTCGGATGCACCTTGCCAGCCCACTGCCAGAGCAGGCCGTCCTGCGCCATGGTGAAGAAGATGCGGCTCTGGCCGAGAAGCATCACCAGCATGGTGGACGTGAGCCCGCCGATGGCGCCGATCTTCACCAGCATGCTGCCCCAGCGGACGCCCGTGACGTCAACGCCCAGGGCGATGGGATCGGCCACGTTCAGCCGGCCGTACGGTACCAGACCCGTGAGCACGATGGCGACGAGGATGTAGAGAATCGTGCAGATGACTAGGGAACCGAGGATGCCGATGGGCATGTCGCGCGCGGGGTTCTTGGCCTCCTGCGCCGCGGTCGAGACCGCGTCAAATCCGATGTAGGCGAAGAAGATGATGCCGGCGCCGCGCAGAATGCCGCTCCATCCGAACTCGCCAAAGGCTCCGCTGTTCGGCGGGATGAACGGGTGCCAATTGAGCGTGCTCAGGGACATGTGGCCGGCGAGAAACTGAATCCCCAGGCCCAGGAAAACCAGCAGCACGGCAACCTTGACCACCACGATGGCCGTGTTCAGGTTCGCCGACTCCTTGATCCCCTTGACCAGCACGACGGTGACCAGCAGGATGCCGAGCAGCGCCATCAGGTCGAAACTCGAAACGGCGTGCGGCAGCGTCGCGAGCACGCTGTCGCTGACCAGGCGCGGTTCATTCGCGTTCATGGGGACAAGCGTACTGATCGGCACCCAATGGCCCATGTACTTCACGAGCTCAGTGCCGGGCGCGGAGGCGACCGCCGCCGGAATGGGCAATCCGAGATCCTGCAGGAGACTGCCGATATATCCGCTCCAGCCGACGGCCACGGTGGCGGCGCCGAAGGCGTACTCAAGCACCAGCGCCCAGCCGATCACCCAGGCGACAATCTCGCCGAGCGTCGTGTAGCCATAGCTGTAAGAGCTGCCGGCAATCGGAATGAGCGCGGCGAACTCTGCGTAGCAGAGTCCGGCGAAGGCGCAGGCGAATCCGGCAATGATGAACGAGAGCACGATCGCGGGGCCCGCCGTGGTGGCCGCGACCGGCCCGGTGAGAACAAAGATGCCGGTACCGATAATCGCGCCAATGCCGAGCGTGATCAGGTTGAACGCTCCGAGGGCGCGCTTAAGACCGCCCGTCTCGCCCTCGGTCTCGCGAAGCAGCGAGTTCAGGTCTTTTTTGGCCAGAAGGTTCAGGCTCATAACAGATTCATCCCCCGTCAGATGCTGCGCGGGCAGAAACCACTGCCCACCCCGTCGCGGCCCGCACCGCGCGGGCTTGGTTCAAGAGCGTCCTGAAGTGCGGCGCGCACAGTCAGGCATTTTGCAGCCTAATCGCGGGAGTTGCAACAGAATCTGATCTCGCGCCGCCGCTTACCCTTCGCGCTTCACAAGCGTATTACTTGTGTGCGTGGAACGCGACACATTTTTTGCACGAGTCGGAGCGGCATGGCCCCGCCTCTGTTCGTCGAAGTGGGATTTGCGGTTCACGCAAAACGCGCCCGAATCGGACCGGCTCGCGGGTGCAACGCAAATCGTGACACAATGGGATGGGGCAAGGCGAGATCGCCCCGCCTGGTTGCCACGCGATTCCGTCGGCTACACGCACAATCACCCCCGGTGGTGTGCTCGCGCGGACCGAGGCTTGGGAGCAATGGCGCGTGCTCGATTCTCTTCTAAGTGAATATCGGCGGCACCGCATGGCCCGGTTCACCGTCTGGGTCCTGGCGTATGGCGCGGCGCTCTGGCTGGTGGACCGCTTTTCGAGGGGCGGCGCTCCCGGGTCGCTCGAGGTCCTCTTCTGGCTGGCGGCCATTCCAGCTGGGTTCTATTACTTTGTACGGCTGTTCCGGTTGCTGCGCCGTTACCTCCTCTGGCATCTGCGCCGCCGGTTGATCCTAACCTACTTCTTTGTGGCCGTCGTGCCCATCGGCCTGCTCCTGCTCCTGGCGGGCATCGCCGCCTTCTTTCTGAACGGCCAACTCGCCTCGTTCCTGGTGGTGTCGAGATTGCAGAACCGGGTGAATGAGCTTCAACAGCTGGGCCTGGTGATCAGCCATCACGGCGAAGACTCCGCCCGGCCCTCGCCGGACGCCGCTTTCGACGATCTCGAAGAGTTTGTGTTGAGCGAAGTAGGGTCGCGATCCGCCGACTATCCAGCGCTGGAGATCACACTGCGCATCGGGCACGCCGCCCGGGCTTTTCACCTGAAAGACCGATCGCCGGCCACGCCGGTTTCGACGCCCGCATGGCTCGAGGGCGATGACTTCGGCGGAATCGTGCTCGACGACAACCGTCTTGCCTTGCGGGCTGTGAATCGTGCCTCGACCTCTCTGGGCCCGGCAGTGGTCATGCTCTCCGAGCCCTTTACGTCCGAACTCCTGGACCAGGTCGGCCAGGGCATTGGCCCGGTGGCGGCGCTGTCCCCCAAAGACAATCAGCCAGCGCACACGCCGTCCTCGAGCGCGAAGCACGAGAACGGAAACGTAACGGTCACATTCAATTCGAACACAAACTCCAACATCGACATGCAGACCATCAGTTCCAAGTCGCTGGTTGTGCCTCCGAGGGCCAGTCTCTTCGACCTGCCGGTATACAACGGTGACTCCCTGCAACCCACCGTTTGGGAGGGCGCGAGCAAGCGGAAAGAGCCGGACTTGGCGCTTTTTTATGTGAGTTCGCGAATCTTCGCTCTCAACCGCCAGGTGCTTTCCAGCCTGGGCAAGTACTCCTCCCTCTATTGGACGGTTTTCGCGGTGGTGGGCGTAATCTTCCTCGTGATCGAACTGGTAGCCCTGATCATCAGTTGGCGGCTCACGCGCTCCATCACCACCACCGTCGACAAGCTCAACGAGGCTACGGAGCGTGTGAAGGCCGGCGACTTCTCGCACCGCATCAACCTGCCGGCGCATGATCAGTTGACCGCGCTCGGCGAGGCCTTTGACGGCATGACGGCTTCGGTCGAGCGCCTGCTGAGGGAGTCTCTCGAGAAGACCCGGCTCGAGGGCGAGTTGGAGATCGCGCGCGAGGTCCAGAACCGGCTGTTTCCGGAATCCGCTCCCGATGTGGCCGGCCTGAATCTGTACGGTTTGTGCAAGCCGGCGCGCACCGTCAGCGGCGACTATTACGATTTTCTCCTTTTGGGCGAAGGCCGCGTAGCCGTCGTTGTAGGCGACATCAGCGGCAAGGGGATCTCGGCGGCACTGCTGATGGCGACGTTGCAGTCCGCTCTGCACGCCCAGTTTTATGACGGCCACGGCGTGTCGCCGGCGGTCTGGCCGCCGCAGACCGCCGAGGTGGTCAGCCGTTTGAATCGCCAGCTTTACGCCAGCACGCCCCGCGAGAAGTACGTTACGCTCTTCTACGGTGTCTATGACAGCGGCACCCGAAAATTCGCTTACACCAACGCCGGACACTTGCCGCCGGTATTGTTCCGCCGGGACCGCATCCAGAGGCTGGAAGGAGGCGGCACCGTGGTGGGTCTGTTTCCGTCGGCCCGCTATGAGCAGGTGGAGGTCCAGATCGAGCCCGGCGACCTGCTGCTCGCCTTCACCGACGGCATGACTGAGCCCGAGAACAATTACGGTCAGGAGTTCGGCGAAGAACGGCTGCTCGATGTGGCGCGGCGCGCGCGCAGTTCGCCGCCCGAGGTGATGATGGACGAGATCTACCGGGCGGTGAGCGACTGGACGGGGAGCCCCGAACTGCAGGACGACATGACGCTGGTGGTGGCTCAGGCGCAAAATCTGACCTCGATCGGCACAGGAGCGTGAGCGGTGGCTGCTCAGAGGCGGGTGGCATTGGTTACGGGCGGTTCGCGGGGCATCGGAGCCGAGATCGCCTTGAGCCTGGGACGAGCTGGAGCCTCTGTCGCCATCGCGTATCGCACGAACAGGATCGCTGCCCAACGCGTGGAAGGCAGTCTGCGCGCCCTGGGAACCAACGCCCTGGCCTGCCAGACCGACGTCACCGATCCGGGGCGGGTGCAGGAGTTGATCCAGGCTGTGGTGAATCACTTTGGCCGTCTCGACATCCTGGTGAACAACGTCGGTGACTTCCAGTGGAACGAGGTCGTGGACTCACCCCTGGATGAGTGGCATGCCGTCGTGGCTTCGAATCTCTTCAGCGTGTTTTACACCTCGAAATACGCCTTGCCGGTGATGCGTTCCGCGCGTTGGGGCCGCGTGATCAATCTGGGGGCCGTGGGCGCCGAACGTGCCTTCGGACAGGCCAGGATCTCGGCATACGCCGCCGCCAAGTCCGCCATGGTCGCGTTCAGCCGGTCGCTCGCGCTGGAAGAGGCGCGCTACGGCATCACCGTAAACGTGGTCAATCCGCCCATCATGAGCGAAGAGGCCCTCTCGCGCGAAGAAGCCTCGCGCCTGCGCGACGCGCGTTTTCCCGCCGGCCGGCCGCCCTCGACCGATGACATCTCCGCCGCCGTCCGCTTCTTTGCTTCCGAGGAGGCGTCATTCATCACCGGCCAGGTGCTCAACGTGGCGGGCGGCTGGATGCTGTAAGCTTGTCGGTGTCCGTCATCAGTTGCCCGTTGTCCGGTTAATCGTGTTCGTGGCCGGGGCCTGTGGATCCCGAAGCAACCGGTCATGATGAAGTACTACAGACTACGAACTGCGGGGCTGCAACCCACAAACGATCCAGAAAACAACTGGCGACTGATAAGGGACCAGGGGCAAAGGACATTCTAGTGAAGATTCTGAATGCATCCCAAATGCAGCGCATCGATCGCCTCACGACCGAGCGCTACGGCGTGCCCACCCTGACGCTGATGGAGAACGCGGGTCAGGGGGTGGCGGATTTTCTGGCGCGGCGTTACGCACCGCTCGAGAATCATCGCATCGCCATCGTCTGCGGCCGTGGCAACAACGGCGGCGACGGCCTGGTGGTCGCCCGGTTGCTGCGGCAGCGCCTGCTGAAGCCGCGAGTTCTGCTGGTGGCCGATCCCTCTGAGATGCGCGGCGACGCCGCTACTAACCTGCAGCGGCTGCAGCCTTCGGGCCCGCCAGAGGTTGTGGGGTCGCCCGAAGCCTGGCGCGAAATCTATCCCACGCTCGAAGGCGCCACGCTGCTGGTCGACGCGCTGCTCGGCACCGGCCTCACCCGGCCGCTCGAAGGCTTCCTACTCGAAGTCGTGCGCGACCTCAATCGTCTGCGGCCGGCTCCAACCGTGGTGGCCGTCGATCTGCCGTCCGGACTCTCGGCCGACACCGGCAGCGTGATCGGCGAGTGTATACGAGCGAACGCCTCCGTGACCTTCACAGCACCCAAACTTGCTCACGTCCTGCCTCCTGCGTGCGAGCGCGTGGGCGAATGGGAGGTGGTGGATATCGGCACGCCGCTCGAAGCGCTGGAATCGGACGCGTCGCTGACCCTCAACCTGACGCAAGCGAGCGACCTGGAATGGCTCTCGAAGCCGCGACGGCCTGACGCGCATAAAGGCAGCTTCGGCCACGTGCTGGTGATCGCGGGTTCGGTCGGCAAGACGGGCGCGGCGGCGATGTCGGCGCTGGCCGCGCTGCGCGCCGGCGCAGGTCTGGTGACGGTGGCGACGCCGCGGAGCGCGCTGCCCGTGGTGGCCGGATTGGGACTCGAATTCATGACGGCGCCGCTCCCCGAAACTGCGGCCGGCACCATTGCCCTGCAGGCGGTCGATGAGAAACTGATGGAACAACTAGTGGAAGGGAAGTCGCTGATTGCCTTGGGGCCCGGGATCAGCGGCGCGCCCGAGACAGTCGAATTCGTGCGTGAATTGGTCCGGGATACCGATCTTCCAATGGTAATCGACGCCGACGGGCTCAACGCCCTTGCGGGATCGCTCCGTTGTCTCGCTGGCAGGACCCGCGTGCGCGTCCTGACGCCGCATCCCGGCGAGATGGCGCGGCTCGCCGGTCGCAGCACAGCCGAGATCCAGTCCGGCCGTCTGGAGGTGGCCCAGGCCTTCGCGGCCGAGCATCATGTCCACCTGGTGCTGAAGGGCTTTCGCACTCTGGTGGCCGACCCTGGCGGCGCCGTCTGGGTCAATCCGACCGGCAATCCGGGCATGGCAAAAGGGGGCTCGGGTGACGTTCTCACAGGCCTTGTTGCCGGGTTCCTGGCGGAGTTCCATGACCGGCCTGTAACCGAGGTGGTGGCTGCAGCCGTTTACGTTCATGGACTCGCTGGCGATCTGGCCGCGGAAGAAATCGGCGAGATCTCCATGCTGGCGGGAGATCTGCTCGTGAAGATCCCTGCCGCCATCAGGAGTCTGGCTCCGCCGGCGACGCCCCGTACCGCGGAGTCAGCGCCGGGCGAGGAAGTGTTTTGAGCGGAGACGCGGCAAGGGCGGGCAGCGTGGGCGGGTTCCAGTTGGTTTCGCGGCGCCGGCTGTATGACGTTGTCACTCACTCTCCGGAAGAGACGCTGGCCTTCGGGCGCAAACTTGCCGGGCTGATGCTGCCACCCTGCCTGGTGCTGATGCAAGGCGAGCTCGGCAGCGGCAAGACCGTCCTGACCAAGGGCATCGTGGCCGGCCTCGGCGCTGCAGCGGAGAGCGATGTCAACAGCCCCACCTTCGCGTTGGTGCACGAGTACGCGGGCCGGCGCAAGGTTTATCACCTCGACCTCTACCGGGTGGAAAGCGCGCGCGAGCTTGCCTCGCTCGGGCTCGAGGAATTGATCGGCGGGAACTCGACCGTCATCGTGGAGTGGGGAGAGAAGCTGCCGCGCGCCACAGCGCCGGTTCCGCGGTTCGAGATTCGACTCGAACATCATGGACAACACGACCGGAGTATCAGAGTGGAAGAGATCGAGCACTCCAAGAGCGACGACGGACAAGCAATAGCCCCGGAACAGGGTGAACATCGGTGAATCGTTCAATGAATCAATGAGCCGATGATTTAATGAGTCATCATAGGAGGAGAGATGTCAGCAACCCCCTGGGCCCTGGTCGTAGGATCGTCAAGCGGCTTTGGCGAGGCGACCAGCCTGGAGTTGGCCCGCGCCGGATTAAACATCTTCGGCGTGCATTTCGACCGCCGCACGTCCATGCCGCATGTGAATGAGATTCAGGAGAAGATTCGCGCCCTCGGCCGCGACGTGCTCTTCTTCAACACGAACGCCGCCGACCCCGACAAGCGCGCCCGCGTGTTCGAGCAAATGGAGGAGCGCTGGAAGCAATCCGCCGAAGAGCACTTCATCAAGGTGTTTCTGCACTCCATCGCTTTCGGCTCCCTGCAGCCGTACCTTTCCGAAGATCATGCGCAGGAAGTCACCAAGGCGCAGATGGAGATGACCATCGACGTGATGGGCAGCAACCTTGTTTACTGGGTGCAGGAGATGGCGCGACGCAACATGCTGAGACGGGGCAGCCGGATCTACGCGCTCACGAGCGCGGGTGGCCACAGCGTCATCCCCACGTACGGGGCGGTTTCAGCAGCCAAGGCCGTGCTCGAATCGCACATTCGTCAGCTTGCGTTCGAGCTCATGCCGCAAGGCATCACCGCCAACGCCATCCAGGCCGGTGTCACGATTACGCCGGGATCGAGCAAGATTCCCGGCATCGAGAAGCTGGCGGAGTTCGCCAGGATGCGCAACCCCGGCGGCCGGCTGACCACTCCCGAAGACGTGGCACGCGCCATCGCGGCCTTGATGGACGATCGCACCGAGTGGATGACGGGCAACGTGATCCGGGTGGACGGCGGCGAAGACATCGTGACGTAGGCGGTTTTGGCGGGCTGCCTTCCGGTTTTGCAGCGATGGAAAAGCGCATGAGGCTTCGCATCGAGCCCATGACCGTTGATGACTGGCCGGACGTTCGAGCAATCTACGAGGAAGGCATCTCCACGGGCCTTGCGACCTTCGAGACGGCGGCACCTTCCTGGGAGCAGTTCGACTCGACGCGTTTGGCGCACTCGCGATTCGTGGCGCGCGAGGGCGGCGCGCTTGGCTGGGCTGCGCTCAGTCCCGCATCGCGACGGCCCTGCTATGCCGGAGTAGCCGAGGTTACGATTTACGTCGCCGCCTCGGCCCGCCGGCGCGGCGTAGGCCGGGTCCTGCTGGAGGCGGTCATTCTCTCGTCCGAGCAGCACGGCATCTGGACGCTGCAGGGCGCCACGATTGCGGAGAATGTTTCGAGCCTCGCGCTTCAGAAACGGTGCGGGTTTCGGGTCATCGGGCGGCGCGAGCGCATCGCGAAGCTCGAGGGCGTCTGGCGCGACACGATCTTGACGGAGCGCCGGAGCGGGAACATCGGCGCGAATTAACGTCCGGACGGTACCAGGATGGCAAGACGGAACAAAGGAAACAACTTCGCAGCGACCCTTCTCGTGGCGGCAAGCTTGGCGGCTGCTGCTTCGATACTCGCTCAAGACAACGGCTCCACGCGTGGAATGCAGGCTGTCGCCGGGCCCGCGACGGCCGGGTACGGTCCCTATTACGCTCTGGTGATCGGAATTGACGACTACCGTTACCTGCCTCACCTCAAGACGGCGGTGAATGACGCCGATGCCGTAGCCGCGCTGCTCCACGACCGATACGGTTTCACCACCCGGGTTCTGCACAACCCGAACCGCGAGCAGATCCTAAGCGCGTTCAACGATTACCGCCGGACGCTTCCCGTCCAAGCCAACTTGCTGATCTATTACGCCGGCCATGGAGTTTACGACAAAGACACGGATAAGGCCTACTGGCTTCCGGTCGAGGCCCAGGCTGACAACAACGCCGACTGGATCATCGCCGACGACATCACCAGCGATGCGCGTGCTGTTCCCGCGCTGCACGTACTCGTGATCTCCGACAGTTGTTACTCGGGAGGACTCACGCGCGACGTCGCTGCGGACATCACACCAAAGGAGCGCACCCAATATCTTGAACGGATGCTGGGGGCCAAGTCCCGTAATCTGATGTCGAGCGGCGGCAATGAGCCCGTGGCCGACGGCGGCGCTCCGGGGCACTCCGTCTTCGCAGGGGCTCTCCTGACAGGGCTGAACCAGATGGATGCGGATGCCTTCACAGCGGCCGACCTCTTTCAGGAATTCGTTCAGCCACTGGTCGCAGGGCGTTCCCAACAGGTGCCGCAATACAGCCTGATCCGCAATTCCGGGCACGAGGATGGCGACTTCGTTTTCAGCCGCATCCCCGCTGCGGGCGGGGCGGGGGCAGGGAGCACAACACAAGAGGCGGGACTGGCAAGGTCTCCGTCGGCCCCGGTCACAGGTGTCCGGCGTGCTGCGGACCCAAGTCAACCCTGGGCGCGCGCCTCATCCGAAGCGCCTCCGTCGAACATGGCTTCGACGCCAGCGAACTCCGACAATCCCGCCAGCCCCCCCGGGCTTAATGCCGCCGGCGTCTACATGGACCGCGGCATGGCTGCCGGCCAGCAGGGCAAGTACGACGAAGCCATCGCCGATTTCAATGCCGCCATCCAAGCCGCGCCCGATTACGCCTATGCCTACGTCGATCGCGGCATCACTTTCAACAGCCAGGGGGAACACGACAAAGCGATTGCAGACTTCGACACCGCCATACGCCTGCAGCCCAATAACGCCGACGCCTTCGTTTCCCGCGGACTCGCCCATGCCGGGAAGGGTGAATACGACCAAGCCATTGCTGATTATGAGGCCGGCATCCGGCTCAATCCCAACGATGCCTTTGCCTTCGCCTACCGCGGCATTGCTTACCAGCAAAGAGGCGATCTCGAAAGGGCTGTTGCGGATTTCACGGTCGCAATCCGCCTGAAGCCGGATGACGAATTTGCCTTTGTTGACCGCGGGGCTGCCTATTTCGAGAGCCGGCAGTATGACAAAGCCATCGCGGATTACGAGGCGGCGATCCGCCTCAATCCCAGCGATGCTAATGCGTTCAGCAACCGTGCCGACGCTTATAGCAGTAAGGGCGAGTACGACAAGGCTCTCGCCGATTACGACGCCGCCATCCGGCTCAATCCCACCGATACTTTTGCGCTCACCGGCCGCGCCAACGCTTACGGGGACAAAGGCGAATTCGACAAAGCCATCGCCGATTTCGACGGCGTGATCCGCCTCAATCCCAACGATGCTTATGCGCTCGACGGCCGCGCCGACGCATACAGCGCCAAAGGCGAATACGACAAAGCCATTGCCGATTACGACGCCGCCATCCGGCTGGTTCCTGGCGATGCGTATTCATTCACCAACCGCGGCAGCACGTATGCCTACAAGGGCGAGTACGAGAAAGCCCTCGCCGATTTCGAGGCTGCCATCCGCATTGATCCCGATAATGCCGCCGCTTTGACCTACCGCGCCGGCGTACACGTTTTTCAGGGCAAATACGCTGAGGCGCTCGGCGATCTCGATAAGGCGCTCCGGCTCAAGCCCGATTTTCCCCTGGCCTTGTTGAACCGCGGCGCTGCTTATCTCAACACGGGGAAGTACGACGAAGCCATTGCCGATTACAACGCCGGCCTGCGCCTCAATCCTGATGATACCTCTGCCTTGACGGGCCGCGGCGAGGCTTACAGCGACAAGGGCCAGTACGACAAGGCCATTGCCGATTATGATGCAGCCATCCGCCTGGCGCCCGATAATGCAAGGGCGTTCAACGACCGCGGCGCAGCTTACGACGCCAAGGGCGAGCACGACAAAGCCATCGCCGATTACTCCACCGTCATTCGGCTCAACCCGGATGATGCCGAAACGTTCTGCAATCGCGGCTACAGCAACTTCGACGCCGGACAGTTTTCAGCCGCGGCTTCTGATTTCGAAAAGAGCGTGGCGCTGAAGCTTGCATCCCCCTATTGCGTCCTGTGGCTCCATCTGGCGCGGGTTCGTGCCGGCCAGAGCGACGTTCAGGAATTTCAGCGCAACGCAGGCGGGCTGGATCTGAAGAGCTGGCCTGGCCCGGTCGTAGCCTTCTATTTAGGGCAAATGAACGCCGGGCAAGTGATGACTGCCGCCTCCAGCAACGACGCCGAGACCCAGGTCGGGCAACGCTGCGAGGCTGCCTTCTATACCGGCGAAGAAGCGCTACTCCAGCGCAATGCCGGGGAGGCGGAGCGCCTGTTGCGCCAGGCTCGCGATACCTGCCCGCTCGGTTTCGTCGAATCCACAGGCGCCCAGGCCGAACTGCGGCGGATGGGGAAGTAGGGCGGATCCTTCCTGATGCTTAGCACCAGGCTCAACCCAAGGCAATTCAAGTTTGCGAGCTTACCCCGTTAGTGCAATCCAGCAAGCCAGTTAAGGACAGCGCTCTCGAGAGCGATCCGGTGGTCTGACCAGCCATGATCGGTCGCGACGTGCATCGAGGTGACTTCACGGCCGCCCTGCGCCTGGATGGCGCGGACGAGCGCATCAGTGTCGGGCGCCAGACCATCGTCGGCAGTAAGCGCGAGCAGCGGAGTTTGCGTGAGACCAGCCGCCTCGCTTTGAAATCGGACCCTCGGGCTGAGAGCTCGCAAATCGTCGGTCATGCTCTCAGGGGTCACGCCGGCCAGCGAGTCCATGTTGTGCGCCATCCCGGCAACCAGGCGATCGCGTGGGGCAGCCCCGATTTTGCCCATGTCGGCCGCGGAAATAATGATCACGCCGATCAGCCCGTGGTCGTGCGAAGCCGTGTGCACGACCACCCAGCCGCCCATGCTGTGACCGGCCATCGCGATACGATGCGTGTCAATGCCGAGCCGCGTGACGTTCGCCGGATCGCGGAGATAGGCCAGAACGGCGTCGGCGTCCTCAAGAGTCTGGGAAAAGCGAAAGGCCCCGGGACTGCCCCACGAACCGCGATAGTTGAAGGTGACAGCGTTCCAGCCTGCGCGCCGGACGGCCTGCGCGAGATCGAGATTTTTTTCGTTTCCGGGCAAGCCGTGGCAGATGATGAGCGTCGGATGCGGCCCCGCCCCCGAAGGCTGGTAGACGATTCCATTGATTCGCACACCATGAGTCGGAATGTGAAGGGCGGTCATTCCAGCCGGATGCGCTCTGTCGGCGGTCGGGTCGGCAAAGATGGCGGGAGGAACGGATTGGGCGAGGCACGTGGCGGCGGAAAGAACGACGAGGATTACAAAGATGTACCGACGCATGAGCAAACTCCCGGGAAGTGAGAAGCCCACCGGCGACTTGCCTCACGGGCTTACGGGCTCACTGGTTGGCGGTCTTGAACTGGGGGCGGCTTGGTCCGCGCGGGCTCGTGACTACTCAAATCTCCGGCGTCACTGACTCTCCTTCACCACCCGTCCGTTGAGCGGCTGAAGAGGCCGGACGTCATGCGGATAAAGGCTGGCGAACGCGCGGACCTCGTCTGCCGAGATCTCCACCGGAGTCTTCAGCACAAACCAAGTGACGCCCTCCGTGCAGGGCGGGGCCGTCAACGACCCCATGTACGTGTAATAGCCTGTGTCGTGCGGCAACAAGCCGGCCGGATTAATCTCGACCCCGGGAATCTCCTCCTCCTTGCCCTTGGTCTCCGGCATGTGTTCCCAGAGTTGCTGGATGGTGGCGTTCGCGTTGCCCACCTTCAAAAGAACTGCGACCGCCGCAGCACTCCCATCGCCCGCTTCGTGGACGAAGTGGGCCACCATGTCGAATGACTTGCCGTGAATGTACTCTTCGGCCGGACGGTGAAAGTGGAATTGCGTCAAGTGGTAGCGTTTGTCTCCCACGATCAGAAAATTTCCGGCTCCCGGGGCGTCGTGGTAATTCACTCGAATCGTGTAGCCGTTGTTAATCAAATATTTGAGTGGGCCCCTTTGGTATTCGAACCGTAAGGGGGGAAGTTCAGCTTTCTCGGCATTTCGAATCCCGATCGGAGACTGTTCCCTGCCGGCCTTGCAGGCGGCATAATCCGGATCCAAGTCGCCCCAATGCTCAGGTCCGGCCACCCCTTCATAACTCCACGCCGTCCTCCACTGCGCTCGCAGGCCGGCAGGCAACGAGAGCGCCCCGGCAACAAGTAATATCGACGTCATCCAACCTTTTCGCAAATAGCACCTCGCTTTGCGCTGCAGCGCCGATCCGCCTTTTTTCAGCGCGCTGTCGCATCGATCGCCTTCAGTGTGTCACTGGTGCGGAATCGACAATTCGTCTGCTATCAAATGATGGATGTCGACGCCCGGTCACGATCTCATCTCCGGCTGGACTCAAGCGCCTCGCGCACGCGATCCACCAGAACCGGCAAGTCAAAGGGCCGGGCAACCAAATCGGCAGCGCCGGCCGCAAGCGCCTTCGCGGGACCCAAGTCAACCGAAGGGGAGGTCAGCATGATGACTCGGGTGAGGTTCAAGACGCCATCCGCTGCGAGCCGTTGCAGCAGGCCCAGGGAATCGCTTTCGGGTGGGCCGGCATCAAGCACCACCGCTCGCGCCTGCAACACGCGGTCACGGCCAGAGAGCATTCGCGAGGCGATTTCGGCGCTGCGCAGGATGCGAACGCCGTACCCCTGCTCCTCCAGAGTGTGGAGCAGCAGGGTGCAAAGCGCCTCGTCGCGGGTGATCACGGCTACGTCTACAAGCACCGGCCCTGCACCCCGGCGGCGGGTCATGGCCAGACAAATGCGATGGCCCCCGGTCTTCCAGGCGCGCCGCAGGGCCTCGCCCGCGTGCCGGTAAAGGTCGTTGAGATCGCCGGCGTCGTCCGGATAGGCGGCCACCCCGGCGCTCAAACTGACCCGAAAGTCCTGGGCCGCAGCATCCGCCTGAATCCCCCCCACGAAGGTTTGCGCCGTCACACCTTCGGCGATCGCCTTGAGCCTGTGGCTCGTGGCCCGCCGGTCCAGTCCGTACGCCCCGACCACGAACTGGTTGCCTCCCCACCGGGCGGCTACCTCCGCCCCGTGAAATTCGTGGCGCAGAAGCCTGCCGAGGAAGCGCAGCACGTCATCTCCGGCCGCAGTTCCATGGTCCCGGTTGATCTCCGCCAGCCGGTCGATGCCGAGTACGGCAAGGCCCAGGGATTGGCCCCGGCTGTCCGCGAGCCTCAGAAAATCCTGGAGCACGCGCCGCGACTTAAGCCCGTTGGCAAGCCCGGTCAACGGATCAGTCTCCGAGGGCCCGCGGGCCAGGCGGGTGCGCTCAAGTCGGTTGTTGATGCGGGCCATGAGCTCCAGGCCCACGGAGGCCTTGGACACGAAATCGTCAGCGCCGGCGGCGAAGGCGCGCGCCAGGGTGGCAGCATCGGCGTGAGAGGTCAGGAACAAAACCGGAACCCCGGCCCACTGGGCGTCATTCCGTACCACCCGGCAAAGTTCGATGCCACTGACCCCTGGCATCTCGATGTCGAGCAGCAGTAGATCGGGCCGGACACCGCGGAGCGCATCCCACAGACGCAAAGGATCGCTGAGGCCGAGGAACCGCGTCCCCGCCGCGGTGATAAGCGCCCGAAGCGCTTCGAGCACGGCAGGATCGTCGTCCACGGCGAGCACGGTCGGGGGCGGCGACGCGACACCGCCCGCCAGCATGGCTGCAGCGTCGATGATCTCGTCCGGCGGCGCGGACCTGGCGATAAAACCTCGGGAGCCGCGCTCGAGCATCTCCACACGATCCGCCACACTTCCGCCCGCCGTCAAAATCATGGCCGGCACGGGAGGGTTGCGCGCCGCCACCTCGCCCAGAAGCTCAAGAAGGTCAGCGCCCGGCAAGGCGCCTGAATCGATCAGTACCGCGGCAGGCTCGCGAGAGCGCAGGGCGGCGCGAGCGGCGGTCAAGTCGGATGCCTGCTCCCAGACGCAGCCTCGGGCCAGGGCTTCTTCAGCCAGACGCTTTGCCAGCTCGACGTCGGCTCCGACGATCAATGCGGTCAGCAGGCGGCAGGCGGCAGGCATGGCCGGAGGGCCGGACCTTTTTGCGATCTCGAACCGTAGCGACACCACCAGGTCGCGGAAACGCCGGTGGCTCGGCTCCCCGGTAAGGCTGTCGGTGCGCAGAAGCTGCTCGATTTTCGACGCAAGGCCGGACGCCTCCGCCGCACCGAGAGTTTCAAGAGAGACGGCAAGCTGATGCGCGCCGCGGGCGGCCTGCTGGCGCCGTTCAGGATCGAGAAGCGCCAGTTGCGCCGACGCGCCCGCCTCGTCAAGTGCGTCCAGGCTTTCCAACATCGCCGATCGCTCCGAATGCCAGGCGCTGGTCAAAGCATCATCGAACGGATCGTCCGGTGCTGTTCGACGGCCTCCCCAGGCGCCGGGATTTAGCTCCCAGGGTATCCCCAACAACTCCGCGGCACGCCGGGCCACAGCGTCCGGCTCGAGCGGATAGAAGAACAACTCGCTGACGCACAGCTCGATGATCAGATGGCGTACGAGCCGGGGGTCGGCCTTCGAGTCCAGGCAGTAAATCACCGGCAGCCGGGGGGAATTGAGGCGCAATTGCGCAAGCAGGGCCGGGGTCTCGGAGGAGGCAAAGCGCTGGTCCAGAATGACGAGATTCTCGGCGGAGACCACCAGATCGCCGGGCGGCGAGCCCGGGGCGAGGAGACGAACCTCCGCCTTCGGCAGCCTCTCGGCCACGCGGGAGGCCAGCGTCGATGGCAGCCCGGCGATGAGAATCTCAGGCAACGTGCGCCTTCGCTCCGCCCCGGGAGGCCGCGGCCCGTGATTCCAAGTCACCTGAGCGGGACAAGAAACTCTAGCACATGTTATCCGTCTTGTCAATATGGTCCGCGAGCCCTATTTACGCGGCCACGACTCCTGATGTTAACCTTTTAATGTAGCCTACACCGTCACTTTTCGCAACCGCGTTCTACTTGCGTCCACAATAATGCCTTCGTAACCGCTTCGCGTCGTCGTGGGGGTTGTCTTGACTTGGCGTGGGCTGCCGCCTAACATCGGCGCCATGGCTCGCGTAAAGACTGAAGCCACCGGCAGAGGCACGATGAGCACCGGCAAAAGCATTGTGCTCGGCGTCACGGGCGCAAGCGGCGCGATCTTCGCGCGACGCGCGTTACAGTTGCTGGAAGCCGACGACCGCGTGGGAAAGATCCATCTCGTGATTTCAGGAAGCGGGCTCAGGGTGCTGCGGGAGGAACTCGGCATGAACGTGGCAAAGTCGGCCGCCATTCCCTCGCAACTTGCCGGCGGTCCCACCCGCAAGACGATCTACCTGCTCGACTCGAACACGGGCGCCTCGATTGCCAGCGGCTCTTACCCGGTCGATGGAATGCTGGTAATTCCCTGCACCACCGGGTGTCTCGCCCAGGTGTCCGGCGGCATCTCCAGCACACTGATCGAGCGCGCCGCCGACGTCTGCCTCAAAGAGGGCCGCAAGCTGATCCTGGCCATCCGCGACACGCCCTTCAGCCGCGTCCACCTCGAGAATATGCTCAAGGCGCAGCAGGCGGGCGCCGATATTTTCCCCATTATTCCCGCCTTCTACCACGGCGCGCAGACGATCGAGGATCTGGTGACGCAGTTCTGCTGCCGCGTTCTGGTGCATTTCGGTCTCGCGCAGGCGGAGCAGTTCCGGTGGCAGGGAGAAGGAGAACGCTGAGCGTGGGCAACGCTCGAGCGCCTTGGGAGCTCTCAGGTGATGGCAGCACAACAAGAACTGCCAGGATTTCTCCGCGAATATGATCAAGGACAACGCGGACTATTGCCTGCTGCTGCAGCACGGTGGCGGATGGCGGCAATCGCTGGGCCTTGTCGAACGAGGATGGTAGCGTGGTCGCGTCGGGAGAGTCGTTCACCCTGGGGAAATCGGTAACCGACGCCTGTGCGGCCATCGCCAAGGACTGGAAGTCGCCCGCGTCAACACGCCAGCCCGATTGACTTCCCCGGCTGCCGTCTCGCAACATTGTTCCCATGAATAGCAGCGTGCTTGGGCGCATTCGGACGACGCTTGAGATGATCAAGTTCGAGCACTCGGTGTTCGCGCTGCCTTTCGCGCTCACCGGCGCGGTGCTGGCGGTGCACGGCTGGCCCACGTGGCGCCAGGTGTCGTGGATCATCGTGGCCATGGTCGGGGCGCGCAGCGCCGCCATGACCTTCAATCGCATCGCCGATCTTCGGATCGACGCCGCCAATCCCCGCACGCGCATGCGCGCC
Source organism: Terriglobia bacterium (assembly GCA_035949375.1). GTDB lineage: Bacteria > Acidobacteriota > Terriglobia > UBA7540 > UBA7540 > Gp13-AA77. The sequence goes on along the minus strand of DASZIG010000078.1, from coordinate 4,318 downwards.
CTGCCTGCCGGCCATTTGACCATGGGCTTCGCGGCCGGATTCACAGTGGTCTCGTGCGCTTTGGTGATGCTGGCCGCGTACGAGTTGAATCCGCTCGCGTTCAAGCTCGCGCCCGTTGTCATCGCGCTGCTGCTCGGCTACTCCTACACCAAGCGCTTCACTTTCCTCTCGCATCTGGTTCTCGGATTGTGCCTTGGACTGTCACCGGTCGCCGCTTCGATTGCGCTCCGTGGCGACGTGGATCGCGGAATCCTGCTCCTGGGAGCGGCTGTGATGCTCTGGGTGGCAGGGTTCGACCTGATTTATGCCTGCCAGGACGTGGAATTCGACCGCCAGAAAGGACTGTTTTCTGTGCCGGCCCGCTTCAGCATCCGCGTCGCGCTATGGCTCTCGGCCATGCTGCACATTGCGATGATGGCATTACTCATCACGGTTGCCCGCATCGAAAGCCTCGGCTGGCTGGCCTTCGCCGGACTCGGTCTGGTCGCCTTGCTGCTCGCCTACGAGCACGGGCTCGTGCGCCCTTCAGACCTGTCCCGGGTGAACGCCGCTTTCTTCAATATCAACGGATTCGTCAGCGTGCTTTTCTTTGTCACCTGGGCTGGAGATGTGCTGATGCATTGATGGGGCGCTTGGATTGGAAACGCCGAAACTCGAAAACCGAAATTCGCTACGAGCCGCGTCCCTGGGAACGAAGCAGTGCGAGTTTCCAATTTCCAATTTCGAGTTTCGATCTTCGCTTTAGCTTTTCGATTTTTCAGTGCGTGGATGCAGAGGTGGGCAGTTCTCTGAGGACCAGCGAATCGAAGATCGCCAGTACTTCTTTCCTGTAATTCAACATTCGCTCCACTGTCTCCCTGTACCAGGGATCACCGGCGGCCAGGCGCCGCCAGCGCTCGAGCACTTTGGGCGAAACGTCGATATCTTCTCGCAGCCTCTCGAGCGGATAGCCGCGCAGGAAGAGAGCATAAAAGAACGCCGCCTCGTAGCGAGGTTCGTTCAATTGAGGCTCGCCCGCGGCAATCCTGGCGGCCACCGCCTCAAGCCCCGTGGTAGGTGTCAAGCTCATAAAGACCTATCCTAAACCCCTTGTCAAGCCCCCTAATCCCATATTGATGCGGGTGCGAGAGCATTCGATTCTGAGCAACAATAGTGCCAAACAGCCACGAATCCGCAAATTTTCTCCACTATATAACTTAGTATAAACGACGTCGATACTTAGTTTACGAAGGGTGGCCCCGGGGCCTACATCCTTTGTGCCTAAGGTCCGCTGGCCGCCAATGCCGTACGAGGTTAGATGCCCGTCAGGTGCCAATCGGCGCTCGTGACTTCGAGCCGTTTGCCAGCCTGGCACGGAGCGGATTAGAATGTACTTTGATCATGGTGCCCTCAAACTTACGTCTTAGTGATCCTATTCTTGAGCCAATCGCGGCCAAAGTGCTGGACGGCGAGCGTCTGAGCTTCGCGGACGGCGTCGCGCTGTACAAGTCGCATGACCTGCTGGCGGTCGGGTATCTTGCGAATCACGTTCGCGAGAAGCTGCACGGTGATGCCACTTATTTCAACGTCAATCGCCACATCAATCCCACCAACGTGTGCGTGGCGAGTTGCAAGCTTTGCGCCTTCGGGCGCAAGCCGGACGCGGACGGCGCTTACACTATGGCGCTGGAGGAGGCCTTCCGCCGGGCCGGCGAGGGCTGGACGGAAGCGGTTACCGAGTTTCACATCGTGGGCGGGCTGCACCCCGATCTGCCGTTCACCTACTATCTCGACCTGCTGCGCGGCTTGAGGGAACGCTTCCCGAGCGTCCACTTGAAGGCTTTCACCGCCGTCGAAATCGGATACTATGCGCACATCACCAAGCTTTCTCTCCGGGAGGTGCTTGAGAAGTTGAAAGAGGCAGGCTTGGGATCGCTGCCCGGCGGTGGCGCAGAGATTTTCGCGCCGGCGGTGCGCCGCGTAATCTGCGATCACAAGATCGGCGCGTACACCTGGCTGAAGATTCATCGCATGGCGCACGAGCTTGGTCTGCACTCGAACGCCACCATGCTTTATGGACACATCGAGTCCGCCGAAGACCGCGTCGACCATTTGCTGCAATTACGCGGGCTCCAGGATCAGACCCACGGATTCCAGACCTTCATTCCGCTGGCATTTCATCCGGCCAACACCGAACTCGGCAAGCTCGTGCCGCACGACGAAACGACAGGCTTCATGGACCTGAAGAATGTGGCGGTGTCGCGCTTGCTGCTCGACAATTTCCCGCACGTCAAAGCCTACTGGATTATGCTGACCCCGCGCGTCGCCCAGGTAGCCCTGCGCTTCGGCGCCGACGACCTCGACGGCACCGTGGTCGAAGAAAAGATCTATCACGACGCCGGCGCTTCCACGCCCCAGTCCCTGACCCGGCGCGACATCGTGCGCCTTATCCGCGACGCAGGCCGCGAGCCCATCGAACGCGACACCCTCTACCGTCCGGTCATCCGCACCGAAACCACAGTGAGCATCCAGGTGTGAGCGGCGGCTGACGTAACTAGCTCCCCTCCTGGCGTCAGTGGCCCGCATACTATACGGTTGTAATCCACGGGTCGTTACTTGACATCGTATCGACCGGGACTGACAATCCACAAACGCGTCCTATAACGGGTGCGGCGTTTCTACCACAATGAGTCGTCTAAGCTGCAACTCGCCGTCGAAGTGTTCAGGCGCGGCGCACCCCGGGGGGGTTCTGGATCCACACCCTCAGACTTGGATTGACCTTCTTCTTGCGGCCTTGGAGGGCAGATGGACACCTTGCGTTCTCGCTTCGGCTTCCTCGTCGGACTCACGCTTTTTTCGCTGACGGTCCTGGCAACGGCGGCTTGGGGACAGGTACCGCTGATCAATCAGCCGCTCGTTCCGGCGAGCGCCGCGCCCGGAGGAGCGGGGTTCACGCTCACCGTGAACGGAACCGGCTTCACGGCGGAGTCAGTGGTGGAGTGGAACAGCGTTCCGCTACTGACCCTTGACGTTTCAAGCGCGCAGTTGACGGCTTCCGTTCCGGCTTCCGATATTGCCACGGCGGGTACGGCGGTCGTGACCGTAGTCAACGCCGGCGCTCCGAGCTCTAACCCCGTGGCATTCCCGATTTCAAGCGCCCAGACCCAAGTGGGATTCAATCTCACAGACCTCACCGGCGATGAGGCGCCGACTTCTGTTCAGACCGGAGATTTCAACGGTGACGGCATTCCGGACCTGGCTGTCGCCGCGAACTCCGGCATCGATATCCTGCTCGGAAACGGAGACGGCACGTTCCGCACACCCATCTTCACAACCACCGCATCGAGCGGGTCGTTGGCGGTGGGAGACTTCAACGGCGACGGCAAGCTGGATGTGATCCTGTCCAACTACAACAGCGCTCAAGTGTTCCTCGGCAACGGCGACGGCACGTTCACGCCTGGAGCCAGCTATGGTGGTGGTAGCTCCGCATTCACCGGAGATTTCAACGGCGACGGTAAGCTCGATTTCGGAGTCACCAACTGCAATTACGGCTGCGACCTCATGCTGTACCTTGGCAATGGCAACGGAACCTTTGGTAGCGCGCCCGTAATACCATTGGACGGGGATACGGCGGGAGTGGTGACGGCCGCTGACTTCAACGGGGACGGCAAACTTGACTTGGCTATTCCCTTGAACACCTCTGATGGTCTGAATGAGGTGGACGTTCTGCTCGGCAACGGTGACGGGACCTTCCAGCCGCAGGTTGGGTACCCGGTGGACGGCCTTCCGCAATCGGCGGTGACCGCGGACTTCAACGGCGACGGCAAGCTCGACGTGGTGGTAAGCACCACCGCGAACAGTGTTGACATTCTCCTCGGCAATGGGGACGGCACTTTTCAAACGCCTGTAAGCTATGCCACCAACACAGATCCTTTAGACGTGATCGTGGCCGATCTCAATAACGACGGAAAACTCGACCTTGCGACCATCGATGATGCCAGCAGTTATTACGGGTCCACCCCGGGGTTCGTGTCCGTCTTGCTGGGCAACGGCGATGGAACATTCCAAGCTCACACTGACTTTGGCGTGGACTACGGTCCGGTGGCGTTCAGCACGGGCGATTTCAACAGTGACGGGCGGCTGGACTTGGCGGTCGCAAACAACGGCAGCAATACGGTATCAGTATTGATCCAGTCGTTTGCTTCGCTGCAACCCGCCGGACTGACGTTCGGAGACCAGTCGCTCAACACAACCAGCCCTCCTCAGCCTGTGACGCTGACCAATTTCGGCAGCAGCATCTTAAGTATCGGCAGCATCACGTTTACCGGCGAGGACCCCG
>DASZIG010000077.1:0-35022 GCA_035949375.1 Terriglobia bacterium | reverse complement strand
GCTGCTCGGTCACGGCAAAATGGGCAGGGCGGTGGAGCAGCTTGCCCCGGCGCGCGGCTTTGAGGTGCGCCTCATTCTCGACGAGAAGACCAATCGCGACGGCGCGGGCCTCGCGCCCGGGAATTTCGAGGGCGTCGATGTCTGTGTGGAGTTCACGAACCCCGAGGCCGTGCCGGACAATATCCGGCGGGTGGCGGCGCTCGGATGCAATCTGGTGGTCGGCACTACGGGCTGGTCCGGGCATCTGGACGAGGTGCGGGGGATCGTGGAGCGAGCCGGAATCGGAATGGTCTACGCCCCTAATTTTTCCATCGGGGCGCAGCTCTTCTTCCGTGCGGCGGAGCAGGCGGCCCGGGTGTTCGCCCGGTTTCCGATGTACGAGCCCTACATCACCGAGACACACCATCGCTCGAAGCGCGACGCGCCTTCGGGCACCGCGCTCGAGCTCAAGCACCGCGTTCAACCCGCCCTGGGCGATCGCGAGATCGCGATGGCCAGCGTTCGCGCGGGATACGTGCCCGGCACGCACGAGTTGGGATTCGACTCCGAGGGCGACAGCGTGATCCTGCGGCACACGGCGCGCGGCCGCCAGGGATTCGCCGAAGGTGCGCTTTATGCGGCGCGGTGGGTGATGGGTAAGAAGGGGCTGTTCGCATTCGCAGATTTGTTTGCAGAGTAGGCGGGCACCATGGCAATCGAGACCCGTCGCTTGCTGCATTCAAGGAGAAAACCATGAAAATCGACCTTCGCGGTTGTGGAACGGCGCTGATCACGCCCTTTCGCCGGGATGGTGCGGTCGATGTCGAGGCCTTGCGCCGCCTGGTGCAGTTTCAGCTCCGCGAGGGCATCCACTTCCTCGTCCCCTGCGGGACCACCGGTGAGACTCCGACGCTCGAGCACGACGAATACCTGGAGGTGATCCGCGTCGTCGTCGAGGAAGCGCAGGGCCGCGTCCCGGTTGTGCCGGGCGTGACCGGAAACTACACGGCCAAGGTGGCGGCGCTGGCGCGGGAGGTGGCCGCGCTCGGCGTCCAGGCGATCCTCTCGGCGGCGCCTTATTACAACAAGCCCACGCAGGAGGGCCTTTACCAGCACTTCAAGACCATCGCCGGGGGCGTCCACCTGCCCCTCGTGCTTTACAACGTGCCGGGCCGGACTTCGTCGAACATCGAGCCCGCCACGGTGGCGCGCCTCGCGGGCATTCCGAACATCGTCGGCATCAAAGAAGCTTCGGGAAGCATCACGCAACAGATGGATGTCCTGGCGCAGGCGCCCGCCGGATTCCGCGTGCTCTCGGGCGATGACGCCTTCACTTTTCCGTTGATGGCGCTCGGAGGGGTGGGGATTATTTCAGTAGCCTCGAACGAAATCCCCGGTCGCATGTCGCGCCTGGCTCAACTCATGCTGGACGGCAAGCTCGCGGAAGCGCGCCGGCTGCATTTCGAGCTTCTGCCGCTGATGCAGGTCAACTTTATCGAGAGCAGTCCCATTCCCGTGAAGGCGGCGCTCGCCATGATGGGCATGGTGGAAGAGGTCTACCGCCTGCCGCTCGTGCCCTTGAAGGCGGAGAACCGGGCGAAGCTCGAAAAGGTGCTGGAGGCGCAAGGACTGCTGGCCGCGCAGGCGGGATCGCGGCGCAGCGCTTAGGCTAACGGGCTGTTGAAAACCCGGCCCACTGTCATTCCGAGGAGCCGAAGGCGACGAGGAATCTCGTAGCCCCTCTAATGTCAGGGGGAGATTTCTCGCTTCGCTCGAAATGACATGCCGGGTTGTTTTTGAACAAATCCTGACCGGGGTGCTTGCCATGTCCAACGCAACCTTGGCCGTCAAGGCCGACCAATTCCTGAAGCTGCACCAGGGTCCCGACGTTCTGGTGCTGGCCAACGTGTGGGACGCGGCCAGCGCGCGCGTGGTGGAGCACGCGGGCTTCAAGGCCGTCGCCACTTCGAGCGCGGCCGTTGCCAACTCACTCGGCTATCCGGACGGCGAACGGATCAGCCGCGCGGAAATGCTGGAGGTCGTGCGGCGCATTGCCGCCAAGGTATCCGTGCCGGTGAGCGCGGACCTCGAAGCGGGTTACGGCGAGTCGGCGGAAGACATGGCCGCAACGGCGCAGGCGCTGATCGAAGCGGGAGCCGCAGGACTGAACCTCGAAGACAGCGTTGATGAGGCCGCACTTGTTCCCGTGGACCAGCACGCGGCCAAGGTGCGGCGTATTCGTGAAGTGGGCAAGCGCCTGGGTGTGCACGTGGTGATCAATGCGCGCACGGACGTTTATCTGGCCGCGATCGGCGAGCCGGCCGGCCGCCTCGAACACGCCGTCAGGCGCGCGACCGCTTACTTCGAGGCGGGCGCCGATTCGATTTTTGTCCCCGGCGTCTATGATGCCGAGACCATCGGCAGGCTCGTGCAGGCGCTGCCCGGACCCCTCAACGTGCTAGCGAATCCGGCCATCCCGCCGATTTCCGAACTCGAGCGGCTCGGCGTGCGGCGCTTGAGTTTCGGGTCCTGGCCGGCGCGGGCCGCCCTCGGCTTTTTCGCGCGCTTTGCCCGCGAGTTGATCGAGAAGGGAACCTTTACGACGCTCGGCGACTGGGCTATTCCTTATGCGGAGCTGAATCGGTTGATGTCCTAGGACCGGCCGGGCCACTCGGTTCTTAGGCGCTTGTCGAAGAGGTATAACCGGAGTTATACTAGAACGATGAAGACAGCGATTTCGATTCCCGATCCCGTATATAGGGCAGCCGAACGTACGTCCAAACGCCTGGGTATGTCGCGAAGCGCGTTCTATTCGAAAGCCGTAGACGCGTTCGTGAAGGCGAACCGGGCGAAGGGTGTTAAAGAAGCTTTGGACGCCGTATACGCAACAGAAGACTCTAGTCTCGATCCGGTACTGATGGCGATGCAATTGACTTCCTTGGAGCGCGAGGATTGGTGATGCGTCGGGGAGAGGTCTGGTGGGCCTCGCTGTCTGAGCCGACGGGCACAGGGTCCGAATATCGCAGGCCGGTCGTTGTGGTCCAGGCGAACGAATTCAACCAGAGCAGCATCAGGACCGTGGTCGTGGTGGCAATCACGTCGAATCTTAGACGTGCCGCGGCCCCTGGTAACGTGTTTTGCCGGCCTCGGGACACAGGCCTCCGGCGTGAGTCGGTCGCCAATGTCTCGCAGCTTCTGACGATCGACAAGAGGCTGTTGACCGAGCGAGCGGGCAGTTTGCCCGGCCGCTTGCTGGCGGAGTTAGAAGCCGGTTTGCGGCAGGTGCTTGCGCTCTAGCGTCCAGATATGTCTTCGAACAACGAGTTGGCAGCACGGATTGATGGGCTCTGCGCCGCTCAAGACGCCTCCCGGGCCGAGTGTCTGCGGGCGTTTGAGGAGTTGAAGTACGGCCTCAACGAAGGCACAATTCGCGCCGCCGAACCGGATCCGGCTTCGCCCGTCGGCTGGCGCGCGAATGCCTGGGTGAAGAAAGGGATTCTGCTGGGATTCCGCATCGGGCATATCGTCGAAATGTCGCTGCGTCCGTGCGTGGAGATAGCGGATGACGTAGCCGGCCCTTTCGACGCAGGCTTTCAGTTTCGCGACAAGCAGACGTTTCCTCTGCAGTGCATCCCTTCGGAGCGCAAGGTGCGCGTGGTGCCGGGCGGCTCGTCGATTCGCGATGGCTGCTACATCGGACGCGGCGTCATTTGCATGCCGCCCATGTACGTGAACGTGGGCGCGTACGTTGGCGACGAAACGCTGATCGACTCGCACGCCCTCGTCGGTTCCTGCGCGCAAATCGGCAAGCGCTGCCATCTCTCGGCCGGCGCGCAGATCGGCGGCGTGCTCGAGCCGGTGGGCGCGCTGCCGGTGATCATCGAAGACGAGGTGCTGGTCGGCGGCAACTGCGGCGTCTACGAGGGCGCGGTGGTGGGCGCGGGCGCGGTGCTTGCCGCCGGGACGATTCTCACGGGTTCCACCCCGGTGTTCGACCTGGCGCGCGACGTGATTCATCGCCGCCAGGGCGAAGCCCCACTGCACATCCCCGCGGGCGCAGTGGTTGTTCCCGGAGCGCGCGCCATCAACGCGGGCCGCGGGCGCGAACTCGGCCTCTCGCTGCAAGCCCCCGTGATCGTGAAGTATCGCGACGAAAAGACCGATCTGGCGGCGCGCCTCGAAGACTTGCTGCGCTGATCGAGCGCATAAAAATTTCGAATTTCCCTTTCCGATTAACTCCTATTTAACATCAAAGCTGTACATTTCTCGTGAATCCGCCTGCAGGAGGCAGGCAAGCCATGCAAGATCGATCCGTGTTGATTCGTGTCCCGGCGACTGTGGGCAATTTTGGCGGCGCCACCGGCTGCGCGGCCCTGGCGCTCGATGCCGCCCTGAACGTGCGGGCCAGCGCCCGCCGCGACGGCCAGGTGAGCATCCGCTACTTCGGCGAAAACGGGGAGCGCGTTCCGCGCGATTCCAGCAACCTGACGGTGCGCGCCATGCGATCGGCGCTCGAGCACAAAGAGCAGCCGTTTCTCGGCGTCGAACTCGAGATGTACGGATCGGTGCCGGTCGGCGTCGGGTTTGGATCGAGCACCGCCGCCGTCTGGGCGGGATTGCTGGCCGCAGACCGCCTCTACCGGCTCGGCCTCGGCGAAAAGGACCTGTTTGAGCTGGCCTCGACTCTGGAACCGCGCGCTGACAACTTGCGCGCCGCGTGGCTCGGTGGGTTTGTCGCCTCCTTCCAGGAGGGCCCATTGCTGCTCTATCGCTCCACCCAGGTTCCGGAGGATCTCGTGTTAAGCGTGGTGATTCCCGAGATCGGGCACGTGGAGAACCGCGCCGCGGGCGGGCTGAACCTCAGCTCGAAAGATCGGGCCGCTTGTCTCGATCGGGCGGCGGCCTTAAGCGGCCTGCTTGCACATCCGGACGGGACGGATCTCGGCGCAAGTTTCACCGGCGTCGCCGAGAAGACCGTCCCCGGCCTTGATGAGGCTTTGCGTCTGGGCGCTCCCGGCGAGGTGGCGTTCGTCTGCGGCTCGGGACCGTCCGTTGGAATTCTCACTCATGGTACGGCGGGCGAATCGACCGCCCGGTCTGTGGCGGATTGCCTGGCGTGGCATGGCGTGGCCTCCACCGTGGCCCGCTTCCACGCCACCAACTCGGGCGCGAGGGACTGGAACGCGGGCAGGACAGACATTCGCACGGTGCCGCCGGTGGGACGGGACCTGACGCCGCGCTCGCCGCTCCTGGTCTGAAGGTCAACTGAAGCTCAACTCCGGTGGGGCGGGCCGAACGCGTGTGTGCCGAACGGTGCGGGCCCGCCCTGCCGGATCGGGCGGCCTGCCTGCCTCGGGGCGCTCGAACACGACTTTCCCTGCCTTGCTGATTGGGTTATTCTAGCCATCCACACGAGCGACATCAGCCTGCCGGATGCGGCGCGCGGCGCACTTTGCACATGCGCGCGAAGTGTCGGGGCGCTGTGAGGAAGGCGGCGATTAATTTCTATGAAGAAGAGCGAAAAACAACCCCCGGCAAGCGGACGCGATGCCGGAGTGCACAAGCTGGCCCTGATCGGGGCAGGGAAACTCGGTGAAGGCCTGCTCTCAAGCCTGTTGGCTTCGCAGATGGTGCCGGCCGATCGCGTGGTGGCGACGGTGGCGCACCAGCCTCGGGCCGACCATCTGGCGCAGAAATACGGGATCGAAGCGGGAACCAACAATCAGCGGGCTGTGTCCGGCGCCGACTTGGTGCTGATCTGCCTGAAGCCGCAGCAGGTGAAGGGTTTTCTGCACGAGGTGAAGAAGCAGTTGCGCCCCGACGCTCTGTTGATCTCGGCGGCGGCCAGCGTCACCACGGCGCACATCGAGAAGGAACTCGGCCCCGCCGCGCGCGTGGTGCGCGCCATGCCCAACACGCCGTCCCTGATCCGGCAGGGCATGACCGCGATTGCGCGCGGCCACCACGCCACGGACGCGGATGTGAGTCTTGCCGAGCTCCTGTTCAGCTCGATGGGCCGCACGGTGGTGGCTGACGAAAAGCACATGGACGCCATCACCGGACTCTCCGCCTCGGGTCCGGCTTACGTCTACCTGATCATCGAGTCGCTCGCCGAGGGCGGCGTGAAGATGGGACTGCCCCGCGAGCTTTCAACCTTGCTCTCCGCCCAGACCCTGCTCGGCGCCTCCGCTCTGGTTCTCGAGACGGGCGAGCATCCCGCCAAGCTCAAGGACGCGGTCACAACCCCGGCAGGATGCACGATTGACGGCTTGCTCGAATTGGAGGAGGGCGGCCTGCGCGTGACCCTCATCAAGGCCGTGGTCCGCGCCGCACAGCGCGCGCGTCAGCTTGTGGAGGGATGAGGACGACAGGTGAGCGCCGTCAGCGCGCCGGCTTTGCCGCCGCCGGACTTCCGCGGGACGCGAGTTGCCGGTAGAGATCCTCCACCAGGCCGTCCTGAAGCTCGCGGGCGTGCCAGTCATAGTTCTTGAACGGCACCAAATCGGCCTTCGTCTGGTCGAGCGTCTTTCCTTGCCCTAGCCGCGTCTGGATTTCCTGGGTCAGCCACTCGAGGAACAGCCGGAACTGCTCCAACTCCTTCTTGCCGCCCGGATCACCGTGGCCGGGAACGTAGACCTCGGCGTCCAGGGCCTCGGCCTCGCGCAGCGCCTCGATCCACCGCTGAATGTCCACCGAATCGAGACGCGGGACATACTGGTTCTGAAACAGATCACCCAGAAAGACCACCTTGACGGAGGGTAGATCCACGGCTACGGCGTCGAGGCCCGCAAAGGCGACCACCCGGATCGCCTGCCCGCCGAGCGAAAGTTCTGTAGTGCTGTCAAACGTCTGGTTCGGCGGCGTGATGTGGATGCCGCGCAGGCGGCGCTGGTACTCCTCGTTCCCGGCTTGATGCCGCACGAGCGCCTGCCCGCGATCGCGAATCTGCGCCTGTATGCCGGGTGTGGCGAGGATGGACGCCTGCACGTCGGCGAACACCTGATTGCCGAGCATCTCGTCGCTAGCGCTTCCCGTGTCGACGAGGTAACGGACCGGCTCCTTGGTGCGCTGTCGAATTTCGTAAAGCACCTCGCGCGCGTGGAAAGGGCTGTTGGTGGCGTTGACCACGAGCACGCCGTCCTGCGTGATTACGAATCCGGCGTTGCCGGCGCGCACGTACTGAGGATCGCCCTCAAACTCGATGATGTCCTCGGGAAGCCAGGCGAAGACGCCGGGCTTGAGCTCGCGGACCTGATACCGCCAGCCCGCGGCCGTGGCGAGCCGCGGCCCGAACCACCACACGATCGCGGCCAGAAGCGCGGCGCCGGCCACGGTCAGGTGACGCGAGTTGGGCGCGGTCGGGCGCCGGAGCCCGTCAGATGTCCACATAGACCTGCGCACGCCAGTGCCCCTCGCCCGTCTTCTCGAGGGCCAGTTGATGATAGGTGATCGCCTTCACGAGCAGTTTGATCCGGTGCCTGCCGGGATCAAAGCGCTCGCCGAACCCCGAAGCCGTGACGGTGCGATCCGTCAGCCCTGTGACCTCAAAGTCCCGGAAGAGCCAGCCCTCGGTATCCTGCAGGTAGAGGATCTCGCTCAGCCAGTCTACCAGCAGCGCCCCAGGCTCGTGACCCTCGGCCGCGACCGGAACGGCCTGCCGCGGCGCCACCGAGTCGAGGTCAACGATCACGTTCATGAGAGCGCGGCCGGCGTTGCGGAACACGTCTTCGCGCGTCACACCGAGAGCCTCAAAACCGACGTCCGCGGTGTGCTCCAACACTCGGAAATCGTCCACGGAACCGCCAGCCCTCCGCCCGCCGGGGCGCCCGCCCCGCTTCTCATCATAATCGAGCCGCCTGATAGTTTGGTAGCGCCCGGTCCACGGGCGGTTCCAGACGGTCCTGTGCCTGCCCGGCCGGCGAGGTGCGGTACAATGGACAGGACTGGCGGCGCACCGCCTCCGTATCGATTCGAGGGAGTTGAAACTTGGGTCTGATTCTCCTGATCGCTGTGTTCGTATTCTTCGGCGTCGTGATGCTTCTTCTCGCCTTTCTCGGACTGCGCAACAACCTTGTGCGGCAGCGGAATGAGTTGGGCAAGGCCTGGACGAATTTCGATCAACTCTTGAAGCAGCGTCGCGACGAGCTTCCCCGGCTGGTCGGGACCTGCCGCAGCTTCCTTACGGGCAGCTCCAGCTTGTTTGATTCCATCGCGGCCGCCCGCTCCGTCGAGCAAAAAGCCCCGCCCGCCGAAAAGGTTCGCGCGGCCGCCGAGCTGACCGAGGAGCTGCACAAGCTGTTCGCGCTTGCGGACCGCGACCGGGAGCTGAGCCTCGACACCAGCTACCGGCACCTCAAAAAGCAGATTCTGATTCTGGAAGAGCGCATCACCGCCGAGCAGGAGCGTTTCCGCGAGCAGGTGCGCGCATACAATACGCGCCTGAAGGGATTCAGCGGGGGCCTGGCCGGCCGCGCCGCCGGGCTGCGGCCGCAGCCCACGTCCTCCGCTCCCCGGAGCGGACAAAGCTGAGCGTTTCGAGTTCGGCTCGCCCGCGCGAATCCGGGCGGGAACCCGGCCTTTTGGTAAAGTAAAGAGCGCACCACCCGCTAAAAGATCATGGACTACGATCAGCTTGCGAGCTTCCTCGAGGTCGCCCGGCTGCAGAGTTTTTCGCGCGCCGCCGAGAAGATATACCGCACTCAGCCGGCCATAAGCGCCCAGGTGCGGCTGCTCGAGCAGGAGTGCGGGGAACGCCTGTTCAATCGCAGCGGCAAGCGCGTGCAACTCACGCCCGCCGGCGAGATTCTGCAAGGCTACGCGCAGAAGATGATCGATCTCCATCGCGACGCCCTGCAAGCCATCGCGGAACTGAACCAGACCGCGCGCGGCAAGCTGTTTCTGGGCGCCAACGAGGCTACCTGCCTTTACGTGCTGCCCAAGACTTTCGCGCGCTTCCGCCAGCTTTATCCGCTGGTGCAGATCAGCATCTACCGGAGCTTCAGCCACAAGATCGTGCAAAAGGTCCAGGAAGGCGCGGTGGAGGTGGGCGTGGTGACGCTGCCCCAGAACGTGCCGAACCTCGAGGTGCTGCCCGTGCACCGCGACGAGATGCAGGTGGTGATGCCGGCGAATCATCCGCTGGCGAAACAGCGCAGCGTGACGCTCGATGAGATGGTGCAGTACCCGCTGATCATGCCCAAGACGGGGCGCACCCGCGTGATGCTCGACCGACTGCTGCGCGACAAGCGCAACGAGCTCCAGATCTCCATGGAACTCGCGAGCGTGGAGACCATCAAGAAATTCGTGGGCGCGGGCCTCGGGCTCTCGCTGCTCAGCAAGAGCTACGCGCAGGCGGAAGTCGCCGCCGGGCTCCTGAAGCTGGTACCGCTCGAGGGCATCAAGATCCAGCGGGAGTTGGGATTGATCTATCGCCGGGACCGTTACCTGTCGCTTCCCGCTAAGGTGTTCATCGAAGCCGTGCGCGCTTCCATCCATCCGCTGAAGCGCGAGGGCGGCGCGCAAGCCGAAAAAAACGCTGCCGGGCCGGGCCCGGAGAGCGATACCGAATAGGCCGCGCCTTCCTTTACTGGCGGCACCGCCCGCAACGCATCCATGAGCCGCACGAGCAAGCCACTTCGAGTGATGAAATTCGGCGGGACGTCGGTGGGCGACGCCGACTGCATCGAACGTGTGGCCGCCCTGGTCGCCGCTCAGGCGGCGGAGTCCGAGGTCGCGGTCGTGGTGTCGGCGATGGCCGGCGTTACCGACATGTTGATCCGCGCCGCCACCGAGGCCAGCCGCGGTGATCGCGAGGATTGGAAGGGATCGCGCCAGGAATTGGCGCGCCGGCACCGCGAAGTGGCGGACCGCCTGCTGTACGCCGCCGAACAGGCCCAGGTCCTGCCGCGCCTCGCCGAAGAAATCGGCAATTTCGAAAACCTCTGTTCGGGCTTCTCACTGGTTCGCGAGATCACCCCGCGCGCCATGGACGCCCTCTCGAGCCTCGGTGAGAAGATGTCCGCCCTGCTCGTCGCGGCGGTCTTGCGCTCCAAGGGTTGCGCGGCGGAGGCCGTGGACGCGACCGAATTGATCGTCACCGACAATCATTTCGGCAACGCGTCGCCTTACTTTGACGAGACCGCCGTCAAGACGCGCGACCGCCTGGCGCCCCTTCGCCGCCGCCACGTGATTCCGGTGATCACGGGGTTTCGCGCCGCCACGCGCGAGGGACTCTGCACCACGCTCGGGCGCGGGGGCTCCGATTACAGCGCCACCCTGGCGGGCGCGGCTCTCGATGCCGACGAAGTCTGGATATGGACGGACGTGGATGGGGTGATGACCGCCGACCCGCGTCTCGTTCCCTCGGCGCACATCGTGCCCGAAGTCTCTTATCGCGAAGCTGCGGAGCTTTCCTACTTCGGGGCCAAAGTGCTTCACCCCAAGACCATTCAGCCCGTGCTCAAGCGGCAGATCCCGGTGTGGATCAAGAACACCTTCAACCCGTCCTGTCCGGGAACCCGTATTGGCGCGGCGCCTGCGGACGCCCCGCCGGGCGTGAAGGCCCTTACCACGGTTCGCACCGCGGACCTGATCACGGTGAGCGGCCGCGACCGCCTGGGCTTCTCGGAACTCGCGGCGCGCGTGTTTGAGTCGCTCAGCCGGGAGGACATCCCGACGCTCATGGTGACCCAATCGTCTGCCGACAACGTGCTGTGCTTCGCCGTGCACGACGAGGACCTGCTGCGCGTGCGTGCCGCCCTCGAAAAAGCTTTTGAGCTCGAGGTCCTCCACGATTACATCGCCCCGCCCGAGGTTGTTCCCCAGGTGGCCATCGTGGTGCTGGTCGGCGAGAACATGAAGGGGACCCCCGGCATCTCGGGGCGGGCCTTTTCGGCCCTCGGCCGGCGCGGCATCAACATCATCGCCATCGCGCAGGGATCGTCGGAACTCAGTATTTCTCTCGCCGTCCGGGCGGTCGAGGTGAAGGATGCGGTGACGGCCATTCACGAGGAATTTGAGTTGTAGTGGCAAGTGACGAGTGACAAGTGGCGAGTGGCCGCGAGTGGCAAGTGACAAGTGACAAGAGGAAGTCATAAGTGAACTGTTGAGGCGCAAGCGAGATTGGACCGGATTGATTGGAAATAGAGCAGCTATCATAGTAGGCTAGTTAAAATACTTGTCAGTCCGGCGATATGGCACTCGTCACTTGCCACTCGCCACTCGCCACTGCTTCTATGTCATGGTTCATCCAATGCGCTGAGGAAGCCTGCCGCGCGCGGCACGAGCCTGCTTGCAGCGCGCACCGATGCGAGCGTTGCGGCGGTCTCCTCGAGGTCCAATGCGACTTCAGCGGGCTCGACCGTGCCCTCCTGCGCTCGCGCTGGCGTGAGCGCCGTCAAAGCAGCCACCCGCTCGACCGCAGCGGCGTGTGGCGCTTCCGAGAGCTGGTCGATTTTTTCGATCCGGCCGGAATCGTCTCGCTCGCCGAAGGTCGCACTCCTCTGCTCGATGCTCCGCGCGCCGCGCGCTGGGCGGGCGTAGACCGTCTGCAGGTCAAGCATCAGGGCGCGAATCCGACCGGCTCTTTCAAAGACCTGGGCATGACCGTGGCCATCTCGCGCGCCGTGACGCTTGGGATTCGCGTGGTCACTTGCGCCTCGACGGGCAACACGTCGTCATCGATGGCCGCCTACGCGTCGCGGGCGGGGCTGAGATCCCTGATCTTCGTCCCGGCGGGGCGCATTTCCTCCGCCAAGCTTGCCCAGGCGATTGATTTCGGCGCTTCGGTTGTGGAGGTCGGTGAGAATTTCGATCGCGCCTTCGAGTTGGTGCTTGAGGCCGCCCCCGACCTTGGGCTTTATCTCGTGAACTCCGTGAATCCGTTTCGGATTGAGGGCCAGAAGACCCTGGTGGCCGAGCTTCTGGAACAACGCGAGTGGAGTTGCCCCGATTACATCGTGGCGCCGGGTGGGAACCTCGGCAACACTTCCGCCATCGGCAAGGGCCTGCGCGAGCTCGGTGAGCTCGGCTTGATTGCCAAAATGCCACGCGTCGTAGTGGTGCAGGCGGCGGGAGCGAGCGCGTTTTACGCCATGATCACGGCGGGCCGCAAGGAACTCGTGGCGGTGGAGAATCCCGAAACGGAAGCCACGGCCATTCGAATCGGCAATCCGGCGAACTGGAGGAAAGCCCTCCGCGTGCTCGATGAAACGCGCGGGCTTTGCGAGTCGGTCACGGACGCCGAGATTTTTATGGCCAAACGCGCTCTGGCCGCGGACGGCATCGGTTGCGAGCCGGCTTCGGCGGCCACGGTTGCAGGGATCGCGAAGCTGCGTGCCGCTGGACGCATCGAAGCCGGCGCCGACGTCGTGGCGGTCTTGACGGGGCACCAGCTCAAAGATCCGGACTACGTGATCCGTCATGCCGGCGAAATCGAAGCAGGCCGGCGCGTACAGGTGGAGGCAGAATCGGGCGCGCTCCGCCGCGCCGTGGAGGCGATCCTGAGCGCTACTGCTTGAGGGTCACCAGCGCCACGCCGAATCCGCCGAGCGTGACCGCGTCATCGGACAGGGTTGCCGAGCCCGGAGGGCGTTCGCCCGTGGTCTGGTCGACGAAGCTCTCGCTCGAACCTGCCGCGCCGGGAACACTCACCTTCAGTTCGCGGTCGCGTTCGTTCACCAGCAGGACGCGGCGCTTCCCGTCGGGCGCGAGGACCCCCTGCGCGTAAAGCGATCCAGCCGCTTCGGTATGAACCAGCCTGTCTCCCGGACCCAGATTGTCGCGCAGAAGCTTGAGAGTCCAGAAGCGGGCATTGGGCTGGCCGGTGTTCCAATTCACCATGGAGACGCTCGGGAACTGCGAAGGATAACCGACCAGCTGCGACTCTCCGACGACTTCCACGCCGAGCTGCGCGAGCTCACTGTAGAGGTAGGCGTACATCGCGGAACAGAGATTCCAGTAGGAGTCGGGAATGGCAGCGTGCGGAGTGGTGTTGTCATTGGGCAGGATGGCGCCGAGCTCGTCGATGTCGGTCGCGGTGCGCGGGGACAGGCGCTGGCGGGTCGATTGGATGTAGCGCACCAGATCCACAAACCGGCTCGCCTGATCGAAGAACGTGTAGGGCCACGCTTCGGCGGGCTCGTCATCGGATGGGCTCGCATAGAAGTGATAAGAGATCATGTCGAGGGGCGCGCCCGCCTTGTGATGGCGCGGATCGAGAAAATAGTCGAAGAACTGGGGACTGTGGCCGGGCATGGCCAGCGCCAGGCCTACGAACTTGACGGCCGGGTCGGCCCGGTGGATCGATTCCGCGACGGCGTCATAGAGGGCGGTATAAAACTCCGGGGTCATGTTGTGTTCGAAGTCGACCTCGTTCAGCACCTCCCAGTAGTCGATCTTGTAGTGGTGACCCGAGGAGTGAAAACGGCCTGCTTCGTCCGTAAATCCTCCCTGCGTGTACCAACCGACCAAACGCCCGTAATAATCCGCGACTTCTTTCATGCTGGGGTCGCGCAACTCGGTCCCCTGCTCGTAATCCCACGTCACCTGGTTGGGATCCGGGGGATAGGGCACGGGCTTGGGAGTCTTGAACATCCACTGGGGAATCGTGCTGAAGTTGATGATCACGGAATGGCCATGCGTCGCTTGCATCAAGTCGTCCATCATGGGATCGAGGAGCGAGAAATCCCAGAAAGTCTTGCCGGACTGCGGCGGTTCGAGCTCGGCGATCCCGAGCCTGGGGTAAGGCAACCACGGAACGTAGCGCACGTCGTCCGCGCCGAGCGAATGTAAGGCATCAAACACGCGATCGTGTATCGAGCTGCCACGCTCGAGCGGCGGATTCACGACAACCTGCAGGGTCGCGGTGGCCCGGGAGACGGCGGTCACTTTGTCCCAGTTGACGGTGACGCGCACCGGCGCAGGGTCGGCGGGCAAGGCGAACGATCGAGGCGACAACCCCGCATCGAGAAGGCTCACGCTCAGTGATGCCAGCGCTGCGATCGCGAACAATGCCATCCGGCCTCTGCCCATGAAGGTCCTCCTCGTGGCTGAACCCGTGCGCGCCAAGATTCTCACAACTCATGGCCCGCGGCAAGATCGATAGAGCCTTTTGACAGGGCGCCGCGCAACTCGCCGAGCGCGGCCTCGCGCCGATGCTATCATCCTGTGGTGAGCGTTAGCGATGAAATCAAGCGCAGCGCGCTCGAGGCCGGCTTCGACGTGGCGGGGATCGCGCCCATCACGGCCTGGCACGATCTGGAGTTTGCCCGTGCCTGGGTGGAGAAGGGCTACGGCGGGGAGATGGCTTACCTCCGTAACCCGAAACGCGGCGATCCCCGGATGATTCTGCCTTCGGCAGAGTCAGTGGTCTGCGTCGGGCTCGTCTACAACGTGGCGCTGCCTTATTCGACGTCCTGCGAGACCGACGTCCGCAGTGGCCCGCCCGCTTCGGGCGATGCGCCTGCGACCGCGTCTCCTGCGGACTCGTCTGACGACGAAGGGCCGCGAGGCTGGATCTCGCGTTACGCCTGGGGAGTGGACTACCACCGGGTGATGCGGGAACGTCTCGAGCGCTTACGCCTCGTGATCGAGAAGCTCGCGCCGCAAGTCGAGACGCGGGTGTACGTTGATACCGGGCCCGTGGTGGAACGCGCCTTCGCGCGCCTTTCCGGCGTCGGCTGGGTGGGCAAGAATACCTGCCTCATCCATCAGGAAAAAGGCTCCTGGATTTTTCTGGGCGTGATCCTTACCAGCCTCAAGCTCGAGGCCGATACGCCGGCGTTTGACCGCTGCGGTTCCTGCACTCGTTGCCTCGAAGCCTGCCCGACCGGCGCGCTCACGGAAGCGTACGTCATGGACGCCTCGCGTTGCATCGCCTATTTCAACATCGAGCTCAAAGGGTCGATTCCCGAGCGATTCCGTCCGGCCATCGGCGCCAACGTGATCGGTTGCGACATCTGCCAGGACGTGTGTCCGTGGAATCGCGGGTCTGTGATTCCAGGCTTGTCGAACGGCACAATCGTCCGGCGACAGGTTGCAACCACGAGCGTCCCCGAATTCAAGCCCTTGATCGTCGAGCGCGACTCGTCGGCCGACCCGCCGGAATCCACGGCGGCGCGAACGGAATCCCGGACTGGGCGACCGGAGGCCCGGCCCTTTTCGCTGTTCCACCCTCGCCTTGCCGACCTCGCGTCACTCGGAGAGGCGGACTTCCGCCGCGTCTTCGCTCGTTCGCCCGTCAAGCGCGTGAAGTACCGGGGTTGGCTGAGGAACCTGTGCGTCGTGATAGGCAACTCCGGCGACGCGCGATTCGTGCCTTGGCTCAAGACGCTCGGAAAGCATGAAGATGCTGTGGTCCGGGAGCACGCCGGATGGGCGCTTGAGCGGTTGGGCGGAGCGGCCGGCGGCCAGCTTTGACGGGCCGACCGGGCCTTCGCGGCGCCGCCTTGACGCCTCTCCGGTCCAAATCAACCACCTCCATGGTGGAAATCGGCCACCTGGAGCCGCCTTCTCGCATCTTATTTCCAAGGCGTTCAATCACTTGGGGAGGGCTCAAAGTGGCGCGCCGATTGCATGGTCTCGGGTGGCCGTTCTCGGAAATGGATTGTCCGAGGGGCGGAGGGCATAAAATGAAAAAACTAATGATCATCATGGCGATTTCCCTGAGCTTGGCGACGACAGGCTTTGCCCAGCGGGGTGGTGGCCACGGCGGCGGCGGTGGTGGTGGGCGAGGCGGCGGCTATGGCGGCGGCGGCCATGCTTACAGCGGCGGGCATGCTTACGGCGGCGGTGCAGTCCGCGGGGGCTACGGCGGCGGCGCTTATAGGGGCGGCGGCGGAGCCTATCGCGGTGGCGGAGCCTATCGCGGCGGGGCCTATCGAGGCGGTTACGGCGGCTGGGGCAACCGTGGCTGGGGCTACCGAGGCTGGGGCGGCTGGGGATGGGGCGGAGGCTGGGGACTCGGCTGGGGCTGGCCGTATGCCGGTTACTACGGCGGCGGCTATTGTGATCCCTACTGGGGTCCCTGCGGCTATCCTGCCTATGGTGGCTACGGCTACGGGTATGGTTACCCGGGATTCAGCGTCGGCATCGGTGTCGGGCGCGGCTACTACGGTGGGTGGCGCCGGTTCGGTCCCGGACGGCGTTAATGTACGCTGAAGCATCCTGGACTGGAGCCCTTGGGGCGCGGGCTACGATTGCGGCAAGCGTCCCGAAGGCAACATCGGCAACGACCGTAGGCGGACTCCTGTAGCCGCGAATACGGCGTTGCCGATGGCAGGTGCCAGGCAGATCAGGGGCGTCTCACCGGCGCCCGCGCTTGGCAGATCTTTCCGATCGACCAGCACCACATCGATTCGGGGAACGTCGCTGAACCGCGGCACGCGGTATTGCGCGAAGCGGTTGTTCAGAATGCGGCCGTTCTCGAATTGAATGGCTTCGAAGAGCGCCCCGCCCAGACCCATGACGTTGGCCCCCGCGATCTGATTTCTCAAACCGTCAGGATTCACAATCGCACCGCACTCGAAGGCCGTCACCACGCGCAGCACGCGCACAACGCCAGTCGACCGATCGACGCTCACCTCGGCGCAGGTTGCGATATACCCGCCCTTTTCCGCGCCGCCCGCGATCCCGAATCCATGCCCCGCCGCAGGCTTGCCGTGGCCCCACCCGAAACTGTCCGCGGCGGCGGCAAATACGGCCTTGAGCCGCTCATCCGTCAGATTCTTGTACCGGAACGCCAGCGGATCGAGTCCCGCCGCGTGCGCCAGGTCGTCCATGTGGCACTCGCGCGCGAAGTGATTGGCCGTGGCCGCGAGCCCTCGATAAGACCCTTGTCGCAACGGCGAATCACAGGGATGGAATTGAATGCGTTGGTTGGCCACTTGATACGGCGTGCCGATGCCCGATCCACCGGAGTTGTAGTTGTGGAACTCCCAGGCCGTAAGCGTGCCGTCCGCCGCCACGCCACCCTTGATCTCGATCACGCCCGCGGGACGGAAGTAAGCCTAGGTGAACTCTTCCTGGCGCGTCCAGACGACCTTTACCGGCGCGCCCGCCGCCCGCGCGAGGCGTGCCGCCTCCACCGCCGCTTCGCCCGTGTGTTTGCCCCCGTAGGCGGCCCCGGTGTCGGGGATCAGCACGCGCACGCGTCCGGCGGAAAGATGAAAGGCCTCCGTGACCTCGTCGCGCACGGCGAAGGGCCGCTGCGAGCCGGTGTGGACGGTCACCTTGCCGTCCTTCCATTCCGCCACGGCGGCCCGGGGCTCGAGCGGCGCGTGAGCGATGTAGGCTATGTTGTAGACGGCCTCCGGGCGGTGCGCCGCCGCGGCCATGCCCTGCCCGATCGATCCCGTCTCGTCGCCCGAGCGGCCGCGCCCTTCCCCTTCGCCGCCCGATTGCGGGTGGGACTTGAGATACTCGAAAATCTGCGCGCTTGACCCGGTGGCGGACTCCTTCCACTCGGCCTTGATGGCGCCGAGCGCCCGCGCTGCCGCTTCCACAGAGGGCGCCGTCACCCCGACGAAGCTACCGTCATGCACCGCGGTCACGCCCGGCATGGCTTGGGCCGGACCGAGATCGACCGAAACCAGCTCGGCGCCGAAGGACGGCGGACGCAGCACCTTGCCGTGCAGGAGCCCGGGCAACTGCACGTCAGATGCGTACCGGTGCCGCCCCGTGACGAAGTCGCGCCCGTCCACCTTGGGCATGGGTTGGCCGGCCACGCGCCAATCCGCGGCCGGCGTGAGCGGATCGTTCTCGACCACGGCTTTGGCGAACGTCTGGTCCTGCGCGAGCTTCGCGTACTCGATGCTGCGCCCGGTGTCCCGGTCGTGCACCCGGCCGTCACCGGCCACCAGGCGCTTGCCATCGACGTTCCAGGTCCTGGCCGCGAGCTCGAGCATCACGTCGCGCGCCACCGAAGCCACGCGGCGCAGTTCCAGGTTCATGGTGGGCGTGGTGCGGCTGCCGAAGGTGCCCATATCCCAGGGCACCAGGTCCGTGTCACCCATGACCAGGCTGATCCGCGGCGGCTCCACGCGCAATTCTTCACTCACGGCCTGGGTCAGCGAAGTGCGGATGTTCTGCCCCATCTCGACTTTGCCGGTATAAACCGTCACCGCGCCGGTGTCGCCGATGTGCAGCCAGGCGCTGATCTCGTTCGGCAGTTCCTCGCCGCGGAATCCGCCGCCGGCCCGGCCTGACTCCTGCAGCGCTCCGGCATCGCGCGCCACCAGAACCACGGCCACGCCGCAGCCCATCAACCTGAAGAAGTCGCGACGTCCGAGAGCAAGACCGCCGAGCTGGAAGTCCCAGCCGGGGTCCTCGCGGAACTCGTAACGCTCCGGCTCCACGGCCACGTCGACGGCGAGATGCGGGTCGGCGCTCATCCTTGTCCTTGGCCTTTCCGGGCCGCCGGGCGCGCCCCTTGCCCCGTCGCCGCCCGATGCACAGCGGCCACGATGCGCGCATGGGCGCCGCAGCGGCACACGTTCCCGTTCATGCCGCGCGCGATCTCGTCTTCGGACGGATGGGGATGCTCTTTGATGTAGGCGACGGCGGCCAGAATCATGCCGGACGTGCAGTAGGCGCACTGGAAGGCGCCCTCGTCGAGAAAAGCCTGCTGGACGGGGTGCAGGCGGCCGTTCGTTTCAAGGCCCTCAATCGTGACCACCTCGGCCGTCCCCACCGAAGTCGCTGGGGTCAGGCAGGAGCGCCGAGCCTTGCCGTCGATCAGCACCGTGCAAGCGCCGCACTGGCCCTCGCCGCAGCCGTACTTGGTTCCAGTCAACCCGATCTGATCCCGCAGAGCGCTGAGCAAAGTGGTGTCCGGCTCTACCTGCAGGTTGTGCTCAGCGCCGTTGATGCGAAGTTTCAGGTCCATTGCCGATTTTCGGTTACCGATTTTCGATTAGCGGTCGCCGGTTTGGGCCGCCGCGAATCCGCATAAATTGGGGTCTGAAGTAGGTCGGCATAAGCTGGCCCAGCCAAGGATTCCGTCGGCAATCGTCCGGCGGGCCCCACACAAGGCGAGCCTACACCTGCGAAGAGGGAAAGTCAAAGCCGGACCGCTGGGTGTTGGTCAGTTTCGATTGATCGCCGGTTTGGCGCTCTGAATCCCAGCGCCTTGCCTCACGGAACAGGGGCTTTGCGATACAAATCCGGCTCATGCGAATCGTGTCCAAATCCAAAGAAAGACTCAAGTCAGGGTTTTCTAAGGTGAGTGCCATAGACATCGCCATTCTCGTTGCTTCCGTTGTTCCGGATTGGACTGCAAGGATTCAGTTTTGGATAAGGGTTGCCCGATGGACGACTCCCCGCCTGCTTTACCTTTGGGGCGGGCAGCTTTAATAGCATCAGGAATCGGCTTGATCTGGCTTGATCATTGCGGAATGATGCGGAAGCGAGAGCCGCCGTTCCCTTTGGACGAAACCACCCTGAGAGGCCGCACGCTGAAACTCCGCGACGAGATTCAGAAGTTTTTGCACCAACTTAGCGAAGAATACGGCCGTCTTGTCTGGTTTGCTCGTTTCGCTTTCGATTGCCGCTGACAAGTGACGGCGCAATGCCTTGATCTCCTTGGTCGTAGGCTGTCGAGCTCCGGAGGAGCGGTATCCTTTAGCCCACGGCGCAAGCCGTGGGTCGGCGATTCTCTCCGTTACCCCCAGCCCCTCTCCCGCCCTCGCGGGAGAGGGGTGCCGAAGGCGGGGTGAGGGTCCTTGAACCCATGGCTCACGCCAAGGGCTAAAATCTTCCGCCCCTATGGGGCTCGCGTGCAAGGCGTGCCCTGTGACAGGTCGGGCACACACACCAATCGTTAGAGGAGTCCATGACCGACACATCACGTTTGTCCCTGGAGGTCCCGCCCGCGGATCGCCGGCTCGATCACGAGTCCCCACCGGCAATCGCGAAACTCGGTTGGCGCTATCACCACCTGGGTATTCCGACCGACGTCGCGCTCGTCGCCACCGTGAAACCAGCGGAGGCAAAAAGGTTCTATCAGCTTAGAACTCCTCGGAGTGCCTCAACACGGTGTTATTATCCTTCGTCGCCACCGGTCTGTGGCGCGAGGAGCCCGTGCACCGAGCCGCCATCATCACCCTCGACATTTCGGCCGCTCTGATCGCTTCGGGCGGGCTTTATGACGTCTTCACGCCGCGACTGCCGGCGAACCTGCGGGAAAGGTGTGGGCACAATGAGGAGGCGCAGACACTGGTCCGTGCTCTGTTGCGCGCGCTGGGAGGATGCCTGGTTGCGATCGGAATCGCGGTCGCGGTTCTGGCCAATGGACCTGTACTCCGGGGCGAGCGTTGGGGACTTCTCCTGGCACTTGTCCTCGTTGTGCCGTCCGAGGGGCTAAACGCCGCCGGCATGCGCAGGGTCAGCTCGCCGTATTATTTTCCCATAGGGTTCATCCTTTTGACCGTGGCCGGGATCGTCCTGGCAGCGGTCGGCTCTCCGCGCTGAACCTCCCCGTTGGATGGCGCACGGCGTCCGTCATGCCATCCTCTGGGCAAGACAGGACGAGACTATTTCCCAGCCTTAATACCGTCCCACGCTGATGACATCCACGCGCGCACTTCACGGCGTCGGGCTTGTCTACGCAAACTGGTTCTCCGGCACACCCCTTTACTCGTCGGCTTTGACCCGGATTTGATCTGGTTTGTCACTCACTCCCGAGCGCGGCGCGATAAGCCTCCAGCAGCGCGCCCTTCTCGCGGTCCCAGTTCAGACTCTCTTCGATCCGCCGGCGGCCGCGCTGGCCGAGCTCGCGACGGAGCGGTTCGGAGTCGAGCAGTTGCACAATCTTGGCGGCGAAGTCGGCGGGATCGTTGGGACGGGCGTAGAGCGCGGCGTCGGCGGCCGCGTGCCGCCCCTCGGTGAGATCGAATAACACGACAGGACGGGCGTAAGCCATATACTGCAGGACCTTGTTCATGGTCGACTTGTCGTTCATCGGGTTTTTCGGATCGGGCGCCACGCAGACGTCGGCGGCCGAGAGGTAACCGGCAAGATCGGCGTCAGAGATGCGGCCGGTGAAGCGCACGACGTTGTCGAGGCCCAGTGTCGCGGCCATGGACTTCAGCCGCGGTACTTCCGAGCCCTCGCCGATAATCACAAACGCCGTGTCCGGGCGTGTGGGCGCGATGGCGGCCGCGGCTTCGAGGAAGATGTCCACGCCCTCCTGCGGGCCCATGGTGCCCAGGTAGAGCACCAGATAGCCGCGGCCTTGCTTCAGTTCGTCCTGCGGCGACCACCCCAGCCGTTGGCCACCCCTCCTCATCGAGGACGGGAGCGCATCTTCGATCTGCCCGGGGCCGTCGGGCGGCGAGGGCAGTGCGATTTTTCGCAGGTCCGGGCTGCTGCGAACCACGAATACGCGACTGGGGGGCATTCCCCCGCGCTCGATGGCCACCTGCCGGTAGGAATCGTTGGTCGCGATGGAAACGTCGGCGGTGCGATAGCTCCACTTCTCCGCCAGGCAAACGAGATGGTAAAAGAATCCCCGGCGCTTGAACTTCACTTCGAAAAGCTCGGGGTTCAGGTCGTGATGGTCAAAGATAAAGCGCACGCCGAAGAGCTTGAAGAAAGCCCCGACCAGGAAGATGGTGTCAGGCGGGTTGCAGGCGTGGATCACGCGGAAACGGGTGCGCCGGTAGATCCCGAGCGCCAGGACGAATTGCGCCCCGAGCGCCCACAGGTATTCCAGAAGATACCCGAGCGGTCCGGAGCCTTCGCGCAACGAGTGCCGGTAGATGTCGATACCTTCCAGCGTCTCGCGGGCGGCCGTGAAGGCGTTGCGCTTGGGGCATATCACCGAAACGCCGTAGCCGGCCTCGCGCAGAGCGCAGGCTTCCTGCCACACGCGGCGATCGAAAGGAACCGGAAGGTCTTCGACGATGATCAGGACGTGGGTCGCGTTGCTCATGCCGGCATGCGGGCGGGCGAAAGCTGTCTTTGCCAGAGCTCGAAATTCACGAGCGCCCAGAGCTGCTTATGCCGGTCGCGGACGCCGTCCAGGTGTTCGCGCACGAACTGCTCGGCCGCGCGGCGATTGAAGTAGCCTCGGTCGAGCGATCCCGGCGAGAGCAGCAGGTCCGCGATCATCGGCTTCAGCGACTTCCGGAACCACTCGCCCACCGGCACCGTGAATCCCACCTTGCGCCGGCGCAGGGTCTCGGCGGCCAGATAAGGTTTAAGCGCGCGCTTCAGCAGAGCCTTGGTGCGGAAGCCCCGGGTGAGCAGCCGGCCCGGTATGCGCGCGGCCAGTTCCACCAGCCTGTGGTCGAGAAAAGGGACGCGCTCCTCGATGCCGGCCGCCATCGTCATCTGGTCGCCGCGCAACAGCAGGTTATCCGGCAGCCACAGCTTCAGATCGGCATAGAGCAGGCGTTTGACGGGCGAGCGATCCCGGGCGCGCTCGAGGTACCCGGCGAGGACTCGCGCGGGGTGGCCGGTGTCGACCTCGGCGAGGAAATCCGGCGCGAAGAGAGCCTGGCGTTCTTCGCCGCTGAAGGAGGCGAACCAGGTTGCAGAGCGCTCCGCCTCGTCGGGAATGGCCAGGGTCTCGATGGCGAGGCGCAGGCGCCGTCCGGAATAAGGCAACAGGGCGGCCAGGCTCCGCGTGAGTTCGCCGGGGAAGGCCGAAACCAGGCCTGCCAGGCGGTCGACCGCGTACTTCGGATAGCCGGCGAAGAGCTCGTCGCCGCCCTCTCCCGCCAGCACCACCTTCACGCTCTCCGCGGCCAGGCGCGAGATGCGATACAGGGCCACGTCCGTAGGCTCGGCGATGGGTTCGCGGCGAAAGGCGATCAAGCGCTCCAATTCGTCGCCGAGATCGTTCGCATGCACCACCAGTTCGTGATGCTCGGCGCCGAAAGCCTCCGCCGTGCGGCGCGCCGCGGGCAAT
Source organism: Terriglobia bacterium (assembly GCA_035949375.1). Lineage (GTDB taxonomy): Bacteria > Acidobacteriota > Terriglobia > UBA7540 > UBA7540 > Gp13-AA77. The sequence goes on along the minus strand of DASZIG010000077.1, from coordinate 12,134 downwards.
TCGCTGTAGCCGGGTTCGTCGAAGCCCACAGAAAACGTGCGCAGCGGCCGGGCGCCGAGTCCGGCGGCCAGGGCCAGCACCGCGCTCGAGTCGGTCCCGCCGCTCAAGAAAATGCCGATGGGCACGTCGGCGATCAAGCGAAGTTTGACGGATTCCCGCAGGCGCTCGATGATCTCCTCTTCGATTCCCTCCGGCGCGTCGGCATTCTGATCCCCCTGCTCCTCACCGGGAACATCCCACCAGGAAACGGTCTTCACGCCGGAGTCATCCGCGACGAGATAATGGCCCGGCAGCAGCTTGAGCACGTCCTTGTAGAACGTGCCGGGCGCCGGCACGTAGCGGAACCCGAAAAAATCGTAGACCGCCTGCGGGTCCACATCCCACGGCGCGCCACTTTGCAGTTCAGAGAGGGCGCGCAACTCCGAGGCGAACGTCAGGCTGCCGGCGCGCGCCTGATAGAAGAGCGGTTTGACGCCCAACCGATCCCGAGCCAGCAACAACCGGCGCATGCGGCCGTCCCACAGGGCAAAAGCGAACATGCCGCGCAGACGATCGAGGCACCCCGGGCCGTAGTCCTCATACATGTGAACGATGGTTTCGGTGTCGCTCGCGGTCTGGAACCGATGGCCGCGCGACTTCAATTCCTGCTGCAGCTCGCGGTAGTTATAGATCTCCCCGTTGAAGGTAATCCAGACCGTGCCGTCTTCGTTGGAAATGGGCTGATGGCCGCCCGGAAGGTCGATGATGCTCAGACGCCGGTTGCCGAGGCCGAGCGCACCCTCAAAGTGGAACCCTTCGTCGTCGGGCCCGCGGTGCACCATGGCCGCCGTGGCGCGCGCCAACGCTTCCCGGTCGGCTGGAGCCTGGGTTCCGAAGTTGAAAATGCCCGTGATACCGCACATGGAGGACTCATAGGCGAGTGTAGCAGCTTCACTCGATCGAGTCAGGAATCGGCGGCTCGCGGAGCACAGGCCGGACAGCGCGATTTCGGCGGGGCCTCGGGGCTAGTGACCCATTCCCGGCCCGCCGCCCTTCGGCTTCTTCATCAGGGCGATCATGGGCAACATAAGAAGAAACATGACGCCGAGCAGACGGAAGACGTCATTGTAGGACAGGATCGCCGCCTGCCGCAGGACCATCTCCCACACGGCGACGTACGCCTGATGGCTGGCGGTGACCGGGTCAGCGCCGATGGCGGCGAAATATCCTTGAAGCTGCCCGAGAGTCTGCTGCGACCCCAGGTTCAACGAGTTCACGTGTGCTCCGAGAATGCCGATGTGGGTCTGCGTGCGCCGCACTTGCATGGTTTCGACCGCCGAAATGCCGACGCTGCCGCCGAGATTGCGCACCAGGTTGAAAAGGCTGGTGGCGTTGCCCATCTGCTCCTTAGGGATGGGATTCATGGTGACGGTGGTCAGAGGCACGAAGACAAATCCGAGCGACAAGCCCATGAAAAGCTGCGGCCAGAAAAACTCCCAGTAGCCCGCATCCAGGTTGAGCCGGGAGAATTGGAGCAAGGTCAGGGCGCAAACGCACAAGCCGAGCGCCAGGAGCTTGCGGGAGTCGAAGCGGGTGAGGATCAGGCCGACCACCGGCATGGCGATGAAGGAGCCGAAGCCGCGCGGAGCCATGGCGATGCCCGCCTGAAGCGCCGGATAACCGAGCAGGGTTTGCAGGACGAGCGGGATCAGCACCGTGCTTCCGTAGAGTCCGACGCCCAGGATGGACATCATGAATACGCCGCTCGAGTAGCTCCTGTCCTTGAAGACGCGGAGGTTCACGACCGGGTGATCGGTGACGAGTTCGTAGATCACGAAGACCGTTAGAAGGACCACGGCCAAGAGCGCGAGCGCGGTGATCCAGTGCGTGCCGAACCAGTCCTTCTCCTGGCCCTTGTCGAGCACCACCTGCAGCGCCCCGATCCCCACGGCCAGCATGCCGATGCCCCAATAGTCCACCCGCGACGATGACCGGCGGATGTAGGGCGGGTCGAAAATGAAGAGCTTGGTCATGATGATGGAAGCCACGCCGATGGGCACGTTGATATAGAAGACCCAGCGCCAGCTATGGCTGTCCGTCAGCCAGCCTCCCAGAACCGGGCCGAGCATAGGCGCCACCACGATGCCGAGTCCCCAGAAGCCCATCGCCTTGCCGCGGTCCCGGGGAGGAAACGACTCGAGCAGGACCGCCTGCGAGATCGGCTGCAGACCTCCGCCGCAAGCGCCCTGAACGACGCGGAAGAACACCAGCAGCGGAAGGGTGGGAGCGAGGCCGCAAAAGAACGAGGCCGTGGTGAAACCCACAACCGACACCATCAGCAGGCGCTTGCGTCCGAAATGGTTGGCGAGCCACCCGGTGATGGGGAGAATGATGGCGTTCGACACCAAGTAGGACGTGAGGGTCCACGTCGATTCATCGACCGTAGCCGAGAGGCTGCCGGCGATGTGCGGCAGGGAGACGTTCACCACCGTCGTGTCGAGCACCTCCATGAAGGTGCTCAGCATCACCGCCACCGCGATGATCCAGGGATTCACGACCGGCGGCGCGGGCGCAATTTCCTGAGACGCAGCCATCAACCCATTGTATGCGGTCGAGCCGAAGGTGTTCCACGGCTTCCTGGCCCGGTACGCCGTAGAGCGTTGGCCCACGCCAGTCGATCCCTCGGCGTCGTTGCGCCACGGGCGAGCTTGCTCTTAGTGCTGGCTGGCGGGAACTGCGGCCTGGGCCGCGACTTGCGAGGTGTGATCGTGGATAATGCGCCAACCCTCGGGGAACTTCCGGAAGATGAGCGTGAAGACGCCGCTCGGCGAGTCGCTCTGGCGCTCGAGCCGAAAGTGACCGACCACCAGCGCGGCGTCCGGACTGAGCACCTCGATCTCCAGGCCGGAGAAATCGAGATGACCCATGGCGGCGCGATCGGGATAGGCCTTACGGTAGCGATCGAGAACCGGTTGCCACCCGCGCACGATCCCGCTTGATCCCACAAACTCGGTGTCGGGCGAATTCCAATAGCCTTGCATGAACGCAGGCACGTCACCGCGATTCCATGCCGCGACTTGCGCGTCGAGCACGGCGCGAATCTGCGCTTCCGGCCCTTCTGGACTGACGGCGCTGGCAAGCGGCGTGCCAACTCGGGCGTTCCCGCCGATCACCACAACGAGCATGAGGATGATCGCCGGCCTCACGGACACCCGGATGCCCGATGTTCTGCGAAGTCGTTCAATTTGCGCTGAAAGCCGATGGCGCGCCATCGGTGGAAATCGCTGTAACATTATTTTTATCTCCCCTTTACATTGCCGAAACGCTATTTTCACGGGCGGGTGTTACCTCTTTGAGTATGCGACTGAAGTCCACATCTCAAAGGAGGATCACATGAGGCAAGTCCGCAACAAGGCGGCCGCTGTGTTGCTGTCGGCCGCTTGCGTTTTCCTGGCCCACGGCGACTACGCCGCCGGCCTTCCAAAAGCGAATGCTAGCACGACTCCGACCAAGCCGCAGGTCACAATCAGCCATGTGCTGCTGATCAGCATCGATGGCATGCATGCGCTCGACTTCATCAATTGTGCCAACGGGATCGCCGGGGCCAACGGAGGGGAGCCTTATTGCCCCAATCTCGCCAGCCTTAAACCCACGGGCCTCAACTACCTTTACGCCTACACGTCCGAGCCGTCCGACTCGTTCCCCGGGTTAATGGCGCTTGTGACCGGGGGCTCTCCGCGCAGCGTGGGGGCGTTTTACGACGACGCCTATGACCGGTCGCTCGATCCACCGGCGCAGACCACGGGCGATGGACTGGTGGGCGCGCCCGGGCTCTGCGTGCCGTTCACGGTGCCGTCAGGAACCACGACGGAGTACGATGAGGGAATCGACATCAACCAGACCTTGCTGAATGGCGGCGCGCCCAATGGAGTGGACGGCGGAGTTCAGTCGATCGATCCCCAGAGACTGGAACGCGATCCCAGCCAGAACTGCGCCCCGGTTTATCCGTGGAACTTCGTCCGTACGAATACCATTTTTGGCGTGGTGCACGCCGCCGGCGGGTACACCGCCTGGTCCGACAAGCACCCGTCATACTCCTCCGTAAACGGTCCCGGGAATGGCACCAACGTGAACGATTACTACTCGCCGGAAATCAATTCGGTTCCGGTCAGCCTGCCGGGTGTGAAGGCGGGCCGCCTCAGTTGCGACCCTCTGCCCGATCAGACTGCCGTGGGGCCATCGAATACCTGGACCGACAGCTTCCAGAATATTCAGTGCTACGACACGTTGAAGGTGAACGCCATTCTGAATGAGATCAATGGCAAGACGCACAACGGCTCCGGTTCGGCCCCGGTTCCGACGGTATTCGGGATGAATTTCCAGACCGTGAGCGTGGGGCAGAAGCTGATCGAGAAGACGCTCACCCCGACCGTGACAGGCGGCTATCTGAGCGCCCAGGGCGTGCCGACCACCGCGCTGCTCAGTAACATCGAGTTCGTGGACTTTTCGATCGGCGAGATGATTGCCGAACTGAAAGCCGACGGTCTTTATAACTCCACGTTGATCGTCATTACGGCCAAGCACGGCCAGAGTCCCATCGATTCCGCCCGCTACCTTGGCATATCGACCGTCACGGGCGACCCCATCTCGACGTCCCCGGCGACTATTGCGGCCAACGCCGGCTGCCTGCCCTACTCTGAGTCGCCGCTAAACTCGACCGGCCTCGGACCGACCGAAGACGACGTCTCCCTGTTGTGGCTCGACAGCAAGTGCACTGCGCAAGAGGTGGCGGGCATGCTCGAATCGCAATCTCCGACCACCAATAACATCGCAGGCATCGGCGAAATCTACTGGGGAGCGGGAATCACGCAACTCTACAACCCTCCGGGATTGGAGACGGGTGAAGACCCGCGTACGCCCGATATCCTGGTCACGCCCGACATCGGCGTTACGTACTCCGGCAGCAGCAAGAAGCTGGCGGAGCACGGCGGCTTCGCCCATGACGACACGAACGTGATGATGCTGCTGTCGAATCCCGGCCTCCAGGCGACTACCGTGAGCATCGCGGTCACGACCATGGAAGTGGCTCCCACCATCCTGAAGGCGCTCGGACTCAATCCGAACGCCCTGCAATCCGTGCAACAGGAAGGCACGCCGGTACTTCCGCAGTCCTTCTAACCGACTGCCGCTCCGGCCTACCGATTCCGGAGCGGCAAACATCTGCAATCAGGAGGAGCGCGGTGTTCGAGCCCCGCGCTCTTTCTTTTTTAGTTGCGAGTGGTAAACTGTGCCTCGGAGGAGGCTGGCCGTCGGAGTAGTCTGGCCTAACGCCCCGATAATATGGGAAACCGGACGACTGGATTAGCTGGTGAATCTAGCGATGGCGCTGCGCCCCGGGAGGAAGACGCGCCTTTCCAATTCCGGCGTTTGGGAGCGGCACTCGGCGCTGAAATTGTCGACCTCGATCTTTCCCGCCCGGTCAACGATGAAACGTTCGCTCGCGTGCGCCGCGCCTTCCTTGAAAGTAACGGCCTGCTGGTGTTTCGCGATCAGCATATCACCCCGGAACAGCATATCGCGTTTAGCCGACGCTTCGGGCCGTTGATGATTCACGTGCTCGACAAATTCCTGCTGCCCGGGCATCCGGAAATTCTTCGGGTTTCGAACGTCATTGAAAACGGCGAGCCCATCGGTCTCGGCGATGCGGGCCGCATTTGGCACTCGGACCTGTCGTACACGCCGGAGCCGAGCCTTGGTTCGCTGCTTTACGCTTTGGAGATTCCCGGGGAAGGCGGCGACACTTCATTCGCCAATATGGCGGCTGCCTACGAGGCCTTGCCCGCCGAGATCAAGCAACGGCTCGACGGCAAGTCGGCCGTTCATTCATACAGCCATAGCTACGCCAAGTTCAGCGGATCGAAATTCCGTCCGAAACTCACCCAGCAGCAAAAGGACCAGGTCGCTGAGGTCGTGCATCCCGCGGTACGCACCCATCCGGAGACCGGGCGAAAAGCGCTGTTTGTGAACGAGGGTTTCACGTCCCGCATTGTCGATCTTCCTGAGGCGGAAAGCCGCGAATTACTCGAATTGCTTTTCGCTCATAGCACACAACCGCAGTTTGTCTATCGGCACCGCTGGCAGGATCACGACATCCTTTTCTGGGATAACCGCTCGACGATCCACCTGGCCCATGGCTGTCCGCCCGAACTTCGACGCCACATGCATCGTACGACGGTGAAGGGCGATGCGCCCTATTAAGACAGGATTGCCAACCTCTTGCCGATTGCATCTCATTTCGAAGAACATCCCTGACTCGCCGGCGCGGGATGAATTCCGTACACAATCTGAATCATGGCCTCCGACGGGTTGTATTGGTCGGTAACCACCTGAGGGCACCGCTTGCAGATCGCCGCACCCTCCTGCCGGAACCAGCGGCAATGGGGCCGGATCGAGCATTTCGGCAAGTCCGCCGTCACGGCCGCCAACAGATCCACGCTGCGCACGGCGAGCTGGCACGCCTCGTTCTTGAAGTGCGGACACTTCCCGGCTTGGCAGGGTGACGCAAAGCGAAAGACCTCGCTTGGGCCCACCGGTTCGGCCATCTGGAGGATCTCGGAAGTCACCGGTATGGCCCGCTCCGTTGGAACGACGCGCGGGCCATCCGCATGACTGGTTACTACGCCAATCAGCACCGAATCTTTAACGGCGCCTCTCGAGCTTGGGCACAAGAGTCCGCCGCTGTTCGCCGTACTTGCCTCGACCCGGTCCTGAGCCATAACTTACTCCTTCGTCGCAGTAGGTTCACCGGCCGAATACAGTCCGGCCGAGTCCGCCTTGAGCGCCACCTCGAATATTGCCGGCGGGATTCCGCAAATCAGGTGAGGCGGGACAAAAAGCTCTTCAGTGTTTGCGTGGGGCTTGGGCTTGCGCGCATTCACTGCAATTGCGACGCCTTGCGACGCCGCTCGTGCGATTTCCTTGGGAGTCAATGCTTCGGACATAGGGTGTCCTCCTTTTGTAGTTTGTGCGAACATTGAATAGTGAACGAGCTTGCGAAAGCGTTTCAGCCGGCGTTATCCATTCTTGGAGCAGCGCGAACCTGCTGTCCAACCGTTTCCTGGCCTGCCAGAAGAACCGCAGACTCTTGAAAATCCCGGGATCTCGGGCAGTGTGGTACAACCCTTTAGTGCCAGATTCCAAAGCCAACCTCGTGCGCGCCATCGGATGCTTTAGTCTTGCTGCGTTGATGGTGAACATCATGATCGGTGGCGGTGTTTTCGAGGTACCTGCGTCTGTCGCCGGCCTGCTGGGATCTCAAAGCCCTACAGCATATCTGGTGGCCGCTGTGGGCATGGGCGTCATCGCCGCATGCCTTGCCGAGGTTGCATCGCGCTTTCAGCAAGTCGGCGGTCCTTACCTATATGCCAAGGTTGCCTTCGGGCGTTTTTTGGGATTGCAGGTGGGATGGCTTCTGTGGCTGACACGCGTGAGCGCGGCCGCCGCAGTCGTCAATGTTTTTCTCGATTATGCGCAGCCGTTTTTTCCTCAAGCGAAAGAGCTAGTCTACCGTATTGTGATTGTGACGATTCTGATCGGTTCACTGGCAGCGATCAACGTTCGTGGCGTCCGAATCGGAACCCAAATCAGCGACCTTCTGACGGTCGCCAAGCTGCTTCCCCTGGTGATCTTCTTGATTGGCGGCTTTTGGTTTATCCGCACTCATCCAAGCCTACTTCCAGATATAACTGGACCCTACCCCATCCGCGCATGGATCAACGCGGTTGTGCTCATCGTGTTTGCTTATAGCGGTTTTGAAGCGGCCCTGATTCCAGCGGGAGAAGTCAAAAATCCAACCCGCGACACGCCCGTGGCGCTATTGACAGCGATGATCGTCGTCACCGTCGCTTACTCCCTGCTGCAGGTGGTAGTCATCCGCGTGCTCGCGAATCCGGCACAAACGAATTTTCCACTGCTGGCAGCAGCGCGCGTTATGGGCAACGGGAGCATGGCCGCTATCATCTCAGCGGGAGCCTTGTTCTCAAGCATCGGCTACTTCGCGGCCAACATGATAGCCACTCCCCGCATAACTTTCGCCCTTGCCGAACAGGGAGACTTCCCAAGGTGGTTTGCCGCGATCCATCCCCGTTATCGAACACCCCATACGTCAGTCCTGGCATTTGCGGCGGTTGTTTGGCTGCTATCACTGGGGGGCACGTTCCGCGGGAACGCTGTTCTGTCTGCTACCACGCGTCTTGTAGTCTATGGGATGTCTTGCGCCGCTCTTCCCGTGCTGCGAAGGAAATTCCCGAAACAAGCAGGCTTTCACCTACCGGGAGGTGTTGTCTTCGCTGTTCTCGGGTTTGCCTTTGCGATGATCCTGGTAAGCCGCATGGGTAAGGCCGAACTCGTCGCCCTGGCAGTCACAATCGTTATCGCGTTCTTGAATTGGCTTGCCATTCGTCGGATGCGCTCTAACTCCTGAGCGTTGGTTCTGGCGTGGTTGTTGCCTGCCACCACTAAGAAATGTCGACTACTTTCCCAGTTGCACCGCGACTTCGGGCAGCACGGGCGTGCCTTCTGCTTTCACGGCGTCGACCGGGAATCGCTGCGGAACGGGTCACGGACCCTTCACCACTTGGCCGCCCTTCATCACGAAGTCGACGCGCTCGAGCACGCTCACGTCCTGCAAAGGGTCGCCATCTACCGCGACCAGATCGGCAAACTTTCCCGGCTCGAGAGTGCCCACGCGATCGGACCAGCCGATCAGGTCGGCAGCGTTGACGGTGGATGCCTGGACGGCGCCGAGCGGCGTCATGCCGAGCTTGACCATGACGGGAAACTCATGAGCGTTCAGCCCGTGCGGATAAACCGCCGCGTCCGTCCCGAAGGCGATTTTGACGCCCTCGTGCATGGCGCGGCTCACGTTCTCGCGCGCGGCCGGCATCACCACACGCGCCTTGGCCAGCATATTCTCGGTCAAGCCCATCTTCTGGTAGTTCTCCATGAACCAGTCCATCAGATAGAGCGTGGGCACGAGGTACGTGCCGTGCTGCTTCATCAGTTGGATGTCCTGCTCATCGATGAAACTCCCATGCTCGATGGAATCAACGCCCGCCAGCACGGCGTCATGAATGCCGAGCGCGCCGTGGGCGTGCGCGGCCACCTTGCGGCCGAGACCATGCGCCGTCTCCACAATGGCGCGCATCTCATCGGGGCTGTACTGCGCGAGCGCGGGATTGTCGCCTTCGGAGAGCACGCCGCCGGTGGCCATGAACTTGATCACGTCGGCGCCGTACTTGATGTCTTCGCGAACCTTGGCGATCACCGCCGGGACGCCGTCGGCCACGCCGTCCGCCGAGTAGTGGAACTGTGGCGCCAACAGATTTTCGTCGGCATGCCCGCCGGTGATGCTGAGCGGCGGGCCTGAAACCAACATGCGCGGGCCGGGAACGTCTCCGGCATTGATGGCGTCGCGAAGGGCTACGTCCGCGAACCCGTCGGCGCCCACGTTGCGCACAGTGGTGAAGCCTGCCTCCAGGGTCACGCGGGCGTTGCGCGCACCGGTTAACGCTTCGCGCGGTACCGATATACTCAGAGCGCGATACGCGCCCGTGAAGGGCGAAAAAGTCAGGTGAGTGTGGCAGTCGATCAGGCCCGGAAGCACCGTGCGATTCGAAAGATCGACCATCCTGGCGCCGGCAGGAATCTTTACCTCAGACGCTGTGCCCACAGCCTTGATGCGATCGCCTTCGATCAGAATAATCTGATCTTGCCGATACTCTCCCGTCTTTACGTCGAGCAGATGGCCGGCTCTAACCGCAACCGGTACCCGCGTGGCCGGTTCTTCCTGAGCGGCAGCGGATAAAGAAAAAATGGCCAGACACGCAACACTCAGCATTCGACTGAGCGGACTGTTCATTTCCGTCCCCCTTTATCGTTTACCTGCAAAACAAACAGGCGGCATATAGGAGCCAGAGCTTAACAGCCGAACGGGTCAATTTCAATTGATTCCGTGCAAATAAGGCTTCTGGCAGCCAGGGGGGGCGCTCTACGATCTTGGCCAAGGCTTCGTTGAATCTTTGACCGCCGATTGTACTGCCGCGCGCGAGCGTTCGCGCAACCAGGAGCGAAGCAGCGGCGGCCTCACGCCGCCACAAGAATGGCGGGTTAGACCGCCGCTACTCCTAATCAGCCGAGGCGCGCCGTAGCCTTGACTTACAAAGCTACAACTCACGAAGCTACGAAACTCCGACTACTTTCCCAGTTGCGCCAAGACTTCGGGCAGCACGGGCGTGCCTTCCGCCTTCACCGCGTCGAGCGCCGCCGGATTGAGCCCGAGCGCCTGCACGATCGTCGGCGCGACCTGCGCGGTTGCGGTTCCGACCGAGACGGTCTGTGGCGTAAAGCTGGGATTAGAGACCATGAGTATCACGTTGGTATCGTCGTGCGCGAAGCCGCCGTGATCCCCGATCATCGTCGTGCTGCCCGAGTAGGTCACGCCCACGTTCGGCGTCACAATAATGTCGGGCGACCGCGAATCCTCACCGGCTTCCCAACCGCCGACGTTGTAGTTCAGCGCCACCGTCGGCCCGTAGTAAATCTCCCCGAGGCCGATCTCGGCGGCGTCCTTGTCGAGCAGTTCCACGGCTGAAGTCACGCTCACTCCCTTTTTGAGCCAGAGCACAGACACATCATCCTCGGTTGCGCCGATGCCTGTGGTGTTCAGCGGCGACTCCGAGTAGGGGATGTCATTACCGAGCAGCGTTGCCGGCGTATCGGTGCCGTCGGCCACGTACTGGGCCGTGTCGATCGGCGACTCTCCGTGCTTGGCCGTGATGATGAGCAGCGTGTCATCGTAGAGGCCGGCAGCCTTGAGCGCGCTGACGATCTCGCCGATGGAGGCGTCCACGAACTTGATGTCATTCAGCAGGAAGCCGCTCGGCGTGGCTGCGGCGTTCTTGTACCCGCCCACGCCCACGCTCGCCTCGTTCACGCTTTGCCCGATGTACACCGACTGGAAGTTCATCCCGAAGACGGCCGGCACCTTGCCCGGCCCGCCGGTATGTGTCTTGCCGGCAATCTCGTTCAGCAGCGCATCAACTTTCAACGCGTCGTAACACTGGATGTTCAGGAAGCTACCGGTCCACGATGATGTGTTCGTGGTGTCGCGAACCGGAGAGCAGGGGACACCTTCCGCGGTCTTGATACCCGGCAGCGCGATGACGTTCGAGTCCACCTCGGGCGAATAGTAGTCATCGAGGCCTTTGCCGCCCGGCCCCGCCGTAAACGAGTAGGAGGCGTGCTTGTCAATCCATGCCGTGTATCCGCCCGCCGCGTGGATCACGCTGAAGATCGTATTCGTGCGGACGAAGTTCCACGGATAAACCGGGGCGCAACCCTGCGCCGGATCCCGCACCAGGTGCTTCGGATCGATGGAAGCGATGCCGCCATCGGTCGTCCCTGCGCCCGGCGCGCCGCCGTTCAGCTTGGTGTCGTCATAATCGATGCCCTGGTCGTAGTCGGTCGTCGTTCCGTTCGCCACCCCGTAGGGCGTGCACGGCCCGCCGCCGAGGCCGGTGCCCGTGGTCGCTTCCGGCGCATCGAGCGAGCGGTCAAAGGCCACGTCGTAATAAAGGCCGGTCGACTTCGGTGAGCCGCCGGTCACGAGCGCCGCGAGTCCCGGAAAAGAGTCCGAGGGCCTTGACGACGATGTCGCCACGTAGTTGATCCCGGTCTGGCTCAGCGCCGCGAGGTTCGGGCAGTATGGTTCCCCGCCGTTCACGCCCGCGATTCCGAGCGCACAGTTGTAGAAGTCCACGGCGTGCATGCCGTCGATGCTCAGCAGCATCACGTGCTTGATTTTCCCCGAGCCCACCGTGCCCGTATCGGCCGCCGTTCCGTGGGTCAACCACGCGAGCGCGATCACCACCGCAACTCCGCCCAGTACTAGCCTATTCGTCTTCATGTGACGCCTCCATGACGAGTCGGTGCCGGCGTCTTGCCAATGTGGAATCCCTTTCGAGCACCGTCATTCGCGCGAAGGCGGGAATCCATTCCAGAAATGACGGTGTGCTGAGGTTCCGCAAATGACGCCAGCATCTCACGAGTCTCCGTCACGAGTATCGGTCCGCCAATATGACCCCAGCGTTAATTCT
>DASZIG010000076.1:0-55699 GCA_035949375.1 Terriglobia bacterium | reverse complement strand
TCAGCGAGGGTCTTGCCGGCTTTTTCTTCAATGTTCATGCCAATTGGCTATTCTGGGTCGCGTGGTTGATTGTAAACAAGACAGAGGGTTTCGCCTTCGCCACTAGCCCGGTGAAGGCATTGCCGGTCTCTTCTTCGATGGTCATGATCGCCAGCACCTTGTGGCAACCGGCAGTCGTGGAGCAACCGAGTTGCCCAGAGCTAGCCCGCGACGCGGAACTCCATCTTGCTGGCTTCGGTTACGCGCCGCGAAGCGTCCAGGATCTCCACCGAGACCAAATTGCCACTTTCGTCGTAGTCCAGGATCACTCCGGGCTTGTCCTCGTCGCTCTCGAAGACCGTGGCGTCTTCTTTGAAAATCAAGCTAAGGGTATCCGTCGTTGGATCGTAGCTGGCCTTCACGATTCTGGCCTCCAAGTATTTGAGCATCTTGCTGGTCCGGTAGGCCGTGACCACCTCAGCGGGTTCACGATCGATGTCCACGACAACTCTTAGCAGTTGCAACCTCACGGGAACACCAACGGCGACTCGAGACTGCAAGGCCACGCGACCCGGACGCACATCGATTCGCTGGTCCGGCGAGCTCAGCACCTGCCGGAGCGTCTCCTCGCTTAGGCCACGCCTCTTCATCTCGAAGAGAGCGTGCTCGGTCACAACATAGTTTGGCACACCCCGGTAGCCACGATAGTGCTTCGGCGACCCGGCTGGCCGAAGCTCCCCTCAATCTAATGGACGCTTCGGAACAAAGGTTTTCCGAGTCGATGGACTTACCCGACCTTGGGCGGAGAGGCCAGCGCATCCTTCACCTTCGCCGCCAGTTCGGCAAACGCGGGCGCATCCATGGCAGCCATCTCCGCAAGCATCTTGCGGTCAAGCTCCACGCCGAGCGTCTTCAAGCCATGCATAAACTGGCTGTACGTGATGTCGTTCAGGCGCGCGCCCGCGCTGATGCGGACGATCCAGAGCCGGCGGAAGTCACGCTTGCGCCGCCGGCGGTCGCGGTAAGCGAAGCGCCCTGCGCGATCTGCCGCCTCGCGCATCGAGCGGTAGAGCTTGCTCTTGGTAAGGAAGTAGCCCTTGGTGAGCTTGGAAAGCTTCTTGCGATTGGCGCGGCGCACAGAGCCGCGCTTCACTCTTGGCATGGGTTTGCTCCTTTATTTTGGAATTACGGGGCGGACGAAAGGCACCCAGCCTCTGGCCTTTCCGCACCCGGGAAAGAACTGCGGGCGGCGAGCAGCAGGAGGTCAGCAGTGAATCCGAGCGCTCGTCGCGCTTCGTCGGTTACTGCCTTCTGCCGGCTGCGGCCTGCCTGCTATCTTCCATAGGGCAGCATCGCGCGTACGTGAGGAACGTCCGCCGGCGACACTGTCGTACTCTGGTCCAGCTTGCGCTTCCGCTTGCTGGCCTTGGAGGTCAGAATGTGCCGGGCGTACGCATGCCCGCGCATCACCTTGCCGCCGGCGGTGATCTTGAACCGCTTGGCAGCGCCCCTGTGAGTCTTAAGCTTGAGTTTCACTTTTGCCTTAGCCAAACAAAACCTCCATCCGAAACACGGGGCGCGACGCCGCTCCGGCTCGCCAGGTCAATCACTCGCCGGCCGGCTTCGGCTGATCCCCAGCCGGTGCGGTTGAGGCTGCGGGACGGGGCGTGAATGTCGCGGCCGGTGCCGCGGGCCTCGGCGCCGCCGTTGCGGCGTGTCCAGGGCTGCTTCCCGCCGGAGCGTGCGAACCCGCCGCCGGCTGCGCTGCGGGCTTGGGCTTCGGCGCCGGCTGGCCGGGCTTCTTCGGCGCCAGAATCGCGATCAGGTTCGGCCCTTCCTGACGGGGCCGAATCTCCACCACAACCAGCTCGCCCAAGTCCTTCACCAGGCGGTCCATCATTTCCCAGCCGAGATTGCGATGCGCCATCTCGCGGCCGCGAAACATGATGGTCGCTTTCACCTTGCTGCCCTCTTCCAGGAAGTGGGCAATCTGGTTCCGCTTGGTGTCAAAGTCGTGCATGCCCGTGCGCGGCCGGAACTTCACTTCCTTCAGCTCGATTGAGCGCTGATTCTTGCGCGCTTCGTGCTCGCGCTTGCTCTGCTGGTAGAGGTATTTGCCGTAATTGATGATACGGCATACAGGGGGTGTGGCCGTCGGGGAAACCTCCACCAAGTCCAGACCACGCTCCCTGGCAATTTTGATCGCTTCGTACGGGGGCATGATCCCGAGCTGCTTGCCCTCGTCATCCACAACCCGGATTTCGCGGGCGCGGATTCTCTCGTTCACCCGTATTCTTTCGTTTACACGACGGTCAGCGATACGCCTTCCCTCCAGGCCCGCTTCGGAGCCTCAGCAAAACACAAGAGCCGCTCGGAGCGCCCTTGTTCTCAGCAAGAACAGGGCTTCGCCCCGCGAAACAGACCCGCAATCCTTGTTCCGCTCAAAACGTTCCGCTCAAAACCATGCTGGAGCTTTTCAGGAAAAACCACACGGGCCCCGAACCCAGCCGTCCTGCCACCCCTACTACCCTAACTAATCTACCATTTCGCGGCATGGCTGTCGATAAGCCCTCGTACCTGCCGGATGAAATCGTCAAGAGGCACGGTACCGGTGTCGCCGGCGTCACGCCGCCGGACCGCAACGGTGCGTGCCGCGGCTTCGCGCTCGCCCACCACCAGCATGAACGGCACCTTGGCAAGTTGGGCGTCGCGAATACGGGCGTTCAGCTTCTCGTTGCGGTCGTCGAGCTGCGCGCGCACCTTGGCGGCCTTCAATGCCGCCGCCACTTCCCGCGCGTACCCCTGGTGCCTTTCGCTGATCGGCAGCACCGTAGCCTGCACGGGCGCAAGCCACACCGGGAAGGCGCCGGCGTAGTGCTCCACCAGCACCCCGAAGAACCGCTCCACCGACCCGAGGAGCGCCCGATGGACCATCACCGGGGTGTGCTTCGCGCCGTCCGCCCCCGTATATTCCAGTCCGAAGCGCCGCGGCAGGTTGAAGTCGAACTGCACGGTGGTCAGTTGCCAGGGCCGTCCGATGGCGTCCACCAGCTTAACGTCGATCTTGGGGCCGTAAAAAACCGCCTCGCCCGGCATGTACTTGAAAGGAATGTCCATGCGGCGGAGCGTATTCATCAGGGCGCCTTCGGCGCGTTCCCACTCCTCCACGGTACCGGCGTATTGCTCGCCGCGCGCGGGATCGCGGGCAGAAAGCTCCACCTGGTACTGATCGAATCCAAAGGTCTTCAGCGTGTCGAAGGCGAACTTCACGCAGGCCTCGACTTCGCTTTCGAGCTGGTCAGGCATGCAGAAGATGTGGGCGTCGTCCTGGGTGAAGCCGCGCACGCGCAGCAGCCCGTGCAGCACGCCCGAGCGCTCGTAGCGGTAGACGGTGCCAAGCTCGCCGAAGCGCATCGGCAGATCGCGGTAGCTGCGCACGCGCGACTTGTAGATCAGGATGTGGCCCGGGCAATTCATGGGCTTCAGCTGATACTCGTCGTCCTCGACCGACATGGGGCCAAACATGCTGTCGCGATAAAAGCCGGTATGCCCGCTGATCTCCCATAGGTGGCGGCGCATGGTGTGCGGGGTGAAGACCAGGTCGTATCCGCGCGCCACCAGCTCGTCGCGCAACCAGGTTTCGATCTCAGTGCGAATGATGCCGCCCTTCGGATGCCAGAAGATCAGGCCCGGCCCGGCGTCGTCCTCGATGCTGAACAGATCCAGCTCGCGGCCCAACCGGCGATGATCGCGCTTCTTGGCCTCCTCCACCTGGGTCAGGTAGGCGTCGAGGTCCTTCTGCGAGAAAAACGCGGTGCCGTAAATGCGCTGCATGGGGTGCGAGTGCTCGTCGCCCTTCCAGTGCGCTCCGGCAACACTCAGGAGCTTGAACGCCTTGATGCGGCCAGTGGAGGGAATGTGGGGGCCGCGGCAAAAGTCGAGAAACTTCCCGGTGCGGTAGGCGGAAAACACCAGGTCGGCCTTTTCTTCAATAAGCTGGCACTTCAAAAACTCGCCCATCTGCTCGAAGAGCTTCTTCCCTTCCTCTTTGGGAAAGTAGACGCGCTCGTAAGGAAGATCCGCCTTGACGAGTTCGAGCATCTTGGCTTCCAGCCTGGCCAGATCCTCTTCGGTGAAGGGTTTTTCGCGGTAAAAGTCGTAGTAGAAGCCGGTGTCGGTGGGCGGTCCGATGCCCGGATGGGCGTCCGGGAAAAGCTCCAGAACGGCCGCGGCCAGCAAGTGAGCGGACGAATGGCGATAGACCTCGAGCGCCTGCGGACCCGAGGCAGGGGTTACAAACTGAATGGGCCCGCTCGACTCGATGGGCCGGTTCAAATCCACAAGCTCGCCATCGAGCTTCGCGACCAGCGCGTCGGAGGCGAGCCGCTGCCCGATGGACCTGGCCACCTCGACGGCGGTGATTCCGGCCGGATACTCCTTGACGGCGCCGTCAGGAAAAGTTATCTGAACGTTCGACATATACGATTCCGGGAGTCTTAAAAATAGCAGAGGGCGCCGCGTACGGTCAAACACCGGTTAACGCGGGGGTAGTGGCGTCATTTGCCATGTGGAATCCTTTTCGAGCACCTTCGTTCCCGCGAGGCGAATCCGTCTTCAGAAATCCCTCGAAATACGAGCGTTAGAAGACTAGGGTGCGTCAATTAAGGTGTTTCGACTGCGTTCCTGTAGGTAGTCCACTCGATTACGTCCGAGGGCCGGGGTAGCGCAACATCTCCCCAGGGGGTCGGCGGCGGCCGGAAGATTTTCGCCCATCAGTCGGGTACGGCAGGGGTCCACGGATCGCTGCCGGGCGAAGTATCATGCCGACGCTTGGCACGCCGGGGCATAACGCGGATTCTGGCTAAAACTATAGTCAATGTTCCTTGAACCGGATGCACCCTTCTCAGCGAGATTACTACGGTCCATAATCAGCCCCGAGCTTTTGGTTCGTCAGGTCGTCAAGAAGTTTTCCATCGGGTCGCTGGATTTTCGGCTGGCGATTCAGGCGCTCGATCGCCTGGAGTATGCCTTCGGCGTAAAACAAGCGGTATATCTCGCAACGAGATTAAGCCTTCCCTCGGTCAGCGTGATTGAGTTTGGCGTGGCGGGCGGCACAGGGCTGCTCGCGCTTGAACAATACGCGCTTGAAATAGGCAGAGCCCATGGGATCGAGGTCGAGGTATACGGATTCGATCTCGGTTCAGGTCTGCCGGCGCCGTCGGACTATCGCGATCTTGGGTATGTCTGGAAACGTGGCGCCTACAAAATGGATGCCGATTCCCTGCGAAAGAGGCTCAAGGTTGCGCAGCTGCTGCTCGGCGATGTCAAAGAAACGGTGCCCCAGTTTCTCGCGCTCCACCACGCTCCGATTGGTTTTATCAGCTTCGATTTGGATTTCTATTCTTCGACCAGGAATGCTTTTCGCATTTTCGACTGCCCCGATGAACACGTGCTTCCGAGAATCTTCTGCTTTTTCGATGACATCGTCTCCGATGGCCACCAGCTTCATTGCGAAGAGGTTGGAGAGTTGCTTGCCATTCGCGAGTTCAACGAGAACTCAAACGGGAAAGCGAACCTTTCGGCTTGCCCGATTCTAAAACCGGGAACCGTATTTCCAGCGGTATGGCAGGATCAACTGCGAGTCTACCACCGGTTCGAACACCGCGATTACAACACTTACATCGGCGCATAATCGGAGACCCCGCCTGCGCGGGCATTGGTGAACACTCGCCACCGCGTCGCGGTTCAAAAGTGGAAGCGGTACCTGAATTCCGCATAGATTTGCCGCGGGTCGTTGTAGTGAAAGCCGCCGAACGTCAGACTGTTGTCGAGCTCTACGCGGCGGTTTGCCACATTCAGCGCGGTTACGGAAACGGTGTATTGCTCGCGGAACGATTTGCTCAGCGAAAGGTCGAACGTGGTGTGCTGAGGCAGATACTGCCCCGGGTATTGGGCGTCCGGAATCCCGTTCGTGAACCCCGAGCCATAGTAGACATTCGTGGAGGCGTACGCGTGCCAGGGAAGGCTTCCATTGAAGCCCAGGTTCAACGTGTTTCTCTGATCGTGGTCCACCGGTGAATATCCGGGCGGAAAGTCGAGTGGGCACGCCGAGGTCACGGGACTGGGGCAGATCAAGCCTCCGGTGATGGGTGAGGTCGCCTGCGCGATTTGATTGGCATAGGCAAGGTGAAGCTGGCCGCGATGCCAGAGCCGGGGGGAGCGCAGCGTGAGTTCCCAACCTTGAATCAAGGCGGCGTCCCACGTGATCGGCCAGAAGAGATTCGATTCTCCGATGTTGTTGTGGTCGAGCCAATCGCTCGCCTGAGTCTGATAGGTGTCGGCATCGAGGGCCCAGCCGCGAAAGGGAATCGTGACGCCGAATTGGTGTTCTTCATCGCGCTCGCCGTGCAGGGGAGCGAAAGTAAGATCGGTGCTGTTAGCTAAGCCGAGCAGCGGGCCGGTGGCCGTCACCAGGGGCGGAGCCTGATAATATTTGCCGTAATAGGCGCGGAAAACCCAGTTCAGGCGCGGGACTCGGACGGCAACGCCGAAGCGCGGGTCCGTGGCGTTCTCTACGACGTCCGCCGTAAAGTGGGTCTGGCGGAGGCCGGCGATCAGGGTCAACCACGAGGTCACTTTGAACTTGTCGTTGACGAACACGCTCGCGAGCCCTCCCGTTACGCCAATCGATGAGGCGGGAAAGTTTTGACTCCCGTCCGTGAATTGGTTATCGAAGAGGTTGTGCTGGTGCTGAGCGAATCCGTACACTCCGGCTTGGATGTCGTTTTTCCAGACGTTTTCGTCAACAGACGCCTGCAGCCCCCCGTAATTGGCAGCCTGATCTGCGGTTGAGATCACCGGATAATCGTGCGGGCCGCCCTGGTAATCGGCGCTGTTGTAATGATAAAAGGGAGAAACCGTAAGCAGAGTATTCGGATTGAACGTGTGGACCCACGAGAAGATGACGTAGCCGTCGCGCTCATGCTCGCCATCGCGGAGGCCGTAACTGGGGGACTCTCCCGCCGCCTCCAATTGCTGATTTCCGATCGAGTTGGGATTCGGGTCGTAGGGGATCTGGTAATAGTCCTCGCGCAACGAAGTGACGAGGCGCAATTGGTTTCCGGAATCGGGATTGAAAATGAACGACGCGAATCCACCGTAACCGTTCTCGGCGTCGTGAAAAACCTGGCCGATCGGCGTCTGCAGGCCGTAGTTACTGCGATTCCCGTTTAGGCTCGCGTAATAGGCGAAGCGATCGGTATGCCCTCCGAAATTGAATTGATCGTTCGTTTGAAACCAATTGCCGAAAGTCGTAACGAGCTCCGCCTCATTCTCGCGCTCGAAGCCGGTTCGGGGTACGATGTTGAAGATTCCGTACGTACGGTCTCCGTAGTCGGCGTCGTAGCTGCCTCTTTGGATCTCGAGATAATCAATGTCCTTCGGGTCAATCACCGGGGCGATGTTGGCCGCGATATTGGTGTTGGGTACGGGCACGCCGTCGATAAGCCAATCAACCTGGTGGCCGCCTCGCATGTGCAACATGTCGTGGGTCACGTAGGCCGCGGGAACGTAGTCGGTGATCATCGCCAGGCTATTGGTGCGGTCGGCCCCGGGAGTTTGGGCGACGTCCTGGCGACTGACCAGGGTGGTTGGGGTCACCGACTCCACGTTGGTCGCTTCCGGTTCGCCGTGGACGACGGTGGATTGATTCACGGCCGCGATCGCCAGTTGGAAGTGAAGAATCGGTGATGAGTCAGAAGCGACGGTAACGGTCTGCTCCTCGGCCTGGAATTTGGGCTGAGTAACGGTGATTCTGTAGTCTCCGACCGGCACGGCAGCGAAGGAAAACTCGCCGTTGTCGTCGGTTTGCCCCGCCTGAGACCAGTCCGACGTGATCGCCTGCAGCTTTACCGAGGCTCCGGTCAAAGGCCGATGCTGCGGGTCGTGTACGACTCCCTGGATTCTTCCAAAAATTGTGGCGTAGAGCAGAGAAGCAACCAACAGAATAACCGCCGGACACAAACAGAGCACGAGCTTTCGCATGAACTCTCCCCTATAGCTTCTTGTTGTAGAAACAAGGTTCACGATCTGAGCGTCGGCCGCGCCGCCGGACAAAATCGGGCGACTGCGCACACGGCTGCCGACGAATGGAAGCAATTTTCAGGGATCTGGGGCTAGGCGCGGGGAGGCTGATCGAGGGCTGATGTGTAGCCCTCAAGAGGAGCGGAGATGGGGGTCGTCGGCAAAGCGAAAGCGGTCTGAGGCTGAAACCGCGCGACGCCCACTGCCACTTCGACGTTGAACCGAAACGCGGTGGGCGGAACGGCCGAAGCCTGGCCGGGAGCCACTCCGCACGAGCAACGCGGTGACGCCATGGCGGCGTCTTCCCCGTGGCAGTGCGCCGGCATCGCGGCCTTGCCAGCGGACATCGGGCATTGCCCGGACGCGCAACAGGAGCCGGTCGCGCGGGTCGCGACATCGCCGAGGCCCGCCGGTACCAGGGCCGCCAGCAGCGTGATCAGCGCGATCCAGGCGCATGCCTTCTGCGACATAAAGTTGAGGCTACCATAGACGGCGCGTCAAACTCAATCAGGTCTGAGCGAGGTTGGTCTCCGTTTGTCACTTGAAAGCGAACAAACGCGAGCAATGCGATTGCGGGGCTTTGGACGTTTACCTCGAAACGTCGCTTGATTTCCTCGCTCAGACCGCGGCATAAAGAACTTCATGCCGGCGGAGACCATTCATCGAGAACATTCGAGTTATGGAAGTGAGCGCGATTGGACCGAGATTAATCATCGTGTGTGGGTTGCCGGGTTCGGGCAAGACCACGCTTGCCAAGAAGCTTGAAAGCAGGCTCCGCGCGGTCCGCTTTTCTCCCGACGAGTGGATGGATGCTCTTTCATTCGATCTCTACGACGAGGAAATGCGAGGCAGGATCGAGGCGCTGCAGTGGAAATTGGGTCAGGAACTGCTCGCGCTCGGTCTCATCGTGATCATCGAATGGGGCACCTGGGGAAGGTCGGAGCGGGATGCGTTGCGGCTCGGAGCCCGAGCGCTTGGCGCTGCCGTTGAGTTGCATTATCTCTCTGCGCCCACCGATACCCTTTTCCAGAGAATTCAGCGCCGGGGCGCCGAAAATCCACCCATAGAACGCGATGCCATGACCCGATGGTGCGAGGCATTCCAGCCGCCGACAGCCGACGAGATCGCGCTCTTCGACAAGCCGCTGGTCGCAGACCTTGCCTCCGATTCAAACTGACCCCGAGACCCATGCCCTTGGGCAGCCCATTGCGTCGGGTACGGAGCTGACGAAAAAGTTCGGAGACAGGCTCGAATGTGCGATTCTGGGCATGGCTAGCGCCCTCGAAAGAGGGGCCGGGCGGCTGCGCGCCTTGCAAGAGCAAGGTTTCCGGCCACGCAGAGCTGACGATCTCGACGCAAGAGGCAGAGCGATGCATCGCAGAGACTTCCTGGCTTTGATGGGCGCTTCGACTTGCTTCGATCTTGCCTCGCGCCTTGGTGCCCAGGCTGCGCCGCCCGGTCCCAAAGCGGATCTCGAACTTCGAATATCGTCCGTTGAAGTCGAGATTGCCCCTCGCCGCGTTGCAAAAACTACGGGATACAACGGTTCGGCTCCGGGCCCGGTCTTGCGATTGCCCGAGGGCAAGCCTTTCACCGTCGATGTTCTGAATGACACCGATACCCCGGAGTTGGTCCACTGGCACGGTCTGTTTGTACCTGCCGAGGTCGATGGAGCGGAACAGGAGGGAACACCGCTCGTTCCCGCTCACGGTTCCCGGCGATATTCGTTTGTGCCGCGGCCCTCAGGGACGCGCTGGTATCACAGCCACGTCTATGCGGGCCGCAATCTCAAGCGTGCCACTTACACCGGGCAGTTTGGTTTCCTCTACATCGAGCCCAAGGAAGACCCGGGTCAGTATGACGCGGAGGTTTTCCTTGCCTTACACGGATGGAATCCGTACCTCGGTGTCAGCAGCCCGGACGACGACACCCTCGATGCGATTTACCAGGGCTTTTCCGTCAACAGCCACTCTCTCGGACACGGCGATCCCATCCGCGTCAGAGAGGGTCAGAAAGTGCTGTTTCGCATCTTGAACGCAAACGCCACGATGGAACACCGTCTGGCGCTCCCCAACCACAAATTCACCGTCGTCAGCCTGGACGGGAATCGCGTGCCCGTACCGCGCGAGGTGGAAACGCTCGACCTCGGGCCCGCCGAGCGGGTGGACGCTGTGGTTGCCATGAACAATCCCGGGGCCTGGATTCTCGGCGAGGTCGATGACAAAGTCCGGAACGCTGGATTGGGAATCGTGGTGGAATATGCCAACCGGAACGGCGAGCCCCAGTGGGCGGCGCCGGCGAACCTCAATTGGGACTATACGATCTTCGGGCGCGACGGAAACGCCGCCAGCACGGATGCCCAGTTAGTTCCGCTGATTTTCCGGAAGAAGTTTGCCGGGCAGCACTGGGTGGACAAGTGGACCATCAACGGAAAATCGTATCCGAAAACGGACCCGATTCTCGTCCGCGCAAACACGAGATACCGGCTTCGGTTTGACAATCAAAGCGACGAGTCCCACCCGGTGCACCTGCACCGCCATTCCTTCGAGCTCGC
The DNA here is from genome assembly GCA_035949375.1 of Terriglobia bacterium. Taxonomy (GTDB): domain Bacteria; phylum Acidobacteriota; class Terriglobia; order UBA7540; family UBA7540; genus Gp13-AA77. Next base: position 45,084 of record DASZIG010000076.1, on the reverse strand, counting down.
CAGGTATCGGGGCAAGACCACATCGGGCGTGATCAAAGACGTGGTGGTGGTGCCGCCGCAGAGCCAGGTTGAGGTCGACCTCCTGGCAGATAACCCAGGCCCTTCCCTGTTCCACTGCCACCAACAGCTTCATATGGATTTCGGCTTCATGACCCTGCTTCAATACACGGGTTGACGCTAACCACCGGACATGCCGCCATAGCAGCTAGAAACTGACTAGAGACCCGGAACGCTCAGATCAATCAGACCTGCAGCACGTCACCCTCGCGCGCCACCATCTCGTAGAGCACGGGGTTGACAAAAAATCCCAGGAACAGGCGCGAGATCAGGCCGGCCACCACCACGATGGCAAAGGGTCGCTGCGTGTCCGACCCGATACCATGCGAGAGGGCCGCCGGCAACAAGCCAAGACAAGCCACCAGAGCCGTCATCATGATCGGCCGCAAGCGAAGCAGCGAGGCTTCCAGGGTTGCGTCGCGAATTCCCTTCCCCTGCAGCCGCAGCTTGTTGATGTACGAAACCAAAATGACCGCCGTCTCCACCGAGACGCCCATGAGAGCCAGGAGTCCGAGCACGGAGGAGACGCTGAAAGGCGTATGGGTCAGCTTCAAGGCGAGCAGGGCCCCCACGGGCTCAGTCATCACCACGCCCAAAGCGATCGTGACCGGAAACTTGAAGTTTCCATACAGGGCAAAGAGGATCAGAAAAATCAGTACCACGGTCAGCGGTCCGATCACGCCGAGCTGGCTGCGCGCCGCCAGATACTCGCTGTACTCGCCTCCCCAGTTCATCCAGTAGCCCGGCGGCAGAGAGACCACGTGCTGCACCGCGGATTGCGCTTCCTGCACGGCGCGCGCAAGGTCACGGCCTTCGATGCTGAACTGCACTCCGATGTAGCGCGAATTGTTCTCCCGGTAGATGAACGAAGCGCCGTTTGACTCCCGGATGTCTGCGAGCGCGCTCAAGGGAATCTGCTGGCCCGCGGGATCGCCCACGAGCAAGCCGCCGATCTCATGTTCGCTCGAGCGGAACTGCGGCTCCATGCGCACCACCAGGTCAAACAGCTTTTCTCCCTGGATCACCTGCGTGGTGGCCTGGCCGCCGACAGCAGCTTGCACAACCGCTTCCACGTCGGACACGTTGATTCCGTAGCGGGCGATCTTTTCGCGGTCGACGTCCACCAGCAGACTGGGCTGCCCCAGCTCGCGCACCACCGTCAACTCGGTGAACCCCGGCACGTGAGCGAGGACTTCCTTGATCTGGAGCGCCTTATCCTGGAGCACATTCAGGTCCGCCCCGTACACCTTCACCGCCAGAGCACTCTTCAACCCCGTCAGGGCCTCGTCGACCGCGTCCTCCGCCGGCTGGGTGAAGTTGAAGATGATGCCGGGGTAGGCCGCCAGCCGGTCGCGGATCGAATCGGTGAGCTGCTCCTTCGAGCTAAGGTTACCGCGCCACGCCGGGTCGCTATACGGCTTCAGCCCCACATAAAACTCGCAATTGAAGAAGCCCGTAGGATCGGTACCGTCGTCCGGCCGGCCAAGCTCGGAGCCAACCTCGGTCACCTGCGGATAAGACATTAGAATCTTGCGAATCTGGGGAGCGATCTTGCTGGCCTCATCGAACGAGATCGTGTAAGGCATGGTGGCGCGCACCCAGAGCGCACCCTCGTCGAGGTGCGGCATGAACTCGCCGCCGATCGTGGGGGTGAGCAGCAGGGCGCCGCCAAAAATCAGTGCTGCGACAACCATGGTGAGCGCGGGCCGATCCAGACACCACTCTAGCTCGCGTGCGTAGACTCGTTTCACCCACTCAAAGGGCCGATTGACGCGCTCGCGCACGCCGCCGCGAAACCAGTAGGAGGCCAGCACCGGAACCAGCGTCAGAGACAGCACCAGCGCACCGATCAGGGCAAACGACATGGTGTCGGCCATGGGATGAAACAGCATGCCCGCCGGACCGGTCAAGGCGTAGATGGGTACGTAGCCCGCGATAATAACGGCCACCGCATAGAAGACGGGCCGGTCCACGTCCTTGGCCGCCTCCAGGATCACCTCCGTGAGCTTGTACTCCTGACCTTGCCGCAACCCGAGCTCGCGGTAAATGTTCTCCATCATCACAATCGTGCCGTCGATGATGATCCCGAAATCGACGGCGCCGATCGAGAGCAGGTTGGCCGACACGTCGTGAATCCGCAGAAAGATGAAGGCGAAGAGCAGGGCCAGCGGAATCGTAAGGGCGGTGATCACCGCGGCGCGAAAGCTGACCAGAAACAAGATCAACACGATCAGCACCAGGATCATTCCGCGCAGCAGATTGCCCTCAACCGTGCCGGTGGTGAGATCCACCAGCGCACTGCGATCGTAATAAGGCCTGACCTTGACATCGGAGGGCAGCACCTGGCGGTTGAGTTGCTCAGTCTTGGCCTCCACGCCTTTGAGCACGGTCTGCGTCTGCTCTCCGCGCCGCAGAAAGATCACGCCCTCCACGGCGTCATCGTTGTCTCCAAAACCGAATTCGCCCAGGCGCGGAGCGTGCCCGATCACCACCCGTCCGATGTCGCGAATGCGCACCGGAGCCCCATTGTTGCTGGCGACCACGATGCTCGCGATATCGTCGGTGGTCTTTACCAGGCCGAGGCCGCGCACGTAGTAGAATTGGCCCCCTTGCTCGTAGAACCCGCCGCCGGCGTTGGCGTTGTTGGCCGCGAGGGCCTGCATCACCTGGGGCACGGTGAGGTGATAGCCGTAGATGCGGGCCGGATCGAGCAGCACCTGGTACTGCATCACGGTGCCGCCAAAGCCCGAGTCGTCGGCGACGCCGGGGACAGACTTGTAGGCGCGCTCCAGCACCCAGTCCTCAATCGTCTTCAGTTCCTGCGGACTGCGGTCCGGACTCTCGAGGACGTAGCGGTAGACCAGGCCGCTCGGGCTGAAAAGAGGGGCGAGCGACGGCGTGACGCCGTTCGGCAGCGTCACGTCGCTCAAGCGTTCGAAGGCCACCTGGCGGGCGAAGTAGTTGTCGGTGGAGTCCTCGAAGGTCAGGATGACGTCCGAGAGGCCGTAGAGCGAGATTGAGCGCATCACCACCAGTTGCGGCACGCCGTTCATCTCAACTTCAATCGGCAGCGTCACCAGGCGCTCCACCTCCTCGGCGGCATGGCCCTCCCACTGCGTGATGATCTCCACCATGGGCGGTGACAGGTCCGGATAGGCATCCACGGGCATCTGCCGGAACGACACGATGCCGATGATCAGGATGAACACCACCAGCATCAGCACCAGGAAGCGCTGTCGCAGAGCGAATTGGACGATGGAATGTATCAAATCGCGCGCCGAAAGACTGAGGACCGAGTTTGCATCAGGGCTACGCTATCGTTGCAAGGAATTCTCGAACTGTAGGAACAGGCTGCCGTTCGCCGCAATCCGCTGTCCTGCGGTCAGGCCCGACAGGATTTGGGTGCGCCCGTTCTGGCTTTCGCCCAGAGTCACCAACTCCTGGCCGAATTGGTTGCCGGCCGTCTCAACGTAGACGAAGGGCTGGTTCTCGGAGTTCCACAAGACCGCAGCATCCGGAACGGCGATGGCATTGGGAATCGCGGACGCCCTCACCGACGCCGTCACGTACATCTCCTTCTTGAGCTTCTTATCCGGATTGGCGGCCACGATGCGCACCTGCAGCGTGCGGGTGTCGGGATCGAGTGCCGGTGCGATGTAGGAAATTTTGCCGCGGAAGACCTCCAGATAAGCGTCAGTGCTGATCTCGACCGGCTCGCCAACGCGCACGTAGGCTAGGTCCTGCTGGTAGACGTTGGCCAGCACCCAGACCGATTTCATGTTCGAAATCGTGAAGCATTGCGTGGCGCCTGCCTGAATGACCTGCCCGGGTGAAACCAATCTCTCCACAACCTCGCCCTCGATCGGGGCAGGCAATGGAACCTGCGCCGAAGATGGGCCTCGGACAAGCGCATCCAGATCGGCGACGCCCAGGACCTTGAGCGCCTGCTCGGCCGCTTGCAAGTCAGCCTGAGCCTGATTGCGCGTGGACTCCGCCTGCTCGAGGTCAGCCTGCGCGATGGCGTGGTGCGCGTAGAGATCCTGGGCGCGGTCATAGCTCTTCTCGGCCAGTGCGAGGGCGTCCCGGAACTTTAAGTAATTGGTGCGATCCTGCGCGTAGTCCGGGCTCGCCACTTCGAGGAGCGGCTGGCCGGCCCGTACCTCGTCTCCCGGGGAAACCAGGATCCTCGCGACCGGACCGCCCACCTGAGTAATGACGGGCGTCGTCTCAAAGTTGTTGTATTCCACCGATCCGGTCAGGCGCAGCACTCGTTGGAGCGCTGAAGCCGCCACGGTCACAACCTGCACGTGTGACATCTGCTCGGGCGGCACGCTGAAGAGTTGTGCCTGGACGCCACCGGCGCTGCTGGTGCCGTAGGCCACAGAAGCCGCGCTCGAGTCTGCAGCATGATGGCCACAGGCAGGAGTGGATCCGAGCAGCGGCAGGATCAGAACTGCCGCACCGAGCGCTCTCCTGCGTCCCCCGGCTTTATCCCTCATGGCAGGCTCCTGACGCCGACAGCCTCCCGCATCTGCTCCACCGCCAGCATGTAGTTCGCGAGCGCCTGGCGATACGCGAGCTGCGTCGACCGATAGCTGCGTTCGGCGTCGAGAAAGTCCAGCAGGCTGGCCGCCCCGCGCTTGTAGGCATACTCGCTGATGTCGCGCGAATCCTGCGCCTGCTTCAGATAGCCCGATTCGTAAAGCCCGGCCACCTGGTCGGCGCTCTGGAATCCTCCGTAGGCGTTGATGACGTCGGTCATCACCTGGTCCTCGGCGGCCTTCTCGCTCTCCTGGGCCCCGTTGATGGCATAATTCGTGCGCGCGATCTCGCCCTGGTTGCGGTCCCACACCGGAATCTCGATGGTGCCCGTGAAGCCCGCCGAGTTGATACCCGACACGTGCGTGTAGGTGAAGGCGGTAATCAGATCGCGCTTGCCGTTGGCCCTGGCCAGCTTGTACTGGCTGTTCGCCGAGGTCACGCCCTGGCGGGCCGCCAGAAGATCCGGACGGTGCTGCATGGCCATCAGCTCGAGGTCCTGCTGGTTCATGTGCACGGGTGCGTAGGCGAGGTCGCCCGCCACTTCATAGTTCTCAGGCACGGCGTTATAGCCGAGAAACTGGCGCAGACCCGCCATGGCCTGCACCAGGGCCAGTTGGGCCGAGGACACATCGGTCTGGAACTGCAGAAGCTGCAGCTTGATCTTCAGATAGTCACCCTCGCTGATCGCGCCCGCCTTGTATTCCGATTCCGAGATGTCCACCGTCTTCTGGAAGCTGTCCAGGTCCTGCCGTGCAAAGTCGAGTGTGGATTTGGCCAGCAGCGCGTTCACGAATTGCTGGGCGACGTTGAAGGTCAGCGTCCGCTCGTTGTCGAAAACCTGGGACCTCGTCACGGTCGTGGTGTCCTTGGCCGCCTCGATGCGCGCATCGCGCTTGTGCCCGCGTTCCCACGTGAAGGCCGCGCTCAGATCGAACTCCGTCACCTGGTTCAAAGTGGTCGAGTTGAAATCGTTCGGAGTAATGGGTATGAAAAGATCATCGTAGGTAAAGACGGGATTGGGCCGTATGGCGGCTGTGATTTCTTCGGCCTGGCTCTGCAAAATCCCGGTCCGCGCCGCCAGCAGAGAATGATTATGCTGTAGCGCCAGTTGGATCGCCTGGTCGAGGTCGACTTTGACGGCGGGCGGCGCCTGGGCCCGCGCCACGCCCGGCGCCAGGAAGGCTAGGGCCGTGAGAAGCAGTATGCGCGAAACGGATCTCGATAAAAGGCGCAAATAAGATTCAAGCATTTTTCAACCTTCACCTCTTAGAAAAATTGTTTAAGAACACGTGCCCGTCTTCAGGTGACGTTCCGCCGCAAAGCCTTTGGCACCCCTCGAAATGAACAGCACCGGGCAGGAGGACCGAAGCGAGCGTCCTTCATTCTAACAAAATGGGTTTGGTCGGGGTCCGGCTTGTTTTGGAAGGCTTACCCGCCCCGCACCGCAGGTCGCCCCCCCGGCGCTCGCGCCTGGCTGTGCGCAAAGGCTGTGCCTTTCCGAGACTCGTCAGCCGGCCAAATTGGTGAGATGCCGTATTAGTTCAGGTCGGCGTATTCCGCCTTGGCTTCCTTCAGGATCGGGATGTCGGGGTCGGCGTCTTTCCAAAGGTTCAGAAAATCCTGGTAGGCAGTCCGGGCTTTGGCGAGGGCTTCGGGTTGTTGCGGGCGCTTTACGCGGCTGTTCTTACCGCCTCGAGAAAGACCCGCCTCTCGAGCGTAGGCTCGGCCAAGTCCCAGGTGCGCCAGGGCGCCGATGGGCTCGTTCACAACTACGCCCGGCCAATCGAGAATCTTCTGGAATTCAGCGGCTGCCGCAGCGCTCTGATCTGCTGCCAGATAGGCCATGCCATGCAGGTAAACGGGATAGAGCGCGACCCTTACGTTTCCGCCGATATTTCCCAGCTCGTAGGGTACGGCGGCCGCCAGGGCGTCAATGGCCCCATCACCTTTAGCCGCGGCACCGCCGCCCAGGATGGTGGCGGCGCGAACCATAGGGAGGTACTGGAACTGCACAATCGTATCTTTAGGAAATCGCTGGGAGAGATCGTTTGCAAGGCGTATGGCTCGCGCGGAATCCCCCGTCAACGCCAGGGCCAACGCCGAGAGAGCCTCGGTATCTTCGCTTTTTGAGGAGAATGGCGCGTTCTGCGCCTGTTGCCTCGCAAGGATCGTATTGCCGACGAGGGCTTCCCGCAGCGCCGCTTCGGCCTCGTAGTCTGCCGCCGGCTCTTTCTCATCGGCGCGCAGAGCCGAGTTGACTGCGCGGCTCATCAGTTCTCGCGCCTTGGCGAACTGTCCGGCGTAGGCGGCTGTGTTTGATTCGACCTCGAGAATACTGTCTTCCCATCCCGGCCTGCCCTCGAGTTCGGCGGCCTCCCGCTCCATGGCCGCTCCGTCATGCTGTAAGAAGGCAAGCTGGTAGAGGTGCTGGTGAATGAGCGGAGCGTCAAGATTGTGGGCCCCCGCTTCCTGTGCGGCGGCCTTAGCCTCATCCAGACGGTTCAAGTACAGGTACCCGTTGACAAGATTCACGTAATGCGCCGCACTGTCGGGTGAGAGCCTTAAGGTCTGTTGCCGGGCAGCAAGGGCTTTCTCGTACTCGCCCAGACTGCCGTAGATAAAGCCGAGATTGTTAGGGGGAATATCGTCGCGCGGATAGGTTTCCGCCCATGATTCATAAGTCTTCCGGGCGGCTTCAAGGTCCCCGGTGACGAAATCTTCGTAATGCGAGTCGATGTAGAATCTTTCCCGCTCGCTCGCCCTTTCGCGGCGCTCGTACGCCTTGCGCGCGTTTTCCGCGGCCAGGGCATCCTCGCCGTTATTGGCGTAGTTCGTTCCGAGCCTCGCGTACGCCATGGCAAAATTCGGGTCCAGGCTGACCGCTTGCTGAAAAAAGGAGACGGCGCCGATGCCATCGTCCTTCAAGACCTGTGCCCGGCAACCGAGGCTATAGGCTCGCAGCGCTTCAAGGGACGGCGTAGTGACGTCCTCCGGCGGCGCGTCATATTTCTCGACCAAAGCCCGCGACTCGCCTAACTTCTTGCGCATCTTGGTGGCTGCCCGCCCGAGCGCGTTGAGCACGCGTTCCTTTCCGATGGCCGTCTGCTGTTCCTGGGCCAGCAGGTTGCCGGTGTGGCAGTTTACCGCTTGTAAACTCAGCACGTACTCGCTGCCAAGGCTCGCGATGGAGCCCTCAATGGTCGCGGCGCTGCCCGTGCGCAGGCAGACGTCGCGGGAAAGCTGCTTGGTGAGTCGCGCATCCGCAGGTTGAGCCATCAAGGCGAGCGTCCGCGCGATCGCGTTGTCGGAAAGCAAGTTCAGAAACGGCGACTGCTCGAGTTGCGCCGCAAGCCCCTGGCGCAGCGTGCCGTCGAAAACGGGATCGCCCGTCGTGTTGTCGAAGTCGGCGAGGACGACGGTGTCTTTCTCGCCGAGCGCCGCAACGCGATGCGAGTGCAGCTCGAACAAAGCGAAGGCCAAAGCCCCCGCGACCGCGACGCCTAGTACGCCGAATGCGGGCGCCCTTCGACCTCGTCGTGCAGCCGCTGGTTGTGGCCCGGCTGGTTGTGGCGCGGCCAGCTCGTGGGCCGGGCCTTGCGCCTGTCCTGACGTACCCATCGGGAGCACGCCTTCGCTTCTGCCGGAATCCAGATGACCCCTGAGGGCTCTGAAATCCGCCAACATCTCGGCAGCGGACTGGTAACGCTTCGCCCGGTCCTTTTCGAGGGCCTTGTCGATGATGCGCCCGAGCTCGAGCGGCAGCGAGGGATTCAGTTCCACAGCAGCCGTGGGCGCATCTTTAAGCAGAGCGGCGAGGATTACGGGCCATGTCGGGCCCGTGAAGGGTTGTCGTCCCGTCGCCATTTCGTAGAGCACAGCGCCAAAGCTGAAGAGGTCGGTGCGAGCGTCAAGTGGTTCACCTCGCGCCTGCTCCGGCGACATATAGGCCGCGGTGCCTATCATTACCCCGGCGCTGGTTAAATGTTCCGGGTCGATGGACGCTGTTGGCGCCGCGTGGGCCGCGGCTACCTGCGACTCCATCGGCGAGCGCAGACCAGGCTCCAACCCCGCGATTTCCCCGGCACATGACAGCTTCGCCAGGCCGAAATCGAGCAGCTTCGCTTGTGCCTTCGGCCCACAGTTGGACACAAACACGTTCGCGGGCTTTACGTCGCGATGGACGATCTGCTTCGAGTGGGCCGCTTCCAGCGCCTCGGCAACCTGGATGGCGACCCCCAACAGGGTATTCACCGGCAGCGGCCGACCCGCGATGCAACTCTTCAGCGGCCGGCCTTCCAGGAACTCCATCACGATGCAGGGCCGGCCTTCGTACTCGTCCACGTCGTACACGGTGCAAACGTTCGGGTGATTCAGGGAGGAGGCGGCTCCCGCTTCGCGTTTGAACCGCTCCAAGGCCTGGCGGTCCTGGCCGAGACGTTCGGGCAGGAACTTCAAGGCGACGAAGCGCGGGAGCCTGGTGTCCTGGGCCTTGTAGACTACTCCCATACCCCCGCTGCCTAGCTCCTCGATGATCCGGTAGTGAGAAACGGTTTTGCCGATCATGGCCGTCACGTCGCTTCGCCGCAGAATTGCGACAAGATTATAGCGCTTCGCCCGACGATCAGAGGCTCATTGAGGGAAAGAACCCTGGATCAGCGCAGAGTTTGCGCCAGCCGGCCCCTGATTATCGAAGCCGGCTAAGTTTGCGTTTGTCCTGTCGGTGCGTTTTGCGGCTGTGCCGCCTTGCGGTGCGGAAAGGCTCGGCCTTTCCGGGGCCCACCCCCATTTCTTTGTGATTTTCGCGACTCTGCCGCTTCACACGGGAGCCGCGAGGCTGTGCGAGAACGAGGGGATGAGGCTCAAAGCGGGGGAAAAGCGCAACGACGCGGTGGGGAAAACTCAACGACGCGACTGAAGCCTTTCCGCGCCAGCCCGTTTATTCATTACGGAAGGATCGCAACCTTCACGGCCCTAAGAGGTAACAAAATTGGGGGGTGTGGCTGGCGGGTCTCAGAGACCGCTGGCCTGCCCCGAGGGGGGACGGGACGATGGCCAGCGTTTTCTACCTTTGAAACCCGCCAGAATCATTAGACGCGGGAGCTGCGATTTCCGTTTCAATCTTCATGTGAGAATTTGGAGCGGCGTAACGCAGAGGCTGCGCATTCCAAACTCTGCGGGCCTTCGTTCAAGCGTTGACGAGAAGCCGCAGAGTTCCGGACGGCTCGAAACTCTGCGCTACCCCGCTGCCAGATTCCTGCGCCGAGCCCGATTTCCGGGCCGGCTGGGCCGGCTGGCGCAGAGCGGAGCTCTGCGATTCATTGTTCCAAGCGCACCCTCGATATTCCTCATCGATGCCGATCCCTGTGGCCACTTCGATCCCGGCCAATTGCACCTTATCACCAACAGTTTACCTGCGAGTCCGGTCAATGGGTGGCTGGGCAAACAGAGCGTCGCGCTTCCCTGAGAAAACTGGGACTGTGTAGCCGCCGAGCTAGCCCCACGTGATTTTCGGAAAAAGCCAAAAAAAAAAGAATCTAAAATTTTACAAAACGAAGCCACTATGTCCAATAGAATCAGTAAATCGACCCGAAAAACAGGTCAAAACGAAGCCAAACGAAGCGAAACTCGGTCCGGGCAAGCCCTTTAGAATCAGTCGGCCGTTTTCCGGGTGGCTTCGTTTATCCGATTCAGAGCCAAAGTGGCTGGGGCATGGTTGACCTGAACGTCTGAGGGCCGGCAGAGCATGTGTGAACACCCGTGGCCTGCGCGGCAGCGGCTGTGCCTGCCCCGCTGTGGGGAAACGCTTTGCCTTTCAGACAAGGCCGCCAAGGCCTTCAATCTTATAGCCTTGCTCGACGGTGAGGCGGAACCTTTTTGCACGGCAGGGCGGCAAAGCCGCCGCTTTCTCGCACTCCGAAAGCCCCGACCTTCCGGCGCGCGAATGCGGCTTTCGCCATGGACTACGGAGGATGGTCCGGCTGCGATGGTCACCACGATCGGACCGGCACCGGTCGCTTGCGGGCAGAGGTATGGCTACAGAGGTGGGCTATTCGTTTGATCCCGGAGGCGATTCGTGCGGCGATTCCGGAGACGATCCCGGACGTGAACCGGGCAGCCGCTGGCGCAGCAAGCGCTCGATCGCGCTCACGCGGCGGGCGAGTTCAGGCAGGCGGCTGAGGTGCGCGTACTGCCGCTTGAAGACGTCGAGCGGCCGGCCCGGTATCCCCCAGACGGTTGTGCCGCCGCGCACGATCTTCCCCGGCAGGATGCCGCCTTTGGACCCGATGCGCGCGCCTGACTCGATCTCGACGTGGTCGCCGATGCCGACCTGTCCGCCGATCACGACGGCGTCGCCCACGCGCACGCTGCCGGAAATCCCGGTCTGGGCCGCGATCACGCAGTGCCTGCCGATGGTGACGTTGTGGGCGATCTGCACCAGGTTGTCGATCTTTGTCCCTTGACCGATCACCGTAGTCCCGAGCGACCCTCGATCGATCGTGGAGTTGCAGCCGATCTCGACGTCGTCTTCGATGACCACGCCGCCGAGTTGCGGGAACTTCTGCTGGCGGCCCTCGGCGAAGATGTAGCCGAAGCCGTCGCCGCCGATCACGACCCCGGCGTGAAGGATCACCCGATTGCCGAGGCGCGCCCGCGCGTAAAGCTTGACGCCCGGATGGAGCACGCAATCCGCGCCGATCTCCGCGCCTTCGCCCACGAACACGCCCGCCCTGAGAATCGTTCGAGGGCCCACGCGGGCGCCGCGTTCGATCACGGCGTAAGGTCCGACGGTGGCGTCCGGATCGACCGACACTTCGGGGTCGAGGACCGCATTCGGATGAATTCCCGGCGCGGGCGCGGGGCGCGGCGCCAGTTTCTCCGCAAGGCGGATGAAGGCCAGCTTGGGATGAGCGACCGCCACCGTGGTCGAACCCTCGAGCGCGCGGCCCGTGGGAATCAGGATGCAACCCGCGCTCGATCCCGCGGCGCGCTCAAGGGCGCTTGAATCCGCGGCGAAGCTCAGGTCCTCCGGACCGGCGGATTCAAGCGCCGCGACCGACCGGATCTCCCGCTCGGCCTCGCCCTGCGCCACGCCGTCCACCCATTCCGCGATCTCTCGAACCGTCATAGACCACCTTCAGAAAGGATAGAGCGGCGGCTCGCCCGGCGGTCGCGTCTTCCAACGGCGATGCACCCAGAACCACTGCTCCGGATACCGGCGAATGCACCCCTCGATCAGGCGCGTGAAGTTTGCGGTGTTCGCCCGAATCTCTTCCTCCGCGTCCGCGCCGGGGATCCAGTCCACCGGCTCGAAGCGCAGGCGATACTTGCCGAGCCCGGGATCCCAGATCGTCAGGCCGAGCACCAGGGCGGCGCCGGTCTTTCGCGCCAGCCGCGCCGGCGCGCTGGTGGTGCAGGCGAGACGCCCGAAGAAGTCCACGAAGATGCCCTCGCCGGGCAGCATGTTGGTATCCATCAGGACCCCGACCGCTTCACCCCGTTTCAGGGCCTGCAGAGCGCGCCGCGCGAAGTCGTTCTTGTCGATTGGCCGTCCGCCGCTCAAGCAGCGATAGCGCGTGATGAGCTCGTCGAGCAGCGGATTGTCCATGGGGCGCACGGTGAAGTTGATCGTGTGGCCGTACAGGCTGTGGGCGAAGGAGCTAAGCTCCCAATTCCCGAAGTGCGCCGTCAGGAAGATCACGCCCTTGCCCTGCTGCTGAGCCCGCGCGTAGTGCTCAAAGCCGTCGTAGACGATCATCCGCTCGATATTGCTGTGCTGGAGCCGCGGGAAAGACGCGAAGTCCGCCATCATGCGCCCGAAGCCGCGAAACGTCTGGAAGAGGACTTGGCGCCGCCGTCGCTCGGTCCAATCGGGAAAGGCCAGGCGCAGATTGAAGAGGCCCACGCGGCGAAGCCGCGGCCAGAGGTAGTAGCTGCCGGCGGCAATCACCTCGCACACCGCGCGTGCCGCGCCGCGCGGAAGCAATCCGAGAAGGCGCAAAATCCCGGCCCCGGCCACGTATTCGACGCGATGCTGGAACTTGACCTTGCGCACGCCACGAGCCTGCGCGGAAGGGGCATCGGCGGCGGGCTGGGAGTCCACGGTCATTTGGAGTTGCGGCGTGCTCAAGCCGCCGTGCCTGCGCCGGCGCACGGCAGGTCAGCCTTCATCGGGCTTGTAGGTTATACTCAAACTGCAAGAGCCTTCCAAATCCAACCACGCCCGAAGGAGCGTGTCTTGGCCTCCGAGATTATTGACCTTCGCCGGTTAGAGGCCGGCGATTTCGCGCCGCTGCTCGAAGCCGAAGGGCACGCCTGGGGCGACCGCCTGCACTGGGACTACGCACCCGCCGCCCGCGTCATCAGCGCGTGCCTGGCGGACAAGCGCCTGCACGGATACGCCCTGGTCAACGGCAGACGCGTCGACGGCTACAGCTTTTACGTCTGCGAGGGCGAGAAAGGCCTGATCGGCGACTGCTACGTAGCAGATCCCGCCGCCCGGTCCGCGGACATTTTCCGGCTGCTCGAGAGCGTTCTCGAGACGCTGATGGCCTGGCCCGGCGTCCGGCGGGTGGAAGCTCAACTCCCGCACTTCAGCGCGGAAGAGCTCGAGCCCTGCTTCGTCCGCCATGGTTTCCGCACCTACGTCCGGCGGTTCATGCTGCTCAACCTGGAAGACCGGCGCTCCCAGGCCGACACCGGCCGGGAAGCGCCCGGCTCCGGCGAATTCGTGATCGAGCCGTGGGAGAGACGGCACGATGACCAGGCGGCCCATCTCATTTGCGAGACGTACCGCGGCCACGTGGATGCCGCCATCAATGACCAATATGCGAGCGCGCAGGGCGCCGCGCGGCTGATCGAAAACATCACCGAGCTCCGTGGATGCGGCGAGCCCGTGCCTCGCGCCTCACTGATCGCCTTGCACGCTTCCAGCCGCAGACTCGCCGGGCTCGTGGCGCTGACCGCTGTACGCCGCCAGACCGCCCACATTCCCCAGGTGGCCGTGGCCACGGAGTTCCAGTCTCGAGGCCTCGGGGCGGCGCTGCTCGGCCAGGCTTTTGGCGAAGCCGCGCGCCGCGGTTACCGCGAGGTCTCACTAACCGTCACGGACCTGAACAGCCCGGCCGTCCGATTCTACGAGCGGCTGGGCTTTCGAACCTTCCGCACCTTCGGCGCCTTCGTCTGGGACAGCCTTTCGAACGATGAACAATGAGCGACGAATGATGAACGGATCGACTGTACTGTTCATTATTCATCGTTCATCATTCATCGTTTAAGACGCTACTTGCCGCGCGCCTTCAGGAGATCCTTCAGTTCGTCCATGAACTCGCGGACGTCCTTGAAATCGAGGTAGACGGAGGCGAATCGCACGTAGGCCACCTTGTCGAGCCTCTTGAGCCGGCTCATCACCATTTCCCCGACGGCCTGGCTTGGCCGCTCGCGGTCTGGCGATTCCGCCACGTAGGACTCTGCTTCGTTGACAATCTCCTCCAACTTCGCCATCGGAACCGGGCGTTTTTCGCACGCCCTCAGCAGACCGGCCAGAATCTTCTGCCGGTCGAACTTCTCGCGGCGCCCGTCCTTCTTCACCACCATGTGCGGGATCTCATCGATGCGCTCGTAGGTGGTGAAGCGTCGCCCGCACTTTTCACACTGGCGGCGGCGGCGGATGGTGTCGCCTACTTTGGCCTCACGCGAATCCACAACGTGGTCTTCCGCGTGCCCGCAGAAAGGACACTTCATGCTAGATGCCTCACGACCCGGAAAGGGATTGTCGGCCTGAGTGAGCGGCGCGCCGGGATCGGAACACGCTGCGAAGGCGCACCATCGAGGAGCGCATGGGGCTGCCGCTTTCACCTTGCCAGGCCATCAAACCGTCCCCCGCACGGGGCCGTCATGGTGACCCGCCCTGCGCTCGGCCTCCGCGATGGCCTCGAGTTTCTTGAAGCTCAGGCCGCCGTAAATCAACAGCACCACGCCGAGGAGCACGCAGGGCGCCAGGATGACGATCCACAACAGAAGCGCCGCACTGGTTGCGGCGGCGCCTCCGACGCGGAAAACCTTTTGGAGCGCCGCCAGCACCCCGACCTGAAATCCTCCGCCCACGCCCGGCAGTTGCGCCACCAGCCCCAGTGCGGCGCAGAACGCCGCCACGCCAGCCGCCCACCAGGAAAGCTCGCCAACCTCTCCGCCGAGGCTCTTAAAGACAAACCAGAAAACGCTGATGTTCGCAAGCCACAGCAGCGCCGTGCAGACAATGCTCGCCGTGAGATCGCGCCAGTTCTCGATGACGTCGAGCCCTTCAGCCACGGAGCGCGCCACCCGGCCCATCGCCGAGCGAATCTTGGCCGGCAGGAACCCAAGAGCCCGTGAGCCGACCTTGAGGAAGGTCTCGGTGCGAAACTTGAAAAGCACCAGGGCCACTACCAACCCCGCGGTCACCAGCAGGACCGCTATCGCTCCCTGCCGCATGCTGTGCAAGGTCGCGGCCTCAGCCGCCTCGTGAGGACGCACGGCCTGGAGGTACAGAGCGAGGGCGAAGACCAGGGCGACCGCGATCGAATCGTAAATCCGCTCGAGCAGCAGAATGGCCAGTTGCGACGCGAACGTCACACCCTCCCAACGCGCAATGTAGGCGGGCCGCACTAGTTCGCCCGGTCTGCCAATGAGGTAGACGGCGCTGAAGCCGAGGACTTGTCCGGAAAAAAGAACGGGAAACGAGGCACGCTTGATCGGATCGAGGAAGAACTTCCAGCGGAAGGCGCGGATCACATAGCTGCTGTAGGTGACCACAACCGCGGCCGCCAGCCAGCTCAGGCTGGCATGGATCAGCAGCGACCAGACGCGCTGCCAGCTAAACTCACGCCAGTCGGGACTCTGGCTGAATCGCCAGATCACCAGGACGAGGACTGCCGCCACCACCGCCGTCCCGAGCCATCGCCGCTGAACTTTGGTCATAGTGAGGTGCGGGCTCGAGAGTCGGACCGCGTACAAGGAAGCATTTCGATTTCGCTTCAGCGCCCGCCGGCGTTCAAGACCCTCAACTCTACTACGGACCGGCGGCGACCCACAATCAGAGTGGTCCCCCCGATTCAAGCTCCGGCGCGGCGGTCTACGGGTTGATGACCGAAAGATCGGCAGCACCTGCGGACAACAACTCCGGCCGCTTACTTCTGGCCCGCGTAGCTGACGCGCCAGATGGTATTCGAGCCGTCGTCACTGACCATCAATGACCCGTCGCTCGCTACCGCCACGCCCACCGGACGCCCCCAGACGTTACCGTCAGGAGTCACAAAGCCGGTCACGAAGTCTTCGTACGCGCCCGTGGCGTGGCCGTTCTCAAGCGGAACCAGGATGACTTCATACCCGGCGCGCATGGACTTATTCCACGAGCCGTGCTCGGCGGCGAAAATGTCGCCGCGATACTCGCCCGGAAATTGCGTGGCTTCGTAAAAGGTGAGTTGCAGCGAGGCGTTGTGGGGCTGCAGCAGCACATCCGGCACGATGACTTTGTCCTTCATCTCGAGATGCTTGCCTTGCATGCGCGGGTCCTGATGGCCGCCCGTGTAGAACCACGGCCAGCCGTAGAATCCGCCTTCCTGCACGTGCGTTATGTAGTCCGGCGGGAGATTGTTGCCGAGCAGATCGCGCTCGTTGACGGAGGTCCACAACTGGCCGTCGGCCGGGTCGATGGCGATCCCGACCGGATTGCGAATGCCCGAGGCGTAGACCTTCAGGTCTGAGCCGTCCGGGTTGGCCTCGAGAATGTTGGCGCGATGGAATTCGGCGGGAGTGGTGTCCGGATCATCGATGTTGGAGTGCGATCCCACGGAGATGAAGAGCTTCTTGCCGTCGGGAGTAAAGGCCAGATCGCGCGTCCAGTGTCCACCGCCACGCAGCCTGCCGAAACCCGGCAACTCCTTCACCACAACCTCGGCCGGCCCGCGCGCTTTGAGGTCGCCGTTCTGATAAGGAAACCGCACCACCGAGTCGGTGTTGGCCACGTAGACGTACTTTGGATCCGGACCCGGCGGGTAGAAGGCGATTCCGAATGGCAGCACCAGCCCCGTAGCAAAGACGGAGGTCGACGACGCCTTGCCGTCTGCGCCCATGCCGTGCAACACAAGGATGCGTCCGGGATCGCTCTCTGCCACGAACAGGTCGCCGTTGGGCGCAGTCCGCAACTCGCGTGGATTATCGAGGTCGGTGGCGTACTGCTCCACCTTGAATCCCGGCAGCGTCTGCGGCCAGGCATTCGCCGGCCGGGGCACCACCCTGGGGCCGTTGTCGACGGACTGTGATGCGTACGGTTGGGGAAGATCGGCCACGGTGATCTGACGGACGGTTCCGGGCTTTTCCCCGCGATAGTCCGTGAAGGCGGCGGAGCCGCGTTGGATGTCGTCCCCGCCCGCCACGCCGGCCGAGAGGCTGAAACTGCAGGCACCGACCAGCAAGCCGAGCACCAGAAAGCCCGCATACAAACCCGTCAAACGGAAGCATCGCATCTCGAATCCCTCGACGATTAGATTTTCGGACCCCCTTACCAATATAAAGCCGCCAGCGGGTGGTCGACCAGTCGGACCGCGAGGTCTCGCCGCCATCGCTGTGTGCTTTCGGAATCTTTGGACTGCCTGCGTGGCTGAGCCGAATTAAGCTGAGAGGTTGTTTAACTTTCTGACTGGTTGCTCGGTAGAGGTCCCGGTGGCCCGCCTCTTCGTCGCGTTATCCTCGGTGGAGTCCGTGTACAATGGGAGCCATGAGCAACCGCGTGATCCACGTCTCGGACTCACAAGCTGCGGGTGGTTTTGGCTCCCTGCTGGAGCGAGTACGCGCCGGTGACGAAGTCGTGATCGAACACGATGCTCATCCGGTGGCGGTGCCGCGATCCGCGGCACCGGCACAGTCCGTTGACGAGATCTTTGCCGCCATCACCGGAAGCGTTCCAGATACAGAGTGGGAGCGCGTCCCCCTCGACCTCGCGAAAAACCTCGACCACTACCTCGACGGAATCTCCAAACCGTCGCGACGATGAAACTCGTCTTTGCTGACACCAGCTACTGGATCGCGCTTCTCAACCCTCGCGACGACCTTCGCCGTGAGAACGTGGCTGCTGCCCGGAGCCACTGCACGGATCGGGTTGTCACGAGCGAGGTGATCCTGGTGGAGTTCCTGAATGCATTCAGGTGATCGGGGGCCTCGGCTCCGCGAAGTGGCCGCACAGGCGGTCAGGTCCCTGCAGAGCATTTCCAGTGTCTCCGTGATACCGCAGACGAGCGATCAGTTGGAACAGGCCTTGCGCCTGTACCAGGACAGGCCGGACAAGGATTGGAGCCTCACAGATTCGCCGGCTTTCTGATCATGCAAGCCGACGGCATGACGAGCGCCCTCACCTGCGACCAGCGCTTCTCCCAAGCGGGTTTTCAGGCCCTGCTCCGCTGACTCCGACGGCCACAAAGGGGGATGGCCTGTCGCAAGCTGCTCGAGCCTCGGCGGGTCCGCATGGCGCAGTAGGACCCCTTGCGTGAAGGCTCACATGAGGCCTGAGCGGATCCGTTCACTGAGAGTTGACGGCACCTTATTCTCGACCTTAATCCCCAAGCGCAATCGAAAATCGGCAACCATTGCTCTCCTGCTGAGGAGTAAATCCGGACCAGGAGTGCGCCATGAGCACCCAACCGCAGGCCGCGCTCGAAAAGATGATTTTCCGCAAGACCCAGGAAGCCCAGGGCCGGCACAAATCTCCGCGAGCAAACTCGCTGCGAGGAAAAGCGGCAGCAATCTGCCGCACTCCAAAGCTACGCGGTGGGCTGATGGCATGACGTTGTCGCCGTTCAGATCGATGTGTCAGCGTGTCTGGCTGCCGCTTACGCTGCTTCCCGCCGGCTGAAATCCCAGATCGCCATGGACGTCACCAATGCCGCGCCGAGCACGGATACGATGCTCAAGTGTTGGATCGACCAGAAATGCAGGATCGTATCGCGAGGTTGAAGGCCGTACAGCCTCACCGCATCAAAAGGAAACAGCCAGGGCCAGTGTTTTTGCAGCTGCTCCTGCTGGAAACCGAGAAAGTTGGGAATGACCGCGAAAATGACCACGGCGAGGGATAGGACGAAGCTCGACGATCTCATGCTGAGCCAGGCGTGGATGGCGATCATGAGGAGCCCGGCCACATAGGCGAGCGCCAGCATGGCGAGGAAGTGCCCCAGGTCGACACCCGGTCCGAAGTTCCCCATGTCAGGCCTGAGCCTCCGGAGCAGGAATCCGAGCGCGAGACTGGCTGTGGCCAACACGACATTGCTCCACGCCACCAACAGACAGGCGACGGCGAGTTTGGCCACGTACAAGGGCGGGCGCGAGACGGGTTGCGCCAGCAGTAGCTTCCACGCGGCGGCGTTGTGATCGATGCTGGCGATCAGGGCCAGCAGGAGGGCCACGTAAAAGGGCAGCATCATCAGGACCCATGACCAGACGATGCCCCGCAGGTAGAATATCCAGACATCGTTCCACTCCTTATTGGGAACGTCGAGCGCCGCCAGCAGAAAGATCAGCAGCGTCACGCCCAGGGGCGCCGCGATCGACAACGTGAAGGCCCAGCTGCGCCTCATCTTGAGTAACTCGGAGGAGAAGGCGCGAAAGCATTCCATAGGCTCAATCGCTCTCGTTGACTGTGAGCTGCATGAAAAGCTCTTCCAGCCCCTGGCTTCGGCTTTCGATGCTGTACACGCGCAGGCCGGCCTGCACCAACGCGTGATTGGCGGTGGCGGCGAGCTCAGGCTCCGAGGTCTTCAGGTGAAGCGCGCCACCTTCAACAAGGCAACAGCGCGCGCCCTGTCCTTGCAGGAGCTCCAGGGCCTTGTGGGGATCATTGGTCCTGATCACGGTGTGGCCGCTGCGGGTCTGTTGTAGTTCCTGAAGCGTTCCTTCAAAGAGCAACCTTCCCCGGTGAATAATCCCAAGGTGAGTGGCCACCTGTTCGACTTCGCTGAGGAGATGGCTCGAGAGAAACACGGTGACGCCGGATTCGGCCGCGAGGCGCTTCAGCAGCTCACGCACTTCCCGGATACCCGCCGGATCAAGCCCATTCGTCGGCTCGTCCAAGATCAAAATCTGCGGCTCATTGAGGAGGGCTGTGGCGAGGCCAAGGCGCTGCTTCATGCCTTGGGAGTATTGCCCCGCCAGCCGATGAGCGGCGTCCAAGAGTCCGACTTGTCGCAGCACGTGGTCGACGCGCCTGGTGCGAATGGCAGCCAGGCGCGTGAGTACTTGCAGATTCTCTCTGCCGGTCAATCGAGGATAGATCGACGGCGCCTCGACCAGGGACCCGATCCTGCCCAAAATCCCCTTGCGATGGTCAGACAGCGCGAGCCCAAAGATCGTCACGCTTCCATGGTCCGGCCGGATCAGCCCCAGCAGCATGCGGATTGTCGTCGTCTTTCCGGCGCCGTTAGGCCCCAGAAAGCCGTAAACGGAACCGCTCCGAACGCTGAGATTCAAACCGGTGACGGCGTGCACGCCGCCAAAGCTCCTGGCCAATTGGCCAGTGGTGAGTATGCAAGGCTCACTCATCGATTGAACAATCGCGGTATCCCCTTCACTAACCGCTGCCACTTATACGGCAGCCAGTCTCGAAATGTGACATTGCCGCGACTCGAGAACTCGCTCAACTCTGGCGCGTGATCCGGCTGCAATCGGCAATCGAAAATCGGCAATGAGGTGTTATCCTGCTGAGGAGTAAAATCCGGACCGGGAGTGCAACATGAGCACCGAACCGCAGGCCGCGCTCGAGAAGATGATTTTCCGCAAGACCCAGGCCGCTCAAGGCCGGCACATTTCCGTGTCGCCCGAGAACAGTCCGATGCAGCATTTGGCCTACGGGCGCATTATCCTCGACCCTTCGCAACCCAGGGCAACCTTCAACACCGGCGATCGCGAAACTGCTCTGGTGTGCCTCAGCGGAGAAGCGCAGATCAATGCTGACTCGACTGCGTTCACGCTCGGGCCGCAGGACGCACTCTACATCCCGCGCGATTCCGCCGTCGAGATCTCCGCTCGGGCGGCCGCTGATCTCGCCGAGTTCTCGGCCGAGGTCGGAAAGCGCTACCCGCTGCAATTCGTGCGCTCCGCGGACGTCACGGCGGAGTCTGGGCTGAAATTCACGACCGGCGGTCCGGGCTCCACGCGGACGGTCAGCATGCTCGTGACAAAGAACGTGCAGGCCGGGCGGCTCCTGGTGGGCATCACGACCTCGGAGCCCGGCAATTGGACCAGTTGGCCGCCGCACGAGCACGCCCGGATGCTCGAGGAGATGTACGTCTACTTTGACATGCCGCATCCGGCCTACGGAATTCAACTCGTATACAACCATACCGAATACCCCGAACTGGTCACCGTGGTGCGCGACGGCGACGCCGTGCTGATTCCGGCCGGATTCCATCCCAACGTCTCCGTTCCGGGCCATCGCATCAGCTTCCTGTGGGCCATGGCGGCGCATCGTGAGGTCGAGGACCGCCAGTACGGCGTGGTGAACGTGCAGCCGGACTTCAGCGGTGTCACGCTGAACCTCGCCGGCGCGCCGAGGTAGGCCGCCCGAGATGTTTGCATGACTCGCCATGTGCAATTCCCTTTTGAACCGCGGTCATTCCCGATAAGGCGGGAATCCAGCGGAGAGATGGACCAGTGGATTCCCGCCTTCGCGGGAAGGACTGCGCACTGAGGTTCAGGAAATGACGCAGTCTGCAGCCGAGACCTATCCTGCCCTGCCATGAGTCACTTAACCGCGGGGACGACATCCCCGGCGCAGCCCGCGCGCGCGAGCCTGAAAATCGGCCATTTCCGCTGGGTGATCTGCGCGCTGCTGCTCTTCGGCACCACCAAGAACTACATGGACCGCCAGGTCCTCGGCGTACTCAAGGGTACACTGCAGCACGACCTCGGCTGGAACGAGATCGACTACGGCAATCTGGTGTTTGCCTTCCAGGCGGCGTATGCGGTGGGCCTGGTGGTGGTAGGGCGACTGATGGATCGCCTCGGGACGCGCCTCGGCTACGCCCTAACCATGGTGTTCTGGAGCCTGGCTGCGATGGCCCACGCCGTGGCGGGCTCGCTCGCCGGCTTCACGGCGGCGCGTGCGGCGCTCGGCTTCGGTGAGTCAGGCATCTTTCCGGCCAGTATCAAGACCACTGCGGAGTGGTTTCCACAGAAGGAACGCGCGCTCGCCACCGGCATCTTCAATGCCGGAACCAATGTGGGCGCGATAATCACACCGCTGGTCGTGCCGTGGATCACGATCCGCCTCGGCTGGCGCTGGGCGTTCATCTTCACAGGGGCGCTTGGATTCGTCTGGCTGGTTTTCTGGATGATTCTCTATCGCAAGCCCGAAGAGCATCCGCGGCTGTCGCGCCAGGAGTTCGACTACATCCGCAGCGATCCGGCGCCGCCCCCTGGCCGCGTGCCATGGCTGCGCCTCCTCGCCCACCGGCAAACGTGGGCAGTGATGAGCGGGAAGTTCATCACCGATCCCATCTGGTGGTTCTACCTGTTTTGGGCCCCGGATTTCCTCGAACGCAAGCATGGCCTGAGCCTCGCCCAGATCGGCGTGCCGATCATGGTGATCTACGTCATTGCTGACGCCGGAAGCGTGGCCGGAGGATGGCTTTCCTCGTGGCTCATTCGGCGCGGCTGGAGCGTGAACCTGGGCCGCAAGATCACCATGCTGATCTGCGCGGCCTGCGTGGTGCCCGTGATCGAGGCCAGCCAGGCGCGCGGGCTCTGGGCCGCGGTGCTGCTCATCGGTCTCGCAGCCGCCGCGCATCAGGGGTTTTCGGCTAACATGTACACCCTCGTCACCGATATGTTCCCGCGCGAGGCCGTGGCTTCGGTGGTGGGACTAGCCGGCATGGCTGGGGCCGTCGGCGGCATGCTGATCGCCAAGGTCGTGGGCTACATCCTGCAGACGACCGGCAGCTACGTGGTTCCGTTTCTGATCGCCGGAGCCGCGTATCTGGTGGCAGTGAGTGTCATTCAATTGCTCGTTCCGCGCCTGGAGCCGGCGAAACTCACTGAGACCGGGTCCGGCTAACCAGCGATATACAGGGATGGACCGAGGAGAGCGATGAAACACCACCGGAAGGGCTTGGTACTGCCGTGGTTCGTCTTCGCGATGCTCGCCGCAACGGGAATTCCGGGGTCCGGCCAGCAGCCGAAGACCGTTCAGCAAGGCCTCGTGGAGGTCAAGCCCGAAGTCGAAGGGTTCTCTTCCCAGCCCCTCGACCGCCTGCACGGCTTGCTTCAGAAAGAAGTGGACGACAAACAATTTCCCGGCATCGTTACCGTCATGGCGCGCCACGGCAAGGTGGTGGACTTCCGCGCTTACGGCAAGTCGGACTTGGCAAGCGGCGCGCCCATGACCAAGGACGCCATCTTCCGCATCTACTCCATGACCAAGCGTGTCACCGGCGTGGCCATGATGATCCTTTACGAGCAAGGGAAGTGGAGTCCGGGCGACCCCATCGCGAAATACATTCCCGAGTTCGCCCACCTGAAAGCTCTTAAGGGTCTCGATGCGACCGGCCAGGCCATCCTCGAAGAGCCCGCCCACGCGCCCACCATGGGTAAACTGATGAGTCATACGGCGGGATTCACCTACGGCATCTTCGGCGAAACGCCGGTAGACAAAATGTGCCGCGACGCGGCCGTACTTGGCGCCCCGAACCTGCAGGGCATGATCGACCGCCTGGCTGAGATTCCGCTGCTCTATCAGCCGCGAACGAAATGGATCTACAGCGTGTCGGTGGACATCCAGGGCCACATCGTCGAGAAGCTTTCGGGGAAGACGCTGGGCGAATACATGAGCGAGAACATTTTTCAACCGCTCGGCATGAGCGACACGTCGTTTCACGTAGACGCGGCCAGGCGCAGCCGCTTTGCGACGCTTTACAGGGCGAACGAAAAGGGTGAACTGCCCCCGTCGGGCGGCGGCAATGTCGCCATGGACTACTCGAAGGAGCCGGCGATGCCATCGGGCGGGGGCGGGCTCATCTCCACCACCGTGGACTACTTGCGCTTTTACCAGATGCTGCTCAATGGCGACGAACTGGACGGCAAGCGCATCCTGTCACCCTCGTCGGTGGCGCGGGAATTGGCTGCGCTAGAACGGGCGGATAGGCGTCGAGGGCCCAAGCTCTCTGGGCAAAAGGCCGACGCCAGGGAGCGCCGCTACAATACCTAGCCTGCGAATCGAAATGCCGCTTGCGGTCAAATCCAAACAGGGCTGCCGCTGGGACCTGGTCGCTCTCGGCGAGGTGATGCTCCGCTTCGATCCCGGCGACCGGCGCGTCTGGACCACGCGCAGCTTCGACGTTTACGAGGGCGGGGGCGAATACAACGTGGCGCGCGGCCTCAGGCGATGCTTTGGTCTTGACGCTGCGGTCGTGACGGCGTTCGCCGACAATCCCGTCGGGCGCCTCGTCGAAGACCTGATCCTGCAAGGCGGCGTTGACCCTTCACTCATCCGCTGGGTGCCGTACGACGGCGTGGGACGAGCCGTGCGCAATGGCCTGAACTTCACCGAGCGCGGCTTCGGAGTGCGAGCGCCGCTCGGCTGCTCGGATCGCGGTCACACCGCGGTTTCACAGCTCAGGCCAGGCGTGATCGATTGGGAACGGATCTTCGGCGGGCTCGGCGCGCGCTGGTTCCATACGGGCGGGATCTTTTGCGCGCTTTCCGAATCGACGCCTGCAGTGGCTCTGGAGGCGATGCAGGCGGCACGCCGCCACGGGGTGATCGTGTCGTATGATCTGAACTACCGCGACTCGCTCTGGAAGTCGTTCGGAGGGCGCGAGCGCGCGCAGGAGGTGAATCGGTCGCTCGCTCCCTATGTAGACGTCATGCTTGGCAACGAAGAGGATTTCACCGCCGCGCTGGGCTACGAGGTCGCAGGCGTCGATGAGCAGCATGTCAGCCTGCCACTCGAGGGTTTCCGCCGGATGATCGAGAGCGTGACGAAGGATTATCCCTTCCAAGTGGTCGCCACCACGCTTCGTAAGGCGCCGAGCGCCACCCGCAACGACTGGGGCGCCATCTGTTACAGCGAAGGGCAGTTTTACGAAGCGCCGCGGCGGGACAATCTCGAGATTCTGGACCGCGTGGGCGGCGGTGACTCGTTCGCGTCGGGACTGATTTATGGATTTCTGTGCGGACACGGTGCACAATGGGCGGTCGAGTGCGGTGCCGCGCACGGCGCCCTCGCCATGACCACACCCGGCGACACCAGCATGGCCACGCTCGACGAAGTGCTGCGGGTGATGAAGGGAGGGGCCGCGCGCATCGCGCGCTGACCGGAGGAGCCCACCATGAACAAGGACCAGGTTCGAGAGCGCATTCTGGAATCCGGCATCGTGGCGGTG
This sequence comes from Terriglobia bacterium, assembly GCA_035949375.1. Taxonomy (GTDB): domain Bacteria; phylum Acidobacteriota; class Terriglobia; order UBA7540; family UBA7540; genus Gp13-AA77. Next base: position 20,083 of record DASZIG010000076.1, on the reverse strand, counting down.
GTGAGAGCCTCATCCCCCGACGAGGCGCGCTTTGCCGCCGACGCCGTGGCCGAGGGAGGCATCCCGATCGTCGAGATCACGATGACGGTTCCCGGCGCCATTGAAGTGATCCGCGAGGTGGTCAAGGCGCTGCCGCACGTTGTGGTGGGCGCAGGAACGGTGCTCGACGCGGAGACCGGCCGCCGGTGTCTCGATGCCGGAGCTGAGTTTCTGGTCAGTCCCGGCCTCGACGTGAAGACCGTCGAGCTGGCCACCCGGAACAACGTCTTCATGATGGCGGGAGCCATGACTCCGACGGAAGTGCTGCAGGCGTGGGCCGCCGGTTCCGACTTCGTCAAGATCTTCCCGTGCGGGCAGGTGGGCGGTCCGGAGTACATCAAGGCGCTCAAAGGACCCCTACCCGGCATCCCGCTGGTACCGACGGGCGGCGTGAACCTGAAGACGGCCGCCGCCTTCATGCTGGCGGGGTCGGCAGCGCTCGGCGTGGGCAATGAGCTAGTCCTCAAGGAAGCGATGACGGAGCGCACCGCGAGCATGATTCACGATGCGGCCCGCAGGTTTGTGGAAATCGTGCGGGAGATCAGGCACCAAATGACGGGCAGCGGGGCCGCCAGAGCGCGCTGATTCGCGAGCCTTACTGGTTCACGCCGCTCGCGAGCATACCGCCGTCCACCACGAGCACGTGTCCGTTCGTGAAGCTCGCGGCGTCAGAGGCGAGAAAGACAGCGGCGCCCACCAGTTCTTGGAGTAGGCCGAAGCGCTTTGCGGGCGTGCGGAGGAGGAATTCGCGGCCGCGCTCGGTGCCGTCGATAATGGCGGCGTTCAGATCGGTGCGGAAGACGCCCGGCGCGATGGCATTCACGGTCACGCCGTGACGCGCCCACTCCACTGCCAGGGATTTGGTCAAGGAGGCCACGGCGGCCTTGCTGGCGGAATAAGCAGCCACCTCCTGGAGTCCGACGAAGGAAGCAATCGAAGCGATGTTGATGATGCGCCCGTATCCGCGCTCGATCATGGGGCGGCCAAACAGCCGGCAAGCGCGCACAGTGCCCGTGAGATTCGTTTCCATGATGCTGTTCCATTCCGACTCGGGAAAATCGAGCGTGGGCATTCGCTTGGTGCGTGCGGCGCAGTTCACCAGGATCTGCACGGTGCCGAACTCGCCGAGGACGCTCTTCCCGAAATGGTCGAGGCTGGCCGGGTCCGTGACGTCGCAAGGCGCGTCGAGCGACCGGCGGCCGAGAGCCTGGATTTCGCGGGCCGCCGATCCCACCAGGTCCGCGCGGCGCCCCGTGGCCACCACGTCGGCGCCGGCGACCGCCAGGCCCTTGGCCAGCGTCAAGCCGATCCCGCTGGTGCCGCCGATGACCACGGCTGTCTTGCCATTAAGATCGAGAAGCGGATGTCCCATGAGCGTCCTCCCGGCGAGCAAAATTCCCTGAAGCCCAAGGTTAACAATGAGAATCACGGATGCCAAGGTGATTGTTTCGTGTCCCGGACGCAACTTCGTCACCCTCAAGATCCTTACCGAAGACGGAATCTATGGCCTCGGCGACGCCACCGTGAACGGCCGTGAGCTGGCGGTGGCCGCCTACCTCGGCGAGCACGTAGCGCCGCTTCTGATCGGCCGCGACGCGCGCCGCATTGAGGATACCTGGCAATACCTGTACAAGGGCGCATACTGGCGGCGCGGTCCCATCACCATGGCCTCGATCGGCGCGGTCGACACGGCGCTGTGGGACATCAAGGCGAAGTCGCTCAACGTGCCGCTCTACCAGTTGCTGGGCGGCGCTTCGCGGGAAGCTGTTCTGGTGTACGGCCACGCCAGCGGCAACGACATCGAGGATACGGTAGCCGCCGTAGCCGATTACGCCAAGCGAGGCTACACCGCCATACGCGCGCAATCGGCGATCCCGGGCATTCCCGGCACGTACGGCGTGGGCCGCGGCAAGCTGTATTACGAGCCTGCCGAACCCGGCGCTCCGCCTGAGAACGTCTGGAGCTCGGAGCTCTATCTCAACTTTGTGCCTCGCCTCTTTGAGCGCCTGCGCAAGGAGTTCGGGTCCGAGCTTCATTTGCTTCACGACGTTCACCATCGCCTGACCCCGATCGAAGCAGCGCGCCTCGGCAAGAGCCTCGAACCCTATCATCTGCTCTGGCTCGAGGATCCGACCCCGGCTGAGCTTCAGGAAGGCTTCCGCCTGATTCGCCGGCACACCACCACGCCGATCGCGGTCGGAGAAGTGTTTAACACGATCTTCGACTGCCAGCAGCTCATCGAGGAGCAGTTGATCGACTACATTCGCAATGCGGTGGTGCACTCCGGAGGCATCTCGCACCTCCGCAAGATTGCGCATCTCGCCGAGCTGTACCAGGTGCGCACGGGATGCCACGGCGCCACCGACCTGAGCCCGGTCTGCCTGGCGGCGGAACTCCACTTCGACCTCAGCGTGCACAACTTCGGAATCCAGGAATACATGCACCACGCGGAAGAAACCGAACGCGTGTTCTCCCACGCTTACACGTTTTCAAACGGGATGATGCACCCGGGCGAGGCGCCGGGCCTGGGCGTGGACATCAACGAGGAACTGGCGGCGCAGTATCCGTACCGGCGCGCTTACCTGCCGGTGAACCGGAAACTGGACGGCACGATGCATAGTTGGTAGGAAACAAGTCTGGTCGGGACGGGTCCACAGGGGTTCTTGTCCCGCGCTCGCGTCGCCCGCCTCCAAGGACAGGTTCATCCTATTGTCCGGCGAGCCGCCGGGCGAGATTGAGCAGTAGCTCGCGACTTCCCTGCTCCATGTCGCGAACACACCCCTTCAGGAGCAGGAGGAATTTCTCGGCCTCCCTCTCTTTTTCCGACACGGGCGCCACCGCTTCCTGTTCGGAAGGGTTGTAGCAGAAGAGTTGATAGAGGGGTATGCCGAGTGCAGCGGCGAAGCGCTCGAGGCTCTCCAGGGAGGGAACGGTATGACCGTGTTCCACCCGTGAAATGTAGGCGCGCAGCATGCCCGTGGACCGCTCGATGTCGCCTTGAGACATCCCCTTTTGTTCTCGAAGCTGCTTGATTATCCGGCCGATTGCTGCCATAGCCCTGTTCCTCCGAGCTCGCCGCGGTGCTTGCGCCGTCCCTTTACTCTCCACTTGTAATAATGGTGGCTTAGGAGGTGCACGAAGCCCCGTGACGAGTATCACCCAAACCCGTGACGGAGCTGCCGACCGAAGTCGTGGTCGACGATAAACGACAGAGCGATCCCATATCGGTTATAATCCGGACTCATATTACCTCATATAGTAACTAATGTCCACGCTTATTTGACGGGCGAGCAAAAAACACAGGGCCGCGGCTTCCCTCGCGCCCCGGCCGGACCCTTATTGTGGTGGCGCATTACCTAAACTCAAGTGCAATCGGCCCTCCCCTGCTTGGGAGTTTTGAGGCGAGACGGGTTTACCCCGCGATCTCGTCACGAAATTAAGGCCACCTCGACGTCAAACTGAACCATTTCTGGCAGTTACAAGCCCCTTGAAAATCGGCCTGGAAAGCCCGAATATAGGGATAGCCGGTATCGGTAAGAGAGGGAACTCGCTGGTCCCCGTTCGAAGGCCCGCTGGGGCTTCGGGTCCAGGTAATTTGCGTAGACCGGCGGGGGATTTTATGGCACGCAAACAAAACGACTCGCGCCTCGTGCAGCCTTTTCTTGAACGGCTCCAGAACGGGAAGACTGTCAAGGAGTTCCGCATCGGACAAACCATTTTTGCGCAAGGGGATGCGGCCGATGCGGTGTTTTTCCTTCAGAAGGGCCGAGTCAAAATGACGGTCATATCGGACCGCGGCAAAGAAGCTGTCATCGGCATCGTTGAACCCGGCCAGTTCTTCGGTGAAAGCAGCCTGGTGGCCGGGCACCCACTTCGCATGTCGAGCGCGACCTCAATCGAACATTCGAGCGTGTTGTGCTTTGAGAAAGAGGCGGTTGTGCGTCTGCTTCACGAAAACGCCGAGTTCGCGGACTACTTCGTCTCATACACTCTGGCCCGCACCGTTCGAGTGGAAGAAGACCTGGTGGATCAGCTTTTCAATTCGACCGAGAAGCGCCTGGCGCGCGTTCTCCTGCTGCTCGCCAACTTTGGCCAAGACGGCAAACCCCAGCCTGTGATTCCGCAGATCAGTCAGGAAACTCTGGCACAGATGGTGGGTGCCAGCCGTTCCCGGGTCAGTTCCTTCCTGAACAAGTTCAGGGAGCTCGGCTTCATCGATTACAACGGCGGTCTGCAGGTCAACAGCTCCCTCCTCACTATCGCCCTTCGCGACTGATTTCAGCACTGCTCCGCATATTCTTGCGCGCTGTTCCACTAGGAACAGCCTTCCTGGCATCGGTGTGCAAGCATTCTGAGTAGGCGGTTCCCCGAAAGCGGTTCCGTCGCCAAGGGCATGCCATCCAGGAACACGACCCCGGGTTCACCGGCTGTTGGGCGTTGCTGCCTGCGTGCTTTATCAGCTTGTTCCAGGAGCAAAGTCCAATGAAAATCCTGCTTTATAATCCCGACAACGAAGTGACCAACAACTTCATGCCGCACCTCTGGATGTTTCTGTTGAAGTCGCTCACGCCCCCAGGTCATGAGGTTTTTCTGCTGGACGGGAACGCGCGACGCATGAGCGAGGCGGAGGTGGTCCAGTACGTTCGCGACCAGGGCATCGGTCTGGTGGGTATCGGAGCCATGACGCGGATGGCCGCCAAAGCGTATCGCATGGCGGACGCACTGCGCGCCACAGGCGTCCCGGTGGTGATGGGCGGGCCCCACGTCACCGAGGTTCCGGACGAGCCCCTGGGGCGCGACGGCGGTCCGCGGCACGCCGACGCCATAGCCCTCGGTGAAGCGGACGCGACCTGGCCCTTGATTGTGGCCGATGCGGAGCGTGGCGAGCTCAAAGAAGTCTACGCACCGCTGAACGCCGCCGGCAACGAAGTGAAGCCGACCTTGCAGGACTATCCCGAGATTCCCTGGGCCCAGATGGATCTCGACCAGTTCAACCTGATCAAGCATCTGCCCGGGTTCGTGCGGCGGATTCTCGGCCGCCTGGGTATGAAGTGGCAAAGCCTCCATCTGATTCCAATCGAATCCGGCCGCGGTTGCCCTTACGGGTGTGAGTTTTGCACCGTGACCGGCTTCTTCGGAGACTCCATTCGCTTCCGCACCAACGAAAGCGTGGTCAACGAACTCCTGGAGTTGAAAGCGCTCGCCCAGCGCCAAAAGGGGAAGATCGCGGTCTTCTTCATCGACGATAATTTTGCCATCAACGCGCGCCGGACCAAGTCTCTTTTGCGCGAGATCATTGCCCGCAACGCACAGCTCCCCTGGATCGCCCAGATCAGCATGAATCTGCTGCGAGATGAAGAATTGGTCTCTCTGATCGCTGAAAGTGGCGGCAAGTGGATCTTCATGGGTCTGGAGTCGATCGATCCGGAGAACCTGAAGAGCGTCGCAAAGGGTTTCAACAAGCCGGCCGAATACGGCGCCGTGCTGGAGCGCCTCTACCGGCACCATCTCTATGCAATCACTTCGTTTATTTTCGGCATGGACGGCGACCGCCCCGGGGCTGCCGAACGCACGCTGGAACGGATTCGCTCCTGGCCTCCCGGACTTCCCGTGTTCGGGCTCCTGACGCCTTATCCGGCCACGCCTCTCTACGACAAGCTCGCCGCCGCCGGCCGCCTCACGCGCCCCCGGCACTGGCTCGACTTCAAGCCGTTCGTCATGGCCCATTCTCCGTTGGGACTCTCGGCCGAACAGGCCGAAGCTGAGGTTCGAACCGCCTGGAAAGCATCCTATTCGCCGGCGGCGATCTCGTCAGCGTTGAAATACCTCAAAAATGACTCCATTGGCGATCAGATCATTCACCTCTGTACCCGCCTGGTGTTTCGAGGCATTTATTTTCCGCAGATGCGGCGAAGGGAGTGGGCTCGACTCGTCTTCGACAATCGGGGTCCCATCCTCAATACCGTGGTCTCAGGCCTGGCGATGAAGTTCAAGCTGCGACCCAAGCCTGGCTTGACGCAACCGGAATCGGACCAAATGCCGGCCTGATTCGAGCGGCGCACGCCGGCAAACGCTTATGCCGGAAACACGACCCAACGGGCTGCTGCGCAGCAAGGGCATGAAGACGCAGCGGCATCCATTGGGTCAAGGGGAGAAGGCCTGGATATCGCAAACCGGATTCGAACGATTCGTCTGGAGCATTCGCGATCGGTCAAGTCGGTTGAGGCAGAAGCCGGGTTCGCGCAGGGCCTCGTGGCACGGCTGGAGGGGGGTGAGCAGGTGCCCTCCCTGGAGAACCTGGAGAAGCTCGCTGAGGTCCTGCGCGTGCCCGTCCACGAATTCTTTTTCGGAGACTCGCGCCCGATATCAATCCGTTTGGAGACGCCGTCCCTTACGCCTGAGGGCGTTGGCAGGGACGCTTCCTACACTCGAAGTCGGACCCGGCCTAACTGAATCGGTTGTAGTGGCGGGCCCGCGCCAGTCTAAGTCCGCCCGAGATGGCACGATGTCGCGCTTGAGGACTCTCAGAACCGATGCGCATCCGGAGCCGGCCTGGAGCCGTGCTATACTATTTGTGCGCCTGAAAATCCGCGAGATACCTTCGCGGGTCAAGCGCTCGATCCGCGAACCCTGCTTTCAGTCCCGCCCGCAAGGCTTTGAAGCAGTTCCAAGCGCGACTGACAATGCGACACTGCCAGGCTTATCCGGAAGCGCGCGCCCGCGCTGTGGCCCCTTCCGGCCCCTCGGGGAAGACGCGGAAGCTTCGAGAGTTGCCGAACCGTTACGGGCGTCCGCATGAGCCCACGCAGAATCCCGCCAAGCGGGTCTTGACAAAGGAGTTGTGTGCAACGAGTGAGTCATGAGCCGGTTTTGACCCAGGCTGAACAGCCGGTCGCTATGCTGTCCTGGAAGGAAGTGGTAGCCAAGTACCAGCAGCCCTCCCTTTGGCGCAGCGTTTTCCAGATCGTTAACTCGCTTGTTCCGTACGTGGCGCTTTGGGTTCTGATGTACTGGAGCCTGACGGTGTCTTATTGGCTCACCCTGCCGCTGGCGGTGCTGGCGGGCGGCTTCATGGTGCGGTTATTCATCATCCACCATGACTGCGGCCATGGCTCGTTCTTCAAATCCCGCGCGGCCAATGACATCTGCGGGTTCATCACCGGCGTGATCACCTTCACGCCCTACCATTTCTGGCGCTGGGAGCACGCCGTCCACCACGCCGGCTCAGGCGACCTGGACCGGCGCGACCTTGGATCCGTGTGGACGATGACGGTTCAGGAATATTTGGAGGCGCCTCTCTGGAAGCGCGTGACGTACCGTCTGGTGCGCAACCCGTTTGTGCTCTTGGTGCTCATTCCCTCGATCCTGTTTTTGATCCTGCACCGCTTTGCCTCGGCCCGGGCCAGCAAGCGGGATCGCTGGTCGGTCTATTGGACGAACGCGGCGATTCTGGCGGTGGCCGCCGTGCTGAGCTTCTTTTGGGGCCTCAAAGCTTATCTCGAGATTCAGCTCACCGTGATGACGGTGACCGGCACCGCGGGCGTCTGGCTGTTCTATGTTCAGCACCAGTTCGAAGGGGTCAACTGGCAGCGCCATAGCGAATGGGATTATACGGCGGCCGCCCTCGAGGGCAGTTCGTTTTACAAATTGCCCAGGGTCTTGCAATGGTTCTCGGGCAACATCGGCTTTCATCACATTCATCATCTGAGTCCGCGCATCCCCAATTACAATCTGGAAAGGTGCCATAACGCGGATGCGCTGTTTCGGCGAGTCAAGACCCTGACGCTGCGCGCCAGCCTGAAGTCGCTCACCTTCCGCTTGTGGGACGAACCCAATCAACGATTGGTCGGCTACAGCTACCTCCGTACACTTCGAAGGCGGGAAGGATCGTACGGTCTTCCTGGATGATCCCGGGTCATGAGAGAAGTTGGGCTTGACAAGCGAAACCGCTACCCCACCCGGCGTATTCGGACCCGTCCGGCCCGGAGACGTGATATACTGGTTTTGCGCTTGATACCACGGTTGTGGTGCGGTTGCTCCGGTTAGCATCTGATCTGAGAATTCCCACCTCGAGTTTTCCTCCGTAAGTCTTCGGCGTAATTGAAAACAAGTCTGGCAAGGCAGATTGCTGTGCCCGCCCGAACGATGGCGTGCGTCTCGCGACGCCCTTCGCCAGAGAAAAGGTAATGAACAAATGCAGAGTTTTTCAGAGCTTCCGATTTCGCCTTATACGAAGGAACGAATTTCGGCAGCTCGCTTCACGTCACCAACCCCCGTTCAGGCCGCGGTGATCCCACAGGCGCTCCTCGGTAAGGATGTGCTCGCTACCGCTCAGACCGGAACCGGCAAGACGCTGGCGTTCGTGATCCCGATTATCGAGCATCTTCTTCGGCAGCATACGCCGGAAATAGCCGCCCTGGTGCTCGTTCCCACGCGCGAACTCGCCATGCAGGTGGTAGAGGTGTACAACACGTTGAGAGGCAAGCAATTGGCGCCCGCCGCCCTGGTGGTTGGGGGGCTTTCCGAAACAGAACAATTGCGCGCCATCCGCAAGGGAGCCAGACTGATCGTGGCTACGCCCGGCCGCTTGGAAGATTTTCTCGGTCGCAGACTCGTTAGCTTCAATAAGCTCGCCATACTGATCTTCGACGAAGCTGACCGCATGCTCGACATGGGATTCCTGCCGGCGATCCGGAGGATCACGGCGGTTCTGCCGCGCGACCGTCAGACGATGTGTTTCTCGGCCACCCTCGAAGCGTCGGTCGCCCACCTCGTGACCGGCTCCATGAAGAATCCCGTCCGCCTGGCCTTGGGATCAACGCTGAAACCCTCGGAAAACGTTCGCGTACAGGCGTTCGAGGTGGCCGCCGAGCGCAAACAGCAAATGCTGCACCACCTTCTGGCCCAGGAGAGCGGGCGATGTCTGGTCTTCGCCCGGACCAAGCGCGGAACGGAGCGCCTTGCCCGCAACTTGAACCGCGAAGGCTTCTCGGCCGCCATGATCCACGGCGACCGCTCACAGTCCCAGCGAACTGCCGCATTGGCCGGGTTCCAGCAGGGACGCTATCGCGTGCTGGTTGCGACAGACCTCGCCTCTCGCGGAATCCACGTGCAGGACATCGCGCACGTCATCAACTACGATCTGCCCGAGGTTGCGGAGAATTTCATTCATCGAGTGGGACGCACCGGGCGCGCAGGCGAGCGGGGGGTTGCCTCTACCCTGTTCGCAAAGGAACAGCGGCTCGAGTTGAACCAGTTGGAGCGCACGCTGGGCATCCGGATGGAGAGGATGCAGGCAAGCGCCGGTGTTTCTGAAAATCACGATCGGAGACCAGCGGAAATGGCCGAATCAGCTTACCAGCCCAAAATGGTCCGGCTGGCGGGAGAGGTCCTGCAGGCTCAAATGGAAGGTTAACGAGGTATTCTGTGAGGCTTGGACGGCGGCGCGACCGCCCGCCGATCCCCCGCCTCTTCAACCTCGGTGAGGCGTAGGAGGCCACTGCCCCGGCGGCTGGCACGAGCGAAGCGCCGGCCATTCCGGGGCGGGGCCGAAAAGCACCGCGCCTCGATCAGGGCAGGCGCTTCTTCTTCGGCGCTTCACCTGCCACGGCGGCGAAGTTGGCCGAATCGGTCTCGAGCCGCTTGATGCCGATGCTACGGAAGTAGACTAGCGTCCGGTCGCGGTCGTACTCAACCACGGTGCCCCAGCCGTATTTGGCGTGACGAACGTATTGCCCGGCCTTCAGTGTCATAGGTTTCATCCCCTTCTTTTAGTATTTGCGCCGGTAGTCTCCGCGGTCGCGGCCGCCGCTGTTGCGTTGCCCTGAGAATCCACCCGTGCGCGGTGGGCGCGCCTCATTTACGGTCAGCGCCCGTCCCCCGAGAGATTGGCCATTCAAGCCGTTGATCGCCCGCTGCAGGTCCTCGCCTTCCGCCAGCTCGACAAAGCCGAACCCCCGCGCCTCCCCTGTCAGTTTGTCTTTAATGACCAAGGCTGACGCAACGCTGAAACCGGCGTTGGTGACGAACTCAATCAGACTGCTGTCCGTCGCACTGTGGGGCAGATTTCCTACGTAAAGCTTCGACATTTGAATCCTCCAAGTTGGCTCGGCCTTTCGGGCCTGCCCGGTTGACCTGCGCCACGTGTTTCGGCCGGCGGCGCCGCCTCAACGGAAGCAAGCACGACGCGATCGGCCGGCAGTTTGCATCCAGACGGTGTTCGGATGCACGGTGTGCTACCGGTCTCGGTTAGGGCCTCGGGCGCTCCAGGGAAACTTGCGCAGCTTCGCGCGCCTCCGCGTCCAGCTTTTCCTGCCTTCGCCTGCCGACCCCCTTGATCGGACGATGGGCTTCCAAGTACGCCCGCACGTCCTGTTCGCTGATGCTCAGGTGGCCTTCAGCCCGGGCGTCTTGCGTTTCTTCTTGCAATCTCTTCTTCAGACGGGCGAGGCAGATCTCCGGACCATCCTGGAAACTTAAACGGGCGGGCCCAAACGCCTCAGAGTGGACTTCAACCGTGAACTCCCGGGGCTCCTGAGCCATCTCAATGACATGAAAACCGTAGACTCGGGAACCAGCTGTGCCATTGAACCCAACATACTGGATATACACGCAGGAACCCTTCTTTCTTGGTCACGGCCGTCAAGCCCAGACTCCGATTGTCGTGCGTGGGCTCAGTAATTCAGTCCGGTCAATCCGGCTTCTGGCGCGCTTAGAGACACCTCAACGGAGGTACGCAGCCTCCTTAGTTGCCCTCTAAGAGGTGCGATCCAAATAACCTGACTTAGTTCAGGCGATTCGGAGAGGGGTCGGAAGGAAAGACTCAATCTCCTTGATTACATTAACTGAGTTGCTGCTAGATGTCAAGGTCAATCTGAATAGTCGTGTTAGCTTCTGCCTTCCGCACCACCGCCCCCAGCGGGGCGCCTGCACCACAAGCATTCGAATTAGGAAGCTACCCGGGGCTTCGATTTCAGGATGAAAATGCCGATCTACGTGATAGCATTGTGGGATGAACGCAGGCACGCTCGGCCTTGGCGCCCGCACTTTTCCGGAGTACGTTGTGATCATCGACGGCTGTCGTCAGCCGCGCACAGCGCATATCAACGAGGCGATCGTGACCGTGGCAACAGCCCATTCACAGGGAAGAAGCGTCCGATGCCATATTTTCGTTGAAGTCGCGCAGGTCAACCGCCTGCGCAGCGACTTCATCCTGGGTGTCGAGAAGAGACTGGTGGAATTCCGTTGGCGTGGACCGAGATGGACAGGCCAATGCTCAGTCATTCCAACCGAGCTGCCTCGTTTTCTGCATCGGTCGTAATCCGGCCCCGCCAGCCTTAACTTGCGAGTGAATTCCCCGCCTTCGACTGAGTGCTTCAAACGCGACTTCCCTTGGCAAATGAAACGAGTATCGAAGCCCTGGCTTGCGATGAAAGCGTTGCTGCCTGATTGATTCGCTTGGTGGGCCTGGGTAGAGTTGAACTACCGACCTCACCCTTATCAGGGGTGCGCTCTAGCCACCTGAGCTACAGGCCCGCGGAAGTCTGAAGCGGAAGAGAATCAAGGTCCGGCTGCCGCCCCCGGCCCCTGAACAGTATAGGCAGACGTGACGTGATTCTGCAAGCTCGGCGCTGGCAACCCTTGACAGCCAGCCGAGCGTCTCCTAGCATGAACTTGGATCAGGGACAGCTTCGGCGAGTTCTGGCGTCGGGCCGGATCAGCGGAGTGAAGAGTCTCAGGTCACTGAGCGGATTGTCCCTCGAACAGCTCTCGAACGTGAGGTCGGCCTTGAGAATCGCGGTTCGCTTCAGGGATGACATTTCGGTTGTTAGTCTGACCGGCAAATTTGTGGCGGGAAGCGACGGTCCCTTCCTGCGGCAAAAGGTCAGGGACCTGATCGACGCCGGAACACGCAAGTTTCTGTTTGATTTCACGGACGTGCCCTACATCGACTCCACTGGACTCGGGTTTCTGGCGGGTAGCCGGGAGTTGGCGGTCGAGCATCAAGCCCTGATCGTCCTGGTCGGAATCAATCCCCATGTGCAGCGGATTCTCGACGGCGTCAAGCTGAGCCAGTTTTTCGAGCTTGTCCCGGATGAAGACGCCGGCGTGGCGCGGATCGGGCAAATGGCGCCGGCGGTCGCGGCGAGTCCGGCCGCCGAGGCCGCAAAGGCGCCGCGCGGGCGCAAGCGCCCGGCAGCCACACCGGAGTGAAGCCTATCAACGCCTCCAGCCGGAGCCGAGGCCGCACCCGAGGCCCGATCCGAGGGACAGTTCTCGAAACTTCGTGGGCGCGCTTGCATGCATCCTGACACGCTCGCCCTCGGCCTCCTGTGGTACATCGCCTTCCTGTTCTCCCTTTGCTGCCATGAGAGCAGCCACGCCCTCGCGGCGAGGCTGGGCGGAGATCCGACCGCATTCCTCGCCGGACAGATGACGCTCAACCCAGTTCCGCACATCCGGCGCGAACCCTTCGGCACCGTGCTGGTACCGATCGCGTCCTATCTTTTGGCCGGTTGGATGATCGGATGGGCGAGCGCGCCTTACAACCCGGCCTGGCAGCGCCAGTATCCGCGGCGCGCCGGCTGGATGGCCCTCGCCGGTCCGGCGGCGAATTTCACCCTGGTGATCGTGGCCGCGGCGGGCATTCACCTAGGCCTGGCGCTTGGAGCTTTCGTCCCGCCGGGAAGGGTCAGCTTCACGAGCGTGGTAGGCGCGGCCTCACCGGATTCAATCGGAGGGGCGCTCGCGGCCCTGCTGAGCATCCTGTTTTCCCTGAACCTGCTGCTCGGAACCTTCAACCTGCTCCCGGTACCGCCGCTGGACGGCATCACCGCCATCGGAGTGCTTCTTCCCGAAAGCCTGGCCCGGCGCCTGGCGGACGTCGGCCGCAACCGCACCCTGGCGCTCGTAGGACTACTGATCGCCTGGAAGGCCTTTGATTACCTCTTCCGCCCGGTTTTCATTGCCGCGCTGAACCTGCTTTACCCCGGCTCAGGCTACGGGTAAAGGCAGTTTGGACTTTTCGATTTTGGATTCTAGATGAGATCTTGGGTTTTGATTTTTTGGATTTTGGCTTTTGGGCTTTCGATTGTAGATTTTGGATATTTTGGATTTCAGATTTCAGATTTTCCTTCCGTGGCGTGCCAGCCTGCGAGCAGCGAATCCAAAATCTAAAATCCAAAATCGAACTCTGCGAGCGGCGAATCCAAAATCAAACGTTGCGGGCAGCGCCAAAATCAAAAATCCAGAACTCAAATGACTCAGGGTTCAGCAAACTCAGCCTGCACGCGCTCCGGAAGCACGCCGGCTTCGAAACCCCGATCGAGCAGCAACTGCACGGCGCGCCGCCCTCGCTCGCCATAATCGAGCGTCCAATCGTTGACGTACATGGCGATGAAGCGGTCGGCGGTCGAAGAATCGAGGCCGCGCGAGAACTGCATGGCATAGACCAGCGCTTCCTCGCGGTGGTCCAGGCCATACTGGATGCTTTCGCGGAGCAGTCGCGCCGATTCGCGGATCACTTCAGCCCCAAGCGCGCGCCGGATGGCGTTGCCTCCGAGCGGCAGCGGCAGCCCGGTCTCGCCCTGCCACCACTCGCCGAGATCGACCACCTTGTTCAGGCCCTCCAGGCTGTAGGTCAACTGGCCCTCGTGAATCACCACTCCGGCCTCCGCCGCTCCCGAAGCCACCGTGGGAATGATCTCGTCAAAGGGAACCACCAGCGGCTCGATTTCCCGCTCGTACAGCAGCAGCGCCAGGTAGGCGGTGGTCATCTTGCCCGGAACGGCCACGCGCTTGCCCCGCAGCGAGTCTGAGGCGGGGCCGTGCGCGACCACGATGGGCCCATAGCCGTCTCCGAAGCTCGCGCCCGACGACAGCAGGACGTAGGAATCCGCCAGATAAGCGTAAGCGTGAAATGAGATGGCCGTAACATCATAGACGCCTTCACGCGCCTTCTCATTCAAGCTCTGGATGTCCTCGAGAACGTGGGTGAACCGCAGGCGTTCGCCGCGAATCTTGTTGGTGGCCAGCGCGTAGAACATGAAAGCGTCATCAGAATCGGGACTATGCGCGAGCTTCAGTTCAAGCACGCCGTCGCTGGTACCGGGAATCTTCTCAACGGATGATCTGACCATGGCTTTTGGGACGCCCAGGGGAGGCCGGGCGCAGGCGTATGGTAGCATGACGCCAGCGGCGCGGACAATTACTCGCGTTGACATCCTCCGGGAGTGTAAGGGGCACACCAGTGCCACAAGCAGGCACTCGCATTTTTCCGTCTCTGCGGGTATATTCAATGCACTTTGATCGCGCGAGCGGCTTCGAGACGCCCAAATGGGCCCTTCGGAGCGCGCCTCCTGCGGCTCGGAACGGTGTGGCATGCTTTCGAAGGCTTCCGTCCTGCTGTTGACGATGAGCGCCGGGGCTTGGGCTGCGCAAGCGCCCGCCAACCGCCCGCAGACTCACCAGCCTGCCCCTCAAACCCGGCACAAATCGCCCGCTCCGGCGCCTGGAGCTTCCCGGCATCTTAAACAGGCCGAGGCGCTGGCCGGGCAAGGCGATCTGGATGGCGCCATCGCCGAGTACCGGCTGGCGCTCGAGGCAAACCCGCACCTCGGAGACGCGCATTGCCGCCTCGCGGACCTGCTGGTCCGCAAGTCCGATTACGGCGCCGCGGCCACCGAATACCTCGCCGCCCTGGAGATCGAGCCTGACTCGGCCGAAGCGCATCACGGGCTTGGGCATGCATGGGCCGCGCAGGGCCGCTGGAGCGAGGCTCTGCCCCAGTACCAGCAGGCGCTCGGCCTCGATCCGGACCTTCCCGAGCTGCATCGTGATCTGGGCGAAGACTTGAGGGCCCAGGGGCAGAACGCGCCGGCGGCGGAACAGTTCCGGGCCGCGCTCGCCGGGCAGCCCAATGATGCCGAAGCGCACTTCGGACTGGCCGGAGCGATCCGCGCGCAGGGCGACATGGCTGCGGCCGTTTCCGAGTATCGGGCGGCCGTCGCGGCGCGCCCGACGTTTGCTCAGGCGCACTACGAGCTCGGTACCGCGCTCTATCGTCAAGGCGATCTTGACGCGGCGCGCCCGGAAATCCAGGCCGCCGCGACGCTCGAGGACGCGCTCCCCGCCGCTCACGACTGGCTGGGCGTCGTGCTGATGGCACAGGGCGACCCCGAACGAGCCGCGCGGCAGTTCCAGGAGGCGCTCAAACTGAACGCCGGCGACGCCGTAGCCCATTACGATCTCGGATTGGCCCTCGAGGAGCAGCGCAAATATCCGGAGGCGGCAGACGAGTACCGCGCCGCCTCGCGCCTGGAAGCCACCGATCCCGCCACCCACCTCAACTTTGGCAATGCCCTCCGCAACGCCGGTGACCTCGCCGGGGCCACCGCCGAATACGGAACCGCCATCGGCCTCAAGCCGGACGATCCCAAGGCGCATGGGAATCTAGCGGCGGCCTGGGTCGCCAAAGGGAATTTCGACCTCGCGCTCGAGGAGTATCGCAAAGCGCTGACCCTGCGCCCGGACGACGCCGAGACGCATCATGCTCTGGCGCGAGTGCTCGAAAGCTCGGGCAAGCTCGATGACGCGCTGGCCGAGTATCGCGCCGCCTTGCGGCTTGAGCCTGACAGCGCCGAAGCCCACGACGACGTGGGGCGCGCGCTCGCCCTCGAGCAACATCTGCCCGAGGCCCTGGCTGAATATCGGGAAGCCGTCCGCCTGGAGCCGGAGAACGCCCGCTTTCTGACCGACGCGGGCTGGGCGCTCGCGGCAACCGGCGAAGCGGACAAGGCATTCGAGAGCTACCAGAGAGCCTTGAAGCTCGATCCCCATGACCCGGTCCTGCAGAGCGACCTGGGAGCCCTGCTGACCGCTCGGGGCGATCCTGAGGCAGCCGCAGCACGGTACAAGGAAGCGGAGCATTTGAATCCGGGTTTCGCCCCGGCCCACCATAATCTGGGCAATGATCTCGAGCGTCGCGGCGACCATGACGGGGCTGTTACCGAATATCAGCTTGCGCTGGTCCTCAAGCCCGGCTACGCGGAGGCGCAATACGATCTCGGCAACGCGCTCGCCCATCACGATGCCGCCGACGGCGCGGTTCACGCTTACCAGGAGGCGGTGCGCCTCAAGCCGGACCTCGCGGCCGCCTGGCTGAATCTGGGTGTAATGCTCGAAAAGCAAGGCGATTCCCAACCCGCGGCCGAGAATTATCAGCATGCGCTGAAGCTCGCTCCGAATAATGCCGTAGCGCACTACGATCTGGCCCTCGTGCGCCTTGCCGATGGCGACCTGGATGGCGCCCTCAGCGAGTACGCGAGCGCCACACACCTCCGTCCGGAGCTGGCGTTGCCGGAGAGCAACGTCGGAAGCGCTCTCGAGGCGGAAGAAATGCTGGATGACGCCGTGATGGAGCCGCCGCCCGCGTTCCACACGGAGCCTGAGGAAGCGCCGGTTCACCTGGCGTCGGATCTCGTGCCCTCCACCGCGCCCGTTGCGCGCGGGCAGGCGGAACAGCCAGCGACCGGACCCGCTCCCCCGGCAACGGAACGCTGAGGGCGCCTCGACGATTCGCACTCTACGACTCGGGCTCGCAAGACGACTCGGACTCGCAAGGATATGTTGAGATCTCAATTCAGATCCCGGCTTCGGACTGCCGCCGCGGCGTTGATTCTGCTCCCGGCCTGCTCATACGCGCAGAAGCCGGCAAAGCACGGCGCGGGCGCGCCCGGGAAACAGACCAGGACCGAATCGACGATCGAAGTTTCCGGCCAAGTCACCGCTCCCCACGGCGACCCCCTGGCCGGCGCCGAAGTCACTATCGCGGTGGCGGGCACCGCAGGCAAGCCGCAGACCCTCAGCTCCGGCCTCGGGGGAAAATTCGACGTGCATGTCCCGGGAAGGCCGGGGCCGCTCGCGATCACCGTGACCGCGGCCATGCCGGGATACACCGGGGCCGAGGATACCGTTGAGGCTGAGGCGGGCCAGACCATAAGTCCGGTCGGGCTTGTGCTCCGGAAGCAGCCGGACGACCCGGTTCTGCCGGACCTGGACGACTTGTGTACCCGCCTGCTTCCCGGGCTGCGCACCCCGGCTACGGGCAAGCCCCTGACTGGCGTGGCGCTCCGGCAGATGGACGTCGCGCTGCGGCTGCTCGACAGGGACGCGCCGGAAAGTGCAGCCCCGACTCTCGGGGCAATCGCCCGCCAAAACTCCGGCTGCATTGAATGCGGAACCCTCGCAGGCCTCGCTGAACTTGAGACGGGCGCCTGGTCGAGCGCCGGCTCCAACCTGATGCGGGCTGCTCACGATGTGGTCACGGCCGGGGACAAGCGGCGCATTCCGGAGCCGCTCATCGCGCTCGGCGAACTTCAAATCTGGCGCGGCGAGTTCTCCAAGGCCGCGGTCTCATTCCTCGAGGCGCTCGCCATCCACCCCGACCAGCCGCTCGCCCTACAGGAGCTGGGCCGGGCGTTCCTGCTGCAACGCCGGATGACAGCCGCCGACCGGTACCTCGGGCGGGCCCTCGCCCATGGCGGCGACGCGGAAGGCCACCTGCTGCGGGCTCAGGCCCTCATCGAGCTCAATCAGCCCGCCAAAGCTCAAGAGCAGTTGGACGCTTACCTTGGAGGGCGCAAGGCGAAGGACCTGGCCCAAGGGCCACGGTCGCTCTGGTCGCAGTACACGGCGCGCATCGCCCTCGAGTCGGGCGGCGGCGGCGCGACCGTGATCGATCGCACTCCGGAAGAGCTGGCCGCGGCCATGCCGGACCTGAAGGGCCTTGCGCCGATCGCCGATCCCGCCGCTCTCGATTCCGTGCTGCTCAAGGTCGGTCGCGGCGTCCAAGCCATCTTTGAGGGATTTCCGAATACGAGCGTCGATGAAGAGATCGAGATGCAGCGTCTCCACCCGGACGGCAAGGTGGCGGACTCGCTGAAGCAGCAGTTCCGGTACCTGCTGCTAAGCTCTCTCAGCCGCGACAGCCTGGTATTGAACGAATTCAGGACCAACAACTCCGGCGCGACGGTGAATCCGGGAGCGCAGGACCGGGACTTCATGGTCACGTCGGGCTTCGCGTCGATCCCTCTGATCTTCCACCCCACCTACCAGGTCGGATCAAGCTTCCGCCTGCTCGGACGGCAGCAGGTCGCCGGCCACGACGCCCTGGTGATCGCGTTCGCCGAGCGGCCAGCCACCGCCAAAATGCTGGAGGATTTCGTCCTGAAGGGCCAGAGGGCCGTGGTGCTCACGCAGGGGCTCGCCTGGGTGGACGCGGACACCTTTCAAGTGCTGCGGATGCACACGGACCTGCTGAAGCCCGCGCCCGAAGTCCGATTGTCTTCCCAGGTCACCGACGTGAGCTATGGGCCGGTCCTTTTCAAGAGCAAGAACCAAACCCTATGGCTGCCGCAAGATGTCGCGGTGACCGTGTCTTGGAACAAACGGATGTACCGTAACGTGCACCGGTATTCGAATTACCAGCTCTTCCAGGTCGGGACCCGCGAGAAAACAAAAACGCCCAAACCATCTTCCCTACCAGCAGAACAGTGACGCCCGGTGACCAACGAACGTGACGCGCAGCCCCGGAGGGCAGGAAGACGGCAGCCCACGGCGCAAGCCCTGGGACCAGGACGACGCGCTCAAGGTTTTGGGGAGCCCCGGAGGGGCGTAGGACTCTAGCCCACGGCGCAAGCCAGCGCTCAAAATTGGCGGTCTTGATGGACGCCTTGAAGGGCCGACACAATCTGTCCGGAGCCCTCTTGGACGAATGAGGCCGCAGCCGAGTCCGCTTCGGCATCGAGCGCAGAGCAGTCGTGCAGGAATCCGCCGACGAGCAAGGCAAGGAGGATCTCAACCACGAACGCCGCCGCGATAATCATGATGATCATTAAGGTATGCACATAATTGTGTTCGGCAAAAGACGGCGAATTCTTGAGGACGTTCTATGGCCTGGGGCGCGGACTAAACCCTCACGCCCCTCACGGGGCTGCCGCAACTGCGCGGCCTCTCTTCTCGCGTCCTGCGGCGCCCCAAATTGCCTGCGGCGCGCTCGCACCCCCGGACCGCATGGACCGATCATTGACCCGTCGTTGGCGGTAAAGCACAATGGACATCGCGCCTGGGCGGATGTCGATACGCCGGGGCTCAACGCAAGGAAGCAAGAGATGCGCGAATCTGATCGCAAGGCTGAATTTCCCGTCCAAGATGGCCGCTTTCAGGGACAGCGCGCGGACAAACCGCACGGCTTGCGGTCCGCATGGTGGATCAAAGTGTGCGCCGCCCTAGCACTTTGTGCGGCGTCAGCCATGATCGCGCCCGCCCAGGCATTCAAAACGCTGCTCGATTTCAACGCCTCGGACGGCACAAACCCGCAGGCCGCGCTGGTCCAAGCCACGGACGGGCACTTGTACGGCACAACGTTGTTCGGCGGCGCTAACGGTTATGGAGATGTCTTCAGGATCACCCAGGGCGGGGCGCTGACGGTGCTCTACAGCTTTTGCTCTCAACCCCGTTGCGCGGACGGTAATGGATCCACAGCGGGCCTCGTCCAGGCCCACAACGGCAACTTCTATGGGACAACCTGGTCCGGGGGCGCCGGCAATGAAGGAACGGTCTTCAGCATCACCTCGACCGGCGTATTGACTACCCTTTACAGCTTCTGCGGCAGAACGCATTGCCTGGACGGTGAGGTACCCATGGCGGGGCTGGCGGTGGGTTCGGACGAAAACCTGCTCTACGGCACAACATATCAGGGCGGGATCAAAGGCCCGGGCACCGTCTTCAAAGTCAACCTGCACGGCGTCATGACCACGCTTTACAACTTCTGCACCCAGACGAATTGTGCTGACGGCGCCAGCCCGTTCGCCGGCCTGGTGCTCGGCCCGGACGGCAACTTTTATGGGTAACAATATATTTGACACACAATCTTTTCTGGGATACACTGTTTCCATGGACACGACAACCATTCAGTTTCCCGAGACGTTGCAGGAAGCAATTGCTTACTTCGCTGACCCCGTGCGAGCCTTCGATTACGCTGTGA
>DASZIG010000075.1:0-26534 GCA_035949375.1 Terriglobia bacterium | reverse complement strand
CCGTGTCGAACGTAAGCGCGGCGAGCTGGTATGGTGACCTGCACTTCCGTGCCTTTGTCCACAGAGCTCGCGTAGCAGAAGTGCGCGCCAATCCGTCCGGCACGCTCCGCCATGCCGCGAAGTCCCCAATGACCATTGGTGTGATTTGCGCGCACTGCGTCCGTGTCAAACCCGCGTCCGTTGTCGCGGCAAGTCATCTTGAACTCGCGCTTCTGGTAGTCCAACTCCACTTCGATTCGCGATGCCTCCGCGTGACGGAAGGCGTTCGTGAGCGCCTCGCGCGCAATGTAAAACACCTCATCCACAACGTGATCGTGGAGAGTGTCGCTTCCGCCCTTGCGCTCCACACCGAAATTGACTATCGCCGTGTCACTCAGGTCGGCAGCGACACCTTCGATGGAGGGTTTCAGCTCGGCGTCGCTAAGATTCTCTGATCTGAGCCTGGTCACCCGGTTGCGCCCTTCCAGGATAATCCGGTCGGCGGCGCTCAATGCCTTCTCAAGAGCGGCTTTAGACTCGTGGTCGGCCGACACTTTCTCTGCCGCTGCGTGAAAGCTGAGCAAAAGCCCCTGGACTCCTTGCAACAACGTGTCGTGAAGCTCCCTTGCTATCCGAATCCGTTCGTCCGCCCGCCCTTCTGCCCGTATTCTGATGGCACTGGAAACATATCTGACCCGCGCCGTGATCCCGAGCCACAACGCCAGCACCACCATCAAGGCACAAAGGCTCTCGAACCACCAGGTCTGATAGAAGGCCGGCAGCACAGTGAAGGGTGAGGCAGACAGCGCCTGCGTCCAAATGCCGTCTCCATTCGAGGCAATGACTTGGAACCTATACGTTCCGGGGCGAAGATGGGTATAGATGGCCTCAGCGCGACTTCCGACGTCCTGCCACTCGGGATCGTAGCCCATCAAGCGATAGCGGTAGATCACGCCAGTTGGATTGGATAGGTTCAATCCGAGATATCGCACGTTTAAAGCCTGCGTGCCCGGAGCGATTGTGGCGTTCAGGTTCAAGGGCTTCCCGTCGGCCGTGATGGACCGAATTGACAGCGTGGGCAGATGCGATGGCCGATCCAAATGTTGAGGGTCGATATAGATGATTCCGTTCGCGGTCGCCAGCCACACTCGACCCCGACTATCGAGTTGAGCGGAATTTCGTGAATAGGTAAAGATGTCAGAACCGCGAAAGTCTCCTTCTCGAAATTCGTGGGCAAGAATTCGATGGTTTGGATCGGAGACGACAGCTTTGATCTCCACCGAAGGTATGCGAGCGATTGCCCGCGACCCGTTTATCCAGATGTCGTGGTTTCGATCTTCTGCCAGTCCTGTAACCGAGGTGGCAAGGTCCGGATCGTCCATTCTCAGCGCCTGAAACGACCCGGGGTGTTTGAGGGCAATGCCATTCTGCCCCAAAGCAAAAACACCATAGCCTGTCTCCGAGAATCCGACGACGGGCCCTATGCCAGGTGACGCTGAGGAAATTATTTGATGTGTCTTCGCGTCGAGCGCGATGATCTTGCCATCTACGGAGCCCAACCAAAGTTTGTTTCGGGCATCCTTCATCATCGCGGTGATCCGCTCGATACCCGCCTCAGGAAGAAATGGTTTCCACCTGCCTTTTTGATAGATCCAAAGTCCATTTTCGGTCGTACCGCGAGTGCTGGCCAGGATTTGATCGTCTTGCAAGACGACAACGCTGGTGAAGCGATAGGGCACCCAGTAGACGCCATGCCCGGGTAAGAGCGGCAGGAAATGGAGCTGACCACTCCGGACCTCAGCAATTCCTCCATCCATGATGAACATTCGGACCCGACCATCCTGCCCGCATAGGATTGCCGTAATATTGTCCCGATCCTTCAGCCGAGTTACGCGATTCCCTCTCACTAGTCCTCGAAATCCGTCAAGAACGGCTACCCAGACGTCGTCGTTGGGGGCAACACAGAACGACCACCATCCGTTAATCGCATTCGCGACTATCGGCACCATTGTGGCGCGACGGAAGTTTTCGATCCCTCTGCCTCCGGCGACCCAAATGCTGCCCTCTGCATCCCGCAGCAGAACACGATAACCTGTTGTGATCAGCCCGTCCGCTACGCCGAAGATATCTGGAGAGTTGCTTTGGAACCGATGGGGCGTCCCATTAGCTTCATACGGAGCCAGCCGCTCGAGACCACCTCCGGAATGAGACAACCATGCAAAGCCATCAGTTCCAAGAACAACATCGGTGACGTCTTCTCTAGTGGCCGGATTTGCCAGCGCTTTTCCGAATTGATCGATATGCCGCAGGCCCACTTCCAGTGGGTTTGCGGGGGCCCGATGGGACGCCGCAATCCAGATCGAATCGTCTCTACCCTCTGCGATGTTCATCACACCGTACACCGTCAAGTGAGTTGGTCTGAAGTTTTCTTCGCCTCGCGCTCGGCGATAGAGGAAGGTGTCTGCGACAACCCACTGTGTACCTAAGGAATCGATAAAGAATGCCTCGAGAACATTGCAATCAGGTTTCGGGCCCGTAGCAACATGCCACACTTCATCGGTGCCCAGGCGCACAAGCTTTTTCGAATTCAGGAGCGCCCAAATGGCCCCTCCGTGATCTTCCTCCACATCCATCATGCGTTGAATCGCGTCGGTATCGACATGATCGAACACCTTTGCCTCACCGCTGCGAATGCGGATCGCAGGACCGGCAAGTCCCATGACCCAGAGGTCACCCTCCCGGGTGGCAAACAAGCTTTGTACGTCCTTGCGAGGGACCAGGTTTGAAACCGAAAACTTCAAGCCGTCGAAGCTGTAAAGCCCATCGCGAGTGCCCAACCATAGGGTTCCATCCGCAGTTTGAGCTAGTGCGTTGATATTCTGCGGAGCTCCGTCCCGGACCGTCCAGGAGGTATGAACCATTTGGGAGATCGTCTGGTCCTCCGCGCAGAGCAGTGACTGAACACCCTCGCAAAGGGTGAGCGTGAGCGTGAGGACGATGCATTTCAAGACGCAGATTGCACGCCAATGTCGCCCTGGTGGCCGGACAGGCCTTTCGGACGTCCTCAGGCCGCACTGAAATGGTGAGCGTTTGACGAGGTCGCGCGTCGGCGGTGCCAGCTGTGTCGCAGCATTTACCGTCTGATCGTTCGAGAAGCTCGTTTTGAGTGGAGAGGTGGGCAACTGCCTCATAAACGGTCCTCCACATCAGGATACCTTGAGATCAAGGCACAAATCTTATCACTGAATGGCGTGAACGGGGAGCCCGCCCATTCGCCGGCCCGGTGACCGGTCCGCAGTCTTTCACCTCTATGCACGACGGTTCCGAAACAGCAGCGTGAACACAACTCGAAAGAAGGGTATCGCCGCCTGACGGAATAATGAGAAAATCGCTCGTCAGGGCGACGGAGTGAGCCAGCGATGCCCAAGCAGTCCTCCTCACGAATCCGCATTCTTATCGTCGATGACCATCCTGTTTTGCGGGATGGCTTGGTGGCGATGATTGAAAGTCAGCCTGATCTGGAGGTGGCCGCAGAGGCCGGCACCGGTAAGCAAGCGATCGCGCTCTTTGAGGAATGCCTCCCGGACATCACGCTGATGGATTTGGGACTTCCAGACATTCACGGTGTCGACGTCATCAAGACGATCCGAGGGACCCATCCCGACGCCCGAATTATCGTTCTTACCACTTATCTCGGAGACGTCCAGGCAATCCGTGCGTTGCGGGCCGGAGCTTCCGGATACCTGCTGAAGGCCACACTTCGCCGCGATCTCCTGGATTCCATTCGTGCAGTTCATAGCGGGCTGCGTCACGTACAGGCAGAGGTTGCAACCGAGCTAGCGCAGCACGCCCCGGATCAATCTTTGACGGAACGGGAAATCGAGGTCTTGAAGCTGATCGCCAAGGGCTGCGCGAACAAGATTGTGGCCGACCGCTTGAATATCAGCGAGGACACGGTCAAAGGGCACGTGCGCAATATCCTCTTCAAATTGAAGGCGAACGACCGGACCCACGCCGTGACCATCGCCCTGCATCGGGGTTTCTTTGAAATCTGAGGTCCACTGGTCTGAAGCCGACGCCCCCGTCCGAAGACAATTCCTTGCCACTCCCAGCATAGGGATTTACGCAATCCTGCAACAGTCCAAGCCCCGTTCGAATAGTCCTAAAGTGGGGTCCTGACCCAAGCCGATTTGGCGATTGTCAACTCGCGCTGAGCTAACCGACAATCCGCCTGCAGGAGGTCAAGAGCCGATGGGAAAATCGCTGCGCGGGATCAATCCTGATTCCAAACCCATCGGCAGCGGCTGCGGGGCCTGCCTGAAGGCGGGCGGTTGGTGGCTGCACCTTCGCCGGTGTGCACAGTGCGGATACATCGGCTGTTGCGATAGCTCACCGGGCCAGCACGCCGCCAGGCATGCATCTCTCGCAGGTCATCCGATCGTGGCGAGTTTCGAGCCGCTCCAGAGCTGGTTCTACGACTATGAGAACAGAAAGGTGATCAGGGGTCCACGGCTGGCATCTCCGCGTTGGCATCCTGAAACGCAGCCAGCTCCCGGCCCTGAGGGCAAGGTGCCGCCAAACTGGGAATCTCTTTTGCATGAGGTGGCGTAATGGCGGTCCAAAGCTCGCAGGGCCCGGCCCGACCCATGTTCTCGCGGGTACGATGTCTTGACATCAAGAGACATTCTTAAATATATTTCTCGATGTCAAGAGAGGTGGTGACGAACAGCTCCCACGCTGTCGCCAGGAAGGAGCGAAACAAAATGAAAGCAGTCGTTATCCGAAAGTACGGCGGACCGGACGAACTCAAGTTCGAAGACGTGCCAGACCCGGTGGTCGGGCCGGGCGAAGTGCCGGTGAAAACCTATGCGGCAAGCATCAATCCCATCGATCTGAAGATGCGCTCCGGAGCGGTCAAGGATTACTTCCCGGTTTCCTTTCCGGGCATCTTGGGACTCGACGTGTCGGGAACCGTTTCTGCTGTCGGCGCCGGCGTGCAGTCATTCACAATCGGTGACAAGGTCTTTGGTCACGCGCCCAAGGCGTATGCGACTTTGTGCGCGGTCAAGGCAGACGAACTCGCGAAGGTGCCGGACGGAATGGATCTTGCGAAGGCCGCAGCATTGCCGACGGTGACGACGACGGGAGCCCAACTCGCCAATCTGGCCATTGGCATAACGACCTGAGGCTCGTGCGCTGCAAATCCGCATCCCACGCGGGCCGAGCGTTAACCGTAGGTGAGATCGGTGCTCTGTCCGACTTCGATGATGTAACCGTCAGGATCGCGGATGTAGCAGCGTATCTCGCCGTACTTGGGAATTGGCTCCGTGATGAACTCGGCCCCTCGACTCTTCCATAGTTCATAGCACGCCTGAATATCCGCAACGCGGAAATTCATAAAGCTGTTGATGTGATTAGGGTCGGGGACGCTAAGCGTTACCGTCGGCTTATCGGGGGTCGGCCCGCCTCCAACGTTCAGAATCATCCAGATATTCGCAAGCTGGAGGTACCCAGGCGCGTTGCCGTCACCCAAACTCAGAATGCGAGCGCCGAAGACCTTTTCGTAGTAGCGGGCCGATCGCCCGATGTCGGCGACGGTGAGAAACTGCGCGATGCTGATCCCCTCGCGCGGGGGCATCTCATAGCTTTTTTGTTCGATTTGTACGCTGCTCATTGACGCCTCCAATTTCGATAAACAGTGCTCATCCGTTCGTTCCGGTTCCTTCGCATTCATACCTGCTATCGATTAAGCCTGACGAGAAAAGCCAAAACAATTGGACCAAGGTATCGCACGATACTTTGGTATCGTTTGCGACCAGTTGTCCAGTAAGGCCGTCATCCGTCAACTTGCCGGCAGAGGGACAACCTCCCACCATGCGCGAGGAAACATTCGCATCAGGGGTTGATGTGGCTTATGGCTGCGGGAATCCGAACATCAACCACGACTGATTGGCTACCCAATGCGGGTACAGCTCCGTCATCTGATCGAACAGCTCCTGGTCGGACGTCGCGGTTTTCTGCACCCGATCGAAGTCCTGCAGGCAACGCTTGGTGTCTTGGATCGTCGAGGGAGAGTCGGGCGCGCCAGGCTTCTTGTGACCGGCGACAACAATCGCCGGGTTCAGCGCCGCTAACCGGCCTAACGCCGCGATCCAATTCGCTCGGCTCTCGGGGGTGGTGTCGCCGACGTACATGCGGCACTGGTTGTACACAACGTCGCCAGCGGCGATCAGGCCGATCGATGGAACGTAAAGAGACGTCGAATCGGGACAATCGGTGCGGCCCTGCTCGATGATGCGCAATTCCTGACCCTCGAGAGTGAACGCCGGCTGGCGCAGACCTTTCTTTTCAGGTCTGCGACAGCTTCATCTCACAACGCTCTGCGACTCAACCTTCGGCCTTCGTCGTCCGATAATCCCCCGAATGCCGATTTACGGACGCCATTTCGAACTGGGCCAGTTGCAGCTTATCATCACCAGCACCTACCTCCGCGTGCCCGTCTTTGCCATTTCCGGCGTCCCTCAGCCTTTTGTGGAGGCTTTGCGCGCGCTGCTGGAAATAGACCGGATCGAATGAATTGACGAGCTTCGTAGGCGCAGACCTGAAAAAGAAAGGCTGCGCCAGCCGGCCAGCCGGTCCCCTCGCTCCCACGCCGTCCCGCCACGAAGGCTGCCCTGTTGCTTTCCCAAAGGAAGTGTGCCACTCTTCCTGTTGGAAACCCAATGAGCGAAGCGAAAAACAAGAAGGATGTTTTGCAAGGCACGCTGGCGCTGATGGCGCTCAAGACCCTCGACGTGCTGGGCCCCCTGCACGGCTACGGCATCGCGCGGCGGATTGAGCAGATCAGCGGGGACCTCCTTTCGGTGAATCAGGGCACGCTCTATCCGGTCCTCCTGAAGCTGGAGCAGGAGGGCTCGATCGCTTCGGAGTGGGGCGCATCCCAGAACAATCGCAAGGCGCGCTTCTACCGCCTCACCCGCGCCGGGCGCAAGCAACTTCAGGCCGAAACCCGCGATTGGGAACAGACGGCCGCCATCATTGGGCGATTCTTTGCCGCGAAAGCAGAGGAACTGAAATGAAGAAGCTGAGACGATTCATCAAGCGGCTTACCTCCTGGGCGACCACACCCCGCGATGAAGAGCGATTGCGCGCGGAGATCGAGGAGCATCTCGGTTTTCAAATCGAGGACAATCTGCGCGCCGGGTTGTCTCCACAAGAGGCGCGACGCCAGGCGGTGCTGAAGTTCGGCGCAGTGGAAGCGGTCAAGGAGGACTACCGGGACCGGCGCGGAATGCCCTTGATGGAAAGCCTGGTGCAAGACACGCGCTATTCGTTGCGCCGCTTGCGAAAGTCGCCCGCGTTCACGGTCACGGTTGTGCTCACGCTGGCGCTCGGCATCGGCGCCACCACGTCGATCTTCACCCTGGTGCATGCCGTCCTCCTGAAGTCGCTGGCCGTGGCAAATCCCAGCGAACTATATCGCCTCGGCAAGCAAGCGCGTTGCTGCTACTGGCCAGCCTACAGCCAGGACAAGGAGTTTTCGATCGTCTCCTACGATCTTTACAAGCAGTTTAGGGACAATACCCCGGGCTTCGCGGAATTGGCCGCCTTCCAGGCCGGCGGGGCGTTGTTTGGCGTTCGGCGGACCGGGGCGCGGGAGTCTGCCCAAAGTATTCCGGGGGAATTCGTTTCCGGCAATTACTTCAACATGTTCGGCGTGCGCGCTTATGCCGGGCGGATGCTGGCCCCGAGCGACGATCGGGCCGGCGCTCCGCCGGTCGCCGTGATGAGCTACCGCCTCTGGCAGCAAAGATACGGCTCCGATCCATCGGTCGTCGGCGGCGTCTTCAATCTCGATGAAAAGCCGGTGACGGTGGTCGGCATCGCCCCTCCGAGCTTCTTTGGGGACCAACTGCGCCCGGTTCCACCCGATTTCTTCTTGCCACTCAA
Organism: Terriglobia bacterium; assembly: GCA_035949375.1. Lineage (GTDB taxonomy): Bacteria > Acidobacteriota > Terriglobia > UBA7540 > UBA7540 > Gp13-AA77. The sequence continues at coordinate 18,605 of DASZIG010000075.1, read as the reverse complement.
TGCCGAACTGGCTGTGGAAGGCGTTGACGATCTGAACCAGGCCGAGTCCTGGCTGGATCTGATCGGGCGCATCCGGCCCGGCGCCAAAACAGCCTCCATCGAGGCGGAAATGCGGGTGGAGCTTCAACAATGGCTGCGCTCGCATTGGGGCGACATGGACGCGAACGATCGCGCCCGATTGCCCGAGCAGACGCTGTTCCTGGAACCGGGAGGCGCAGGCATCAGCAACATGCGCGACCAGTACGAGCACTGGCTGCAAGTCCTGATGATGGTCTCGGGATTTGTGCTCCTGATCGTGTGCGCCAATGTGGCGAATCTGATGCTCGTGCGCGGCATGGAGCGGCGCCGGCAGATCTCATTGAGCATGGCGCTCGGGGCGCGGGCCGGGCGTCTCGTGCAACAGGCGCTCACCGAAAGCGTCTTGCTCGGAATCGTGGGAGGCGCGGCAGGTCTCGCAATCGCGTTTGCCGGAACGCGGCTGATTCTGGATATCGTCTTTCCTCGCATTCCCGGTCTCGGCGGTGTACCGATCAGCGCATCGCCATCAACGCCCGTACTTGTCTTCACGCTCGCTGTTTCGTTGCTGACCGGAATCGCGTTCGGCATCGCTCCTGCCTGGGTGACCGCGCGCGTGGATCCTATCGAGGCTCTGCGGGGCGCCAGCCGTTCTACAGCTCGCGCGGGCTCGCTCCCGCGCAAGACGCTGGTGGTGCTCCAGGCCGCGCTCTCGCTCGTCCTTCTGACCGCCTCGGGGCTGCTCACGGCGGCTCTCGGTAATCTCGAGAATCAAAAATTCGGCTTCGTGCAGGACGGCCGCATGATCGTCAGCATCGATGCCCGGCTCGCCGGCTACCACGGCGATCAACTCGCTGCGCTTTACACGCGGCTTCAGGACTCGCTTTCGAGGGTTCCCGGTGTGTCCGCAGTAGCTCTCTGCCTGCTGTCGCCCCAGGGCGGCAACAACTGGGGCGGCACGGTGTGGGCGGATGGGCATCCGCCTCCGGGCCCGCGAGACGACAACTTTGCTTTTTGGGACCGGGTGACACCGGGATTCTTTGACGCGGTCGGCAATCGCATTCTTAGGGGGCGGGCCATTTCCGAGGAGGACACAGCGGATTCACAGCACGTGGTGGTGATCAATGAGGCCTTTGCGCGCAAGTTCTTCCGGAACGAAGACCCCATCGGAAAGTACTTCGGACGCCCCGGAGTGTCTGCAGGATCGTCGCACCAGTACGAGGTTGTAGGCGTCGCCCAGGACGCCCGCTACCTGAATTTCGACTTCGACAAGCCGATCTCACCGTTCTTTTTCCTGCCCGCGGCGCAGTATGACATCTTCAAGACCGGGGCCATGGACCCTGATCCGGGCTCCCATTTCCTCCACGACATTGTCGTCGTGACCCGGACGGGCGCGAACCCGTCGTTTGCGCAGCTCCGCCAGGCCATCGCCTCCGTCGACCCCAACCTGCCCGTCGTTTCGATGCAGAGCCTGCGCGAACAGGTGGCCGGCCAGTTCGGCCAGCAGCGCTTGCTGGCGTGGCTCACCTCGTTCTTCGGCGCCCTGTCGCTGATCCTCGCCTCGATCGGCCTGTATGGAATTACGGCCTACAACGCCGGACGCCGCACCAACGAAATCGGCGTGCGGCTCGCGCTCGGCGCCACGCGCGCTCAAGCTGCGTCGCTGATTATTCAGGGCGCGTTCGTCTTGGTTGCTGTCGGTCTCGTGCTCGGCATTCCGCTGGCTCTGGCGGCGGGACGCTTCCTCGGGAGCCAGCTCTACGGCTTGAATCCTTATGATCCGGCGGTGATTCTCGTGGCGGCGATGACGCTCGGATGCTCAGCTCTGGCCGCGGCGTTCGCTCCGGCGTTGCGGGCCAGCCGGATTTCACCCTCGGCGGCTCTGCGGACGGAATAGTCCCGATGAGCGGAACTCTGCTGTTCACCTAAACGGGTGGCGCATACATCGTCTTGCATGTGTGCGCCGTGCTCGGACGCCGGCAAACGTGTTCCGGCGAGGCCACGACATGGCAAACGATGTCGTCGCCACCCGCGGCCGTCTCATGGGACGGCGAGAAGCCGCAGAGTCTCTGGGAAGCGAGACTCTGCGCTAGAGCGGCGAAGTACGCTCGTGATCGAGGCCGTAAGTTGAAGACCGACAGTCGTGCCATCAAGAGTCCCTCGGTGAGATTCCTGCTCTCGCTGTACATTAGCCGATGTGAGCAAGACCGCGAGAGCGAGTACCAGTCGGATCATAGTCCCTCCCCGCCGCGGGTGGCGACGACATTGCCTTTCATGTCGCCGCCGCCCTCCCGACTGCGCAGCCTCATGACATTGGATCCATGGCCAGAATGGATCTGTCCTCCAAGTAATAGAACCGCCAACTCGACCATGGCCAGTCGCCTGGGTGGGTGACTAAGCCTCGTCTCACTGGATTATTGTGCACGTAATTGAGCTTTTTCAGCACCTTCTTTTCGCTCCAGAGGTTCATGTCATACCCGCCCCGCTGCCACACGCGGTGGTGAGCGTGACTGTGCACCGTTGCCGGCAGAACAAGCCGACTCAGCATCCGCCGGCACCCGCGAGAGAGGCAGGAGGCAGCCAAGGTCAGCGCTTTCCTGACCGTGGGCTTCGGTCTTCGGTCGACGCTTTCGTGAACTGGCACACTCTAGCGTGGGATTCGACTCAGGTACACGGAATCCGAGAGGCCCGGAGGGCCGTTAGATCTTAGCCCACGGCGTGAGCCGTGGGACCGGAGCGCCAAAAATCCCGGGGAGCCCCAGAGGGGCGAAAGACGCGCCGTCATATGCTGGGGTTCTTCGGGATTTCCGACCGCACGTCATGCCGCCTCTTGCTGTCGCCCAAACTCTTACGCCCCTCCCGGGGCTGACGGGCGTTGTGACTGAACGTCATCCCACGGCTCACGCCGTGGGCTAAGATCTTTCGGCCCTCCGGGCCTGCGGGAATGTTGACTGCGCGTGATCCCGAGGTTCGAGAGAGCGGTTGGAGTTTCTGCTATGCGGGTACGTCTTGATGTCCGATCATTGGCACACGTTGGTTTGGCCAGGTTATCCCCTACGCGTCTCAGCAAGTGCTACACAACGTCAAGCAAGCAGTAGCGCGCACCACCGGCTTTGTGGTCCGCGGCTTTTCGCTAACCATCCTCGCGGCATCGTATTTTCCCGCGCCATGGTCGAGCGAGTATTCGGGCGTGAGCGCAGATGAGCAACACGACGCTGCGGTTTTCATCATCGACCGCGTGGCAATGCCGTCCGACTTGCGCAGGCAAATCGGATCGGTCGCACACCCGACGAAAAGCCGCAGACCGCAACCCCGGCGGTCTGCGCCACCTCGCCCTGCCGGTCCGCTGTTGTGAAAATGGCCGAAATCCGCGTGAGAAAACTGGGACGATGTAGCCCCCGAGCTAGCCCTGCGTTATTCCCTGCAAAAGTCGAAAAAAAAGGAATCTAAAATTTTACAAAACGAAGCCACTAAGCCCAATAGAATCAATAAATCGGCCCCCAAAACAGGTCAAAACGAAGCCAAACGAAGCCACTAAAGCCAAACTCGAGCGGTCCATAAGTCCTGTGGAATCAGCGAACGGTCTTTGGCGGTGGCTTTGTTTCGCCAATTCAAAGCGAAACTCCCCTGCATTTGAATTGCCCTGGTTTTTGCAGTTGACATTACCGGCGAAACATCGAAGATGGTGCCTTGTGGGTCCGTCCTGGGAACTCCCGGGCGTCCTGCCCAGGGGGATGGAGGGGAAGCATGGTTCGTGACACGCTGGTGTGCCTGCTGGCGGGCGGTGCGGGCGAGCGGTTGTATCCGTTGACGCGGGATCGCGCCAAGCCGGCGGTGCACTTCGGCGGGATCTACCGCATCATCGACCTGACCTTGTCAAACTGCGTCAACTCTGACTTGCGCCGCATCTTCGTCATCACGCAATACAAGGCGCTTTCGCTCAACCGCCACCTGCGCGAGGGTTGGTACATCCTGGCGCACGACCTCGGCGAGTACGTCAGCGTTCTTCCGCCCATGAAGCGTGTCGGGGACAATTGGTATCAGGGGACTGCGGACGCCATTTATCAAAACCTCTACTCGATCGGGAGCGAGCCCTGCAAGTACGTCCTCATCCTTTCCGGCGACCACGTTTACAAGATGAACTACCAGCGCATGCTGCAGCGGCACATCGACGCCGGCGCTGACGTCACCATCGGCACGATTGAGTTCGACCGCTCCCAGGCCTCGTCATTCGGCGTGCTCGAGCTCGACTCGAGCTCGCGCATTGTAGGTTGGGAAGAGAAGCCCGCCAACCCGAAACCGGCGCCGGGCAACCCCGACAAGAGCCACGTTTCCATGGGCATTTACTGTTTCAACCGTGACCTGCTGCTGGCGGCCATGATGACGGACTCCGAAAGCCCGTCATCTTCGCATGACTTCGGCCGCGACGTGGTGCCGAGGCTCATCGATAGCCACAAGGTCTACGCCTATCCTTTCGTGGACGAGAACAAGAAGCAGGCCCAGTACTGGCGCGACGTCGGCACCATCGAGGCTTATTACGAGGCCAATATGGACCTGGTGTCGGTGAGTCCGGTCTTCAACCTTTATGACAAGGCCTGGCCGCTCCGCACCTTTCAGCGCCAGTATCCAGCGGCCAAGTTCGTCTTCGCGCAGGAGGGCCGCCGCATGGGTACAGCCGTCGATTCGATCGTTTCCTCGGGCTGCATCGTCTCCGGCGGACGCGTGAGCAACTCGGTGCTTTCCTTCGACGTGCGCGTCAACAGCTATACCGAGGTTGACGGCTGCATTATCTTTCCGCACGTCGATGTCGGCCGCTATTCGCGTATCCGCCGGGCCATCATCGACCGCAATATGCGCCTTCCGGAAGGCACCGTGATCGGATTCGATGCGGATGCGGACCGCCAGCGTTATCACGTGAGCGAGACCGGTATTGTGGTGGTGGTGCCCGAGGAGCGAATGTTTGAGGAAGCCGAATAACGCGGGCGGCTGCCGATTCCTGATACAATCGCAGATCAAATTTCCTTGAAGAAGGACCATCGCATGGCACAAATTGACCTGATTCTCGGTCGTGAGATTCTCGACTCGCGCGGTAATCCCACCGTGGAGGCGGATGTTCACCTGCGCGACGGTGCGTTCGGGCGGGCCGCCGTGCCTTCCGGCGCGTCGACCGGAGTACACGAAGCGCTGGAGCTGCGCGACGGCGACAAGCGTTTTGGCGGCAAGGGCGTGCGGCAGGCGGTCGACAACATCAACACCTACATCGCGCGCGAGCTGGGCGGGCAGGAGGCGAGCGAACAGACCCAGATTGACGCTCATCTGATCGCCCTTGACGGCACGCCGAACAAGGGCAAGCTCGGGGCCAACGCCATACTGGCCGTGTCGATGGCGGTCTGCCGGGCCTCGGCGCGCTCCGCGCATACGCCGCTCTATCGTTATCTCGGCGGCGTGGCCGCGCATACTCTGCCGGTGCCTCAGATGAACATCCTCAATGGCGGCGTTCATGCCGACAACACCGTGGATTTTCAGGAATTCATGATCATGCCGGTGGGCGCCGAGAGCTTCGCCGAAGCCCTGCGCATGGGCGTGGAGACCTTCCACACGCTGAAGAAGGTGCTCAAGACCCGCGGTTACTCCACCTCCGTCGGTGACGAGGGCGGATTTGCGCCTGCCCTCAAGACCAACGTCGAAGCCATCGAGCTGATCCTCGAAGCCATCGAGCAGGCGGGCTATTCGCCCGGACACGACATCGCTCTGGCGCTCGATCCGGCGGCAAGCGAACTTTATGACGACGGCAAGTACGCCTTCTTCAAGTCGGACAAGTCGAAGAAGTCGTCCGGGGACATGGTGAAACTCTACGCCGACTGGGTGCGCCAGTATCCCATCATTTCCCTCGAAGACGGCCTGGCGCAGGACGACTGGGAGGGCTGGAAGGAGTTGACGGACGAGCTCGGCAACCAGATCCAACTGGTGGGCGACGACATTTTTGTAACTAATACGGAGCGGTTCGAGCGGGGCATCGAGGAAGGGGTGGCCAATTCGATTCTGATCAAGCTGAACCAGATTGGAACCGTGAGCGAGACGATCGCCGCCATCGACCTCGGCCGGCGCCATGGTTACACTGCCGTGGTTTCTCATCGCTCGGGCGAGACCGAGGACAGCTTCATCGCCGACTTCGCCGTCGGCCTTGCCACAGGGCAGATCAAGACGGGCTCGGCCAGCCGGTCCGACCGAATCTCCAAGTATAACCAGTTGCTCCGAATCGAAGAGGAACTCGGCGAAGCAGCGCAGTTTCCGGGAAGAACTGCCGTCAAGGGCGCGAAGGAGAACAGGGATTAGGGATTAGGGGTTAGGGATTAGGGATTGGGGGTTAGGGATTAGCCGACGGAGCCCGGCTCAGCTCTTCTGTGGCCTCTGAGAGACTGAATCAGACCGTTGAGCATTTTGCCGATCTCCTCAATCCGCGCCTGCATCAATTGAAGGTCTTCCTGACTCACGCAACCCAGCTTATGGCTAACGATGAGATGGGTTTCCGTTTCCATCAGGGAACCCCTCGCGATTAGAAGGAATTGGACATACTCTTTAGTAGTCCCGCGGTCCCACCCTTCCGCGATGTTGGCAGGGACGGACGTTGCTGCTCTCCGCATTTGGGATGTTAATCCGAATTTCTCGGAATCTGGGAAATGGCTCGTCGTTCTGTAAGCGGCTACCGCAAGACCGACAGCTTTATCCCAGACACTGAGCTCTTTGTAATTCTTCAAAGGCCCCCTTGCGGCAGATGAGCCGGCCTCGAGAGTACTAATCCCTAGTCCCCAACCCCTAACCCCTAACCCCTAAGCCCTAACCCCTAGCCTTTCCTTGTTTGGCGACGGCTTCCATCGCCGCACGCACGCGTTCGGCATCGCCGAGGTAGTAGCGGTTGGTGGGCTTGAGATTGTCGTCCAGTTCGTAGACCAGCGGCATGCCGGTGGGAATGTTCAGCTCCACGATGTCCGGGTCGGGAATGTTATCGAGGAACTTCACGAGCGCGCGCAGGCTGTTACCATGCGCGGTGATGAGAACGTGCTTGCCGGACCGGACGTCGGGCTCGATGACGTTGTTCCAGCAAGGCAGGAAGCGCGCCACCGTATCCTTCAGGCATTCGGTCAGCGGGAGCTGGCTCTTGGCGAGGTTCTTGTAGCGTGGATCGTGGCCGGGATACCGGGGATCAGCTTCTTCGAGCGCCGGCGGTGGCACGTCATAGCTCCGGCGCCATACCTTCACCTGCTGCTCGCCATACTTGGCGGCGGTCTCGGCCTTGTTCAGGCCCTGCAAGGCTCCGTAGTGGCGCTCGTTCAGTCGCCAATCGCGAATGACGGGAATCCACATCAGGTCCATTTCATCGAGCGCCATCCATAGAGTTCGTATGGCGCGCTTCAGCACTGACGTGTAGGCGACGTCGAAAGTGTACCCTTGCTCCTTGAGAACCCGGCCGGCATCCTGCGCTTCCTGCCGCCCCTTTTCAGACAGGTCGACGTCAGTCCAGCCGGTGAATAGATTCTCCTTGTTCCAAACGCTTTCGCCGTGCCGTAGTAAAACGAGTTTGTACATGGTCCCTCTTTCGTGACTCGGGTGGCCCTCAAGGACAGGCCATCGCAAGTCGTTACTGTAGCACTTTGGCGCGAGGGTTTTCTCGCCCGCATTGCTGAGGGATTCCCGTTCGGCTCCTGCGGACGGCGGATGGGGCGAGATTTGGTTGTGGCCCGAAGACAAATCCCGGCCGGCGCAGGGGGGGAGCGCCGGCCGGGCGTCTTAGGCGCTTCTGCGTCAGCCTGGAGGCGACAGCGGGAGCGCTCCAGTTACCATAGCACAACAATACCTATAGGTCTACTAGACTATTTACCCGCTCGCGGCCCTAGGTTCCCCGTTCTAGGGCGGAAACACCGGCCTAGGCCGTCTGCGGCTCACGATCGCTTTGGGGCCGCCGCGGTGCGCCCCCCGTCTTCTCTGCGATATTTGCTAGCCCAACGGGTCGGAATTGGAGTCTAATGGCCGGAGATGCACCGAGGACGTTACCGTTTAGATCACCGGTGACCCCCCCCGTCGCGGCGGCGGGCGCCGCCTCCGGCAGATTGTGACGAACCGCGTCCTCCGGCTGCCATGTTTACCGGCTACGCCGTGCCAGTAGGATCGGGAAGATGCCATGAGTCTTGAATGGGCGACGTCGGGAGATTCGGCGCCTGCCGGCCCGGAAACCCGGGATGCGACGAACGCAGCAGGGGACGATAACGGGGACGGTCGCGCGTTCCGAGCCCGGTCGGGACGCAAAGTGCAGTCGATCAACCCTGCCACGAATCAAGTTCTTGCCGAGTTTGACGCTGCTGAGGTGCGCGACGTACAGGCTGCGGTGGCGGACGCGCGCCGGGCGGCGCCGGCCTGGCGCGCCCTCGGTCCCGGTGGACGGGCGCGGTACCTGGTGCGCCTGAAGGAAGCGCTGTTCCGCCGCCGTCACGATCTGGCGGCCTTGATCACGCGCGAGGCCGGCAAGCCGCGGCTGGAGGCCCTGCTGGCCGAGGTCATGGTGGCGCTCGATGGCCTCAATTATCTCGCCGGTCACGGACCGGGTTTTCTCGAGCCGGAGTCGGTGCCCCATCAGAATCTCGCCGTGCGATTCAAACGGGGGCGGCTCGAATACGAGCCTTATGGCGTGATCGGGATCATCTCGCCATCCAACTACCCATTCAGCATTCCTATGAACCAGATCGGCGCGGCTTTGATCGCGGGAAACACCGTGGTGCTCAAGCCCTCAGAATTCACTCCCCAGGCAGGCCTCGGGATTCATGCGATCGCGGAAGAGGCGCGCCTGCCCGCGGGCGTGCTCAGCGTCGTCGTAGGCGACGGCCTCACGGGCGCGGCGCTGGCGGGCTCAGCCATCGACAAGCTTGTCTTTACCGGCAGCGTCGCCACGGGCAAGCGAATCCAGGCCGAGTTGGTCGCGCGGCTGCTGCCGACGGTGCTCGAACTCGGCGGTAAAGACCCGGCGATCGTCTGCGCCGATGCCGACCTCGATCTGGCGTCAAGCGGTCTTGTGTGGGGAGCATTCACCAACGCCGGCCAGGCCTGCCTTTCGGTGGAGCGTGTCTACGTGGTGCGCGAAGTGGCCGCTCGCTTTGCGGCTCTGTGCGCTGAGAAGGCGCGCGGGCTGCGCGTGGGCGCCGGCGACGATCCGGACACCGAGGTGGGCCCGCTCATTCGCGAGCGCCAGCTCAAAATCGTAGAGGATCACGTAGCGGAGGCGGCAGCCTCGGGTGCCACCGTCCTCACAGGTGGCCGGCGGTTGAACCCCGGCGGCCTGGCAGGCTTCTTCTACGAGCCTACCGTGCTGACCGGCGTCCATCACGGCATGCGCATCATGCGCGAAGAGACGTTCGGGCCCGTGCTTCCCATCATGACGGTGGCCGATGAGGCCGAAGCCGTCCGGCTGGCCAATGATTCGCCTTTCGGCCTTTCCGCCAGCATCTGGACGCGCGATTTGGCTCGCGGTGAGCGGCTGGCGCGGAGCCTCGAGGCGGGTTCCGTGATGGTGAATGACTGCCTGAGTTCGTTCGGGATCGCCGAGGCCCCACACGGCGGCTTCAAGCTGAGCGGCCTGGGCCGCACTCACGCGCGCGTTGGCCTGCTCGAAATGGTTCGCGTAAAATATATCGATGTAGATCTTCTCCCGAAGCTGCCGAAGCTATGGTGGTTCGGGTACGACAGCCGGGCCGGCCGCCTGATGGAACGCTTCGTCGAGTTCCTCCTGGCTCCGAGCTTTTGGACACGAGCACGCGGGGCCCTGGGAGTGTTCGTTCGGCTCCCTGGCCGGCTCCGGTCGATGAGGAAAACCAGTTGAGCGAGGCGGTCAGGCGCTGTCAGGCGCCAGTCTTTCAGCCAAAGCCGGGACGGGCCGGCTGAAAGCTGGTCGCCAGATTGAGCCAATGAGCCAGTGAATCAATGAACCAATCCACCACGAGCGGCATGGTCTACGACTGGAACCTGGAATCCGGCCCGCAGCTTCATGTCGCGAAGCGTCCCTTGCTCAATGACGAGACGCTGCGCGACGGCCTGCAGTCTCCCTCGGTGATTGATCCTTCGATCGAAAAGAAGCTCGAAATCCTCCACCGGTTGGAGGAAGTCGGTGTTGACAGTCTCAACCTCGGTCTCCCCGGCGCCGGGCCGCGCGCCAAGGCCGACGTGCTGGCGCTCGCACGCGAGATCGTGGCGGCCAAGATGCGCATCCGCGCGAACTGCGCCGCGCGCACGCTCGAGTCTGACATCCGGCCCATCGCCGACGTCATGGACGCCACCGGCATCGAGATTGAGGCCGCCACGTTCCTGGGCTCGAGCCCCATCCGGCAATACGCCGAGGGCTGGACGCTCGACTTCCTGCTGCGTACGACCGAGAAGGCCGTGACCTTCGCCCGCAGCCTGGGCCTAGCGGTCATGTACGTCACGGAAGACACCACCCGCGCCCAGCCTGACGTGATCAAGAAGCTTTACACCACGGCCATCGAGTGCGGCGCGCGCTCCATTGTGGTCTGCGACACGGTGGGCCACATTATGCCGCGCGGCGTGCATGCGCTGGTGCGATTCGTCTGCGAGGAGGTTGTGAAGCCCACCGGCGAAACGGTACGGGTTGACTGGCACGGCCATTGTGACCGCGGCCTGGCGGTCGCCAATTCTCTGATGGCTTACGAGGCCGGCGCCGACCAGGTGCACGGGGTGATCCTCGGGATCGGCGAGCGCGTCGGCAACACCCCGCTCGATCAGGTGCTCGTGAATTTGAAGCTGATGGCGGCGCCGGGCTACGCCGATCGCGATCTGACACGGCTGAAAGACTGCGTGCAAGCGGTGTCCGAAGCCGTGGGGGTGCCGATTCCGGCGAATTATCCCGTCTTTGGCGCAGACGCCTTCCGGACGGCCACCGGTGTGCACGCGGCTGCGGTGATCAAGGCTTACCGCAAAGACGACCACGAGCTCGCCAACCGCGTCTACTCGGGGGTGCCTTCGCATTGGTTCGGTCTCGAGCAGCAGATCGAAATCGGGCCGATGAGCGGGAAATCGAACGTGGTCTTCTGGCTCGAAAGGCATGGCCTCGATCCCACCGACGAGCGCGTGGAACGGATCTTCACGCGCGCCAAGCGGGCGGACCGGCTGCTGACGGAGGATGAGATCCTGAAGGCGTGTGCGGAGGCGAAGGGCGCCGGCTAAGCCGGGGCACTTCGAGTCCCGTTGGACGAATTGCGCGCTGGTGGTAGAGCCCTTGACATGTGATAAGCATGCAACTATGCTGATCGCATGTCCGTCATGGTTCAGATTCGAAACGTGCCGTCCGGCCTGCACCGCCAGCTCAAGTCACGTGCCGCCCTGGAAGGCATGTCCCTTTCCGATTATCTGCTTCGTGAGGTTCGTCGGGCCGTCGAGCGGCCGACGCTCTCCGAGATCCAGCAGCGGCTCGCAGGGCGCGCGCCCGTTCGACCTTCTATCGCGCCTGCCGACGCCGTCCGCTGTGAAAGGGAGGGCCGTTGATTGTCGTGGACGCTTCCGCGGTGCTCGAGGTCTTGCTGCAAACGCCCGCTGCGGAACGCGTCAGCAAGCGGATCTTTGCTTCCGGCGAAACACTGCATGCCCCGCACCTTCTGGATGTAGAAGTTGCCCAGGTTCTACGCCGCTACGCTCGCGCCGGCGCGATCTCTCCGAGGCGGGGAGCGGAAGCTCTCGACGATCTCACCGCCCTTCCGGTCGACCGCTACCCTCACGGCGTTTTGCTTCCCCGCATCTGGCAACTGCGCCACAACGTGACGGCCTATGATGCCGCTTACCTTGCCTTGGCCGAGGCGCTGGACGCTCCGCTTGTCACCTGCGATCGGGCGCTCGCGTCGGCCCCAGGTGCGGTGCGAGTCGAGGTCTTCTAGGATCAGCAAACCCCCGCCCTTTCGACCGGGCGCGTTACCTTGATAGTATGTTGGCGTGCGGATTGCTTCCTCAAAACTGACTGCCCAGGGCAGGATCTCTGTTCCGGCCGAGGTGCGGCGGAAGCCGGCCATCGGTCCCGGGACGCTTCCGGGCATGGGTATATTCGTGCGATCGACGAAAGCGGTGAGAACTACGGATACTCGGCAAAGCGTTTCTTAACTACCCTGTCCAGAGAGGACTATTCGCGATGACCAGACTACGGATTTGCCCGCTGCTGACCGCTATCCTCGGGGCGGGCGTTTGGGCTGCAGGAGCCGCTACACGCATGCCTTGCGAGAGCCTGGCGAATCTCGGGTTGCCTAACACCCGGATCACTTTGGCGCAGACTGTGGCCACCGGAGCCTTTACCCTGCCTCCATCCCCGATGCCGTCGATGGGTCCGCCGCCAAGTTTCAAGGAAGTTCCGGCGTTCTGTCGCGTGGTGATGGACGCGACGCCCACGCCCGACTCCGATATCAAAATCGAGGTCTGGATGCCGGCGAGCGGCTGGAATCACAAGTTCCGCGGGCAAGGCAATGGCGGATTCGCCGGAGTCATCGACTACCCGGGCCTCGGCGCCGCAGTGACGCAAGGCTACGCCAGCGCCGCCACGGACACCGGCCATTCCGGCTCGCCGATCGACGCAACCTGGGCGATCGGCCATCCCGAGAAGGTGATCGACTTCGGCAATCGCGGCATTCACCAGATGACCCTGAACGCCAGGGCGATCATCAGCGCCTTCTACGGCGACAATCCGGAGCGCAACTATTTTGCCAGTTGCTCCGACGGGGGACGCGAGGCGCTGATGGAAGCTCAACGCTTTCCCGAAGACTACGACGGCATTCTTGCCGGCGCGCCTGCCAATTTCTGGACGCATCTGCTGACGGCCGCGATGTACAACGTGGAGGCGACCACGCGCGATCCCGCCAGCTACATTCCCACCGCCAAGGTTCCAACAATTGCCAAGGCAGTGCTGGCCGCGTGTGATGCCGAAGATGGTGTGACCGACGGAGTGTTGAATGATCCGCGTCAATGCCGCTTCGATCCGGAGACCATCGCTTGCAAGGGCGCCGACTCCGCAAGCTGCCTGACGGCTCCGCAGGTGACTGCCTTGAAAGCCGTCTACGCCGGGCCGCACGATGCCGCAGGGCAACAGGTCTTTCCGGGCTACGAGCCCGGCGGCGAAGATGGGTTCGGTGGTTGGGGCCTCTGGATCACCGGTTCCAGCCCGGCAACCAGCCTGATTTACTTCTTCGGACACGGGTTCTTCGCGGACATGGTCTACGGGCAGAAGGATTGGGACCCGAAGACGTTCACTGTGGACGGCGCACTGAAGGCTGCCGACGCCAAAACGGAGGCGGCGCTCAACGCGACTGATCCCGACCTTTCGCCGTTCAAGGCCCGCGGCGGCAAGCTGATTGTTTTTCACGGCTGGAGCGACGCTGCGATTCCCCCTGAGAATGCCATCAACTATTACAACAGCGTGAAGGCACGCCTGGGTCAGGGAAGCGTCGAGTCTTTTGTGCGGCTTTACATGGTGCCGGGATTGCAACACTGCGGCGGCGGCCCGGGAGCGAACTCGTTCTCCGGCGAGGGCGGCCGGGGACTGGGTGATCCCGGGCACGACATCTTCGCCGCGCTCGAGCGATGGGTGGAGAAGGACGCCGCGCCTTCGGAGATCATCGCGACCAAGTACAATGACGACGATCCGGCGAAGGGCGTCAAGATGACTCGACCGCTGTGCGCTTATCCCGCGTTCGCAAAGTACAAAGGCGCGGGCGACACGAACGATGCCGCCAGCTTCGTGTGCGCCAAACCATGATGCCGGGGGCGTGAGGAGCCTGCACGATGAAAATCGAAACCTTTGAGATGGAACGCTGGCAAAGCCAGTGGGAAAACGTGGTGGAGTACAACCTCGCTGAGAGCGGGGTGGACCCGCTGACGGTCGGGGACTTGCTCAGCGGCGATGACGGCATACGCGACCTCGGGCGGCAACAGCTCCTCTACAATCAGGGCAACGGCACGCCGGAGCTGCGCGACACCATCAGCGCACTCTATCCGGGCGCCACCCGCGACAACGTGCTTGTGACCCACGGGACCTGCGAGGCCAATTACCTCGCCGTATGGAATCTGGTCGAGCCCGGCGACGAAGTCGTGATGATGCTCCCGAACTACATGCAGATTCGCGGGCTGGCGCGCGGCTTCGGAGCCCGCGTGATTCCTTTTCATCTGCGCGAAGAGAACGGCTGGGCGCCCGACCTTGACGAGTTGAACCGCGCCGTGTCGTCACGGACCCGGCTGATCGCAGTTTGCAATCCGAACAATCCCACGGGCAGCGTGCTGAGCGAATCTGCCATGGACGAAATCGTGGCCGCGGCACGTCGCGCGGGCTGCTGGCTCGTGGCTGATGAGGTGTATCAAGGGGCGGAGCGCTCGGGCCGGACCACGCCTTCGTTCTGGGGCCGCTACGAGAAGGTGACCGTCAACAACGGACTCTCCAAGGCCTACGGTTTGCCCGGCCTGCGCATCGGCTGGACGGTTGCGCCCGCGGATTTGATCTTCCAGCTCTGGTCGTACAAGGATTACACAACCATCGCGGCCGGCGTGCTCAGCGATCTGCTGGCGCGCCGCGCCCTCGAGCCCGCCATGCGGGCCGGCATCCTGGAGCGTACGCGCTCGATCCTGCGCCGCAACTACCCGTTGCTCGAGGAATGGCTCGGGGGCCACGGTGATGACTTCGCGGTGGTGCCGCCCGCGGCCGGCGCCATTGCCTACGTGCGGTACCGCCACGCCATCAACTCGAGCGAGCTCATGGAGCGCTGCATCCGGGAGCAGAGCCTCTTGATTGTGCCCGGCGATCATTTCGGCATGGACGGTTTCATCCGCCTGAACTACGGCGTCCCCGCCGAACACTTGCGCACCGGGCTCGCGCGCCTGGACCAGACCCTTGGAACTTTGGGCAAGGCGGCGTCCGGCGCCGTCCACGTAGCCACAGGCTAGTCTAGTGCAGTCTCCTGGAGCTGGATGGCCAGCGTAGCGCCGGCGCGCAGGCCGGCAAACTCCCGGCTGAAGGCTGTTGCTGCTTCAGTCCTTCTCCGATCCCCTCGCCATGAGTCTTCGTGCCAAGGCCGAACTGTTGCTCGTCGGCATCTGCATGATCTGGGGCGTCTCGTTCGTGGTGGTCAAGGGAGCGCTCGCGGACGCTTCGCCGCTCGTTTTCATCGCCATCCGATTCACGCTGGCCGGGATTGTGACGGCGGTCGTGCTGCGCCTGCGGCCCTTCGCCTTGGGCCGTCAGGCCCTCGGCGCCGGCGCGACGCTCGGCCTGTGCCTGCTCGGGGGCTACATCCTCCAGGTCAACGGCCTGCTTTACACCACGCCGTCGAAATCGGCGTTCATTACTGCCTTCAGCGTGGTCCTGGTTCCGCTGATTCTGGCGCTCGGAGGCGTTGCGCTCCGGCCCGCCAGCATCGCCGCAGCCGTCGCGGGTGTAGCCGGGCTCTACATTCTGGTTGCGCCTTCGCGGTTGACTGACGTGAACCGAGGCGATCTTTTGACGCTGGCGGCGTCGATCTGCTTCGGCTCTTATATCGTCCAGGTAGGGCGCTACGCGGAGCGCTTCCACTTTCGCGATCTGGTGCCGGTTCAAATCCTGACGGTGGGTCTCGGCGCGGGACTGCTGGTGCCGCTCGAGCGCCACCCGAGGCTCCACTGGACGCCGGGCTTCGACGCCGCCATGGCCATCACGGCGCTGCTGGCCACGGCCCTCGCCTTTTCGGTACAGAACTGGGCTCAGCGTTACACGCCTCCCGCGCACACCGCTCTGATCCTGTCACTCGAGCCGGTGTTCACCGCCGCGGCTTCACGGTGGATCACGGGCGAGCGCATGGGCGAGCGCGTCGTAGCCGGCGCCGCCCTGATGCTGGCCGGAGTCCTGGTGTCTGAGCTATGGGGCGGCCGTCCGGCGGCCATCGAGAGCTGACGCTGGCACGGTCACCGGATCGCGATCACGGGATGTCCAAGATGGATTCCCGCCTGCGCGGGAATGACTGCGTTCTGAGCTTGCGTCGCAAAGTGACGGGCAGGAGCGCAGCCTTACATTGGAGCGCCACGGAACCCAAACCATGAAGCGCAGCCCTCGCCGTTCCAGCGCAGCCCTCACCGTTCCAGCGCAGCCCCTCGCCGTTCCAGCGCAGCCCTCACCGTTCCAGCGCAGCCCTCACCGTTCCAGCCCAGCCCTCACCGTTCCAGCCCAGCCCTCACCGCACTGCGGAACTTTCGCGTCCTAGTCATTCCCGCGAAGGCGGGAATCCATCTTGGAAAAACATTCGCCGTGCACTGGCGCCGAGTCCGCTCAGGAGACCGTGCTACGGCATATTGACGAGCGTCAGCGACAAGTCCTTCCAGCCGGAATTAACGGACTCGATCAGCCGAATCTTCCACGCCCGGTTCCACTTCTTGAGTTGTTTTTCCCTTTGAATAGCGTCATGCGCCTGCGCGAAGGACTCGCAATAGACCAGCCGATGCACCGCGTACCTCTTGGTGAAGCCCTCAACCGATCCTTGCTTGTGCTCCCATACGCGACGCGCCAGGTTATTCGTCACGCCGATGTACAGAGTGCCGTTCACTTCGCTGGCAAGAATGTAAACGTGGTAGCGGCGCGTCATACCGGGGATAAGATGCGCTCCGGCTTGGAGGATGTCAACTTGTCGTCGCGGAAGATATCCAAGATGGATTCCCGCCTTCGCGGGAATGACTGCGTCGACGAGATTGCGCGCATACTGACCGGCAGACTGCGTTCTTGATCTTGCACGCATGGTGACGGGCAGTCGTGCGGCCCGTACATCGTACACCGGAACCACTAGCCTACAGCGGAACCCCTGGCCCACAGCGGAACCCCTGGCCCAGAGCGGAACCCCTGGCCCAGAGCGGAACCCCCGGCCCAGAGCGGAACCCTCCCCGTCCTTAGTCATTCCCGCGAAGGCGGGAATCCATCTTGGAAAAACATTCGGCTCGGCGTACGGCGAACCCTCAGGGTGCGGCGGAGCCCTGACCGTAAAATGAAACCCTCGCCGTCCTGGTCATTCCCGCGCAGGCGGGAATCCACTTCACGACATCGCACTTCCACGTACTCGCAGAGTCGCTGGCCGCCTTCGAGGGAATGACCGTCATTCGACAGGGATCTACAAGGCAAAATGGCACCGCTACCGTCGTGAGTATTGCTTCCCCTTCCCATCGGGGTCTCCCCAGTTTCCGCTTGACAGTTGTTCAGCCAAAGCGCAAAAACTTGAGCGGGTAGTCTTGGTAGAGACCAATAAGCGGCGGTCCCGTACAGGAGGGTTTGATGAAAAGAATGATAAGACACTGGCCCCGGAGTTTATCGCGCGGCGCAGGGATGCTGACGGCAGCGTCCATGTTCATGCTACTGGGAGGAGGGATGACCGCAGCTCAGTCCCGGCGAGGTCCCGGTGCAGGCGCCTACAGTGTGCTTTATTCGTTTCAATGCGAGCCGGACGGAGCGAACCCTTACGCTGGGTTGGTCCGCGACTCGGCCGGCAACCTTTACGGTACGACCACAAACGGGGGCGCCTACGGCTTGGGCTCGGTCTTTAAGCTAACGCCCAGCGGGACGGAAACCGTAATGCACAGCTTCTCGTCTCTTCCAGACGCAGAAAATCCCGAGTGGGCAAGCCTGATCGTGGACGCGGAGGGCAACCTTTACGGAACGACGCCGTTCGGCGGTCAATTCGGGAACGGAGCGGTCTTTAAAGTGACGGCGGACGGCAAGGAAACGTTGCTGTACAGCTTTACGGGAAAGGCGGATGGCGATCTGCCGGTCGGAGGCCTCGTCCGTGACAACGCAGATAACTTTTACGGCACTACGGAGTTCGGTGGCTTGGGAACCGGCGTGGTTTTCGAACTGGCCCGTGGCGGCGTAGAGACGGTGGTCTATGACTTCGGATCTCAAGGGTCGGGCGATGGGGCCGTCCCTATTGGAGCCTTGGTCCGGGATTCAACGGGGAACTTTTATGGTACCACTGGGAATGGCGGCGCGTTCGGTTTTGGGACGGTCTTTGAACTGGCGCCGGACGGCATGGAGACCACGCTGCACAGCTTTGGCGGCCCACCAAGCGACGGCTCGTATGGCGGAGGCCCAACGCTGCTGCGGGACTCTAGCGGAGACCTTTATGGGAGCACGTACTACGGCGGCGCATACGACGGCAATGAGGAGGGCCTGGGGTATGGCACGGTGTTCAAGGTAAGCTCCTCGGGCGTCGAAAGCGTCCTCCTGAACTTCAACGGCCACGGCGGGGGCGGGTACCCACTGGACGGTTTGGCCGAGGGAGCGTCCGGCGATCTCTACGGCACCGCTGCAGCCGGAGGCTCCGCCTCATGCGACCAACAGTTTACCGGTTGCGGGGTCCTTTTCGCGCTAAGCGCGAACGGGAAGGAAACGGTGCTGCAGAAGTTTGGGGAGTCGTCAACCGATGGCCGGGACCCTTCGGGGGGCGTGATCCGGGACTCAGCCGGGAATCTTTACGGCACCACCTACTACGGCGGCACCGACGCCTGCGGGACGGTGTTCAAGTACACACCGAGAGTCAACCGCCGGATTGAGA
>DASZIG010000074.1:0-19733 GCA_035949375.1 Terriglobia bacterium | reverse complement strand
GCTGCGACGCGGTCGAGGGTACAAGAACCTTCGCTACCTGCTCCTGAAGGCTCAGCGCATGGCAGCTACCCGGACCGAATTCGTCACCATCAGGAAAGCAGCCTAAACTGCTGTCGGTTACTAATTCTTGCTCAGAGCCAGAAAGGAAAAAACTCTGAGTCTCTGTGGTCTCCGTGGTGAGAGCTTTGCCTTTGATTTGCGACCGGTTGCTCTGGGCCTTTGGTGGTGAATTCCCTTCATCGCGCAGAGAAGAATCCGGTGGTCAGTAGTGCGCAGGGAGCGGGCGGGTCGGGTGGCCACGCTTTTCCACAGACGAACACATTGAAAACATTGAGCCAAATAAACTTTCTCACCGGTCGTGGCCGTACCCACGGTCCCGCGCATGTGGCGGAGGATGTGGCTCAATGGTCCGATCACCCAACCACGCGATGATTCAAGGAATCCATTCCGGTTCGGAATCGCGCGAAGCCCGCGCGCTCATAGTCGCATGGGACAGGCTTGAAAGCTGTACTGCGACGGTGGTCATTCCACGCAATCTGCGAAAAACCCCCAAAAAAAAGAATCTAAAATTTTACAAAACGAAGCCACTAAGAACAATGGAATCAATAAATCGACCTTAAAAATGGGCCAAAACGAAGCCAAACGAAGCGAAAAAAGCCGAAGCACACATCGGGATAAGTCCTTTTGGAATCAGTCAGGCGGTCTTGGCGGTGGCTTTGTTCAGCGGATTCAGAGCCAAACTCGTGCTGCAGGGTTGACTGGATGATAGTGACACTGCGGAGTGACCTTACTCCAGAAGCACAATGGGCGCTCGCCAGAAAGCTCCCTTTTGTCCTCCCGGGTCCACAACGGTTACCTGGCACTCGTACTCACCCGGCGCCAACTGATGAAGGGCTACATCGAAGCGGACCGGCACGGGGTTCAGACGACTGTTCGACGTGTATGTCACCTGCTCAGGCGGCGTTTCGAAGGCCTTCTTCTGGCCGCGGTAGAAGCTCACGAAAGCAACCAGGGGGCGGACCGGCGCGGCGCCCTGCTCGTACGCCTGCAGGTAAACGAATAGACTCTGGTCTCGCTTGAAGACCCGCGTCACGCTGGGAACCAGCTTCCACCCGTTCTCGACCAACGGGTTTGTGGCTTCCTGTTTTTCGTCCTTCGCCTTGACGGCGTTGTAGAGCGCTTCCTTGAGGTGTACGCGCTGGCTGCTCAGCACGACGGAGCTGATCGGAATCCTCTTCTCTTCGTGGTTCAGGTTGGGTATGACAAAGGTGGTTTGATAGGTCCCAATTCGGCCTGTTTCCGCGTCGCGCGCAAGAAATTTGATCGTGTACTTCCCGGGCAGCAGCGTGAAACCGGCATCGTACTCGATCGGCCGTTTGGCGAGTTCGGCGGCGGTAGCGTCGCTCAGCTTGATGTCCACCTTGTCGCGCAGGTTGCTGACTGTCGTTCCGTCCTCGTCCTTGATCTCACCGATGAAATCGAGGAGCGTGTGCGCCGCGCCGCGCCGCTTGGCCAGCGCCAGCTCGCGGCCTGGAATCTTGACGACAATCGGCGTGAAATATTCGGCGCGATTCAGCTGGAAGTAATCAATCTCCATCGCAATCGTGAGGTCGGTGATAGGATCCGGCAGCATCAGGGCATCTTCGAGCTGCCGCTCCTTGTCGGCGGGCGTGAACTGCTTGAACTCCTTGCCCGCGTAGTAGCCCTGACGGTAGTCCAGACTGGCCGCGAGGTTCCCGTTCAGCGAGATTTTGATCCGCCGGAATTTCCCATCTTCTGCCTTGTCGGTAGTGTAGTATCCCAGGATGTAGTAGCTCGAGATGGCTTGCTCCGCCTGCACGAGTCCCCTGGCGAGATCGTTGTAGTCGAACAGGGCTTTGCCGCCCGTATCGTTTCCCAACGCGTAGAGGGTATCCTGCGACTGCTGGAAGTCGCTCGTCAGGGCCAGGGCCGCGGCCCCCGTGTACATGCCCATGTTGCCCTGCGACGCTTTCGTGGCATCGCCGAGAGGCGCCTCCGCCACCAGACCGCGCGCGTCGATGGGCCAGAAGGACACGCCGGCGCGGATGGCGTCGTCAATGGTGGCGTGAAGTTGCGCCTGGTTATCGAGGCCGTTCAGCCGAAGGCCGCTCGCGAAGTAGATCAGCTCCTTCTTCTCGCTCAGTTGCCCCAGCATCTTGGCTGCGGTCTGAAGCGCGGCCAGTTGGCGGTCGGTATTGAAGACGTTGAACTCGGTGTCGTCTTGCCCGAAGGCCGCGCCGACATCGGAGGTGCTGGCGTCAGTGGTCGTTTCTTCGAGACCCCGGTCCTCTCCGACCAGCAGCGTTTGCAGAATGCTCAGCAGCAGGCCGCGGTCGGCGGTGAAATCCGACAGCACATCAACAGAACCGCCGGAATAGCGAAGGATTGCCACAAGATCGTTCGGACGCATCTCCGTTTCGATGAACTTCTGCCCCGCATTCAACGCCCGGAATTGATCGGCGGGCGGCATCGAAGTCATGTCAAAGTAAAGCGCCAGGAGACGCCGGTCCTTATAGCGGTTATTCCCCGGGGCTTCCGGCAGGATCTGGGTTCGCACGAGCTTGTCGTAAACGCGGACGGTCGGGGCAGATGCGGACTCGGGCTCAGGCGGCGCGGCGTTCGGTAATTCTTCGTACTGGAAGAAGGAAATGACCTGCGGCACGCCGTTTTCCGTAACCGTGAAATCTTTCGCGGTCAGGCCTTCGACTGCTTTGCCCTGCTTATCCTTCACGGATACCGTTTCGACGACAAGCTGGACGTTGACCTTGAGCGTCGCTGTTTGCTTGGCCTCGAGTGGAGCGTTTTGGCCGACCTGCTGCGCGACGGCGGGCAGTGCGATGACCAGAATGGCCGCCAGAATCCCCGCGAGCGCCCATCCCGGCCGGGGACGGCCCGCCCGCGTCCCTCGACATGCTCCATGGTTGTCGCTCATCACTTGGCTAGTGTTCATCTCTTAGAACCGGAGGCGTAGCGTAGTCTGCACGCTCCGCATGGGATTCACCGCGGCCGGCAGTCCGAATTGCGCGCTGTTGATCGTCGTGATCCAACTCGTGAACGTCGGATGATTCAGGACGTTGGTGGAATCGAATCGCAGATCGAGATTGAACCGGCCGTGCAGCCGGAAGGTCCGCCCGATGGAAGCATTCAGGCTGAACGCGTCGGGGCCGATGATCGAAAATCTGCCCGCGTCTCCCCACTGGCCGGCGGCCGGAGGAGCGTATGCAGCCGGATTCACGGAAAGCCCGGCGGGAGCCGAATAAAGCGGCGCACCCGTGTAGTCCGGACGGATCGTCCCCGTGAATCCTGTTCCGGATACCGCCGCGAGATACACGGGCGTCTCAGGCAGTCCGCTGCCGTACGTAATCTGGCTGAGGAGAGTCCACTCCTTGAAGATGGCGCCTTTCTTTCCGCTCAGCAGTGTCTCTCCGGCGAGCCCCATGCCTGTCGTGTACTGCAACTGCACGGCCAGCAGATTGCGCTGATCGAATGAAGAGAGACTTCGTTCGGCGCTCAAGTCGAGCCAGTTCTGAGCAATGTTCGTAGGACCTTGAGACGTCTGGCTGGATGACGCGAGGCCGGAGCCCTGCCAGGGCAGGGTGGTTGCACTCCCGGTTGAAACCGGCCCCTGCCCTCCCAACTGTGAATCGTCGTCGATGGCCTTCGAGTAGGTGTACTGCAGCGTTCCCGTGAAGCCGCTTGCGAGGCGCCTGCGCAGCTGGATCTGGCCGGCTTGGCGGGTTGAATTGCCGTTGGAAGCGAAGAAAGCAAAACCGACGGGACACCCCTGGCAGAGATTTTGGGCGCCGAGCGGGTAGGTGTTGGGCAGAAACTCTTGAAGTCCGCGTGTTCCCTCGGTGCCCAGGTAGGTGGCTGTCAATTGCAGAGACCCTGGCAGGTCGCGCTGAATGGCAAGGTCCCAATTCTGCGCGTAGCCCACGCGAAAGTTCGGGTCAATGCCGAAAGTGTCCGCGGTGACCGCGGGGCAGGAGCCAAACGCCTTGGCCAGGGTGAGTGGACACGCGGGGCTGTTTTGTAAGTTCACGCTTTTTGACAGCGGGGCCTGCTGAGCCATTTGCAGAGCGATCGTCTGGTAGACCGAGGTATCGTAGTTGACGCCGTACCCGGCGCGAACCACCAGCGACGATCCACCGATGGGCCGCCACGCGATTCCGACGCGCGGCTCAAAGCCACTCCTGTCCGGACGAATGAGCGAATTCGGATAGGCCTGTCCGGTCAACGGCCCAACGGGATCGCTCCCGAGCACCGGCGCGGCCGCCGCAAAGCCCGGCGAGATGTCCAGATTCACCAGACGATCGAATAACTCGGTGATCGGCGCGCCGTACTCCCACCGGATTCCAGCGTTGAGAGTGAAGTTCGGCCGCAGTCGATAGTCGTCGTTGACGAAGGCATCGTAGACCGATTCCCGGAAATACTTGTCGGCGTTTCCGAAGGCCAGCGCGCTCGTGTCAGGAATGCCCAGCAGAAAATCGGCGAATGCCGAGCCGCTCGCTGTGGCGCCGTCGCTGCCTGCGGTCGCCGCGCCGGTGAAGGTGAACACGCCGCGCGGGTTCTGTTGCGACAGATAATTAAACTCCTCCCGCCGGAAATCGCCGCCGAACGTTACGTTCTGCGCGCCGTGACTCCATAGGATGGAATCGGAAATGGCACTCGTCTGGTTACGATTGAATGAGGCATTGGAGTCGGAAAGTCCTGCAATGCCGCTCGCGAAAGTGAGGGCGGGCGGTCCCCAATCTCTCGGGTCCTGATCGTTGCCGGATATGCCGGCCTCGCCGGACACGTTCTGCCGATTCTGGAAGTATGGCTTGACCTGGGTTCCCAGGCGGGTGAACTGGAATCCGAGGTTCATGAAGAGCTGCTGGCTCAGACGGCGCCACCATGTGACGTTGGTGCTGATTCCCAGCAGGTCGGTGCTGTCGAGGAAGCCGAACACATTCGGCGCGGCCGTGTGGCTGCTCTCGAAGGCGAAGCCCCCGTAGACTTCGTTCGTCTTCCCGGCCGTCTGGTCGAAGCGCGATTGCAAAGCGCTCTGGTGAATGTCGGTGACGAGCGGGACCTGGTAGTTGTACGGCGCGCTGCCGGTCAGGTTGGGCAGCGGATACAAGTTGAGCAAGGCTTGCGCTTGCGGGCTGATGCGGCCTGACGGAATCACGTTCCCTTCGAAGGGCGACCCGGTGGCGGGATCGAAGATCGGGGTGGTCTGGCCGAGAGGGCCGGCCGACTGCGACAGGTCGCCGCTGCGTTCGGCGGCGTCCGGTACCAATGCCGATGATGTTGTGGCGTTGACGGTGCGGGTCCACTGGTAAGCGGCGAAGACGTACGGGCCATTTTGAACCAGGTGCGGAATCTTCAGCGGACCGCCGAACGTCCCGAGGCCGGTAATCCGGTTATAGACGGGCTTAGGCGTCCGCTGACCTGTCAGAGAAAAAGGCGACGCGTCCAGAGAGGAATTATCCAGCACTGCGCCGAGGCCGAAACGGTAGAGCCCGTTTCCGCCATAGCGATTGTTTCCGAACGCTGGGGGCAGCGCAAACGGGGTCGCCGCTCCATTGCTAAGGCTGCCGTTGATGAGCAGTCCTGCAGAAGCGAGTTGGGCCAGATCTTCCTGCGACGAGGCTGCGCCTTGGCCCGTAGCCTGCTGCGTCTGCGGCTCGGGCTCCGTCGCGTGGGCCTCCGAGGGCGAGCTTGGAGCTGCGGGAACCGGTGAGGCAATTTGCGCTTTGATTTGAGCAAGAGGGAGCAGCTTGAGATCCCAAACTGCCGGCGGAGTGCCTGGCTCGATTGCGACGTCTTGTTTCAGCGGCGCAAAGCCTGTCATCTGGACTTCGATAGTCCAGGTTCCGTCAGGCAGGTCCGGAAACGAATAGACGCCCCGCTGATCGCTGACCGTCGAAAAACTCTTGCCGCCCTGCATCAACGTAATCGTGGCGCCCGGAAGGGGCAAGCCACCGAAGGTGACGGTTCCGTGATACTCCGAAGCTGCCGCATTGCTTGAGATCGTCAGCAAAGCGACCAGGCAGAGAAGGCGAAGGCGGTTTGTCCACAACTCGACGAACATGGCGGCACGACGAATTCATCCGGATGTGCGATCCTTTCTCAGGGGAAGGCTGGACACTGGTCCGGCTTGCCCCTGATCAAGGTTAACGACGAAGTTCAGTTTGCCGAAGGCGGTTCGACATGATCGATCACAATCGCATCGACCGGCCCCTTCTCCGACTCCAGTTTCAGTCCGGCTTGCTCCTGAAGCGCAGTGAAAATCGAAGGCCCGGACGAATCAGGCGTTGACGAATCAGGCGTCGAGGGGGCGCCGCCCGCTCCGATGGGTGCATTCCCGCCGGGAGCGGCCCCCGGCCCCATTCCCGGAGGACCCATCATCCCACCCATACCCGGATCGGGAGTCCAGTGGAGGCTGAACTTGTATCTCCCGGTAAGTCCCGTTTTGTCGATGACCGTGCGGCCAAGCTGCTCCGACAGGAGTCTCACCAGGAACCACATAGGCGAGCCTTGAAAATCCAGGTGCTGCTCTCCCCCGCCCATCGTCATCCGGACTCCGCGGTTGGGCCCCGGGCCGCCCGGGCCTGACCCGCCTGCGGGCCCGGAGGCGTCATCCTTTACTTCCTCGATCTTGGGACCGTTCTTCGCGACCACTAGAGCGTAGATGGGGAGTTGTTTTGTTTCGTGATGGATCTTCAAATTGAAGCGATCGGCAAGAAGCTGCTGAAGCATGTGGTTTTTGACGATGTTCGCATCGTCGCGGCTGAGCTTCTTGATTTGCTCGTCGAGGGAGCTGTCAGATTTCGCTTCAATTTCGAAATGATCGGAGTTGATCCAACTCGGTCCGCCTTCGATTTGGGAAGGTTGAACGTTGTAGGCGAGCTGAATGAGCAACTTCACCGTTGGACCCGAGGCGGAAAACTTTCCGTCGGGCGAGTTCATGATTCTGAACATCATCCGGGGGCCGCTCGGTGCGGCCCGCTTGATCGAGGCTACGTCGAACTTCGCGGTGCTGGCGAGGGCGTTGACGGCCGCCGACGTGGGTTCGTCTTGCTGCCCGCGGGCCAGGCCGAATACAATGGGCACGACCACGACGACGACCGCCGCCGCGCCGAGCAATACCTTTTTTCGCAGGCCCAGCTTCAGCGCGCCCCGCTCCGTCATAATTCGGACGATTCGACCCTTCAGGTCCGATCCCGTCACTCCGGCCGCGCATGCCAAAGGCGAGCCGACGCAGAACTCGCAGGCTTTCAGAATGCTCTCGGCATAGACCCGCGGTTTCTGGCCAAGCTGCAACACGGCTTCGTCGCAGGCGCGCTCGCGCTCCTCAACCAGTCGCGCCCCGAGCCACCAGACCAACGGGTGAAACCAGAAGACGGCCTCCACCGCCATGTGCAGCGCCGCCGCAAGATTGTCCCGGCGGCGTACATGCCACAGTTCGTGCGCGAGAATCGCCTCGAGATGCGCGTCTTCGAGCCGCTCGGATATGCCTGCCGGCCAAAGCAATACCGGCCGCGCGATACCGAACAGTCCCGGTTCCATCGACGCCCGGGACAGCAGCATGCGGATCGGCGGCCGCGCCCCGGCGGCACGCTCGACGCGGCGGAGCGCCTCGACCTCGCGTCCCTCACGAAGGTGACTGGCTGCGAGGCAAGCCCGCGACATTCTTCTCCAGCGTACGCTCCACGTCCAGATCAACACCACAAATCCACAGAGCCAGCCCAGGAGCAGGAGAACGGGCCACAGATGGCCCAAATTCGCGACGTGCGCGGTGGAAACTGCGGCAGAAGGATGCGCCAGATGGGCCGCTGTTATCTGCGTAAAAGGCTGGCTCATTTGCTGGAGCGCGAAGTAGAGCCCGGATTCCATCGCAGCCGTTCCGCGAGACGTTGCGAAGTGACTGCCGGCGCTTACCAAAAGCGAGAACGGGACGAGAAACTTCATCGACGCCGCCAGCCAGACCCAGTAGCGGGCGCGCGCGTGGTTCTTTCGCAACGCCAGTGTGAGGAGGCCCGCAGCCAGGGCGAACACGGTCGATTGCCACAAGTGATTCGCCAATGCGGGTGCGATCACCGTCCAAGCTGAGGAAATGTCTTTAGGATTCATCGCGCTGTATCCTTTCTCTCAAGCTTGTTTCTCAAGCTTGCGGAGAGCCTTCTCGGCCTCCTTCACATCCTTAAGCGTGAGTTTGCCGGATTCAATCAGGCGCGCCATCACCGGCTGCGTACGCCCGCCGAATAGCGCGAGCAGGTCATCAATCAGCCGGCGCTGCGCGGCGTCGCGGGAAATCGCAGCTTCGAAGATATGAAAGTTGCCCACCTTCCTCATGCGGCGCACGGCGTGCTTCCCTTCCAACCGATAGACGATGGTTTGAACGGTTGTGTAAGCAGGCCGGTCCGGTTCGGGAAAGGTTTCCTGAATGTCGCGGATGGAGCACTCGCCCCGCGTCCAGAGGGCCTCCATGATCCGCAATTCGAGCTTGGTTAGTTTCGACCCGGTCATCTTGTTCTCCTATCCATGTATGCGACGCTACTACGGCTGTAGGTGCGTGTCAAGCGGTTTTTTAGAACTGACGCTGGAGAGGGGTCTCGGCGACGGAAATCAAGGGAAAGGGACTATTCGGTGTTGCGGAGTCGTCCAGAGATTCTCGGGGACGGAATGGAGCCTCTGATCGGCAAGGGCTACGCAGCTTCGAACTGCGATCTCGCCAACTTTTCGGCTGCTCGTTCCTGGTTATTCGTTGCGCAGCGCGATGAGCGGATCGATGCGGGCTGCCCGGCGCGCTGGAACATAGATCGCCACCAACGCCACCGACGCCAGGGTAACCATCACGGCGCCGAATGCGATGGGGTCACTGGCCTTGATGCCGAACAGGAGGCTTGAGAGCAGCCGCGTGAGACCGAATGCCGCCCCCAGCCCCGCCGCCAGCCCGATGCCCGCCAGCAACAGACCGCGCCGGAGCACCATCCCAAGAATGTGGTTGCCACTGGCGCCCAGCGCCACGCGGATGCCGATCTCCTGCGTCCGTTGTTCCACCGAATAGGACATTAATCCGTATATTCCGAGAGCCGCCAGCAGCAAAGCCGTACCCCCGAAAATCGTTAGCAGCAGCATATTGAAGTCCGCGCGCGCGGTGGATTCCGAGATCACCTGTTCCATTGTGCGGAATTTGGAAACCGGCAATTGATCGTCCACCGCCAGAAACTCGTGCTGAATCGCGGCGGTGAGCGCTGTCGGTTCCATGGATGTGCGCACCACCCAGCTCAGCGGGATCACTTTGTTCGCCAGTTGCGTGAGCCCGTCAGTGATCTGGCTCGCCGGCACATAGATGACAGCTTGATCGGAGCCGGTCAGCCCGTTTTCGCGCACGTCGCCAACGATGCCGACGATTTCACGAGCGGGCTCCTCGAATTCGGGACCCATGCCTTTGCCGATCGTCATGGTGTGGCCGATCGGATCTTCGTTCTGCCAGTATTTCTTGGCGAAGGCCTGGTTAACGATCACCACGCGCGCGGAGTTTCCCGTGTCGTGCTCGCTGAAGGCGCGTCCCCGCAGGAGCGGAATCCTGAACGCCGCAAAGTAGTGGGCCGATACCGAACGCCATTGTTCGTCGCCGTTGTACACATCACCCTTTGCGGGCGGCTTGCCGGCGATGTTGAAGGGCAGGTCGATGCCACCCTCGACTGGCAGCATAACGGCGGTCGCTACGGATTGCACTCCAGGCAAGCTCTCCAAGCGCGGCGTCATTTGCCGGACCAGGTTGTCGACCTTGGCGGTGGTGTTGTACCGGCCCCCGGAAAGGGAAGTCTGCAATGTCAGGACGTTGTGCGGATCGAAGCCCGGATTCACCGCACGCAGGCTGGCGAACGTGCGGATCATCAGCGCCGCGCCTACCAACAGGATCACCGCCAGCGCGATCTCGCTCACCACCAGGAAGCCGCGCGCGCGGTTCTGATGGCGGCCCGTTCCCGAACGGCCGCTGGTGTCTTTGAGCGCGGAATTTAAGTCCAGCCGGGATACGTGCACGGCCGGAAAGAGTCCGAACAGGATGCCGGTCGAGAAAGAAACAGCCAGCGTAAAGGCGAGTACGCGCCAATCGAGCGCCGATACCGCGGTCGAGGATTGCAGACTGTCGCTGATGTGCGGCAGATTGCCCGGCGCGATAGCGATCAGCACCCGCACACCCCAGGCGCCAATCAGAAAGCCAAGAACACCGCCGGCCAGGGCCAAGACCACGCTCTCGGTCAGGAGTTGCCGGACGATGCGCAGGCGGCTTGCTCCGATGGCCGTGCGGATGGCTATTTCCCTCTGCCGGGTGGTCGCGCGCGCGAGTTGCAGGTTGGCCACATTCGCGCAGGCGATCAGGAGCACGAATCCCACTGCGCCGAGCAGGATCATCAAGGGCAATTTCACGTCGCCCACCTGCGCTTCTTGCAGCGGCGCCACGGCCACGCTTTCGGTCTTGTCCATCCACGTAGGGTTGGCCTGGCGGAACCGCTCGCCGACGACCTTCATCTGAGCCCTCGCGGCTTCGAGAGTAACGTCCGGCTTCAATAGTCCTGCCACCGACAGATAGTGGCCTTGATCCGTGCTGTTCGGATCGGCCTGCAAGGGAATGAAGATATCCGCCGGTGGGTCGGTCTTGAAAGTGGCCGGTAGGACTCCCACCACGGTGGTGGGCTCGCCGCCGATCTGGATGGGCGTGCCCACCAATCGCACATCGCCGCCCAGACGCCCGCTGAAGAGTTGATAACTGATCACCGCCACCTTGGGCCCGTTGGGGATGTCCTCATCGGCGGTGAAGGTCCGGCCGATCACCGGCGACACTCCAAAAACCCGGAAGAATTCCGATGAAACATGGATTCCCTTCACCTGCTCGGGGCGGTCGCTGCCTCCGATGTTCATCCCCGGACCGGCGAAGTCGTAAGCAGCCATGGCCTCGAAGACGTCGTTCTTCTTCCAGGCGTTGAATTTCGGGACGGAAGCCGAGTTGCTGCCCTGGAAATCGGGATAACCGCGAACGACCGCCATGATCCGGTCGGCGTCGGGATACGGCAGCGGCTTCAGCAGGACAACGTTGATTACCGAAAAGATGGCGGTGTTGGCGCCAATACCGAGCGCGAGCGCTGCGATGGCGATAGCCGTGAAACCGGGACTCTTTCGCAAGACACGAAAGGCGTGTCGCAAGTCGGCGAGCAGATTCTCCATGCCTGGATTACGCGCCATGTTGCCGAATAGTTCCATTATTCTTCCCGGTATGGGGGGCTTTCGCTGCCGCGTGTTCACAGGTTAGAATTCGAGTGAATCGGGCAGATCTTGAGGAAGGCGGACGCATGGCTCTCTCGCGCTTGCGCAGATTCTCGATTGCCGCTTTGGCAACGTTGCCATTCTATGCGGCCGCGTCGGCGCAACCGGCACCCGCACCCTCGAGCACGGCAGCGTCCCTGGTCACGGGGCAAAAGGCTCACCTCTTCGGAGGGCAGTTCGACCCGAACGATCCGACTGCGGTGCCCGGAGAGGTCAAGCCCGAGTGGGCCGCGCTCATTGGCGAATACGGTTCGGACCTCGCGAGGTTCTATGTGCTGGAAGACGGCGGGGAGCTTCACATCCTGGCCGGGTGGTTCGATCTGGAGACGCTGCGCGCCGTTTCAGCAGATCTGTTTGAACTGCCAGCCAACGGACCGCATGGCGCCCAGACCGTAGCGTTCTTGCGCGACGCAGCGCATGCGGTGACCGGCGCGCGCGTGGGGAATCTTGTTTACGACCGACGGCCTTTCGACGCACCCGGACAGGTCTTCCAGATCACGCCGCTCAAGCCGGTGGCCAAGCTGCGCGAGGAGGCGCTTGCCGCCCGGCCACCGGTTGAAAAAGGGACGTTTCGCGAGCCCGACCTGGTCCAGTTGAACCAACTCGACCCCACGATCAAGCTCGATATCCGCTATGCCACGAGCCGGAATTTTTTGGGCGTGCCACTCTACCTTGAACCGCGCGCCTACATGCAGCGCCCTGCCGCAGAAGCCGTGGCGAGGGCATCGCAGCGCCTGCACGCGCTGGGCTACGGGCTGCTGATTCACGATTCATACCGCCCCTGGTATGTGACAAAAGTGTTCTGGGAGGGCACGCCGCCGGAGAAGCGCATCTTTGTCGCCGATCCTGAGCAGGGGTCGCGGCACAATCGCGGGTGCGCCGTGGACCTGACGCTCTACGATCTGAAGACCGCTGAGCCGGTTCGCATGACGGGCGGCTACGACGAGATGTCGGAGCGGTCTTATCCGTTCTATCCCGGCGGCACCGCGCGCGAGCGCTGGCACCGCGACCTGCTGCGGTCGGCGATGGAGGCGGAGGGCTTTTCCGTCTACGAAGAGGAGTGGTGGCACTTCGATTACAAGGATTGGAAGCAGTACCCGATCCTGAACCTGACCTTCGAGCAGTTGGAAAACTCCCGCCCGTAAGACCGAGGAAGCTGCGGTCTTGCAATCGGCCTCCGCCAAGACGACAGCCGGCTGGTCTAGTTCGCTGCGGGATTTTTCTTGGCGGGGGCTCGGATTCCTTCCGTCGACCACTTCTTCCATAGCTCGGGATCACCGAGCATTTTGATGTAGACTCCGCCCACCACCGACCGGGCCTGAAATCCCTCCTGCTTGCCGGTCGTGGTGGAGTACCAATCGGTGAGCGGGACTCGTTTCGTCGTCTGATTCACCCAGTCGTAAATGGGCCCGACAAGAACTTCAAAGCCCGAGGGCGAATCGGCCAAAGTCGCGGTCCAGAATTCCCAGTCCAGCTTGGTGTAGTCGCGCCGGTTATCGAGAGGCAGGCCAAAACGGTTCAGCTTGGTCTGGTAGAAGGCGATATCCTTGCGAGCGACCTCCGCAGGAAACAGGTTCAGTCCGAGCAGACGATCCCAAACGAGGTTGTAGTGCTGGCTCCAGGTGCCGGGCTTGTCGAAGGCCAGTTTGTAATGATCGCCGTCCGCGGCCATGCTCACCCAGCGCGAAGCGAACTGTTCTGCAATTTGGCGGTAAGTGATCGCCTCGTCCTGGTGGCCTGTCAATCCGGCGAGTGTGGCGTACGAGCCGAGCGCTTCGATGGCTTTCAGGGAAAGGTTTGCGTTGTGAGCCAGGTGACCCGCGAAATCGTCCGTGCAAAGTTGATTGGCGGGGTCGAGACCGGCGTCCTTAAGGTAGGCGGCCCATTTCTCGAGCAAGCCCCAGTATTCCCCGGCGAAGGCCGCATTCCCTTCAACTTTGGCCAGTGCCCCCATGAGTATCAGGAAATTGCCCGATTCTTCCACCGGCATCTGGTCTTCCTCGGAGGTCTCTTTGCCACCATAGACCTGACCCTCGGCCAGCGGGTAGGTACCCAAATCGTGAGGGGCAAACGGGAAGTGCCATCGGCCCGAGGTGGCATAATCAAGCACGGGCGCCAGGGAAGCTTGTTCGAGGGCGGGATTCAAAAGCAGAAGAATGGGAGCTGTCGGATAGATGACGTCCACGGTGCCGATGCACCCGTTCGAGAAGTTTTCCTTGGGTAGCAAATAGGGCTTGCCTTCCGGGCTGGCGACGAGCTTCTGCGCGGCAAAGCTCTGGCGGTAGGAGAGCGCCGCGATACGCGCATACTTCGAACCGCCTTGGCGGGTGAGATCCGCCATCAAGTCCTCATCAAAACTGCGGCACTGGGCGGTGAGGGACCCATGATCGCGCCAAGCCAAGGAGAGCAGGTCCGCTGCCGTGGCGCCATTTCGCCGCCACCACGCCCGCAGGTGATGTTGGAAGTAATCAATCGAGTAGATGTCGTCGTAAGCGAGAACGACGGTGTGGGCGAGCCAGCCATGCGTGGTGCGGCTTGCGGGAAAATCGACCACGAGCGCGGGAGCGCTCTTGGCAGGCGCAGGACCGCCCGCAGCATCGCTGCCCGGCACTGTCTTGCCTTGCGCGAAGGCGTCGCGGGCCGTCGCAGCCTCGGCGAAAACCATCTTGCCTGATTTGTCGGACGAGACGTAGAGGTAGCCCCAGTCGATGCGAAGGTTGTCGCCCTTTTTGCCCAGCACGGGTTGCGCCTCGGTGCCCACGCGCACAGCCGCAGGCCCGCTCTTCCATTCCTCGCCTGTGGCGCGCGACCACACCACAGGCTCGTCCAGCGTATTCACGGCCAGCGCGGCGCTGGCGTCAAAATAGACGGCCACGCGGTGCTCTTTTCCATCGCTCGCCTGAATTACCCAGTCGACATATGTCGCGGGCCGCGACAAGACGTCGAGGTCGGCGGGCAGAAGCGGTGTCATGAAGGTTAGCGTGACGCGCACTCCCGCGCCTTCGAAGGTGTAAATCGTCCGCGTGGGCAGCACGTCAACACTCGACTGCGGCAGCGGAGGCACGCCCTCCGGTTCGGCGCCCATCAGGCGATACGGTTTGCTGTCGATCAGCGCCATGCTTGTCAGGCTCTGCGGCGTGCCCGTCCAGTGCCGCGTAGTCTCGTCCGTCAGATGGTCTGCGAACGACCAGATGCTGAAGTAAGGGTCGCTCGTAACCAGGGGAACGGCAGGCGGACGAAACTCAGCGCCCGCGGCGGCAAGGGCGTTCGAGTGCACCAGGGTCAGGATGATCCAGGCGGGGAGCAGGCATTTAGGGACGGTACTCATGGCAAGCCTCCTTGCACTCTCAGTCGAACCCATTCAGGTTCCGGCGGATTCGCGGCCAGACTGGAGAAACCATGATGCTTATCACCGAGAGTCTTGGCAGGTCAAGCTGGATGCAGCTTCCCGTCGTGTCCAAAAACTCGAATCTTCTGAAAGGTGAATGGCTTGCGGGCACGGCTCTGCTTGGTGGGCAAAGGAGGCGCGAACTGGGGGAGAACGCCTCTTTCTCGAACAACTTATTCTTGAGGACACAGAGCCGCTCGTTTTCTCCGTCGTCGACTTCTTGACGTCCGACATGTGTCGCATTCGCTTCGCTTCACTGACGAGTTCGATGAGGTAATGCGACTTGACGCACGGTGTGGAAATCATCGAGAGGCGATGGTAAGCTGGCTCTCGCGCGGGGAGGGTTGTCTGTCGCTGATCGAAGGTCGGGCCAGCTTCCCAGGGTGAATTCTGATGGCGGTCAGTCCAACCGGCGGTCCACAACTTGGCGGGAGCACGCGCGGCGTCGCGCAAGCGGTCATCGCTCCGCTGACTCGCGCCGCCATCTTTCTGGTCGTCACGCTGAAGCCGGGCTCCGGCAATCGCACCATCATCCGGTCTTTCTGCGCGGACCTCGCGGCCATTTTTCGGGCGGTGGAATTTCGCGACCTTGAAGCCGGGCTTTCCTGCATCATGGGGATTGGGTCTGATGCGTGGGACCGGCTCTTCGGCGTGCCGCGTCCGGCGGAGCTGCATCCTTTTCGCGAGATTCGTGCTGGGGCGCGCCATGCCGTCTCTAGCGCGGCCGACCTCTTGTTCCACATCCGTGCGAAGCGCATGGATCTGTGTTTTGAGATGGCGGCCCAGATTATGACGCGAATCGGTGAAGCGGCTTCGGCCGTCGACGAGGTGCACGGCTTTCGGTACTTCGACGACCGGGATTTGCTGGGCTTTGTTGACGGCACCGAGAATCCCCGCGGCGATGAAGCGGCGGAGGCGGCGCTCATCGGCGACGAGGATCCCAGCTTTGCAGGCGGAAGTTACGTCATCGTGCAGAAGTACCTTCACGACGTGCCCGGCTGGAATGCATTGTCCACGGAGGCGCAGGAACGAATTATCGGGCGAACCAAGCTATCTGACATCGAGTTGGACGACGCGGTTAAACCCTCCTCCGCGCACAACGCGCTGACGACGATCGTGGAGAACGGCCAGGAGATCAAAATTCTGCGCGATAACATGCCTTTCGGGCGTGCGGGCTCGGGCGAATTCGGAACCTACTTCATTGGTTACAGCCGTTCGCCTCGAACCATTGAGCAGATGCTGGAGAACATGTTTGTCGGGCAGCCGCCTGGCAACTATGATCGTCTGCTCGACTTTAGCCGTGCCGTTACCGGGAGCCTCTTTTTCGTGCCGACCGCGACGTTCCTGGAGAATATAACGGAAGATGGAACTGACGCTCCCGTAGGCGTTTCGCAGGCCCCAGAGGCCGCGCTGGCCGCCCCCCGCGAGAGCGATGGTTCGTTGCGTATCGGTTCCCTGAAAGGAGACATCGAACATGAATAACCTGCATCGCGAGCTTGCCCCGATTTCCGATGCCGCCTGGGCTCAGATCGAAGAGGAAGTGACGCGGACGTTCAAGCGCCACCTGGCCGGCCGGCGAGCCGTGGATGTGCGGGGACCGGCGGGCGCGGGCCTCTCCGCCGTGGGCACTGGTCACCTACGGGACATCGCGACGCCGGGGGACGGCGTCCACGCGCGCCAGCGGGAGGTCAAGGCGCTGGTCGAGCTTCGGGTTCCCTTCGAACTGGAGCGGCCGACGATTGATGATGTGGAGCGTGGCGCCAACGATTCCGACTGGGAACCGGCCAAGATCGCAGCGCGCCGCCTGGCTTTCGCGGAGGATGGCGCCATCTTTGTCGGCTACAGCGCGGCTGGGATCGTCGGCATCACCGAGGGAACCAGCAATCCGAAGAGAACGCTGCCGGGCGATGTCCGTGAGTACCCGCAAGCCATCGCCCAGGCACTCAGCCAGCTGCGGATTGCCGGCGTCAATGGACCCTACACGGTGCTGCTCGGTTCCGATGCTTATACTGCGCTGGCCGAAACCAGTGATCACGGGTATCCAGTCCTGGAGCATGTCAAGCGGCTGGTTGAAGACAAGATCATCTGGGCGCCTGCCGTTCAGGGCGCGGTCGTGATGACCACGCGCGGCGGCGACTTCGAACTGCACATCGGCCAGGACGCTTCCGTCGGCTATCTCAATC
Source organism: Terriglobia bacterium (assembly GCA_035949375.1). Lineage (GTDB taxonomy): Bacteria > Acidobacteriota > Terriglobia > UBA7540 > UBA7540 > Gp13-AA77. Next base: position 2,822 of record DASZIG010000074.1, on the reverse strand, counting down.
ACACCGATACCGCAGTCCGCCTCTATTTGCAGGAGACTTTTGCGTTCCTGCTGCTTACTTCCGAAGCTGCCGTCGCCTTGGCTCCGCCGGCGGCGCAGAAGAGTTGATTCGCGGCGTTGTTGAACACATTGGGACCGGATGCGGCATGTCACTGGGGTGCCGCCATCGGAAAACAGGGGGATCGCATGACCGGCGATCCAGGCGGTGCTGCCTGCTCGCTCCTGTTTGCAACACTTCCGCTTGAAGCCTGATTGACGGCGGCGGGTGCCAAAACACCAGCACCTGCCAATCCGCTGGCCCAAAGAGTTTCGGTGCCGAAAGATCCTGGCCTCTTCACCACTCCACATGCTCAATGACTTGCCTCTCCCGAGCGGCCGAGATGCGTCTGGAAGGCTAATTGCACACCCCCAGTGCGTTCCAGTATTACGCCGGGTCAAATCGCGCTTGGACAATCGGGCGTGATCGCTACCCGTCAAGATTGAGTAAAGGAGAAATGAATCATGTCACTGAAATCACGGATCGGTTGCATTGTCGCCGTCCTCACCGTGACGGCGGTCCTTCAGGCAGCCAATCCAGAAGAGGCCCACGATCGGCTTGAAAGCGCCGCCGTGGTGCTCGATCAGTTCACGGATTCCTCTGGGCGCGGCATCCAGCCCGAACAATTCGCCAAGGCGGACTGCGTGGCCGTTATTCCAGGCTTCAAGAAGGGTGCCGCGGGAGTCGGCGTGGGATTTGGCCGCGGATTTATTTCCTGCCGAAACGGCGACAACTGGTCGGCGCCTGGCGCCGTGAGTTTGGAATCCGCGAGTTTAGGCGTGCAACTCGGCGGCGAAAAGATCAACATCGTCATTCTCTCAATGGATAAAGAGCTGCGGTCAAAGCTGTTGTCGGGTCGCTTCAGCGTCGGGTCCGATGCTTCAGCCGCGTGGGTTGACGGCAAGTCAGCGCACGGCGACACGGACGCGAAGCTTCTGTTTTTCAGCCAAACCAAGGGAACTTTCGCCGGTTTCGATCTCGATGGTGTGACGTTGAAAGCCGACGATTCAACTAACAAGGCGCTTTATGGCAAGCCGATTACAAACGGTGAGGTCGTCGGCGGCCATACCGATGTCCCCGAGGTGGCTCAGCCACTTCTGACCAAACTCAGCCAGGAAACCAACCCCTAAGAACTTAAGCTCGCCCCTGCCCCCTCAAACAGGCCAGCGCGGATCCTGCTTTCAGATGCCGCGCTGGCTCCTCCTCGAGTCCGTTGCGCCAACGCTCAGGTCGCGAGGACTGCTCCTGGCTTGAATCCCTCCACACTAGCTCAAATCTGATAACGCTAACCTGCAAGCAGTTGATGGAGAGCTGGCACCATCTATAGCTCAACGCAAGAATCTGCTACCGAACGCCGTCAATCCCCGAAGAGTTCAGCACGTCGTGCAACTTACACGGAAATACGCACTTGAAGTGCTCCCTGTACCCGCGATGTCACCAGGCGTGGCCGACGCTCGCGTTCGGCAGCTGACCTGCACATACCTGGCGGGGTAACGGGCAGGCGTGTAGCCTTGTACATCCACTGCGGCAGGCGACTGTGAACATTGGAATCAACAATTCGAGCGCCCGGGAGAATCACAATTCAGATGTGACGGCAACTTCGGCTATGGCTTTCGATGGGAGAGTAACTCGCCGAGACGAAGAATGTTCCCAAATTAAAGGTGTGCGCGGGACCCGAAACCGCTCGCGGGTCATCCGTTAGTTATCGCTCGGAGGCCATAGAGATGGGCGAAACGGTCAAAGCGGCACAGTAAGTGCCCAAGTGAGTCCGAGATGTGGCCTGCAAGCGCCGGCTACCCGTGGCGTCGACGAGAAGGCCGCCACTGAAACCCTTTTAAGGAGGCAACGATCATGAGTGATGATTTGATGACGCATCAAACCCAGAATTCACCGCAGGAGGAAATCGCAGTCCGGGCACACCGTCTTTGGGAAGAGCGTGGCAGCCCAATCGGATCACCGGAAGCGGATTGGTCCCGGGCCGAAGACGACGTGCGGCGTGAAGAGGCAGCTGAGGAGGAGAGAGTGCGGGCTCGCAACGAGGGGGTGCGGGCTCGCGACGAAGCGCGGTCTCGCCACGAGCATGAGGACGGGGGCGTCCCTCCTTTCACAGATTTTTCGGGATCGCTTTGATTTGTCATTCGTCAAACGGGACCGAGCAATGAGTTGAGGTTACATCGGCCGAGCTGCACTCAGAGTCTTACCCGGGTTTGAAGAGTGCAGAGGAGGGTCAAGAGCATGAGGGCTTTTGCGCCTCCGCGGGTTCCCCCAGGCCCCGAATGGGCGAAGACATTTTAGTATCGATGGTGTTGTTGGCCCTATTCTTCGCGATCTGGCCTCCGAACCTGTCGGCGTGTCAAGACGTGCAAAAACCGGGGTGGTGCTCTAATTTAGAGCACTACCAAAAACGGGCGTAGGTTGCGCCTGCGCCGGCCTGCACGCAACAGACTTGCGAGCAATTACAGCAGTCGGTAGCGCCGATTGCGCTTGCATCCGGATTCGCTCGTAGCACAGATCCTGGCCTCGAGCACGTTGTCAAACGCAGGTAAAGCCACCTCTGCTGGCATTCACTTCCCGGCAGTCATGAACCGAAGTGGCCTTGGAAGAAATGGACGGAACGAGCAGCGGACATCAGCAGCGCCGGTCAAGTCCGATGGCGTTCATGATGCGGGAGTAAGTCTCCTGCCGTCAGCGGCTTATGGTCGGCGTGTTTCTTAGTGACGTTCAAACGGCCGTTCAGGTCAAAGGCTAAGCTGTAAGTTATTGAAAAGATGGAGCGGGAGACGGGA
>DASZIG010000073.1:0-61398 GCA_035949375.1 Terriglobia bacterium | reverse complement strand
GATCTCGGCACCATCGATGGAGGCAAAGCAACCGTCTTCCTAGGGACCACGGCCGCGTTCTCGCCCTACATCGTGAACTTCGGCGACCAGAATGCCGGTACCACGAGTTCCTCCCAGTCAGTGACCTTAACCAACGTCGGCGGGACCACGATCACCATCTCAAATGTCAGCATCAGCGGTGCCTACGCGCAGGCGAACAATTGCGGGACAAGCTTGGCTGCAGGTGCTGGCTGCACCTTCAGCGTCACCTTTACGCCCACAACCTTTGGTTACGCGGCTGGGTCGCTCACCATCACGGACAGCGCCTTAGGTAGCCCTCAGGCTGTGGTGCTTGCAGGCGTCGGCGAGGCACCGGGCGTTGGGCTATCGCCGGGCAGCATTGGCTTCGGCAGTCAACTCTTGGGCACCACCAGCCAGACCGCGCGCGTCACTCTTACGAACGTCGGAAATCAACCCCTTTCGATCACGAAGATACAGTCAAGCCTCGGGTTCCCTAAGAGCGGCGGATGCCCTGAAACGCTGTCGGCGGGCGCGAACTGCAATATCCTGATCAACTTCGCTCCCACCCGCATCGGCGTGATCGCCGGAACTCTCAGCATCACCGACAACGCCGCCGGCAGCCCGCAAACCGTGCCCCTCTCCGGTACGGGCATCGCCTTCAAGCTCTCCAGCAACTATCTCAACTTCGGCAGCGTTCCGGTGGGCCAGACAAGCTCGCCGCAGACCATAACCGTCATGAACGTGGCCCAGGCGGCGGAGAGCATCAGCATCGCGGTGCAAGGCGCGAGCCGTGGCGAGTTCCCCGAATCGAACAATTGCGGCACTAGCCTGGCGGCCGGAGCAACTTGTACCATCACCGTCAGCTTCGCGCCCACCAGCGGTGGGGGCGCCGGCGCCACGCTGGATGTCAACGGCGGCGGAGCGGACCAAGCCGTCTCGCTCGGAGGCACGGGGACGCGCTAAGGGATTCGCGGATCGGGAGACGGACGAAGAAAAGCGAAGATTGTTACTCAAGCTCGCGATCTACGATCTGGCCCGCCCAACTCGCCCGCGCAGCTTGGAAGGGGCGGTCCACCCAAGCCAAGGCCAACGGCCTGGGTTCAGTTTCCTGCCGAGATGCTCTCACAACCCTGAAGGGGCGCGACAAGATCGTAGTCACGGCCATAGGCGCTGGGTCGCCCTTTCAGGGCTCTTGGCTTGCGCCTCGGCCTTTGCCCAGGCCGTTGGCCTGGGCTTCGATGGATCGGCCCTTCGGGCCTGCCTCGGATTGTCTTCTTCCGAGAGCGTGCGGTATACGGCCTCGCTTGTGATCACTCCGTCCGACCCCGGCAACCGCCGGCCGATCAATTGACAATTCTTTTACAAGTCCCCGACACATCGTGCCGGAGCATTGCGTACCCTCCCCCTCTGGGCTGTCGGAGCCCCACCCATTGCAGGGCAATTTTGAACCACAGGAGGAACGGATGCAACCGAGGTCGATTTTGCGGCAACTTTCGTTGTTCGGTGTTGCGATCGTATTGTTCACGCCCATCTACGCATCGGCGCAGGCCGGGCAACTGGACCCAACCTTCGCCACCGGAGGTATTTTTGAAGCGCCGACCGGCAAGTCGACGACGAATGCAGCGGCCATCCAGAGCAATGGCAAAATCGTTGTGGCCGGTGCCGGAGTTTTCAACAATGCTTTTGCCGACATGCTGTACCGTCTGAACACCAACGGCACCCTGGATACCACCTTCGGCTCGGGCGGTATCGTCAATATCTCGCCCCCGGGCGGTCAGGGCGACGGATTCTTTGGTCTGGCCCTCCAGCCCGACGGCAAAATTGTTGCCGCCGCCGTAGGGCTCGGCAGCCTTGTGGTTGTACGGGTTGAGTCCAACGGCACGCTCGATTCCTCCTTCGGCAGCGGCGGCTTCACATCGAGCGTCTTCCTTGGGGAACCCAATTTCGAACCCAATTCCGGAGGGTTGGCCCTGGAATCGGATGGGAAAATTCTGTTGGTCGGCGGTGTCGGCCTCGGCGCCGCCAGCCTGATGGCGCGCTTCACCGCCAACGGTCAACTGGATTCGGGCTTCGGCACTGGTGGGCTGATCAGCCTGGAGTATGGCAACCCGACACAAGTCGCCGCCCAATCAAACGGGAAGATTCTAGTGACCTTCGGCGAGTCCGGGACGTTCGTATTCACCCCTCTTCCCATGGCGCAGGCCGGAGCGATCACCCGGTATAACTCGAACGGCGCTGTCGACACAACCTTCGCCGCGGCGGGCACGGCGGCGAGCGTGGCCTCTGCGTCTGCCCTGTTGTTGCAGAGTGACGGCAAGATTGTCGTGGCCGGCGCCATCACCAGCAAGCTCGGTGCGGCCGGCAGCGTCAACGACGTCGGCTTCGGAATCGTCCGCTACAACCCGAACGGCACCCTCGACGGCACGTTCGGCACGGGAGGCGTTGCGATCACGGATTTCGGCGCCGCGAATCCGGTTTCCGGTCCCTTCGCGGCCGCTCTTCAATCGAACGGTGACATTGTCGCGGCCGGGGTCGCGGGGGTTGCGGCATCCGGCACCTTGAGCACAGCAGGCTTCGGCTTGTCGCGCTACACGAGCGCCGGACAGGTCGATACCACTTTCGGCACCAATGGAATCGTCGTTACCAACATCGGCAGCGATCACACTTCCTTCGTGAACGGACTGGCGATCCAGAGCGACGGCAAAATCGTGGTAACCGGCACTTCCTCGTTTGAGTTCGATTTCGAAAACGGCTACACCGCGCGCTATCTCTCGCAATAGTGGGAGCGAGCCCGCGACTTTCCAGCACAGCAAAAGCGCCCACCCTTGACTCTCGTGGTCGAGGGTGGGGTTCGCGTTAGGACCCTGCCCTCTTTCCCTTTGACATGCTACCTGCATGAGCATATACTGATTGGTATACCCGTCTCGGTCTGGGCGAGCGTTCGCCGTCCCGGGGGGGCCAGAAGCGGCCATGCCAATTCGATTCCACGACCGTGATCCTCGGGACTATTCAGCGTCCGATCAGACGAGCGGCTTGGCTCCGGCGCACGACTTCCAGGGCATCGTTCGGCACCGAAAAGGATCAGCAAAATTTGAAAAATCTGGAACGAAGCCTGAATGTCCTTTAGAATCAGCGGCTATTTCAAAACGAAGCCATCAGGTTCATGAAAACAAAAGAGTTATATCAAAGTTCTGTTAAGCCCCACACAATCAGTTGGATCCAGGCAATTCCAAAAACTGCGCTGTCGCAAAGCCATTAGGTTATTGATTTCATTCAGTTTAGATCCCTAAAAGCCAATAGGTTATTGAATACACTAGGGTTAACCCAGAAAAAGGCACTGATTTTCGCATACCTTGGTGCAAAATCGACTAAAAAAGGCCTCAATTTCAGGCATTTGTGCACCCCGCCTGGGCGGTCCTTCGCTTCGGTCATCGGGTCAGTTTGAGGCGTGGCGACGGCCACCTCAGCACCCATGCTCCCGGCTTCTGTTTTCAATTCCACATCCTTGCGGACTCGCGGCGCGGGCGCTCCCGGGGCCGCGTTCAGACTACCGGTTATATTTCGGTGTGATTCCGCGCAGACGCTTCCAGACCTCGTCGCAGCGGGCGCGCGTGGCTTCGTCAAGCCGGCCATTTTCGGACGCCTTCAGGTTCTCGGCGAGTTGCTCGGGCCGGGACGCGCCCAGGATCACGGAATCCACCTGCTCCTGGCCGAGCACCCACTGCAGGGCCAGCTCCACCAGGGTCTTTCCCGCATCCGCCGCGATGGTGCGCAGCTCTTCGACGGCGGCGAAATAGTCGTCGTGCCAGTAACGGCCCATGTACAGCTTGTTCGAGTCGAAGCGCGTGCCGGCGATGGGGCCGTGTTCGCGCGAATGTTTGCCCGTCAGCAGGCCGCCGGCCAGCGGGTTATACACCACCGCTGACACGCCGAAGCGCCGCGCGAAAGGCAGGTACTCGTCCTCGATGCCGCGGGCCAGCAGGTTGTACATGGGCTGCGAGACATGAGGCGGATGGTAGCCGTGCCTCTCCGCGATGCCGAAGATCTCGGCCACCTGCCAGGCGGCGTAGTTCGAAATCGCCGGATAGCGAACCTTGCCGCTGCGCACGGCTTCCTCCATGGCTTCGAGCGTCTCCTCGATGGGCGTGTCGTAGTCGGGCCAGTGCAGGTAGTAAAGATCGAGAAAGTCCGTGCCCAGGCGCTTCAGGCTGTCTTCGAGCGCCTTGCGGATGGCGGCGCGCGCGAGGCCGGCGTCGTCCGCGCCCTCGCCCATGCGGTAGCGCACCTTGGAGGCCAGAACCACCTGCGCGCGGCGGGCGCCGAGCGCCTGCCCGAGCACGGTTTCAGCGCGGCCCAGGTTGTACATGTTGGCGGTGTCGAAGAAATTCACGCCCGCTTCGAGGCAGTCGTCCACCATGCGGGTTGAAGCCGCCTGATCCGCCTGCGCGCCGAAAGGCATGGTTCCGAACGAAAGGCGTGAAACTTCGAGATCGGTGTACTGAAGCGTGCGATATTCCATGTTCGTCTCCGCGCGACCGGCCTCGGCTGGGCTCAACACAGCCCCGGGCGAAAAGTTGCGCGCCATTTGTCAAAAAAAATTTACATCAGTGTGACCTTGGCGCGGCATCTTTTCCAGTCTGGTGCGTCATCAATAGTAGTGGGAGCTGAAAATGCTGAGACTGCTCCAACTCGCACAAGAGCTCGATTGGCAGGCCATGGACCTGCGCCACGCGGGCGAGGGTCTCTATTCCGGCCCGGCGGAAGCGGTCGAGGCGCGCCAGCGCGGCGTGCTGGCCACCGCCGACAAGATCCAGCGAGAATTGCTCGCCACCGTGCGCTTCGACCCGCTGCGGCTGGTCGGCGTCGGCGGACCCATCAGCGACACGCTGGACTCACTCGCCGAACTGCTGCTGGCCCTCGACAAGGTCCGGCAGGAAGCGACCGGCAGCGCCGGCAGTCTGCCTTCCACAGTCCGCTCTTTTCAGGGACTGCTGAAGGGCTTCTGCAATGACGGCGCGCCCATGGCCGCCTAGCGCGCGTCACGAGCTCATGAGGCCGCGGAGGAACCGCGCGGACTCGCGGATTTCCTCCAGGCCGTTCATCCCGTCTTCAATCGAGATCCAGCCGTCGAATCCCGCTGCGCGCAAGAGTTCAAAGATGCGCGGATAGTCGTTCGCGCCGCGCCCGGTGACGCCGTGCACGAGAATGGCGGCGTAACCCGGCCCTTCCTCGGCGCCCGCCAGCTCTTCCAGGGTGTGCCCCGGTTTGAGGAAGCGATCGCTTGCGTGCATCGTGACCACGCGATCCTTAACCTGCTCGAGCAGCCGCACCGGATCCTCGCCCGCCACCACGGCGTTTGAGGGATCGTACTGAACGCCGAACCAGGGTGACCGGATGCGATCCACGATCTCCAGAAAGACGTCGCTCTTCTGCGCGAACTCGGGGTATTGCCAGTAACCGTCTTTGTAGTGGTTCTCGAGCGCCAGGACCACCCGGCGCGATTCGGCATAAGGCAGCAATTCGCCGATGGCGTCCACAACGCGTCGGATGCCTTCGTCCCGCGCCACCTCCGGACGGCGTTGACCGGAGAGCACCCGGCAGAAACCGCCGCTGAGGCGCGCTGTCACGTCGATCATCCGGCGCTCGCGCTCGATTTCCTGGCGACGCGCGACCGCGTCCGGATGGGTAAAATCCGGCGAGCAGCAGAACATGGGCATGGTCATCCCGTGCCGCTCGATGGCCTCGCGCACGTGGTCCAGGTACTCGTCGTCGAGGCTGGTGAAAAAGCCGGGATACATCTCGAGCCCGTCCACGCCGAGGCCCGAGGCCATCTCGATCCAGTCGAACACGCTCATGCTGCGATCCACGCAGAGCGCGTCCATGTAGCATTTCGGAAAGGCGGCAAGTTTCATGGGACGATCAGTGAACCAGCCTCGCGGCGCGTGGCGTCAGCTCCGGCATGCTAATTTTAAAGGACATAGTGGGTTCGTTCCGCGATTTCGACGCACTTTTCACAGCACGATCCCCCTCAGGCCGGCTTCAGGACGCCCTTGACGATCCCGCCCGAAGCCATGCCGTCGAAGCACTCGCGCCAGCCCTCGAGCGGTTCCACCTGGCCCACCAGCGGCAAGGGATCGAGACGGCCGGAGGCGATGAGAGCGATCACGCGCTCCCAGATGGCGTAGTTGTGGCTGAAGCTGCCGCGCAAGGTGACCGCCTTCTGAACCAGGGGATCGAGCGAAAAGTTTAGCGGATCGCGGCCCCAGCCGACTTTAGTGATCTGGCCGCCGGGACGCACCGCGGCGAGCGCGAGTTCCAGCACGGCCGAGACGCCCGAGGCGTCGATCACCGCGTCCACGCCCAAGCCGTCGCCGTGCTCGCGAATCCCGGCGAGCAACTGCTCGCGGCCGCCGGCGAAGGTGCGGTCGGCGCCCAGGCGTTCGGCGAGATCCAGTCGCGGCCGGTCGCGTTCGAGGCCCGCCACCGCCAGCCACCCGGCGCCGCCGAGCCGGGCGACCGCCATACACAGCAGACCGATGGGCCCGGGACCGAGCACCAGCACGCTCGCGCCCGGCTCCAGGTGCGTGTGGACGGCCGCGGCATTATAGGCTACGCAGCAAGGCTCGGTGAGCGCGGCGCGCTCCGGGGTCACCGTGCCGGGCAGGTGATGCAGGCAACGCGCCGGGACGCGCACGAAGTCCGCCATGGCCCCGTCAACGCCGTAGCCGAAACCGAGGCGCCGGGGGCACAGGTTGTAATCGCCGGCGCGGCAGTAGGCGCACTCGCCGCAGATTCGCGCCGCCGTCTCGGACGTCACGCGATCGCCCTCGCGAAATCCATGCACCCCGGCGCCCACCTGCGCCACCACCCCCGAGAATTCGTGGCCGAGAATCACCGGCACGTTAACCGGCCAGCTTTGGGAATTGTGGTATTGGTGAACCTCGCTGCCGCAGACGCCGATGGCCTCGGTCTTGAGGACCACTTCGTTTTCGCCCGGAGGGGCCGGCTGCGGGACCTGGCGCAGCTCGACTCCACCCTCCTGAAGCGCGTAGTGCACTACCGCTGCCATCGATGCCATCGCTCTCTGTTGCCTCCCTCGGCCGAATACGGCCGTTTCCTACCTTCGATTTATTAGAATCCGCGCCCGGACAGTTATGATTCTGTCAAAAACAGGTCCTTTTTTCCATATAAGACAGGTCCGCTAGATCTTAACCCCGGCGAAGATGCCGATGATGATGACTGTGTCAGCCCCCGCGTGAAACAGGGCGGAACCCCACAAGGCGCCGGTCTTTTGCGTCACGTAGCCCCAAACCAGAGCAAAGATGAAAGTGATCGCCGCGAAGGTGAGTGCGTCCGCTGAATACCTCACGCCGGCGTGGCCGATCGCGAACACCAGGGCAGTGACAAGGTTGGCGAGACGCGGGCCCACCAGCGGCTCGAACGCCTTGAGAAACAGTCCCCTCGACATCAATTCTTCAAAGAAGCCATTGGCAAGCACGAAAATCAGCAGCCATGGAGCCCACGCGATAAGCCGGCTCGTGCTGACGCCCATGCCGCGAGATTCCAACACCCCGAAGGTCGCCATCACCGCGAAGCCGGCGAGGCCGATCGCGAGACCAAGCCCGAGCCGTCCCTTCTGCAGGAAAATCGAACCCAAACCGACCTGAAAAATCCGCATCAGCACGACGACGACCACAAGGAAAACGACCGTATCAGACACCTTCACCATCGCCATTCCTTGCGGGCTTTTCGGGTCGAACCCGAGCCATCGGGCGGGCAAGTCGTCCAGGAGCCACAGGAAGGATAAAGCAATCGCCTCCATCGAGTACGAGAAGAAAGCCGGCCAATAACCGGCGAAGCGAGGGCTCCGGCGGCCGAAGAGCGCGAGAATTGAGAACAGAACGGGCAAGCCGACGAACGTCGCGATCTGAAAGCTCCTGTTTTCACCGTTGAGAGCAAAGAACTGCGATTCGAACAGAAGCAGGCCCGCCAATAAGAACAGGACAAACGAGGCGCCCCGCCGAGGCCTTGCTTCGCGAGCTTCAACATTGGACAGAGTCATCCTCCCGGCGTCCCTTTCTCCGTCCTTATTCAAGGTGAGTCATGCCCAGTTTATAGAGATATCCTCAACCGGTTCACCTTTGGCGATCTCAGGGTAAGGCCGTTCGTGCTGTTAAGGCTAAGTTGAATGGGTTTGCGTGGGTTCGCCGACTTTCCCTGACTCCTGGGAGGCTCGGTCGCACGATGGCGGGGCTCATTGTCCGTGACCATTCTGTCCAAGATCGTTGATGAAACGGTCGACCGTTCGAGTCACACCGTCAAGCGCCTCAAACATAACGCGCTGGTTGTCGGCCAGTGTGTTCACTTTATCCGCTAGCTTGTCGACTACGACTCCGATGGCATCAACACGAACGGCGAGAGCCTCAACCATGCCTTCCAGGCGGTCCAGGTTGCGCTCGGTGCGCGCCGACATGGCGCCCTGCACCGTGGCGAAATCCTCCAGGCGATGAATCGACTTCTCCACTTCCTCAGGGGTCACGGAATCTCATCTCCGGATCGAACTGCGCCACAGAACCGACCATACCCTTCATACACCCGGCCATCGTCCCGGGGCAAGCCTCAACGTCTTTGGTCTCCTGGACCACACCGCGCGCGGTCCGCAAGAGTTTGGACGCCTGCAGCGCCCGATGCCATAATCTTCCCGTGAACTCTTCAGATTCCGGCGCCACGTGGAAGACCATCATCCTCGCTCAGCTCCTGATCATTGCCGGAGTCGCGGCTTTCTACAAGTTCTACCTCCCGGGCATGGAGAAGCGCCGGGCGGCGGCCGAAGTGGCGGACCGGGAGGCCAGAATCCAGGCTTTCGCGCGCACCATGATCGTAGACGACACCACGCGCGAGGTCCCCTCGGGCGAAAATGCCGGCAAGCATCCGCAGAAGCTGCTGCGCCAGGACTCCGTGGACGAGGTGCAGACCGCTCTCGGCGCACCCACCTCCGAAAGCCGCGACTTCCGCGGCGGCCAGCACCTGACGTGGACCGGTACGGACCACCGGATTGAAGCCGCCTTCGACAAGGGCGTGCTCTACAACCTGATGTACGAAGACGTGCACACGGGCCACGGCGTGACGGTGTATGAGTCCGGCGCCTACTGGCAGACCTACTGAGCACGACTTGTTTCCTGGGGTCCCCCTCTTAATGTGGAACCGTGTCATCCCGAGAGCAGCGAAGAATTTCACTTTGAAATTAAAGGAACCACGAGGTTCCTCGAACCGATAATCCTTCGGTGATCAAAACGTCGTAATCGCAATTTCCAGAGTTCTCGCTCAGGGCGACGCTCGGAACATCGGCCGGCTCAACTTCCTATCCCACACTCGAAGCGAGCAATTTCTGGAGCGGTTCCCAATAGTGGGCTTTCCATCCTGAAGCCAGAGTTTCCGCGGCGCCTTTAGGAAAGCCTTTATGGTCAAATACAATCTTGGTCCCGGACCCTTGTTCCACGAGCTCGAACTTCGCAATCGAATAGACACCCGGATCCCAGCTGCCCGTTCGCCAGGCCTGTACGATGCGCTCGTTCGGCACAAGTTCGACGTGTCGTCCGGTAATGTACCCGCCGAAGAGCGTGAACGCGCCTCCCACGTCACGACTGATTTCCGTGGGATTGCCTCCCAGGTGCATCGACTTCATAACTCCGCTGAGCTGTATGATCTTGTCGAACTGTTCGGTGTCGGTGAGTGCTTCGTAGACGCGCTTACAGCTCGCTGTGAAAACAGGTTCTTGATGGATGGATTCCGCCGTATGAGAAATCTCCTCCTCGGCACCCGCCCAAACCTGAGTTGAGCTTAGGGCGAGTCCACCTAAAAATGAGATCGCAACACCGGCGATCGCTCGCCGCCGCGTGGGCCCGTTGGCCAGCACCGGGGCATTCGTTCTATCGATCATCATCGTCCTCCCGAATTCTTGCCTTCAAACGCCTCAGTATCACTCAATTCTGTAAGACACAAAACCGGTGGTCACAATCCTGTCAAATAAATCCACAAAACGCACTGGCAAACCACGGGTCACTATCTTGATTTCTCAGCGCAGCCCGAAGATCAGGTAGGCGGTCATGGCTATTCCGATCACGGCCAGCAACAAAGCCACCGCAATGCCCGTGGGTGAGGCTTGGTCGAACGCCGTCTCGCCGCGATTCAGCCTCTCCACGCCGCGCACGTGGTGCCAGGCGGCGATGATGTTGACCGCCACGCCCACCACGATGAGGGCGGTGCCAAACCACAACGAGAGTCCGTAGGAATTGTGCGAGGAGCCCGGCGGAAGCTCACGCACGGCCTGGAGTTCCCGCAGGAAGAGGCCGAAGCGCGCCACCACGAAGCCGAATCCCATCAGGGCGAGCCCGGTGCGGATCCAGGCGAGGAAGGTGCGTTCAGCGGCCAGGTAGTTACGCGGATCACGCTTGACGTCGTCGGGCATGGTTCCCCTTTTCAGACCTTCAGTTCGACGATGGTAGCCCCGGTTCCGCCCTCGTTCTGCGGAGCGGCGTAGAACTTCTCCACGTGCGGGTGGGACTCGAACATCTCCTGCAAGGTTCGGCGCAGAATGCCTTTGCCATGGCCGTGGACCACGCGCAGGCGGAAGCGGCGCGCTACGAAGGCGTGGTCGAGGAAGGCGTCGACCTGCTCGCGAGCCTCCTCGGCCGTCCGCCCGATCACGTTGATCTCGGCCGGGGCTTCGGCGTAGGCGATTACGGGTCCGGAGCCGGTCGCGCCCGCGGGCGGAGCGTGCTTGCGCAGCAGCACCCGCACCCGCGAAGGATCCACCCGCATGCGCAGGCGGCCCACTTCCACCTCAATCCCGCCGGAGGCCACGGCCGTCACGGTGCCGGGGGCGGGGATGCCGTCGACCTGCACGGTGTCGCCGGGGCGCGGCGCGCCCTCGATCGCAACCGCGGGTTCCGGAATCTCCTCAGGTCCGACCACCTCCGCCATTTCGCTCTTCCAACTGTCGCGCGCTTCGTTTGCGATTGCCCCCGGCAGGCGCTCCAATTTCTGTTCCAGCCGGCGGAACTGGCTGCGCGACTGGTTCAGGGTCAGGCTGCGCTCCGCCTGGGCTTTCACTTCCGAGCGAATCTCGTCGAGGGCCGATTCCCAGCGGCGGCTCTCGCGTTTCAAAGCCTCCTCCAGGCGGCGGCTGAGCTCCGCCAGGCGCGCGCGCCGCTCGGCCTGATACTGCTGCTCGAACTCGCTCCGCCGCCGCTCGAGCTCGATCCGCGCCACCTCGCTCTCGCGGAGCTTGCGTTCCATTTCCGCGCGCTCGCGATGCAGGGTTTCGACCAACGCCGACACCTCGCGCTCCTCGGGGGCTACGAGGGCACGCGCGCGTTCCACAATGGTGAGCGGCAGGCCCAGGCGCTCGGCCACCGAGAGCCCGCTCGACTTGCCCGGCAGCCCCACCAGCAGCCGATAAGTGGACTCGAGGGTGCGATCGTCAAACTCCATGGCCGCGTTGATTGCGCCCGGCGTTTCGGCGGCGTAGTTCTTCAGCCGCGAGGCGTGGGTGGTAACGACCGCGAGCGCGCCGCGGGCGCGAAAGTGTTCGAGGATGGCCACCGCCAGCGCCGCTCCTTCTTCGGGGTCGGTGCTGCCGCCGAGTTCGTCCGCCAGCACCAGGTCGCCGGGCCCGGCGGCTTCGGCCATGCGCCGGAGATTGCGGATGTGCGCGGAAAAAGTGCTGAGGCTGGCTTCGATCGACTGCAAATCGCCGATGTCCGCGAGCACGCGGCCAAAGACCGGCAGGCGCGCGATCACGGCGGGCACCGGCAGGCCGCTCTGCGCCATCAACGCCGAAAGGCCGATCGTTTTCAGCACCACGGTCTTGCCGCCCGTGTTCGGTCCGCTGATCACGAGCACCGTCTGGTCGGGATCGAGTCGCAGCGTGAGCGGCACGGGCTTGCGGCCGAACCCGCGCAAGGCCTTCTCGAGCAGCGGATGGCGCGCGTCTTCGAGCTCGAGCGGGCCGCCCGGCCGAAGCTCGGGCAAGCAGCAGTTGTAGACGCGCCCGAATTCGGCCTTGGCGAACACCAGATCCACTTCCGCCAGGATCCCGGCGGCCTGCACGAGGTCGTGGCGGCGGTCGCGCAGGCGCTCCGTGAGCTCCCCGAGAATGCGGCGGACCTCGGCCAGCTCGCGATCTTCCATCTCCACCAGCTCGTTGTTGAGGGGGACGGTCTCGAGCGGCTCGAGATAAAGGGTGGCGCCCGAGGCGCTCACGCCGTGCACGAGGCCGTCCACGCGGCGCTTCTCCTCGGCGCGAATGGGAATCACCAGGCGATCGTTGCGCACGGTGACGATGTCGTCCTGCGCCACGCCGGCGCGGCTCAAACGGCCGAGCAGCCGCTGGATCGTCGTCTGGATCTCGTGGCGCAGGCGTTCGACGTTGCGGCGGATGCGGCCGAGTTCCGGGCTGGCGGATGACTCCACCGAACCGTCTGGCGCGATCTTGCCTTCGAGCTCGGCGAGCAGGTTGCGGAAATCGGGGAGGCCGGATGCAAGCTGGTCGAGCTCGGGGTAAGAATCGAAGGCCCGGCGCAGGTTCTGTGCCGAGCGCGCCAGTGCGGTAAGGGCCAGAATCTCCAGGCTCTCGCAGGAGAGTCCTTCGATGGCCAGCTTGGCGAGGATGGGCTCCGGATCGCCGAGCGACCCGAACCCGGGCCGTGCGGTCGCACTTGCGTAACGGCGAGCTTCACCGGCGCGGGCCAAATCCACGCGGATGCGCTCGAGATCGGTGGAAGGCGCAAGCTCGCCGAGCCGGCTCCTGCTGATGGGTCCGGAGAGAAACTCGGCGAGAATCGAGAGGACGCCGTCAAACTCGAGGGTGGCGAGCGAAAATCGGTCGGAGACACTCATCCTGAAGCGCAGCCCCACGGTCCACTTTGATGTATTGATGAGCGCGAGGCAAGCCGGCTCTCACCTGTCGCGTCAGGCCGAGAGCGAGGCCGCCGCCGTGGCTCCAGGCGCGGTCAATTTCCCTGGGGCTTGGCCGGCTTCTGGTCTGCCGGCTTGGCGGGCGCCGCCGCCGCTCGTTTGAAGTTGAGAGGCAGCCCCTGACCCTGCGTCCACGTGCCGTCGATCTCGCTCGCGTCGGCATTCACGGTTCCCTCGTAGCTCCCGTTCACGGCGTCCACGCCCAGGCTCAGCTTGGAGGCTTTGAGGGTTACCGAGGACACCGGTATGGCGTTCGCTCCCTGGTCAAGGCTGTCGATCGTGGCCGCCAGGCTGCCGTCTGCGGCCTTTGTGAGGTGAAGCACCAGTCGCAACTGGCCCTGGCCGGTATCGAGCGCTCCCTGCCAGTCCCCCACAACGTCTGGCGTCGGGCTCTGCGCCCAAGCCATGCACGCGACAACAAGCGCGAGTGCGGCAAGCTGTAAAAACCTGGTCATGGTCCTCGTCATAATGCCTCCGATGTCTGGGGAAAATGAGGACTTCGTGACGGCCGTCTCCAGCAAGCCTTCAGACGTCCTTTGCTTCCTCTTATACCACGGGGCGAGTCACGCCTGCAGTATTTTGGGTCGCCCGGCACCCCGGAATCCTATACAAGCATACCGGTTTGCGCGTTCTTTAACGATATTGTAACATTCCTGCAACCGCAGCTTAACGGCAGGGCCGGAATATGGCTGGCGAGAGGGAAATGCCGCCGGCGGATTGTTGGGACGCCGGAGCGGCCGGGAAAACAGGTCGTCGGGAAATCGAGAATGGCCCGTCCGAGGCTGGCGCTTTGCTGCGCGATGCGCGCGACAGCCCTCGGACCGCCAAGAGCGCCCGGGCGGCGCACGCCGCTCGATCCAAGGCGCCCCCGGGATGCCAGTCGAGTTTTCAGGGCTTGCGAGGGATGCGGTTCCAAGTGCGCCGAGCGACCTGGCCGTCCCGCATGGTCCGATCGCGAAAGAATACGTCTGGCGGAGGCCGGCGTAAAGACAACCTGATCATACTCAAGGAGGGTTGCATGAGCAGGCGGTATCGCGGCATTGGTGTGCTTCTCTTTTTAGTCGCGTTCATGATGACGGCCTCGTCGGCGTTCGCCCAGCAGTCATTGGGCTCGATGACCGGAACCGTTTCCGACTCCACGGGCGGCGTGGTGTCGGGCGTGCAAGTGAAAGCGCAGAACGTGGGCACCGCCCTTCAGGTCAGCGCTACAACAAATAGTGCCGGCAGTTTCAGCATGGCTGACCTGCCGATCGGCACCTACAGCGTCACCTTCACCCTGCAAGGCTTCAAGACGCAGACGGACTCACAGGTGATCGTCCAAAGCGGCCGCACGACCACGCTTGATGCCCAACTCCAACCGGGGACGGTCACGACTACCGTCACCGTGACGGCGACGCCACTCATGAATCAGACGGATACCACGACCGGCTATGTGGTCGACCAGCTTACCATTCAGAACACCCCCCTTGGCACCGGCAGCTTCACACAACTGGCGATTCTGAGTCCGGGCGTGCACGCGGATTTCCTGGGCGGCGCGGGCGCCAACGCCGGTCTCGGCAATCAGGCGGTCTTCGCCAATGGAAACCGGGATACCAGTAACAGCTTCTCGCTGAATGACGTCAGCACCAACAACCTGTTCAACGGGAATTCCACCAGCCAGGTGGGCGAAAACCGCTTCGTGTTGAACACGGGCGAGAACTTCGGCGCAGGCGGCGTGATTCAGACCAATACTTCCGTCTACGGCGCCATCGGCCAGGCGCTGCCCACGCCTCCTCCGGATGCGATTCAGGAGATCAGCGTCAATTCCGCCATGTACGACGCATCGCAGGGCAACAACAGCGGCGCGCACATCAGCGTGTTGACCAAATCGGGCACGAACCAGATTCATGGGTCGGCGTGGGAGGAATGGCAGAACAGCGACATGAACGCCGCGCCGTTCTTCTACAACGCATCGCCGGCGCTTTACCCCAAAGTTCCTTTCTCGAACCGCAACATGTTCGGCGTTACGTTTGGCGGACCCATCAAGAAAGACAAAGTGTTCTACTTCGTCTCGTACCAGGGCGTTCGGGTCTCCGATGCGGCGCTCTCAACCAAGGATGTAACGGTGCCGCTCGGCCTCACCGACGACCGTAGCGCGGCCGGCATCGCCGCTGCCATCAACTCCTCTTTCATGCCCAGCACTCCACTCACCGCCGCCAATGTCAATCAAACGGCGCTGAATATTTTGCAGGCCAAGCTTCCCAACGGACAATTTCTAATCCCGAGCGCGCAAATTACCAATCCGACCACCGCCACGAACCTCGGTTACGACGCCGTGGTGCAGGGGCCGAACGCCCTCGCCCCCGTCGATCAGGGCATCGCCGATGTCGACTACCAGGTGAACGATCGGGACCGTCTGTCGGGGAGGTACTACATTCAACACAACCCCACCACCAGTCCGTTTGGCGCCGTCGGTTCCCTGCTGGGTTTCGCTCAGCAACTCTCGGCGGGCAGCGACGTATTTTCGCTCACCAACACCATGGCCCTCTCCCCAACCGTGACCTGGACACAGCACGCCGGCTTCACGCGACTGCGGGCCTATGCGCAAACCGGGCAGGATTTCAGTCCGACTTCGCTCGGCATGAACCTGCTGGGTTCGACGACGTTTCCGCAGCTCCAGATCGACACCTCGGATCCGACCATTCAAAATGGCTTGGAGTTCGGCCCGAGCACCAGTTTCGGCAACGCCGGAATGTTCCAGAATCAATGGGAATATGGAACCTCGCTCAACATGGTGCGAGGAAGACACACGCTGGCGTTTGGTGCGCAGTGGGACTATACGCAGCTCAACGTGATCAACGACAACACGAATACCGATAGCGTCGAGTTCACTAACTTTCAAGATTTCGTAGAAGGGGATGTGCACAACGGAGATGCCTTCGCCGGTTCAGCGAGCCGCTATTACCGGTCCAATACGGTGGGCGCATATGCGGACGATAACTTCAAGCTTCGAAGCAACCTGACGGTCACGGCCGGCCTGCGCTGGGATTATGACGGTCCGCTCTCGGAGAAATATGGCCGGCTGACCGGGTTCAATCCGAACCTTTATTCGTATGACGCCTCCTCGGATACCATTACGGGATCCGGTCTGGAAATTGCGGCAAACAACCCGAACGCCGCCACGCCGGGCGTCAGCAATTCGCTGATGAACCAGCGCCAGTGGGGCTTTGCCCCGCGGATCGGCATCGCCTGGGCGCTGAGGCCGAAACTGACGCTGCGCGCGGGCTATGGCTTGTTCTACGATCGGGGCGAGCTTTTTAGCTACCTTTCGCCGAGCGCCGGTAGCGGCTTTAACGGTCCGTTCGGCGTGACCCTGGCGCCGCCTTTCGTGGAGCCGGTTGCTGCGCAGCGGGGGGCGAACCTTTCTACGCCATTCGGCACCACGGCGCCGACGCCGCCAACGGTCAGCACCGCGGGGTTCCTTTCCTATCTGCCCAACCTGTCCGCAACCGAATCCGGGTACTGGCCGTCGAATAACCTGTTTGGACCCTTTCTGTTCGGGGGTTATGCCATCAATAACAAGCTCCCGTACACCCAGAACTGGACCTTCGACCTTCAATACCAGCCCAGCAACAGCTGGCTGTTTGATATCGGGTATCTCGGCAACCACGGCCAACATGAAATATTGCCCGTTCCGTTCAACCAGCCGCTGATCGCTACGCCGCAGAACCCGGTGAACGGACAGATTTATTCCTACGGGGGCTTGAGCCCGGCCAGCGGATGCAACGCCTACTACAGCGGCGTGACTCAGCTGGCCAACGAACCCTTGTGTCCTCCGCCGTATTACGCCGGTAACGCGGAGGTCCGCGTGCCTTACATCGGCTATGACATGAACTCAGTGCAGTACGAGGCCGAGGGCATCTCCAACTACGACGCCCTCCAGGTCCAGGTGCGCAAGCGCATGTCGAATGGGCTCCAGTTCACGGCCTCTTACACCTGGTCGCACGCCCTCGATGAGC
The DNA here is from genome assembly GCA_035949375.1 of Terriglobia bacterium. Classification (GTDB taxonomy): domain Bacteria; phylum Acidobacteriota; class Terriglobia; order UBA7540; family UBA7540; genus Gp13-AA77. Next base: position 44,422 of record DASZIG010000073.1, on the reverse strand, counting down.
AGAGCGGCCTAGGCCTGTTCGTCACCGGCGACAATCCGCTGGTTCCGAAAGCCAACTATGCGTCGGCCGACTTCGACCAGACGCACGTGTTTCTGATCAACTACAGCTATACGATTCCGGGACTGGCCAAGACCAAGGCCCTCGGTGAGTTGATCAACGGATGGACGATCGGAGGGCAGACCGTGGCGCAGAGCGGCCAGCCTTATAGCGTCTACGACTATTCCGGCTCAGTGGCGGGATTGTATTATGGCACCTACGATGAAATCGGCAATCCCATCGTCCCGCTGGCGCCCGGGGTCACCTCGAAGCAGGCGGAACTTCAGGGCACCACGGGCGTAAATGCGGGCAAGCCGGTGCTCAATGCCAACGATTTTCTCCCGCAGTTTGTCGCGCCCGGCACCAACGGAGTGCCTCCTTGCGATGCCACGGGGTGCGATAATTACGAATCCCTCTACGGAAACACAGGCCGGAACCTTTTCCGCGGTCCTTTCCAGACTCGATTCGATGTGAGCCTCGCGAAGGTGTTTCCCATCGATGAGCGGTTCCAATTGCGCTTTGAGGCCGACGCCTTTAACGTCTTCAATCAGCCGGACTTTGACACGCCCAACAATGACGTGGTGTTCTTCCCCTATTTTGAAGGGCCTCCTTCAATTCCGCCGCAAGGCAGCCTCGGGGTAATTCAACACACCATCGGCAGCTCGCGCTTCCTTCAACTCGGTATGCATCTGTTTTTCTGAAGGTTCGTTCCGGGGCAGGCTTAACGTGGCGGCGTTCTCGACGGACGCCGCCGCTGCTTTTGCAAGCCGGATCACCAGCGCTGTCGAGAGTCCTCAGTCTTCAGACTTCGCATCCGGGCCATCTTTCGGCCTGTCTTCCGGCCCGTCTTCCGGCCCACCTGCCGGATGATCTTCGCGCCGAGGCGCTTCCCCCGGCTCCACGGGCGATTCGAGGAAATCCCGCAGAATCTCCGAGGCGCGCGTCTGATCCCCGTCCCGCACCAGAAGCTGTACCGCGTCCGCCCCGGGCAGCAATTCGGCGGCGAGATCACCGATGATCGTAGAAGAAATGCCCTCTGCCTCAAGCACGTTACGGGCAAGATCGGCCTGAAATTGCGCGTGCAACCCCTGGAAGATCCGCACGGGCACGAAGCGCGCGTTCGGCTGTCCTTCCTCGCGCGGGATCCGCGGCGGAGGCGCGCCCGGCTGGAGCGCCACGCGGCAGTCCATGCACTCGGCGGCGCCTTCCACGTACTCCGTGAGGCATTGCGGGCAGTAGGGCATGGTTATTCCATCGTGGAGGTGTGCTCCGGCCGCACGCGGTAGAGCACCCGCTTTTCGCCGGACTGCCGGTAGGGGTACTTGTCCAAGCCCATGTACTTCTTGGCCATGCGGTCGATCTGGTCGTCGGCGATGCCGCCCTCGCTCACCTCCTCGGCCTGCCCACGGACCTCGAGGTAGCGGTAAGGATTGTCGGGATCGACGATGGCCAGCGCCACGTGAGGATCGCGCTTGATGTTGCGATCCTTCTGGCGGCCGCGCGCCGTATTGATCAGCACGCAGCCGTCTTCGAGGTCGCACCAGACGGGCGTCACCTGCGGATGCCCGCTCGGCATGACGGTGGCGAGATTCGCAAAGGCGCGTTTGCTGAAAAGGTCGAGGTATTTTTCGGGGATTTCGGCTGGCATGAAGACCTCCTCTTCCTCTTTCGGCGTCGCACGGCCTCCCTCTGAGATGTGTCCGCCGCCGCCGCCGGGCAATGTAGGCATGAACAGAAGTTTAGCCCTAATTTTTCCGGCAGGGAAACACAAAAAGAATCAGAGATTGAAGCGGCGGTCCGGAGACCTGTCAGACAGGAGTCCCTTTCGAGCACCGCCATTCCCGCGAAGGCCGAATCGAGTCTTTCGATAATCATATTTCCAGGCACTTGGGCCCGCCCCTTGGATTTGGCCTCTGTTGTGCCTGAGCGGTCGGCATCCGACAATCCAATCATGTCGATACAGATATGCGGCTGTGTTCGCTCAGCGCACCGCTACAGCGAATCAAAAAACACGATGTAAGACGTGCTCCACAAGCCGCTCGAGATCGAGCCCCGCGCGCGCCCGGTGAGAATGATGCGGAATCCGGGGGCGGCCAGCGGCAGGCGGCCGAGGAATCCCGAGTCCTCACAGGGCTCGACGAGCGCCAGGCGTTCGAGGGCGGGATAGATCACCCCGCTCGACGGCCCCATGCGCGTCTCACAGCCTTGGGTAACGAATTGCATCTCGGCGCCGATCTCGTAGAAGTGCCAGGCAAGGCAGGCGCAAAGGTCCACGGCCTTTTCGAACCGCTCCCGCTCCGAAGCCCCAGCGAGGTGGGCGTCCAGCACCAGAATCACCCGGCGTTCGTCCTCGCGTGTGAACTCGCGCACCTTGAGCTGCTGGGCGCGCGCCGTCGCTTTCCAATCAACGTGCCGCGCCGCGTCGCTCGCGTGGTAGTCGCGGATGGCATACAGATCGTGGCCGCGGCCTTTGGCGAGCGCTTCAACCTCGCCGCTCACGAGCGGCAAAACTTCGTAGAAGTCCGCCGTGGGCTCGATGGCGGGCAGCACAATCACTTCCTGCCGGAGGGGAATATAACGCGCTTTGACCAGCAGCCCGAAGGGAAACCGCGTGGCGAGGCGCAGTCCCTCCTGGGCATATCGGCCTCGCGCCGGAAAAGTCAGTTCCAGGTGCCGCGGTTCCGCCGATCGCGGCGGGAGATATTCCCAATAGACGGGCTCCGCCAGGACCTGCCGTTTCGGCGGCGCGGCTGCGGAGTGCCGGCCCCGCCGCTCGCGCGGGGGCGCCAGGGTGACGGCGAACGAAGCCAGCACCCGCTTGTGATTGTGCAGCGTGAGGCGCGCGGGCGCCGGCTGGCGCGCGAAAATGTGCTCAGGCAGGTCGAGTTCAATCTCCAGGCCCTGCAGCACCATGCGCGAGACGGCGCCGGAGATGATCACGCCGGCCAGCAACACGGCGAGCACAAGGTGCAGCAGATTGTTGCCGGTGTTGACCGCGGCCAGAGCGATCGAGAACATCAGCAGCACATAAACCATGCCGGCGCGCGTGAACTCGTATTCGAGCCGCACCATCAGCCGGCTGAGCACGGTGCGGCGCGCAAGATACGGCACCGTCCCGACGGCTACGACGGCCGCCAGTCCCAGAGCGGTCAGCGCCGCGGCCGCCGCCAGGACGTATCGGCCTGCCTCGCGCAGCGCCGTCGCCTCCAGCGCCAACAGCAACGCCAGGCCGAGCCCGAAGAGAGCCAGAAGAAGCCGCTGCCACGCCGGCCAATCAACGGTCGTGCCGTGTCTGTGCGCGCTCGGACTCAGTTCCACGGAGCCGGACATGTCTGGGCCAATCGTTAGATGCGGGTTCCGCAACGAGAGACAACGGCGCGGGTAGCAGCTTGCCACAGGGCCCTTCCACAAGACCAAAGAACCATGGCGCATGACAGCGCTTGAGCGCCTGCGGGCGGGAGGCGCGGGCGCCGAGCCGCCTGTGACTCGCATCACTGCGATAGAGCGACGCCGCGTTCATGTTCCAAAAGGGATGAAGCGCGGGCTTTGTTGGGGGCTGAGGTTTGTGCTGCGCCCCGGGCCGACCTTGGAGCGCCTCGCGGTAGATGCCAATGGCAACGCTGGCTCACGACTTTCGCTTTGCCGCCAGAATGCTCGCCAAGGATCGTGGCTTCACGATCCTGGCCGTTCTGACCCTCGCGCTCGGCATCGGCGCCAATGGCACCCTCTTCAGTTGGATCAACTCCACGCTGCTTAATCCTGCTCCCGGCGCGACCGGGGCGAGCGAACTGGTCTCGGTCATGCGCGGCGAGCGGAGCGAGCACCCGTCGCCTCCGTTCTCGTATCTCGACTACAAGGATCTGCGCGACGGTAATCATACCCTTTCCGGAATGCTTGCCTATCACCACGATTACGTGTCGCTGACGGGCGCGGGCAAACCGGAGCGCATTTACGCGGTGCTGTCTTCGGCCGGCTATTTCGACGTGCTCGGCGTGCGGCCGGTGCTGGGCCGCGGCTTCCTGCGGGCCGAGGAAAACGCTCACGGCGCGGCCGTGGCGGTGCTGAGCTATGCCCTCTGGCAGAGCCACTTCGGCGGCGACCGGGCCGTGATCGGCAAGATCATCGAGATCAACCGGCACCCCTATACCATCATCGGGGTGACGCCCTCCGGCTTCCAGGGCTGCATGCCGGGCCTGCGCGCGGACGTGTGGATTCCGCTCGGCATGGACCAGCCGGTCTGGGGCTCGAATCGCCCCGACGATCGCGGGATTTCCTGGCTGAACGTGCTCGGCAGGCTCGAGCCCGGGGTCAGCGCCCCTCAGGCGGAGAGCGAGCTGAACGGCTTGATGCAGCGCATCGCCGAACAGTCGCCCGACATTCATCGCGGGGCCAATCAAATCACGCTCGACCCGCTTTGGCGCTCGCCGTTCGGCATCAACGTCTATCTCTACCGGTCGCTGCCCATGCTGCTGGCGCTTGCAGTGGTGTTGCTATTGCTGGCCTGCGCCAACGTGGCCAATCTGCTGCTGGTGCGCGCGGTGGGACGCCGGCGCGAGATCGCCATTCGCCTTTCGGTGGGCGCCACGCGCTGGCAGTTGGTGCGCCAGCTCATGATCGAGAGCCTGCTGCTGGCGGTCGCCGGCGGCGCGGTCGCCATCGCCATCACATCATGGACGGCCGGCACGTTCGCAGCATTCGTTCCGCCCATTGACCTCCCCCTGACAGTGAACGGGCACATGGACAGCGGCGTGGTTCTGGTCACCATGATCGCTTCGATCGTCACCGCCGTGATTTTTGGAACGCTCCCCGCCTGGCGCTCCACAAGCGTGCCGCTGGTGACGTCGTTGAAGGAAGAAGCCGGGAGCACGTCGCTTCCCTTCCACAAGACGCGCCTGCTGAGCACGCTGGCGGTAGCGCAGATCTCGCTGTCGTTGCTGCTGTTGGTTTGCGCCGGCCTCTTCACGCGCAGCCTGCAAAACATCCGCCGGGCCGATCCCGGCTTCGACCCCGCGCACGTGGCGCTCGCCTCCTACCAGCTTGGTCCGTCAGGCTACTCCGGGCAGCAGGGTTTGGTGTTCGACCGGCAAGTGCTGGCCAAGGTCCAGGCGCTCGCGGAAGTCGAGTCCGCGACCCTGGCGGATTTCTCGCCGCTGAATTTCACGATTCACTCCGACGGGGTGGAACCCGAAGGCTACACACCCCGCCTGCACGAGACGATGGAAGTGGACCGCGCCACCGTCGGCCCGGATTACTTGCGCACGCTGCGGACTTCTCTCGTGGCCGGGCGCGAGTTCACCGCCGCTGACAACAAAGAGTCCCAACGCGTAATCATGGTCAATGAAGCATTCATTGCGCGCTACTGGCCGGGCGAGGACGCCATCGGCAAGCGCGTCTCGTTCCAGGGTCAATGGTGGACGGTAGTCGGCGTGGCCAGCAATGCCAAGTATCGGCGCATCGTCTACGCGCCCGCGCCTGCGATCTTTCTGCCCCTGTTTCAGGACTACGAGGACCCGGTGATCATTCACGCCCGGGTATCCGGTGATCCGCGCGCCTATACTGCCGCGCTGGAAAAGGCTGTTCACGACCTGAACCCCGACCTTCCGGTGTTCAGCGTCAATACCCTCGCGTCGAGCATGCAGGGAAGCCTCCTCGAACGGGTTTCGGTGGTCTTCGCAGGGGCGTTTGGGCTGCTCGCCGTGGTGCTGGCTGGAATCGGCATCTACGGAGTGGTCGCGTACACCACGCGGCAGCGCACGCGCGAAATCGGCATTCGCATGGCGCTGGGGGCTGAGAGGGGCCAGGTGTTTCGCATGATTTTGCGGCGAGGTCTCCGCCTGGTCATCATCGGACTTGCCCTCGGCCTGGCGGCGTCGGTCTTGCTCACCCGACTCTTAAGGGGTCTTCTGTTCGGGGTGCCCGCATCCGATCCCGTCACCTTCACGAGTGTCGCGTTGCTGTTGACCGGCGTGGCTCTCGCCGCCTGCTACGTTCCCGCGCGCCGCGCCGCCAAAGTTGATCCTCTGCTAGCGCTGCACAGCGAGTGATAGCCTTCCCATTGGCGTCCGCCATTGCGGCCGTTCGACGGTCCTACCGCACCATAGCCGACAAGCTCACGATATGCCTTACGCTGCCTCCGGTGGCGGTTAACAAGAACGGTGTAAGTTTCGGCACGTGTAGTGCCAGTTGTGCCACCACCGCCGCCGCTACGCAGGCCACGACGGCCGCGTCCGCCCGGCGAATCCGAGGCCCAAAAGCGAACACCGACCCCAAGCCCGGAAACCAAGTCTGGCGGAGGAGGTAGTGTCCGGTTTTGAAGTACGTCAACATTCGTAGCCGCGATCGAATTGCGTTCGGGCGACCCGCACGAGCAAGATTGGTCGGACCTTGGAACCGTGGAATTCAATTATCGAGTGGATCACCCGCAATTTTCCGGTAAGGCAAAGTCGTGGTCATTCTCCTATTGGTATCAACTTTCATGTTGTTCGCTCCGTCGATTGCTCTCCGTGAGACTGGCGTTGACGCATTCGCGGGTATTCATCGGGCTTTGTTCGGTACGATTTTTATTTGTTCCATATCGACTGCGGTCGCGCCCGGACTCCTTTGGCTTCATAATTATCCGAGAAAGATTAAGAGGCTCCGGGCGCTCCACGGTGGAGGAAAGAAAGATACTCGGGGAGTATGTAACAATGCGCACAAGAAGCGTAAGATTTGACAAAAGGCGCGGCGCTGTCACTGTGCTAATTGACGATGGGTTTCTTAGGGAAGCCGATCCTACAGCCGTAGGACACAGAGCTGTGCTTATCGATGAATGGGCCTTTCATCATTTGATGGCACACAAAGAACTCTTGGTAGTTTCAGCAGCAGAGGAAGATCAGGGAAGCGCCCGGAAGCTGCTACGATTCAATCGCCGTGAGCATTTCCTCAGAATCGCTCGTTTAGAAAAACCAATCTGCTCGGTTGCCGACGCCATTGGTGGCGTCAACCTCCCAAAAGGCATTGAACTTTCGACTTGGGGACAGATACACCGTGAGATAAACAACAAGGTTACATCACTGCGGAACGCTCCTCACACCGTTGCGCGGGACGAGGAAATCGCATTTTACTCGATTCTTGACCTTGAATTTGGCTACTTCAACGACATATGGCGTCGGTTTGTGGCTCACTCCAGAGAATCATATGACGCACCGCAGGCAAAGAGCGCGATGGGCCACGTAGCCGAATTCGTTGGCCAAGCCGCCAAAAAGGGTTTGAAGGAACTACCGTGATGTCTCCTGGGGCTCTCTAGCCTTCGCTTTGCCGGACGCTAGCCTGGCGGATTCGCTCTATTCTCCGCTCGCAGGCGCCTGCCATAATGGTCCGTGAGGTCGGCATGCCCGGCACTTTGCACATCACCAACGGCGAATCGGTCGAGATCCGTGAGACGGGGCTCGAAGGCAACGTGCTCGCCTGGAACGATGTGCTGCACGAGGGTCCGGTGCCGGCCGCGCTCACGCTCGACGAGTTGCGGCCCGTCCGAGCGCGTTACCTCGCGACCCTCGGCCACTCGACTGAGTCCAGGATCGTGGCGGACCTCGAGCAGCGCGACCGCACGCTCGCAGCCTTCGCCGGCCGCCCCGAAGTTGTCCTCTGGTTTGAGCACGACCTTTTTGACCAATTGCAGCTTCTTCAGATTCTCGACTGGTTTTCGCGCGAAACTCCCGGCACCACCAGGATTACACTGATCTCGACGGACACTTACCTCGGTACGTTGCGGCCGGAGCAACTGGCCGCCTTGTATCCCGCCCGGCGCGAGGTGACCGCGTCGCAACTGGATCTCGCATCCCGCGTCTGGTTCGATTTCTGCGCGCCGGACCCGAGGGATCTGGTCCGATTCGCTCTGGCCGCGAGTCCGGAGCTTCCGTATCTTCAGGGTGCCATCGAGCGCCACCTGGAGGAGTTCCCTTCGGAAGAAAATGGGCTCTCGCGCGCCCAGAGGCAGATCCTGGAGGCCCTCGACGGGGGCTCTTCGCCTGCGGGCCGGTTGTTTCGCGCCTGTCAGGAGCGAGAGGAGCGGATTTTCATGGGCGATCTGGTCTTCTTCGCCTGCTTGCGCGGACTCGCGCAGGCCCGGGTTCCGCTGGTGCGTCTCCTCGGTGAGGACCAGGCCGGACGCCAGGTGGAAATCACGGCGCGCGGCCGTTCCGTGCTGCGGGGAGAAGCGGACCACGTTCGCCTCAACGGCATCGACCGCTGGCTCGGCGGCGTCCACCTGCACAGCGATCCGGACGGTCAGGGGCGCGTGTGGCGCTGGAATCGTCAGGACCGTCGCCTGAGCATCGAGGCTCGTTAAGCTCGGTACAACTCGAATCAGAATGCGCGACTTTCCCACCGACGGTGAAATCCTGAAAGTGTTCGAACGCCAGCCCGACAAGACCTTTCGCTTGCGGGAACTGATCGTCGAGCTCGAACTGCGGTCAAGCGATGCGCCGGAACTGAAGGAGGCGCTCAAGGCGCTCTCCAAGCAACGCCGGATTCTCTACCTCAAGAAGGGCCACTTCACCCTCGACCGGCACGGCCGCCAGTCGCCTGCAACCGCCGCGCCGCTGCCCGATCCCAAGCCCAGATCGAGGTTCGCCCGTGGAGGCTTGATCTCCGGACGGTTGATCGCCCATCGCGACGGTTACGGTTTTGTAGTCCCGGATGACCCCCGAATCGGCGCGGACATCTTTATTCCGCCGTCCGGCATGAATTCCGCCCTGCACGGCGATCACGTGGAGGTCCACGTTATCGAGAAGCGCCCTCCGCGCGCCGGGCAAATCAGACACGGCGAAGGACGGCGGGGCCCGGCCGGTAAAAGGCCGGGACGCGAGCGCGACGGCGGGCTGCGCCTCGAAGGCCGCATCGTCAACGTGACCGATCGCGCGCAGAAGACCGTGGTGGGTGAATTCCGCTGCGGCGCGCGCGGCAACGTGGTGGCGCCTTATGACCGGCACATCCCGTTCGAAATCGTGATTCCGCGCGGCGAGGAGTGGCCGGAGCAGGACCTGAGCCGCGACCGCCAATTTGGCGGGGAATCAAGCGGTGCGGCTCGCAATCCTGCGAGAGGGGGCGCACACCGCAACGCGCGCGATCTCGAGGGCCTGGTCGTGGACGTCGAGATCACGAGCTTCCCCGACCCGGTGCGCGGCATCCCGCCGCGCGGGCGCGTGATCGAGATCCTCGGCCGGCGCGAAGAATTCGGCGTCGACGTGGAGATCATCATCCGGAAATATCACCTGCCGCATCGCTTCGCCGAAGAGGTGCTGGCCGATGCCGCGCGCGCGCCGCAGCAGGTTTCCCCCGCCGACATCGACGGACGTCGGGACTTTCGCGCCTTGCCCATCGTGACCATCGACGGCGAGACGGCCAAGGACTTTGACGATGCGGTTTACGTGGAGCGCCGGCCGGGCGGGCATTACGCGCTTCAAGTGCACATCGCGGACGTGGCGCATTATGTTCGCCCGGGGAGCGCGCTCGACCGCGAGGCGCGCCTGCGCGGCACAAGCGTTTATTTCCCGGACCGTGCCGTGCCCATGCTGCCGCTCGATCTCTCGAATGGCATCTGCAGCCTGAACCCGCATCTCGACCGCCTCACCATGTCGTGCATGATGGAGATCGACCCCCGCGGCCGGGTGGTGGCGTATGAGCTTGCGCCCGGAGTGATCCGCAGCGCCCGGCGCATGACCTACACCGCGGTCTATGCGGTTTTGCGCGGTGACGCCGAAGCCCTGACGGAGTACAGCAGCCTCGCCGATCAGTTCCACCTGATGGAGGAACTGGCCCTGATCCTGAACCAGCGCCGCCACAGCCGGGGTTCGATCGATTTCGATCTGCCCGCGCCCGAGATCGAGTTCGATGAGCAGGGCCGCATGACCGGGGTGACGCGCTCGGAGCGCAACATCGCCCACCGCTTGATCGAAGAGTTCATGCTGGCGGCCAACGAGACCGTGGCCACTCACCTCGAGCGATGTGGCGTGCCTACGCTCTACCGGATTCACGAGCAGCCTGACCCGAAGAAGGTGATCGAATTTGAGGAGATTGCCGCCGCCTTCGGCCAGACGCTGGGCGTTGAACTGCCGCCCGCGCGCCGCACGAAGGTGCACGCCCGCGACGATCGGGACCGCTATCCGCGTTTCGAGCAACAACTCGAGGCGGGAGAGTTCAAGATCACTTCGCGGCACTACCAGCGTCTGGCCGAACGGATCGCGGGCAAGCCCGAGGAGCGCATCCTGTCTTATCTCATGCTGCGTTCGCTCAAACAGGCGCGCTACTCTGAGGAAAATGTTGGCCACTTCGCGCTGGCATCGTCCACCTACACCCACTTCACGTCGCCCATCCGGCGCTATCCGGACCTGATCGTACATCGCACGCTCAAGGCGCTGCTCGGCGCGCAGGGCGGCTTCGGCAAAGTCGAGGGGGCGGCAAATCCCGCCGCGACGCAGTCGAACGTCCGCGTCGAGACACCGGCTCCCGGTTGCGAAGGCGGCGTGCGCATCGAGAACGCGGAACTTCACGCCCTCGGTCTCGAGACTTCCGAAAGCGAGCGTCGCGCGGCCGACGCCGAGCGCGAGCTGATGGACTGGAAGAAAGTGGTCTTCATGACCGAGCGCCTGGGCGACGAATTCGAGGCGCTCGTCATCAGCCTGACGCGCCACGGGTTCTTCGTGGAACTCACTGACCTCTTCGTCGAAGGCTTCGTACCGCTCGATAGCATGGAGGACGATCGCTACGTCTTTCGCGAGAATCTGCGGGCGATCGTGGGCCTGACCTCAGGATACGCGTATCACCTCGGCGACCGGGTTCAGGTGCGGCTCGACCGCATCGACCGGGTGGACAACCGGCTGGAATTCTCCGTGGTCGCGGAAGACGCACACGCGCCGGCCCTGCGTCCACGACGAAAGTGAGGGTCTTGTGGTGCAGGATTCTGCCGGGCATCGGGTTCGGTGTTGCAGTCAGGGAGCCCGCACCACGGCGGTCTCAGTGACCCGCCGGCACCTTCTCTGCCTTAGCCTTCTTCAACAGAAACACCAAGGGCACCAGGCAGAAGCAGACCATGGCCGCGATCCAGATCACGTCGTCGTAGGCCAGCACCGCCGCCTGCTGATTGACCATCTGGTAGAGCCGTCCGTAAGACTGGATGCTCGCGCTGTAACTGGAAGCGCCGCCGGCCGACAGGCGCGCGCCGAGCCCGGCGACAAAGTGCTGCAGCCCCAGGTTGCTGGCGTCGAGGCCACCTACCAGGTTGCTCTGGTGCAATTGAGAGCGCCGGGCCAGAAGCGTGGTGACGCCGGAAATACCCACGCTCCCGCCCACGTTCCGCATCAGGTTGATCATTCCGGACACCTGGTTGTTCTCGTTCGCGGACACTCCCAGATAGGCAACGGTGTTGATGGGCACAAAGAGGAACGCGAGGCCCATGCACTGATACACGCGATACATGGTGGCGGTATGAAAGTCCACCCCGAGGTAGAGGGTTGTCATGTGGAGCATGGCCAAGCCGAGCGCCAGGAATCCGAAGCTGATCAGATAGCGTGCATCCACGCGCCCCACGAGGCGTCCGACCAGAGGCAGCAGAAGAATGATCACAAAGGCGCCGGGCGTCAGGACCTCGCCGGAGCGTTGCGCGGTGTAGCCCATCAGCACCTGCAGAAACTGCGGGATTAACACCGTGGTGCCGTACAGCGTCGCGCCCAGGCAGAACATCAGAATGTTGGAAATTGCGAAACCCCGGTTCTTAAACAGGCGCAGATTCACGACCGGGTGCTGCTCGCGCCACTCCCAGATGATGAAGGCCAGGAGGCCGAGCACGGCCACGACGGTGAACACGACGATCAAGGGCGAGCCGAACCAGTCATCCTCCTGGCCCTTGTCCAGCACCACCTGCAAGGCGCCAAGCCCAACCGTAACCAATCCGAGGCCGAGGTAATCAATCCGGAAGTTCCTGAACTTTCTCGCCGCTTCACGCAGGTAAGGCGGATCCTCCACGATTCTTTGCGTCAGCATCAGGGACAGAATGCCCACCGGGACGTTGACATAGAAAATCCAGCGCCAGCTCAGGTTGTCGGTGATGTAGCCGCCGAGCGTAGGGCCGATGGCGGGCGCCAGCACCACCGCCATTCCGTAAACCGCGAAAGCCATGCCGCGCTTCTTCGGTTCGAAAGTGTCGGCCAGGATCGCCTGTTCGCTCGGCGCGAGTCCGCCTCCGCCCACGCCCTGCAGCACGCGGAAGAAGATCAACAGGGGCAGCGATGGCGCGAGGCCGCACAGGAAGCTGCTGATCGTGAACAGGGTCACGCAGCTCATATAAAACCGCTTGCGGCCGACGCGATCCGCAATCCAGGCGGAGATGGGAAGGACGACGGCGTTCGAGACCAGGTAGCTGGTCAGAACCCAGGTGCTTTCGTCGACGCCGGCCGAGAGTCCTCCGGCGATGTGAGGCAGCGCCACGTTGGCAATGGAAGTGTCGAGCACCTCCATGAACGTCGCGAGTGTGACGGTGAGCGCGATGACCCAGGGGTTAAACCTGGGCTTCCATGCGGCTGTGTTGTTCTCCACTTGCTCCCTTGCAAATACACAGCCCGGCCTCCGGCAGCCGGCGAAATCCGCGCCGGTGCGGGCGGCGCGTTCATTCTTAGATGTATCGGGATTCTGCGCGGTTCGGTCGGCGGATATCCCGTGAAGCAACGGGACTTTGCCGGCGAAAGTCGCGGCAGGCTACGGCCTACAGAGGAGGGCGACGATCACGCGCTCGCAGGGTCAATGGCTCAGGGCCCAGACGTATGCGGCGACCGCCGATAGCTGGTCGGGGGTGAGCTGCGCCCCACCCATGGCCGGCATCGGACTGCGATATTCCTTGGGCTGCGGCACTCCGTCCCGGATCGTCTTCAGGATTCCGGCATAGCTGCCATCGCTCCACAGCCACTTCTTGCCAGTAAGGTTAGGACCGAGCGGCGAGCCTGTCGCGTTCGCGCCATGGCAGCCCGCGCACGGAGCCCCGCCCACCTGGCCGTGGTAGATCCGATCACCGAGCGTCACCATCGCCCGGCTCGCTCCGGGTGGAACCGGGAGGTTCGCGGTTGCGGCCGCGCCTGCGTCTTCATGCGTCCCCTCCGGCGGCTTGGCATGAGCCCCCTCCACCTCACCCGCTGGAGCCGACGGACTCGGGCACGGAGTGACCGACGCGGCGGCACCTGTAGAGCCGCCTTGGTACACAATGCGATAGATCCGGCCGCGGATGTCGTCGGAAACGTAGAGGTCGCCGGCCGGTCCCACCGCCACGCCGGAGGGACGATGTGTGGCGCCGTCCGGAGTCTTCACCGCTCCCGCGAAACCGTCGGCGAAGATTTCGCAATTGCCCGATGTGTGGTCACCGGAGAGTGGCTGAAAGACGACGTTGTAGCCGCCCTGCGGGTAGGGCGCGCGGTCCCATGAGCCGTGAAAGGCGATGAAGACTCCGTTGCGATAGCGGGCCGGAAATTGTTTCTTGTCGTAGCGCGCCATGCCGTTCGGCGCCCAGTGGGCGGGGAATGCAGCCGCCGGAGCAGTCTTGTTCGCGCAAAGACCCACGGTCTTGCCGCCGTCGCCGCCGTATTCGGGCGCCAGCACGAGCTTTTGCCGCGCGCCGTCGTAGTAGCATTCAGGCCAGCCGTAATCGCCGCCCGGTTTCAAAAACAGCAACTCCTCGGCGGGCAAAGTGGCTTCCTCGGTGGGCTTGTAGAGATCAGGCCAGTTCGCATGGAGCTGGTCACGGCCTTGTTGGGTCACAAATAATCGGCCCGTGGAATCGAAGGCAAAGCCTTCGGCGTTGCGGATACCCGTAACGTAACGCTCGGCCGGCGAAAATGTCTGGTTCGTCTTGTTCGCGTCATAACGCCACACGCCGCCGCGGGTCTCGAGTTCGGTACACGGGTCCGAGCCCGGCGATTTGAGGTGCCGGTTTCGCAGCTGGCAGGCATTGGTGGCGGTAGCGACATCCACATACAGCGATCCTCCGGAATCGATAATGAAGGGATGCATGGGATGGTCGCCGCCCAGGGGCAGCCCCGAGACGATCGTCTCAGGAGCATCTCGCGGCACGATGGATCCGGCAGGCAGTGTATAGCGCACGATTCGATCGTTGATCTCCGCGTAAATCGAACCCTTGAACATGCCGATGCCCGTGCCCCCGGCTCCGCCGGTCTGTGCCGTTTCTCCGAAGCGCTCGATGACGTCCGCCTTTCCCGCACCCGCCTTGTCCTGCAGGGCCACCAGGAATCCTCCCGCGTGCGGCGTCTCATGACCGTAGTAGTCGCCCGACCAGGTATTCACGTAGACCACTCCGTTCGGCCCCACCACCAGGTGACGAGCGTGGCCGATGCCGTCAGCAAAGACGGTGGCACAGAAACCAGCGGGCAATTTCAAACCGGTGTCGTCGCCCGGGCACGATGGGGTTTGGGTTTCGTTACTGGAATTCGACTGGCCTTGGGCGGACGCGATGGGGTAAAGCAGGCAGAACACGGCAACGCAAGCCAACAAAATTCCCCTTGCACGCGGCAGACGCATTGAACCCTCCAGCGATCGATCGGCGAAAAGTCCCGCCACCGATTTTATTACATTCCTTCCCGTTTCCGCTGCGGGTCAAATCGCAATCCGGCCCTATGCGGACTGCACATCTTGGACAAGACGCTTGAGGAGTTGGATTTGACCGGCGTGATAGACGTCGTGCAGGGCGGTGCCTGCGATCATGTGGCGTGGGGTCTGGCGGCTGCCTGCGGCTGGGCGGTCGAGTTGAGAAGGCCGAAGCCCGGCAACCGTCTGGCGCAATTCCCGGTGAGCGCGTGCCAGTTGAGCGAGATCGCGTCGCCAGGTCTTGGCGTCGGCGGTGACGATTGTGCCCGCCCCCGCATCGCCGCGCTCGAACCAATTGTTGCCAGCCTCCGCAAAGCCGCCGCGTTTCCCGCCGAGCAGGCGCCGCCGCACCGCGTATTTCCAGTAGGCGGCGTGAACAGTCAGTTCCCAGATGTTGTGACGGCCGGAAGCCGCGCGCCACGCGGCCTGCTCCGGGGTCACACCACGTAAGGCGAAGCGGAGGCTCGGGCCGTGCCACGCCGGGCCGGCGTACGCTTCATCGATTAATGCCAGCAGACGCTCGATTTCGCTTTGCGCCATAAGACCTCTTCTACCTCTGCGCCATGAATGTTGCTGCACCCGGTCTACTATCGCACGGGGACGTTCAGGACCACCGCCCAGTATTGGACGGACTGCAGAGCAAAACCCGTCACCACCAAGCCCGCGCCGAGAGCTCCGAGCCTGCGTTCCGGCAGATTGTCCGCCCACCACTCGACAAACGGAACGGCCAACGCCAGCACGGCGCTCATGGCGCCGATCATGAGCCCGATGGTAACGCTGAACCCGAGGGCTTGTCGTCCGGTGTGAGTAAGCGCCCCGCAGAGCACTCCCGCCACGGTATAGCCGGCAGTCCGATTGAGCGCGCCCGCCACCAGCCTTCGGTTGAAACGCGGCTTGCGATCGGCCGCGTACCCGGCGGTGGGTCCGAAGCCAACCCGGTAGGCAAAGATCTGGCCCGCAAAGCTCAACAGGCCAAACCAAAGCCCAAAATCGCGGCCCATCAGCACCCCGGCGCCCAGGCCAAGGCCGGCCCCCCGAACCAGGCTGGACAACACGATCAACCAGCGTCCCGGCCGAAGCTCGCCGCGCGACGCACGGCTAAACTCGATCCCAAGGGTGAAACCCATCACCACGGCCATGTCAATCGCGAAGAAAGCACCCAGCGGAAGCAGTACTCCGGCGCCGAAGAACAGACCGTAGGTAACGGCGCGCGTGAGCGTCCGCAGGGGCCCATGCTTGCCACCGAGCAGGTCGTAAGCCAGGTACAGGCCGCCCAGCACGTCGATCACACTGCCGGCGATGCTGAGTTCGGCCAGGAAGCGGCGATCGACCGTGGCGATGAGTGACAAGAACCCTCCCTGAAGAGCCATACCAACATGTAGGACGCGCTGAAGGCAAGCGCCGCGTCAGCTACGCACAAGTTTCCACTTTCATGTTTCGAACTTCGATTTTCAGGGTACACTCTTCCTGATGCGACCTACGGAATTCATCCGTCAGGTAACCAGCGGCAAACCGGGCGCGATCTATTTTCTCCGCGGGCCCGACCGTTTTCTGCACGAAGAGTGCCGGGCGGCGGTGGTGTCGGCGGTTCCGCCCGAGGCGCGAGCCTGGTGCCTGGCCGAGCTCGAGTTCGAGTCCGGAACGCTCGCGCGGCAGCTCGATAACGCCCACCAGATCCCCATGCTTGCCGGGCACAGTTATTTCCTGTTTTCAGATCCGGAAGACCTTCGGCGCGCCGGTGACGAAGACGTGGAGGCGCTCGAAAGTTACCTGAAAAAACCTTCTCCGTGCGCCACGCTCGTCTTCGCGGCCGCCGAACCCGATCGACGCCGGCGTTTCATCCAGTTGCTGGAAAAAAAGACCGCGGTCGTCGAGTTGATCCCGCCGGACCGCCACGAGGCGGCGCACTGGCTCGAGCAGTACCTGCGGCAGGCCGGAGTGTCGATCGCGCCTGAGTTGGCCGAAAGTGTGGCAGCGCGCTTCGAAGACCGTCCTGACCCGCGCGGCGACACGAAGCCGGGCGTGAATCTGCTGGGCATGCGCACCGAAGTGGAGAAAGCGCTCACCGCGCGGCCCGAGGCGAAGCGCTGGGAGGAAGCGGATCTCGATCACATTGTGTCGTTCCGGGAAGATCACGAGATCAGCAAGCTGCTCGAAGCCATCGCCGAGCGCCAGCTCGGGCGGGCCATCGAGCGGCTGCGGACGCTTCTGTCGAGCAAAGAGCCCGAGGCGCTGATCCTTTGGTCGATCGGCGATCTCTTTCGCCAGGCGCTCAAGAGCACGGCCGGCGCCGGGCGCGGAGGCTCCGGGGGCGGTTGGTACCGGGGCGGAAGGGGCTCAACCTTCGAGATCGCTCAGCGGGCGGCGAAACGCTATTCACCCGAGGAACTCGGACAGGCATTGCGGCGCACGCGCGATACCGACCTCGCCGTGAAATCGTCGTGGAAGGATTCGAAGGTGTTGCTCGAAATCCTGATCTGGCAGGTAACGGTCGGCAAGGCAGGAAGCGCCTGGGCGGAGCCGAGTTGGGTCGGCGCGGCTGACGCGTGAATGCATCCGGTCAACGGCAGCCCCAAAAAAACACAGAGCCTTCGCGGCGGAGGCCCGCAAGAGTCGCTTTAGAGTAAGGGTTGTGGGTAGGCCGGTTTTAGGCCTTCGCGAAAGCGGCGACGCTGCGGGTGAGCCGCGACTTGTAACGCGCGGCAGCGTTGGCGTGGAGGATGCCCTTATGCCTGGAATGATCGATGAGCGCCAGTGTCGGCTTCAGCAGGCCTTCGGCGGCCGTTCGGTCTTTCTGCTCGAGCGCCACGCGCAGTTTGCGCAACTGGTGGCGGAGCCGCGTCCGATGCGCGCGATTCGCCTCTGTCCGGGCTTCGGTTTGCTTGATACGCTTCAGGGCAGACTTGTGACTGGCCACGAATTCTCCTTAACGACACATTCCGGTGAATTTGCAGTATAACAAAGCAGATTCAGGTGGTCAATCGCTTGTGGTGCGGTGGTGGGCCAGCTTGAATTAACACCACTCCCGCCTCAAGTTTGACGGTGCTTCGGCCCGCCGTTAGAATCGATGCCAGCTTGGAGGCCCCATGTTCCCCTTTCACGGCGTTGACTATCTGGAACTCGACTCGCTGCTCTCCGACGAAGAAAAGCTTGTGCGGCGGACCGTGCGCGAGTTTGTGGACAAGGAGGTGCTCCCGTCGATCGAGGAATGGAACCGTGAGGCGAAGTTCCCGAAGCATCTAGTGCCGCTCATGGCCGAACTGGGGTTTTTCGGCGCCAACCTCAAGGGTTACGGCTGCGCTGAGATGTCGAACGTCCAGTACGGCTTGATCATGCAAGAGCTTGAACGCGGAGATAGCGGCTTGCGCAGCTTCGTCTCGGTGCAAGGGGCGCTCGTGATGTACCCGATTCACGAGTTCGGCTCTGAAGAGCAGAAGGAACGATGGCTTCCCGCCATGCAGCAGGGCAAAGCCCTCGGATGTTTCGGCCTGACAGAACCCGATTTCGGCTCCAACCCCGCCGGGATGCGAACCCGCGCCCGTAAGGACGGCGACAGCTTCATCCTCAATGGGGAAAAGGCCTGGATTACTTCCGGAACCATCGCGGACGTGGCGGTGGTATGGGCGCGCGCCGAAGACGGCATCCGCGGGTTCCTGGTGGAGAAGGGCACGCCCGGCTACACATCCAAGGACATCAAAGGCAAGTGGTCGCTGCGAGCGTCCGTGACGAGCACCCTGGCGCTGCAGGACGTGCGCGTGCCCGCCTCGGCCATGCTCCCGAACGCGAAGGGTCTGAAGGGGCCGCTATCCTGCCTCACCCAGGCGCGGTACGGCATCGGCTGGGGGGCGATCGGAGCCGCCATGGCCTGTTACAACGAGGCTCTCGAATACGCCAAGACGCGCAAGCAGTTCGACGATAAGCCCATCGCCTCGCACCAGCTCGTTCAGGCGAAGCTCGCCGACATGATTACCGAGATCACCAAGGCGCAATTGCTGGCGTTGCAGGTAGGCCGCCTGAAGGATCGCGGACGCGCCGAGCCCGCTCACGTTTCCATGCTCAAGCGCAACAACGTAAAGATCGCGCTCGACATAGCCCGCGCGGCGCGAGACATCCTGGGCGCCAACGGAGTGGCCGACGAGTACCCGATCTTCCGCCACATGTGCAACCTCGAGTCGGTTTTCACCTACGAGGGCACCCACAACATCCACACCTTGGTGATCGGGGAGAAAGTCACCGGGGTGCCTGCGTACAAGTGACGATTCCCGTTCAGACGGGGGTGTCAGTCCTGTAGCTTAGGGGAGATTTTTGCCCTTTGGCAACGAAATGTTTTACCCCGCCGACCGTCCTGCAAGTCACTTCAAGATGTCCTGCAATTCACTCCAAGGCAATGACTTAACTCGATTCTGGGCCTGGTGAGGGACCCGGGGCAGGGCGGAAGGCTGCACTGCCATTGAATTCCGTCTCGACTTGACTTGATGGAGATTGTGGATTATATGTAGAACTTCTAGGTGTTATATGAACGAAGAGAAATCGGAGTTCCTCAAGGGAACACTCGACATGCTGATTCTGAAGGTCGTGGCGTTGGGGCCGATTCACGGCTACGCGATTGCCCAACGGATTCAGCAGATCAGCCGGGACTTCTTCCAGCTCCAGCAAGGGTCGCTCTACCCCGCTTTGCATCGCTTGGAGGATCGTGGCTGGCTTAAAGCGGAGTGGAAGACGACGGAGACCGGCCGGGACGCGAAATTCTACGGGCTCACCGCCAGAGGCCGGAAGCAGTTGGAGGCCGAAGTTGCGAATTGGGAAAAGCTAACCGATGCCGTCGCGCTGATTCTTCGAACGGCGGAGTAGAGAGGCAATGACGAGCGAGAACTGGCAGGGGACATAGCGCTGACCGGGCCGAGCAGGAGACCTTATGCGCTGGTACCAACGCTTCTTCAGCAGAGGGCCCACGGAAAAGAAGCTCGACGCTGAACTGCGCTTCCATCTCGAACAGCAAATCGCCGACTATGTTGCGGCTGGGATGACGCCGGACGAAGCCCGTCGTCGTGCGCGGCAGGAGTTCGGAGGTTTGGAGCAAATGAAGGAAGAATGCCGGGATGTTGGCACCGCGCATCTCATCGAGACCCTGATGCAGGACCTGCGCTACGGTTTGCGACAGCTCAGGCGCAGTCCGGGCTTCACGGCCGTGGCGGTGCTGACCCTCGCCCTAGGAATTGGCGCCAATACAGCCATTTTCAGCGTGGTTGATTGCGTGTTGTTGGCGCCGCTGCCTTATCCGCAGTCCGATCACCTGGTGATGATTTGGGAATGGAATCTGCACCTTAAACAGGTGAGGGAGCCTTCGTACCCTAATTTCCGAGATTGGCAGCGGGATGCGCGCTCGTTTCAGGAAATGGCGGGCTACAAATGGCACTTCTTTGATCTGAGCAGTCCCGGCACGCCTGAACACATTGCCAGCATGGAAATATCATCGGGCTTCTTTACGATGCTAGGCGTCAAGCTGCCTTTCGGCCGCGAATTCTCGCCGCAAGAAGACAGGCGCGGTGGGGCGCCCGTTGCGATTATCAGCGACCAGCTTTGGAGAGATCGCTTCGGCGGCAGTCCGAAAGCGCTGGGAAAGCCGCTGACCTTGAATGAGGTTGAGTACACGATTGTCGGGGTGCTTCCGCCGGGGTTCCGGCTTTTTGGCGACACTAATGACGCCCAGGTTTTTACACCCTTGGGACAGGGTGATCCGCTAATCCTCAACCCTCGCGGGAGCTACGGATGCATTGTCATCGCGCGACTAAGACCCCGTGTGAGCATCGCTCAGGCCCAGGCGGAGATGAGTACGACACAGAATCGTCTGGATCAGCTTTATCCCGAAGCGAATAAAGGCATGGGAACGGAAGTAGTGCCCCTTAAGAAGCAATTCGTTGGGGATGTGGGCGGAACGCTTCTGCTGCTGCTGGGCGCGGTGGGGCTGGTCTTGCTGATCGCCTGCGGGAACGTCGCCAATCTCCTGCTGGCTCGTTCCACAGCCCGCATGCGGGAGTTCGCCATTCGCTCGGCGTTGGGCGCGAGCCGTTCGCGCGTTGTACGCCAGTTCCTTACGGAAAGCGTCCTCCTCTCGCTTGCCGGCGGGGGTTTGGGGCTGTTGGTAGCCGAATGGGGAGTCAAGCCGACGCTGGCCGCGGTACCCGGAAGCCTGCCCCGAAGCGGGGAGATTGGTTTGAATGTTCAGGTCCTACTTTTTGCCCTGGGAGTTGCCATCACTGTGGGCATTCTTTTCGGATTAGCCCCGGTTCTGAAGAGCTCGAAATCAAACTTGCACGATGCCTTAAAGGAAGGCGGCCGAACGTCAACGAGCGGCCACCACCACATGCAAGGCGGCCTCGTGATTTTCCAGATGGCACTCACGCTGGTGTTATTGGTGGGTGCGGGCCTGCTATTCCGCACCATCCGCCACCTGTGGGAGACCAATCCTGGCTTTGACGCGGACCACCTCATTACTTTCCAAGTGGAATTCCCGCCTTCCCTGACCAAGGCACCTTCTATCGAGCGAGCGGCCTACCAGCAGATGCTGGAGCGGATCCGGAGTATTCCCAGTGTGGAAGCGGCGGATTTTACCTACAACCTTCCTTTGAGGGGCTGGGAGAATAACGCCTACTTCTGGATCGGCTCGCGAAAGCCCGCGATCATTCAGTCGGCGCCGCAGATGCTGGTGTATAACACGGGCCCGGACTATATCCGCACCATGCGAATACCATTGCTTCGGGGCCGCTTCTTCACCCCGAAAGACAACAATTCGGCCCCGTGTGTCGCCGTCATTGACAGCGTTATGGCGCACACTTATTTTCCTAACGAGGGCCCCCTGGGCCAGATGCTGACTTTTGGATGGACGCCCCCCTTCGGTCCTTGCCAGATTGTGGGCGTGGTCGGCCATGTGAAACATTGGGGGCTTGGCAACGAAAGCGGGTACGTGCGGGCCGAGAGCTACTATCCGCTTTACCAATTGCCGGATCAGTGGGTCACCGCTTCGGAAGGTTATCGGTCCACGACAATCCTTGTTCGAACGCCGTTGGCGGTCGACGCCGCGATGCCCGCGATCAGAAGAGCGGTCTATGGAACGGGTAGGGAGCAGCCGGTCTATAACGTCCAGACGATGCAGGCGATCGCTTCGGAGTCGATGTCCTCGCAACGCTTTCCGATGATCCTCCTGGGGACCTTCGCGGGCCTTGCCCTGCTGTTGGCCTCCATTGGAATCTACGGCGTGATTTCCTATTCGGTGGCCCAACGGGTGCGCGAGATCGGGATTCGCGTGGCTCTTGGCGCAGAAAAGAGTGACGTTTTTCGGATGGTAATCGGGCAGGGACTGCGGCTAGCCCTGGCTGGCCTGGCGCTCGGAGCAGTGGCCGCGTTGATCTTCACCCGGCTGCTCTCGAGTTTCTCGCACCTGCTCTATGGAGTGGGGACCAACGATCCGTGGACGTTCGCCGTTGTCTCGCTCGTTCTAACCGGCGTATCTATTGTGGCCTGCTACATTCCGGCGCGCCGCGCGACGGCGGTCGATCCCACGGTGGCGCTGAGATGTGAGTGAGTCCCCAGGTCCTTTGCGCAAGCAAGATTGGAGCGGAGCGATGCGCTGGTACCAACGTTTTTTCCGCAGAGAGCTTACCGAAAAGAAGCTTGAGACCGAGCTGCGATTCCATCTCGAGCAGCAAATCGCCGACTACGTCGCGGCCGGGATGACGCCGGACGAAGCCCGTCGCCGCGCACAGCTGGAATTCGGAGGGTTGGATCAAATGAAGGAAGCATGTCGCGATGTGGGTGGCGCGCGTTTTCTCGAAGCGTCGATTCAGGACTTGCGCTTCGGCTTGCGACAGCTTGGTCGAAATCCCGGCTTCACCATCGTCGCGGTGCTGACGCTGGCGCTCGGCATCGGCGCCAACACGGCGATATTCGGCGTCGTCGATGCGGTCTTGTTGCGGCCCTTGCCCTACAAGGACCCGTCGCGCCTGGTCTGGGCCACGGAACGGTTTGCGTTTAATCACGGAAGCGCGGGGGTGATCAGTCCGGACTTTGCAGGCTGGCAGGAGCACAACCAGGTCTTCGAAGAAATCGGCGCCTCGAGCGGCGGCGGGGGTGCGAACCTCACCGGAGATGGCCAGGCCGCGCGCGTCAGTATCGGAAACGCTACGGTCAGCTTTTTCCCCATGTTGGGCATGCGGCCGATCATCGGCCGGTTATTTGTGCCCCAAGAAGGAACGCTGGGACGCGAGCACGTTGCGCTGCTCAGCGAGGCGCTGTGGCGGAATCAATTTGGCAGCGATTCCCGCGTCTTGGGAAGGACGATTCAGCTCGACGGCGAGGCTTATACGGTCGTCGGCGTCATGCCCGCCAGTTTGCGGCCCGCCGCGGACCTCTGGACGCCGTTCGCGATGAATGAATCGAGGTTCTCTCCTCGATCCCCAAACTGGGCCATTTTGACCGTTGTCGCCCGCCTCAAGGCCGGCGTTGGCATCCCACAGGCTCAGTCAGACCTTGAAGTCGTCACCCACCAGATGGACAAGGAATATCCGCCGCAGGCCGCGGGATTCCGGGCCCAGGAGAGTGTGGAGGTGATCCCACTGCACCAGTTCCTTGTTCACAACGTCCGATCGCTCCTGCTGATTCTGCAGGGGGCCACCGCGCTCGTGTTATTGATCGCCTGCGTGAATGTTGCCAACCTGCTGCTATCCCGGAGTGTGGTCCGGAGCCGGGAGACGGCCGTTCGCGTGTCACTCGGGGCGCGGCGCGCCCGGCTGATCCGGCAATCCCTCACTGAAGCTCTGCTGGTGGCGGTCGCAGGAACCGGGCTCGGGGGCGTGGTGGGTTTTTGGGCTACGGCAATTCTGAAGCAAGTCGTGCCTCCGACTCTTTCTGTGGATATTCACCTCGATCTGCGGATTCTTGGGTTTTCCGCCGCCACCGCAGCGCTGGCGGTGCTCGTGTTTGGCCTTGGCCCCGCCGTGATCGCCTCGCGAACCGACATCAGCGAATCGCTCAAGGAGGGAAGCTTGCGTATCCGGGCCGGCCGCCGTTCGCATCGCCTGCGCAGCCTCCTGACCACTGCAGAAGTCGCCTTGTCATTGGTGCTGTTGGTGGGCGCGGGCCTTCTGGCCCGAAGCCTGCTGCGACTTAGTGATGCGCCGCTGGGCTTTGATCCTCACGGCCTGCTGATCGGCACGGTTCAGAGGCCATTGACGATCAGCAACCCGGCAGAATACGCAGCCTTCTTTCAAGCGGCGCTGGAACGGGTCCAAAAACTGCCGGCGGTGAAAGACGCTGCGCTGATATCGCAATATCCTCTGGGTCCGCCTCACAACGGCAGCTTGCGGTTGAACGTCCAGGGCGCGGAGCAGGTGACACCGGCTCAAGGCTTCCGGGTCACCGATATCAGCCCTGATTATTTCCGCGCGATGAGGATTCAGCTATTGAAAGGGCGCGTTTTCGGCGCCGCGGATTCGGCGGCCGCTCAGCCTGTTGTGATCGTTAATGACGTGCTGGCTCGAACGCTCTTCAGCGACCGGAACCCCGTCGGACAACGTGTCAGCTTTATCCCCACGCCTACAACGTGGATGGAGGTGGTCGGCGTGGTCTCGGCCGTCAGGGGCGACTCGCTCGAGGAGGAGCCCGGAGCGGAAATTTTCCTGCCATACCTTCAGCAGCCGTCCTTCAGCATGACCTTTGTGCTGCGAACAGAGACTGATCCGCACACGCTTGCCGGCGCGGTTCGGAACGTCATCCAGCAGATGGATAAGAATCAGCCGGTGATGGACGTCGCCACCATGGACGACGTCATTGCGACCTCCATTGCGCCGAGGCGGTTCAACGCCATGCTGCTCGGCGTTTTCGCGCTGCTTGCGCTGATTCTTGCGGCGGTTGGAATCTACGGCGTGGTGGCGTATTCCTGCAGCCAGCGGACTCATGAGTTCGGCATTCGAATGGCGCTCGGGGCCGAACGGCGCCAGGTGTTGTGGATGGTGCTTGCGGCCAGCGCACGGACGGCACTGGCGGGCGCGGCCATTGGCCTCGTGGCTGCGGTCGGCCTCACACGTCTCATGTCGAGCATGCTTTACGGTATCAGTGCGCATGATCCGCTCACCCTCGCCGCAGTGACTTTTCTGCTGTTTTTGGTGGCGCTTGTGGGGGCGTACGTTCCCGCCCGTCGCGCTACAAGAGTCGATCCGTCAGAGGCGCTGAGATACGAATGACTTCTCGGCCCTCGGGGTCGAGCAGAGTTAGAGTGGATCCTTAGAGTGACAAGTTCGAGGGTGGAACCTCGGCGGGCCGCGGCGCTCCCGCGACGCCCATGGGAACCGGACGACCGACTCGATTTCCGATCCTCTGTGACCACGAGAATATGTCCGAGACTCTGACCAGGCCCGCGAGCTTATGTCGTCCAACGGAGGCGAGAGCGGCTGAGGCGACGCATCCGCACTCGCTGCAAACGGGCTTTCCTCCGAACTGGCAGGGCCCGATCGGAGTCTTCAAATCAGCCGAAACGCAGGTTGTGGTCTGGGCAAAGATGCACTCTTTCGGAGATGCGGGTGCGTGGCGGTAGCCGTCAAGCACCCGGTCCGGTATTTCGACCTTGGGGAAACCCCGGCGCATGGCAGCTAATTCCTGGAGCACAGCCTGCCGGTCCTCAGGCCTCAACCGTTCGGCGCTCTGTTCCCCTTCCTGGGGTGTGTAAAGGCTGAACCAGATCTTCCGAATCTCCTCGCGCGCGGACCAGAAAGCCGCAAATTCGCTGAAGTAGCCGGGCTTGCTCACCATCGGACGGGTGACCGTGCAGTGCACCACGAAGTCGTGACCGGCGATGTGTTTCAGAATCCGGTCATAGGTCGCCGGAGCGCGCCGGATGTTATGATCCGCCGGTAGTCCGTCCACCGAGACCACGAGGTGAAGGTTCGGGATCGATCGCCATGCGATCGGAACCGGACGCACGGCGCTGGTGACGAGCTGCACTTCCACACCCATGCGATCGAGTTGGGGCAGCAGCACGTCGAGTTCGCGATAGCGAACCAGCGGCTCGCCGCCCACAATCGAAACGTGCAGTGGCCGGTGACGCCGGACGAGTGCGAGGACGCCGCTGATCAGCGCCTCGCCCTGGAAGTCAGCCAGTTCGTTGAGCGTGACCGAGCCACCCAGGTGCTCGGGTTGATATGCGTAGCAGCCGGGGCAATGCAGGGGACAACGCCGCGTAATCTCGATGGAGAGCAAAGGGCGCCGGCCGCGCAGGATCCTACCCCAAGCCGGTATGACCGCCGAAGGCTTCAAAGGTGCCGCCTTTCCTCGCGCTGACGCGATTGATGATTAGAGGCGCTGCGAGCCCATACGGTTGCAAGCGCTCAAGATGGGTGCGGAATCTCAGGTGCTTTCCTGCGCGAAACGACGACGCGCTAGGCCGGCGGCAGCCTCCGGCACCGCCCGGAGAAGATATATGTCACCTCTCGCAGAATGTCAACGGTTCGTATCGTCCATAGCGGGTCAGTTCGAAGTGTGCTGTTCAGAATAAGCGTTCGGAGGCGCGGACAGCCCGCGGTCTTTTGGAAGTCCCGAACGCGTGGCGGTAATTCTGCATCTGAGTTAAACTGCTACCTTTTCGCGTTGGGGCGGACCGCCAAGCCTCGCGGATGATCGCCAGCCATTAGCGTGCAGAACGCGGACACTGCTGGTTGCATCTCAAGATCAGATGATCAAATTACAAGTCGTATACAAACGGTACCTATTCGTCCTGATGGTGGCGGCCGCAAGCATCCTGCTGCCCTTCGGCGTTCCGAACTCCTTTGCGCAAGGTCCGATGGTTGACGGGGTTGACGGGAATGGAACCGGCGCCCTTTCGAGCGGCGCGGAAAACGCCTTGGCGGAGACCGTTCTGGGACCACCCGAGTCCGCACCGTCCGAGTTCGGAGCGACCGACTTCGAGTCGCCCGATATCCAGCCCTTCACTCAAACTCAGGGTTCTGCAACCCCGCAGAGTTCCGCGACCCCGCAAAGTTCGGATCCAGGCGGCGCCTCAGGGCGGAATTCCCAAGCGGGGGCCCAGCCGAGTCTCGGCGTGAATCCCATTACCGGGTTGGTTTCGGCTTCCGGAGCGGCCTATACGCCGTTGACGGGCGAGCAGCGATGGCAGCTTTACTGGAAGATGAATTATTTGTCTCTGGGCGCCTACTTTGGACCCTTCTTCAGCGCCCTGGTGCTCGATCAAGCTACCAGTTCTCCATACCAATGGGGAGGCGGCTTCGATGGTTATGCGCGGCGCGTGGGCTCACGCACGGCGAGCGCCATGCTGCAGGGAAGCTTTCAAGCGCCGCTCGCTTACTTTCTGCACGAAGACGTGCGGTACATCGTGAGCAAGCGGCCCGGCTTCAAGCATCGCGCCGCACACGCCCTCGCTTACAGCTTTCTCACGTATAACGCCTCCGGACGCCCGACGCTGAATGTGGCCAATCTCAGTGCGTATTATGCCTCGACTGCGGTGACCACAGCCTGGCTTCCCGGCCACTACAGGGTCATCTCCTACACGCTGAGCAATTCGAGCGAGCAGATCATCCTGACCCTGCCCATCAACCTGCTGCAGGAGTTCTGGCCCGAGGTTCGGCGCACGTTCCGCGGGCACTGAAGCCGTCAGCCCCGCCGCGTTCCCGTACAACATTTTCCCTCGGAGAATTGTATTCCGAGACGCTCGTGCATCCCCCCACTCGCGTCCTGATCACCTTGTCGGCCTTTTCGCCTTACGCGGCTCGAAGCGAATCAGCAGCTGTGGTCCGGTGGCCTCCGCGCTGCCGAGTTTCTGTTAACTGGCTAGCTGCAGACAGCTGTTCTCTCGTCTCGCCTGTCCCCTGAACACGTCTAGGCTACATCATTAAACTAACTGCGCTTGACGCTTGGCTGGCCATGTGCTAAGGTGCAGGAGCCGGGCACGATCTTACGGCCCCGTGCGGGCCGTCCCGGGGGCTCAACCCCTGGGAGGAGCGGGCGAGCCGGTGAACCCATTGCAGTTAAAGTCAGCGGCATCAGCGGGATAGGCAAGAAACTGCCGACAGCGAACCCACTTCGGTTAAGTCGTTTGTTGACAGCGCCTTATTCCGAAAAAAGGGCCTGTTTTTCGCCACAAGTTAGTCCAGTGGACTCTCCGCTCAACAAATCGATTCCGGGTTGCCTGGCCGGCCTCTTGGAACAAAGCTGGAATGTCCTTTGTAATCATAGGCAAAACGCTTGCGCGTGTTGGAGGTTCTCTACAAATTGCGCCTTGCGGCCCCGGCGCCTCGATTTCAGGCTCAAACTCCGGATTCTGCTCGTTGACTTTTCCGAGCAGCGCATCAATAATTGGACGTAATCAGGTCTGTGCGGCGCGCGCCGGGGTTTGGGGATGAGGGCGCGTGCCGTGATTACATGTTTTGCCAGCCCACATCCTGTGAGGTCCAGAATGGCCACCGTTACGACCGCGCCCACCACCCAGACCGGCAACGGAGCCAATCAAGACGCGAAGGGTGCTGAACCCGGTCTTCAGGCCGAATCGGGAATTCAGTCCGGCGCTGCCCCGACATGGGCGGGCGCCGGCACGAACGGTGATGTCGCGGCGGCCGATGTCGCGCTGCCGAAAGAGCTCCTGGTCGGTGCCTACCGCACCATCTATCTGTCGCGCAAACTCGACGACAAAGAGATCCAGCTCAAGCGTCAAAACCGGATTTACTTCCAGATTAACGGCGTCGGTCATGAGGCCCTGAACGTTGCCTGCGCGCGGCACCTGCGGGCGGGCTACGACTGGTTCTACCCTTATTATCGCGACCGGGCGCTGTGCCTGGAGCTCGGCATGACGCCGCTCGACATGCTGCTCGAAGCGGTGGGCGCCAAGGACGATCCTCAGTCGGCCGGCCGCCAGATGCCCTCGCATTGGGGCTTCAAGCCGGCGCACATCGTCTCCCAGTCGAGTCCCACGGGCACACAGGCGTTGCAGGCCCTGGGCGCGGCCGCAGCCAGCCTTTATTACCGGCACGTTCGCGAAGCGGCGGAGCTGGCCGCGAGCTTCCACGACGACGAAGTGGTGTACGTCTCCGTCGGCGACGGCGCCACCAGCGAAGGCGAGTTCTGGGAGACGTTGAACGGCGCCGCGCTCAACCGTGCGCCGCTGGTCATCGTGGTGGAGGACAACGGGTACGCCATTTCGGTCCCGGTGGACGCGCAGACGGCCGGAGCCAACATCTCGCGCCTGGTGCGCGATTTTCCCAACTTCCTGGTTGAGGAATGCGACGGCACGGATTTCGCGGCCACCTACGCCGCGGCCGGCCGCGCGGTGGATTACGCCCGCCGCCGCCGGGGTCCGGCGCTGCTGCACGCCCATGTCATCCGGCCCTATTCGCACTCGCTGTCGGACGACGAGAAGCTCTACAAGTCCGAGGCGCGCCGTCAGGAGGAAGCCGCGAGGGATCCGCTCGAGCGCTTGCGCCGGCGTCTGCTCGACGAGGGCCTGGCAAGCGACGCGGAGTTATCGGGGATCGAGAGCGCGGTCGACCGCGAACTGGGCGAGGCCGTGGACAAGGCGCTTGCGGCCGAGCCGCCCGACCCTTCCTCCGTGATGCTCTACCTCACCTCGCCCACCGTCGATCCCACCTCCGGCGATTTCGACCGCCCGGCGGCGCTCGAGGGCGATCCAAGGACGATGGTCGATCTCATCAATCTCTGCCTGCGCGACGAGATGGCGCGCGATCCGCGGATGGTGGTGTTCGGCGAGGACGTGGCCGATTGCTCGCACGAAGACGAATTGCCCAAGGTGAAAGGGAAGGGGGGCGTGTTCAAGGCCACCCAGGGCCTGCAGCGCCGCTTCGGCAGCCACCGCTGCTGGAACTCGCAGCTGGCGGAGGCTAGCATAGTAGGCCAGGCCATCGGCATGGCCACGCGCGGGATGAAACCCGTGGTGGAGATCCAATTCCTGGACTACATCTGGCCCGCCATGATGCAGATCCGCGACGAACTCGCCGTGCTGCGCTGGCGCTCGGCCAACCACGACTCCTGCCCGGTGGTGATCCGCGTGGCGGCAGGCGGGTATCTCTCCGGCGGCGCCATCTATCACAGCCAGTCCGGCGAATCGATCTTCGCCCACCTGCCCGGGCTGCGTGTGGTGATGCCTTCGACGGCCCTTGACGCCAACGGCCTGCTCCGCACCGCCATCCGCTCGGACGATCCCGTGCTTTTCCTCGAGCCCAAGCACCTTTACCGTCAGACGCACAATCGCAGCCCGTATCCCGGCCCCGACTACATGATTCCCTTCGGGAAAGCGCGCCTGGCGCGCCAGGGCGACGATCTCACCATCGTCACTTACGGGTCGCTCGTGGTGCGCGCCGCGCAAGCGGCCAAGCAACTGGAACGCGAGGGGGTGCAGGCGGAGATCCTGGATCTGCGCTCGCTCTCCCCGTACGATTGGGAGCTGATCTCGGCTTCGGTGCGCAAGACGAGCCGCGTCCTGGTGCTGCACGAAGACACGCTGTCATGGGGATATGGCGCGGAAATCGCGGCCC
Organism: Terriglobia bacterium; assembly: GCA_035949375.1. Classification (GTDB taxonomy): domain Bacteria; phylum Acidobacteriota; class Terriglobia; order UBA7540; family UBA7540; genus Gp13-AA77. The sequence goes on along the minus strand of DASZIG010000073.1, from coordinate 14,213 downwards.
GGATCGGCGAAGAGCTTTTCGATCACCTGGACGCGCCCGTGCGGCGCCTTGCCGCCAAGGACGTCTATGTGCCTTACCATCCGGCGCTCGAAGACGCGGTCCTGCCGCAACCCGCCGATGTTCTGAGGGTGTGCCGCGAGCTGGCAGCCTATTGAGGTTTGAGTCCAGGCAGAGGCCGATCAACAGCCTGCGATGACGGGAAATTCGTCGTGGGTCCTGCCTTGCAGCGAACGGCCTCGAGTGGATTTGCGCGTACCACCCCACTGCTTGAAGAAGAAAGCGACGCCCGCGCGCCGGCACTGATCGCGTACCGAAAGCACCCACCTCTCTTGCATGGGTCTTGCGCCTGGGCCACTCTCGCCGCCCACGATCACCCAATCGATCCTTTCCAAGTCGACCTGCCCAAGGTCTTCGAGCAGCGGCTCGACCGAAAGAAATCGAACCGCCGCAGGTGCGGCGCGCAGACTTGCGATGCGTGGCAAGCCGTCCCGACGGTTCTCCACACTGACACCCCACCAAATGTTGTGTTGGCTGGTGGCGAATCTCAACCGCGTTTCGAGCATTGCACGAAGCCGCTCCGCCCGCTTGGTGAGCACCTGAAAGGTGTGCCAGCGCGCCGCGACCATCACCTGGGCCACCGCTTCGACATAGTCGTCGGAGATGCCGGGGTGAAAGAGGTCGCTCATGGAATTAACGAAGATGCGTTTGGGCGCAGACCATCGCAGCGGATCCTCCAGCTTCCCGGGCACCAGCCGCAGATCAAATCCCTGCTCGTAGGGATGACCCTTCACGCCGCGGAAGCGCTCGGCAAATGTCTCCGCGTAGCAGTGTTTACAACCCGCACTGACCTTCGCACAGCCCCGCACGGGATTCCAAGTGGCGTCAGTCCATTCGATCGAGGTGCCAATTGACATCAGCGCCCTCCCCGTTCGCGGTATTTCCTGAAGATATCCAAGACGATATTCTCGGCCGTGCCCTTCTGCGAGGCAAAGAACAGGTAGTAGACAATCGCGTTGTTCCTGTTGCGCATGGGCATCGGCTCCGGCACCTTCTCGAACCCCGCGACCTTTCTCAGCCGCTCACGGAACGCCTCTGCCACTACGCGGTTCGGCTCCTTTTCGATATGTTCCTCACCAAACAGATTCGTCGTTTTCGCATAGGCGGCCTTGCGCCAAGACTCGTCGCCCCAAAAGGTTGTCATCCGCGCAGCCTGCTCTGGTGGCACACTGTCGGGGTTACGCCAAAGGGCGTTTCTATTCATGTCGGCGACCGGGAAGTTCAGGAACATATCAATGGTTTTAAGATGCCCCGCCGCCTCAATCACCTTCCAGTCCAAATGCAGGCCATAGGGATCGAGGACGCAGAGGCCACGTCGATAGTCCTCGTACCTCACCCGCGGAAACACACTCTCAGAGAGCACCGTGTTGCAGTCACCCTCGTAGATAAACACATCTTTGTGAAAACCCAAGAGAGCCCTCAGTCTATCGACTTTTTCGGAGTCAATGTCCGATGAGGTGGTATTCGCTAAAGGGCGGCTTCACATTCAGAGCGTTCCATGGGCTTCCCGCCACAAAGTCTTGGGTCCTGCGGCTCAAGTGGACGCCTGCGCCTGCAAAGGCCTCGATATAGATATGCCGCAAGGCCGTCTGAGCCGACAGAATTGTGGAGTACGCCTTGGCATACTCCCTGATGATGTCAAGCTTGATCTCCGACCAATAACCGATTTCGTCGAACTGCGGCGACCGTCCTACACCCCGATATTTCGCCGTTTGTTCGCCAGAGTGTCAAGGCCGCGTCGTCGGGCATCCACGGTCAACGTCCCGCTCAGCGGCGGTCACCCGCGACGATCATCCTTCGCCGGGCACGAACTCCCAGGCGTCCTTTCCCGCGTTGAAGATCGACAGGTGCTTCACCCCTTGCCTGCGAAATCGCCCGCTTGACCGGTTATAATCGCTGGCGGACGCTTCGACCGTCCCGGGGACGCGGGTCAAATCTTTGTTCAAGAAGATTCTCATTGCCAATCGCGGTGAAATCGCGGTGCGCGTGATGCGCGCTTGCCGCGAGATGGGCATCGGCTCCGTGGCGGTCTATTCCGAGGCGGACCGCAAGTCGCTGCACGTGCGCTACGCCGATGAGGCCGTGGCGATCGGCCCGGCGCCCTCGCGCGAGAGCTACCTGAACATCGAGCGCGTGGTGGACGCGGCGCGATCGTGCGGCGCCCAGGCGGTCCATCCGGGCTACGGCTTTCTTTCCGAGAACCCGGCTTTCGCCCGCGCGCTGGCCGAGGCCGGACTCACGTTCATCGGTCCCGCGCCCGAAGCCATGGAGCGTCTGGGCTCGAAGACGGCGGCGCGCGAGCTGGCAATCGGTGCGGGGCTGCCGGTGGTGCCGGGGGAGCAGGGGCTGCAAGGGTTCGACGAAGTCCGCCAGGCGGCCGAGCGCATCGGCTTCCCCATCATGCTGAAGGCGTCGGCCGGCGGCGGCGGCAAAGGCATGCGCATGGTCACCGCGCCCGAGGATCTCAAGTCTGCCTGGCGGGACGCGCGCTCCGAGGCCTACAACGCCTTCGGCGATGACACCATCTTCATCGAGAAGCTCATCGAGCGCCCCCGGCACGTGGAAATTCAGATTCTGGGCGACCGCCACGGCAACCTGATCCATCTCGGCGAGCGCGAGTGCTCGCTGCAGCGCCGCCATCAGAAGATCATGGAAGAATGCCCTTCGCCGGTTGCGGACGAGGAGTTGCGCCGCCGCATGGGAGATGCGGCGGTACGCCTCGGAGGGCTCGCCGGTTACTCGAACGCCGGCACGGCAGAGTTTCTGGTGGACGCGGAGCGCAACTTTTATTTCCTCGAGGTCAATGCCCGGCTGCAAGTGGAGCACCCGGTCACCGAGATGGTGACGGGAATCGACCTGGTCAAGGAGCAGATTCGAATCGCGGCAGGCGAGCCGCTGCGCATCCGTCAGGAGGACGTGACGATGCGTGGCGCCGCCATCGAGTGCCGCATCTCCGCCGAGGACCCGGCGCGTGACTTCTTTCCCTCACCCGGCTTGATCACGGCCTGGAATATGCCTGAGGGCCCGGGCGTTCGCAACGACAGCGGCGTCTATGAGGGTTGGCGCGTTCCGCTCGATTACGACCCGCTCATGGCGAAGCTCATCGTGTGGGGCCGCGATCGCCGCGAGGCCGTGGCGCGCCTCGGCCGGGCGCTCGACGAGTACGAGGTTGGCGGTCTCGAGACCGCCATCCTCTTCTTCCGCCAAGTTCTTAAGAATGAGGGTTTTCTTGCCGGGCGCCTCGACACCGGCCTCGTGGCTCGTATCATTGCTGCGAGCGCCGCCGGCGTCACCGGCCGTGCGGATTCGGACGGTGAATCGGCCAACAACGGCCTCGGAAGAACGGCTGCTGAAGCTGAGATTGCCGGGGTGCTGGCAGCGGCCTTGGAAGCGGCCTCCGGAGACCGGACTCCGGCCGCAAACGGTTCGCGTCCACCAAACGCATGGAAGCAAGCGGGACGCGAAGCGCAGCTCCGCAATCGGCCGCGATGAGCCCGGAAACTGCGAGGTAACGGCAGGTTGGCGACAAAACTGAAGGTGACGCTCGGCTCGGGCCGCGCCGCCTCCGAACACCAGATCGAGATCGAGACCGCCGAGGCGGGTGCGGACCGTGGCGAGACGCAGTGCCGTCTGGACTCCGGGCCGCCGCTTCAGGCGAACTGGACGAGAGTCGCGCCCGGCCTTTACTCGATTCTGCTGGGCGGCCGGTCCTATGAGGCGCGTGTGACCCCGGGGCCCGGCGGCTCCGGGTCGCGGGACTACTCGGTGCGGGTGGGAACCAACCGCTACCGGGTGGAGCTCCACGACCCGCGATCGTGGCAGCGCGGCCGCGTGCCGGCCGGCTCCGAAGGCCCCCAGGACGTCCGCGCGCCCATGCCCGGCAAAATCGTCAAACTGCTGGTCCGCGAGGGCGACGAGGTGCAGGAGGACCAGGGATTGCTGGTCATGGAGGCGATGAAGATGCAGAACGAGCTGCGTTCGCCGCGCACCGGCCGCGTGGAGCGCATCTACGTGGCAGAGGGCGCGGGCGCGGAAACCGGTGCGCCGCTGGTCCGGCTGGCTTCGCTGTGAGATTCGAGTTCCAACCCGGACGGTGCCCGGCCCCCGGACGATGCCCGACCCCTCGATTCATGGTCTGGATGGCGCTCGCCGCCGTGGTGGCGCTTGGCGGATGCCGTCGCTCCGGCCATCGCGAGGTATGGGCCGAGGTCAACGGGCATCCGATCTATCGCGACGATGTGGAAAGTGCGTATCGCCGCCGCTTTCCGGGCGGCCAGGGGTCCATCAGCAGTGAGCAGGCCCTCAGCCTGAAGCTGAACCTGCTGAACGATCTTATCGACGACCAACTGCTGAGCGAGCGGGCCACGCAGGCCCAGATCACGGTCACCGAGGCCGAAGTGGATCACGAGGTGGCCACCCTGAGCAGCCCTTACTCGCCCGAGCAGTTCCAGAAGAAGCTGGCCGACCAGGGATTGACACCCGCGACTCTGCGCGACCAGGTGCGCCACAGCCTGCTGGTCAACAAGCTGATGGATCACGATGTCCGCGGCCGGCTCAAGGTGACTCCCGCCGAAATTGAGGACTACTACCACCAGCACCAGGCGCAATTCAACGTGCCCGAGACGCGCTACCACCTGGCCCAGATCCTGGTGACGGTGTCTCGCGACCCCGCGATGCACAATCTGAAGCACAGCGATGCCGTGGGACGCCGCGACGCCGAGCGCAAAGTGCTCGTGATCGAGCAGCAACTCAAAGCGGGTCAGGACTTCGCCAAACTGGCGGAGGAATACTCGGAGGACCCCGCTACCGCCTCCGGCGGCGGTGACATGGGTTACGTGCCGGCGTCATCCATTGCTGCAGACCCGCGGCTGCGGCTGGCGGTGAACGCCATGCGTGTGGGCCAGGTCTCCGGGGTGGTCCGCGACGAGAAGGGCGACCTTCACATCCTCAAGCTGCTCGAACGTGAAGACGCCGGCCAGCGGCCGCTTTCCGATCCCGGTGTGCGGAAGACGATCCTGGACACGCTCGCGAGCGAGCGCGAGCAAGACCTCAAGTCCGCTTATCTGGAGGATCTGCGGAATCGCGCCAAGATCAAGGACGATCTGGCAAGCGCCATCGTGCAGGCAGGAGGGGATCCGGCGCTCGTGAAATAATCAGCATTCGGGCCTATTCCCGCTTGACAGACGCACTGCGGTGGTATAAATCTGCGGGCTGGCACGTGGTGCGCCGCCAGGATGTTCGCACGGCCGCCTGGAGGCCAACTCCCGTCTGTCGGGAGCATCCGCGAGGAGGCATCATGGTTTTCGATCGAGATCCCGGCGATGAGCTGGACAACTTTGGCGATGAGCTCTCTTCCGACTATCGGGAGGAGGAGGAAGGGGCCGAGGGCGAAGGCGAAGATGTGGGAGGCGACGACGACGTTGCCTACGAAGAGGTTGTGGTGGAAGAAGTAACTGAGCCCGCCGCGGCCGAGGAGCTGTCTTCGCGTGCGGCGCCGCCGGCCCCGAAACCCGCGCCGAAGGCGAAGAAGAAGGCCAAGGGTGCATCCCAAACCTCGCCCAAGGCCAAGGCCAAACCCGCGAGGGCGGCCGTGGTCAGCAAGCCGGCCAAGCGTGCCAAGGCGGCCAAGCGTGCCAAGCCGGCTCGAAAGGCCGCGCCTAAGAAAGCTGCGCCCAAGAAGGCTGCGCCTAAGAAGGCCGCCAAGAAGACGGCTCCAAAGAAAAAGCAGAAGGCCCGGCGGCGATAGCGCTCGACTTAGTGCTTTGTGGACTCGGCGGGATCACCTTGCGGCAATCGCAGGCTGCCGACGAGTTCGGCAAGGTGGGTCGCCTTGCGCGAGCAAAAGCCGGCGATGCCGTCGATCACTCGAAGGGCAGTGTCTGGAGCGTAGAAGTTGGCCGTGCCTACCTGCACGGCCGAGGCGCCCGCCATCAGAAACTCCAGCGCGTCCTCCGGGCTTGCAATCCCCCCGATCCCGATGATCGGGATCGGCACGGCGCGCGCCGCTTGGTGTACGAGGCGAAGGGCCAGCGGCTTGATCGCAGGGCCGGAGAGCCCGGCGGTGACGTTCGAGATGCGCGGCGTGCGGGTTTCGACGTCGATGGCCATGCCCACGAAGGTGTTGACCAGCGTGAGCGCGTCCGCCCCGGCGCCCGCGGCCGCACGCGCGAACACGGCGATGTCCGTGACGTTCGGCGAGAGCTTCACAAAGAGGGGAAAGCGCGCCGCGCGCTTCGAAGCTGCGACCACTTCCTCGGTGAGCTTCGGGTCGCTGCCGTACACGATCCCGCCGCAGTGGGTATTCGGGCAGGAGATGTTCAACTCGTAGGCGTCGATACCGTCGCCGGCGTTCAGCGTCTCGATGCAGCGGACATAGTCTTCGGTGGAATATCCGAACACGTTCACCACACACCGCGCCTTGAGAGTGCGCAGGAAAGGCAACTTCTCGTCGAGGAAGCGTTTTGCGCCCACGTTCTGCAAACCGATGGCGTTCAGCATGCCCGCCTCGGTTTCGTAGATGCGCGGCGGCGGATTGCCCGGCATCGGATCGGCGGAGATGCCTTTTACGCAGATCCCGCCCAGGCGGTTGAGGTCGATGACGTTGGCGAATTCCTGGCCGTAGCCGAAAGTGCCGCTGGCGGTGAGGACTGGGTTCTGGAACACGACGCCGGCGATGTCGACTTCGACGCGCGGAACGAAGGGCCGGGGTTCGGGATTCGGGGTTCGTGAATCGTCCGTTGTCCGTTGTCCGTTGTCCGTTGCACGCCGCGACTGACGACTGACAACTGACGACCGACGGCTCTGGTTCTTGGCTCTTGCCATTCGCAGGTTCCTTGCTTCAACTCCCAGCCGTTCTGCGCAATCTGGGTAATCTGCGTAATCTCTGGATCAGGTCTTGGGCAGCCGGTCAGCGCCCCACACCACGTGCTCCGACCAGAACACTGGTCCTTCGGTACAGACGCGTTCATAGGCCGCGTGGCCCTCGCCTTGCACGCGGATCGAGCATCCCAAACATACGCCGAGAGCGCAGCCCATGCGGTTCTCCATCGACACGAGACACCGATGCCCGAACCTGTGCGCGAGCGCCACGGCGGCTTCGAGCATTCCCCACGGACCGCAGGCAAGAATCAGGAGGCGTCTGCCGCGCTGCGCCGCAAGGAAGGACTCCAAAGGCCCCGTAACGTACCCTCGATGTCCACGCGAGCCGTCTTCGGTGGCGAGCACGCTGTCGTTTACGTAAGGCTTGAACTCGCTCAGGCCCACCAGGTCCGCGCGAGTGCGTCCGCCGAAGAAGAGCCGCTGGGCCACGCCGGCCGCCGCGAGTTCGCGCGCCGGCAGCAGCAGAGCCGCGATGCCGATCCCGCCCGCCACGTGCAAAACCTCGTCGGCCGCGCGCGCTTCCGCCAGATAATCCTCCGCGAAGAAGCCGTGGCCGAGCGGCGCGAGCAATCCGACACGGTCGCCCGGCTTCAGGGTCGCCATCAGCTCAGTGCCTCGTCCGACCACCTTGTAGAGAAAGTCGAGCGCAGCCGGCTTCGCGCGCGTCCCCCGGCGGTTTCCTTCGGGGCGCACGTCGTAGATGCTCATCGGCCGCCGCAGCAGCACGTCGGAGTGCGCGAGCAGCCGGATCATCGCGAACTGCCCGGGGCGCGCGGCGCGAGCCTGGCCCGGGGAACGCACGCTCAAGACGTAGTGTCCGCCAGTCAGAGCTCGATTTTCGATTACAGTGACAACCGCATCCGGCATCGGAGTAATGATAGCGCAGAAGCCCGAAGCCTGAACTCCGAAGACCGGAGGCGGGCGCCTGGCACAAGAGATCTACCTCTCGATTTTGGCCTGTCGATTTTGGCCTTTCCTGCGCGGCGCGCTGCCTGTACGCTAGTTTCCGTGCCCCTGAACCTTCGGTCCTACCTTGAGCGCTTCGACGAGGTCTGCCGTAGCAAGTTCAAGAGGGCCTATCGGTTTGAGGATCTCGAGAAAGACTTCGCCTACCTGCGCAAGGAGAGCCAATGGCTGACTGCCAGCCACGTTGAGAAGCTCTTTGAGCCCAGAAACACGCCCTTCGCACTTTACTGGCCCCAGCCGAACCTCAAGGAGCTCGACCTGACTCTCCGCGCTCAACGCCTCAGGCTGGCCCCGCTCAGCGCCGATCCGCGCGTGCTCATCTCGCGGCTGCTGGCCGTCTTTCACAATATCGGTACCGCGTCGCTCCTGCTGAGGTTTACCTATCCCGAGCGATTCAGCGTCTTCAGCACGCCGGTGATTAATCTGCTGCAGGTCCAGCGCCCCAGCAGCACAGAGCTGTACGTCGCGTTCTGCGAGGAACTTGCTCTCTGGCGCGAGCATTTCCGCCTGCGTACGGTTGCGGAAGCCGAAATGGCCCTGTGGGCGTATCAGCAAGTGGCCTCCGACGCGCAACGGGCCGGCGAAGGCGCCACTGCCGTCGCCAGGGCTCTTGAGGATGATGTCTGGGCGCAGCGGCGCCGGGCCGCACAGGTGCTCCGGCCGTTCCTCGAAAACTACGGCAACCTGGAACTTGCCCGCATCCTGGCCGAGGAGAGTCCGAAGCTCGCGGCCATGATCGCCGGCGAGGAATACGAACGCCGGCTGCGGTCTGCGGCGGCGCGCTATTATCCGTCTTTAAGCACACGTGGCGGCCCCTGGGCCTACAACCTGATCAACCTGATGGTGCAGGATGGACACGTGGCCCTGGAGGAGCGGCTCCGGCTCAGCCAGATTTGGGACATGCGCAACTCCGCCGTCCATGCGGACGACAAACCGAGCGTGCAGCTCGATGCCTTGGCCGTGGAGAGGATGATCGACTCGATTGAGTCCATATGCGACCGATGGCGTCCGGTGAAACGTAAAGGTGGCAAGCCTGGCGGATAGCCAGAGGGTGGCGTACTGCGGGCGTTCTATATCTATTAAGAAACCGTCCAGCCCGTCTTATTATCCAAGCATGGGCGGCGCTTTTGGGTTGACACGCGCCCCTCTCAGATATTAGCTTTGAAGTGCGTTTTCCTCGGGGGACTGCCGGACTACGCTTTTGAAGTTCTCTTGAACGTTCTCGAAAGACCTTTCCGCCGCGATCGTAAGCACGCACATGCGGCAATTCTCTTGATTGGGTTTTTGGGGGTAGGATGTCGTCTAACCGAAAGTATTACACTTTCCTGATTGTTGCCCCGCATGGGCGCCTGCGCAAGATTCAATTGCCACATTACGTGGCCCATCTGGCCGTGGTGATCGGGTTCGCCGCCCTGATTGGCCTCGCGGCGCTCGCGAACAGCTACGCCCGGATGCTGGTCAAAGTGGCGAACTACGATGACGTGCGCAGTGAGCACGAGGCGCTCAAGACCCAGTACCAGACCCTGGAAACGTCGGCCACCAGCGCGAACGTCAAGCTGATCTCGCTAGAATCGCTCGCCTCCGACGTAGCGCTGACCTACGGTTTCGGCAAAAGTTCGCGGCCCCAGCTTTCCCAGGCTCTCTTGACCCTCGCCACGGAGAGCAACTCCACCTTGGAAGCCAGTTACAACGCCTCCCTTTACGCCTTCAACCTGATGAAGACGACAGCTCTGAGCCCGCCGACAGACCCGGTTGTGCAGGCGCTCATTCCGACCGTCAGCTTCGATCGCGCGGCGGTGCCCGTCCTGTGGCCCGTCCGCGGCCAGATCACGGGAGGATTTGGTGAGCGCATGGACCCGCTTAGCGGTGAAGAGGCCGTGCATTCGGGCGTGGACATCTCCGCTCCTCGGGGCACCGATGTTGAGGCTACCGGAGACGGCGTGGTGCTCGAAGCCGGGCGGCACGAATCGGGCTACGGTAACGAGATCATCATCGATCACGGAAACGGGATCCGTACCAAGTACGCGCACCTGAGCGAGGTGTACGTAGTCGCGGGGCAGGAAGTGAAACACAGCGAGGTGATCGGCGCGGTAGGCATGACCGGCAAGTCCACTGGCCCCCATCTCCATTACGAAGTTCTGGTGAATTCAACGCCGGTCAATCCGGCCAAGTTCCTGGCCAGATAAGGTCCCGTTTTTTCGCAAGCGGGCTCGAAACCGCCCCTCTTCTCCCGATCTTCATAAGCGCTCCGAGGCGCTTCTCTTCCGGCCACGAGAACGGGAAAACCCACACCCTTCCCGCCGCCTCACTTCTTAGGGATCTTCGCCAGCAGGGCCTGTGCCTGAGCCTGCCACGGGCTCTGCAGACTCGCCGCCTGGGTGAGCGCTTCCGCCGCGGCGTGATGATTGGGCGGCGACAGCTCCTCGTAGGCGTAGCCCATATAGAACAGTGCCCGCGCCTGCAGGGCAGGGTTACCTTGGGCGAGGCTCGAAGCCGTCTTCAGTTCCTGAATGGCGCCTGTGACCCTGTGTGTGGCGCTGCCGTGCTGGAACGCGACGTAGCCGAGTGTGAGGTGGGCCGCCGCGAGTTGCAGGTTCTGCTGCGCCTGGAAGTCGGCGTCCGATACCCCGTCGGGCTTCTTCATGGCGGGCACGAGTTCGAGCGCCTTCTTGGCGTCCGCCTCGGCCTTGTCCAGGTGCGCCTCACGGGTGGCGTAATTGTCAGCCACCAGGTTCAGCGTAGCCACATCGTTCGGCGATGCGGCGACGGCTTTCTCGCCGTATTCATCGGCCTTGGCCGGATTGTTCAACCCCGTATATGCGACGACGTACTGGGCGTAGACGCCGCCCAGGTTGGGGCTGTCCGCGTAGGCTTTCGCGAAGGCGTCGAGGTACTGGACGCGTTTGCTCGCCTCCGGAACCCGCGCCAGGAGCTGGAAAAATGCGTACTCCATGTAGGCGCGTTGCTGCGCGGCATTCGCGGCCCAGGCCTGCAGATTCGACTGCCACTCCGCGTCGCTTGTGGTCGACGGCCGCGGCGGATTGGCCTCAGCCTTGATGGCATCCGGCGCCTTTGCGATCAGCGCGAAGGCGCTATCGGTGGCTTGTCCCGCTCCCACATAGGCCTTGGCCAGGTTGATCGCCAGGTTGCCACTCAGATAATTGGCGGCAAGATCCTTTTCGCCGGAGGCGATCGCCTTGGCGAAGTCATTCGTCTTGAGGTAGGCGGCCGTGTAAAGCTCGTTCACGCAAGTCATGGCCGGAGCGTCAGCGTGCGCCGCGGCGTACTTGTCGAGCGCGGCGACCTGGTCTTGCGGATTGTCGGCGCCGTTGACGGCCAGCATCATTGCGTCCTCCGGGCTGTTGACGACTACCGTCAATCCCGGGCAGGGTTGCTGGGCCGCGAGCGGCACGGCTCCGATCACGATCAGAGCGAGGATGCCGATGAGGGGCTTGCGCATGGAAACCTCCTGACGTAGGGTGGGTAAAGCACGGAACCAATCCGGGCGCCGGCATGTTGCGTCGACTTTTCCACGTCGGCAAGTACAGCCTTAGGGCGTCACGCGAATGCCTTAGTTCCTGCTCTTCAAGTGGCGCGACAATCAAATACATCAGGACGGCTATGAATGCAAGCGCTAAATGCCGAGCGCCCGGGTCGCGAGGCCCCAGCCAAAGAACGAGATCCATAAACCGCGTTCATTCTAACCGCTTCAGCCGTGCTCGCGATAAAATGTCGAGTCACGGCGGCGGCCTGATTGCGCGCCGGCGGGCGGCGCTGGGAGCCCGCCCTCTCGAACACCTACGGATCATCATTGGCCATCTTCTTCGGACTCGTCGCGGCTTTTGCCTGGGCCGGCGCCGACTTTTTAGCCCGGCACGTCTCCCGGCGCATCGGGCCCACGCGCGCTTTCATCCTGATGCAGTGTGTCGGCCTGGCCACGCTCACTTTGTACCTGGCGATCTTGAAGGACCCGCATTGGAGCTTTGCGTCCGCCATGTCGGACCCGGCGCGCCGGGCATGGGGGTGGGCGGTCGTCGCTGCGCTCTTGAATATCGTCGCCTCCACGTCGCTCTACCGCGCCTTTGCGACCGGCAAGATGGCGTTAGTCACCCCCATCGCGGCGAGCTACCCCGTGCTCACCGTGGTCCTCGCGCTCGCTTCCGGGGAGCGATTGAAGCCGAGCGCAGCCGTCGGAATCCCAATCGTCCTTCTGGGCGTCATGCTCGCCCTGATTCCCGCCGGCGTCAAGGCCGCATACTCTGCCGAAGCCGGCCGCTCGCCTGATCTTCAGTCGGGTGAGCACCCAGGCGCGCAGCCCGGCGTCCATCCCGGATTGAACCCCGGATTGAGCAACGACCGCGCCGGAATCGGCTGGGCCCTGGCGGCGGCCGCCGGTTTCGGCCTTCTCTTCTGGGTGCTGGGCTTTCGCGTGACTGGCATCCTGGGCGGGGTGGTGCCGATCTGGATCATCCGGTTGACCGGCGCCTCGCTCATTCTGGGTCTGGTCCTGCAGCCTTCGAGGACCACGTTGCCGCGCGGCAGCATCTGGTGGGCGCTAGCCGGCTCGGCCCTGCTCGACACCACCGCATTCGTAGCCAGCACTCTCGGCCTGTCCACGGGACACGTCTCGGTGGTCACGGTCCTGGCCTCGCTTTTCGGCGTCCTGATCGTGCTGCTCTCGTGGGTTCTGCTGAAGGAGCGCCTCCACTGGCGGCAATGGTGCGGCGTGGCCTTGATCTTCGCAGGCGTGGCGCTGGTCAGCATGTAGGGCCTGCTCAGCACGTAGGGGCTTGAATCAGCATGTAGGGGCGCTGCTTGCTGCGCCCTCTTGCACCGCGTTGGCATTCCTCACCATGCCAGCCACACGCGGACGTCGCGCACGTTGTTGTCGGTATAACCCGTCTCGAGCGCATCGCCGAGCGCCTGAAAGAAGTGGTAGGAATCGCTCTCGGTCAGGTAATGGTCGGGGTCGAGGCCCAGGGCCCGCGCGCGCGCGACGGTTGTGCCATCGGCAACGGCGCCGCTCGCCGGACTGTTGCCGTCGCGGCCGTCGGTGCCGGCGCTGAGCACCGCGCGACGACGTCCGTCAATGAGCCCGGCGGCGTAGAGCACGAATGCCAGATTACGCCCGCCCGTGCCGGGTCCGGTCACCGGGCTAATCACCTCGCCGCCCTCGACCAGGCACACTGGGCGTCCGGGATGCCGCGCCGCAAGTTCGTCAATAGCCGCTGAGCTTGCCCGCGCCACCTCGCGAAAATCCGCGTCCCACGGACCCCGGTAGACCTCCGCCAGCAGCCCCTTCTCCGCGGCGGCGGCGCGCGCAGCCTCCACGGCGTCGCGATTGGAGAGCAGGCGGCAATAATGGGAACGAGAGAATCGCGCATCACCGGGCTTGGGCGTCTCCTCGAGGCTGCGCTCTTCGAACGAGCGGCGGATCGAAGCCGGAAGTCTCGCTGTAAGACCTCGATCTTCAGCCAGAGCGTAACACTCGGCCACGGTCGAGGGATCGGGGAGCGTGGGACCGGACGCCACCATGGAATCGAGCGCCTCCTGATCGAGCGCCTCGGGCGCCTCGGGCACATCCGAGATGAAGAGGGTGAGCTGCGCAGCGGAAAACGCACGCAGGGCCAGCCTTCCGCCCTTCACGGCCGAGACATGCTTGCGCAGCACGTTGATCTGCTCGATCGGCAGCCCGCAGGTGACGAGCAACCGGTTGAACTCGATCAGGTCGTCGAGCGTCACCATGGGGTGGAGCGGCTGCTCCAGCATTGCCGATCCGCCGCCGGAGATCAGGAAAATCACCAGGTCGTCCCGATCAAGGCCGGAGACGATCTCAAGCGCCGCCTTCCCGCCCTCGAGGCTCCCTTGGTTCGGGTAGGGATGACCACCGGCACAGTAACCAAGGCCTTCGACGCGCGCCTCCGGGATGACCGGCGCAACCACAAGCCCGGAGCGAATCCGGCCGTCGAGAATATCGCTGAGCGCCTGCGCCATCCGTGCCGCGGCCTTCCCGAAAGCGATCACCACGGGCGGTCGCGCGAGTGAGACGGAGTCCTGCGAGGCTCCGGTTCCCGGAAACAGCAGCCGCGCTTCGCCTCCGCCAGTGTCCCTCCGCAAACGGCTGAGCATTACGCGTCGTACGTCGATGCTCTCCAAGGCCCGCAGAAAGATCCGCTCGGCGAGCTTCTTGCCGTCCGCGGAAAGTTGTTGCGGCGTGTTCATGGAAGTGGGTTCCTCACCAACTGACTCTATGCTAATGAGGAAAGGTAGTGTCCTAATTTTCGATATAGGGTCAACTTGGAATTTGTGCC
>DASZIG010000072.1:0-4413 GCA_035949375.1 Terriglobia bacterium | reverse complement strand
CGCGGCGTCAATGCGCGTATCCACTGCCGCGGCATAGAAGGCGATGAGCCCTCCTTCTCCGTATCCTGCGACCGCAATGCGGGCTCCGTCGCCTCTCGTCTGGAACCAGTCCACCGCGGCCAGCACCTTTTGCACTTCGTAGCCGATGATATGCCGGCCCATGTGAAAAGCCTGGCGGTAGATCCATTCGCGGCCGGTCTGGCCGGTCATGCTGAATTCAGTGTGGCCCGAAAACTCGCTCGATCGGTCAACGAGGGTGGGAATCAGAACCATGCAGTCCGCTTCGGCCAGGCGGCGGGCAAATTGAGCCTCCTCATCCAGGCCCGGTGACAAACCGACCAACTGCTCGGGTGTGTGGTCCGCGTCCGGCAGCGCCACGACGCATGCCACGGGCGATCGTCCCGGTTGAAGCAGCAGGCCCTCACCGTGCACGCGGCCCAGGCCGAGGGCATTTTCGAGGACCGGCCAGCGAACTTGATAAACCTGATACGCCTCCGCTTCGGACACGAGCCCAACAGAAGGATCGTCGCCGAACCGTTCCATAGCAGGAGACAAGCGCGTGTCCACGACACCGATCTTCTGAGCGAAGCGCTTGCGATTCGGTTCGACCGATTTCTCGTAGGCCGATCGAGAGCTGAAATCGCGCTTCCAGTGCGTTTGCCGTGTTTCAACAGATTCACTGACCTTCCGTTCCGCGTAGCGATGCGCTCCGTCCATCATCTTCACGGAGAGGTCCCCGGTCCATGTCAAGGGCGAGGTCCCGGACAATCCCGGCAGCGGATGGCCAAGCGGCCTGACATCGATTCGAGGTAGCGTCCATGACGCCGGGGCTTCGAGCGCGACGCAGCCTTCCGCGGGTGGCGCCTCAGTAGCTGGGGTATCGACGGCGGCCTTAGCAGCTGCGAAATTCGGAGCAACTGCGAGGCTGGAGCCGGCCGCCATAAACGTCTTCAAGAACCGCCTTCGGCCGTTCATGTTCGGTTCGAGGTCGCGCATCTCCGATGTGGGCTCATTTTGAGCTGGGCGCAAGGGTGTAGTATTCGTACGAATCGTTCCAGGAGAATTGACCGCCAGGGTCGATCGTTATGGTGATGAAAGGCTCGACCGCCAGGACCGTTCGAATGGACCAGAGGTTGACGCGCGACAGCGGGCGGTCGCCCGTGATCCTCACCCCAGCACCAACCTTGCGGTTTTCAACGCGAATGTCGTTATCCTTGAAACTATCACCGAAGCCTTGCAGCGGCGCTTCCACACGATCTTCACCCTGCATTAGCTTGAGAAAAACAAATTGCTTGCCACGGAGCTCGGCCAAGCCCGGGTCCGGCGGATGGGGTGATTGAACCGCGAAGGGAAAAGCGACGACAAAATCGGGGCCGATCGGCTGACGGTCGAGCACCAGGAAGTTGTGGTCATAGACCGCGGTCCGAATAGGACGACGCCCGGTATTCTGCAGACGATGCTCCAACACCATCCCGGGCTTGCCTGCAACGAGACGCACCATCTTGCGATAGATATAGCCATAACCCGAAGCCGGATCGGTGAGCTCCTGCGTGAATTCCACCGAATCCCGGTGTCGGACCACGCTCCACTTGCCCGGGTCGACAATCTCGTACTGCTTGACGTAGTCGTAGCTGCCCTTATCCTTGCGAAGCACCCCCACGCCGATCTTGACGAACGTTCCGCCGGGCACGGCTTCGTCCCATCCCAAAGCTGTGAACTCCTCCGCGGGGCCTGTCATCCCGGAGCAGGTCGAGGCAATGATCTTCGGGCCCTCGTACTGGTAGTCGTGAACCGCGGGATCGACGCCGTCAAACCAGGGTCCGTAGTACTCGTGCTCTTTGTATTTGAGGCTGCCGATCACTCCCGACCAATCGAAGCGCGTGCCGCGATAGTAGCCGCTTCTCGAGTCGGGCAGATACAACTTCAGGCGGATTTGGCCGTTGGCAATTTCGGCCTGTGGCGGCCCGGCCGCAAGAGCGTTTGAGCCAAGCGCAACAGCCAGCAGCAATCCACATAGCAGGCGCGCCTCGGGAAGACCCGCTTCGTTTCTATGCCAGTCATTGAACGAAGATTTCATTGGACACCGTCCTGATTATCGCCTAATTGATGCGGTCGCGGGGCGAGGGCCGAAAATCTACCCGGTTACACTGCGCTCAGCCCCGGGCCAGCGAGATTTGCCGTGTGCAGCTTGCCGTCACGAACCTCAAACAGTCCCGGGAATTTTCGAAGCCATGGGCGGTTCGCAACGGGCACATATTCCCGAGCGTTCGACTCGAGGGTATCGATTTCGGGAACGTGCGCCGCGATGCCCGCCGACTGGATGAGCGAAGCGCCGGGGCAGGTGAGATCCTGCGCCGTCATGTACATTCTGAATTTCTGTGCCGCGGCATTCAGCAGCACGGACTGGCTTTGGCCCTTGCACGCCTTGAGCGCTACGCCCGTATAGCCGATTTTCCGGCCGCGCAGCAGCGCGTCGAAGCCCGTTAGCGATTCGTCCATCACGACCGGCTTGAGCTTCGAAACCTCAAAGAGCGACTGCGAGGGCGTGTCGGGAAGGTCGCGGCTCGTGGGCTGCTCGATATAGGTAATGCGATCGTATCCGTCGGGCGATGCGGCCTTGACGCGATCAATGAAGCGGACGAGGTAGCCGGCGTCCGGACACTGCTCGTTGAAATCGAGGGAATAATGCCAGGGCTGAACGCCGCTCCGTTTCTGAATCCCGGCCGTCACCCGATCGATGCGCAATACCCGGGCGACGTCACGCTCCAGATTATTGCCGTCCAACTTGATCTTGAGGTGAGTGAGCCCGTCGGCGGCGATCCAGTCCGCCAGGTCATCGGGAAGTCCATCGTTAACGGGCTTTTTTACTTCGGACGGCTCGATGGGATCGGAAGCCCCGACAGAATGGTTGCACCACACCCACGGCTTGGGCGCTCGCAGAAGATACTGACCGGGATACTCACCCTTGAATTCGGGCGCAAGGTAGCGAGCCAGGTCGTGACTCATGAACTCGGGGCCGTAGGTCAAATAGCAATTCAGGTGGTGAGCCTTCCCGAAGGCGTCGTGAACGGCAGCATCGAAAGGGCTGGCAGTGACCAGAACGCAGAGCTTCGGCATCGGCTGATCAAGGTGCATCTCTTGCGCCACTTCAACCGCCGCCCCCAGGTAACTCGGCTCGAGAGCGACGTTAATGTCGATGGGGTGTCCGGGCTCGTCGTAATCGCCGGTGAGCTTCGCGATACGACCGGCGAGATGCTTCATCGCTTCAAGAGTTGTCTCGTAGGGGAGCGTCTCAGAAGGAAATGACCATAGATTGCCGAGTGTCATCGACCCGAATCCCTCGGCCACCCGGCCTGTGACCGTCTCCACCGTGCACCGCACGTCCAAAAGCGTCACTCGATCCACGCTCCGTCCGCCGAACTCATAAGGGGTCCGGTAAGGAAAAGCCTGATAGCTGACGCGAAGCTCTTTGACGCGAATGTCGCTGGACTTGCCCGCCGACTTGGATATCAGCATGGCTTTTGAAGCCGCCGGCAGCGATGTTGCCCCGACAGCCGCCTTGAGAAATGAGCGCCGTGTCATCGAGAACCTTACGCCACAGCCCGCCGGACGAGTTGTTCCGGATTAGGCCTCCCGGTACGCTTCGCGAATGAAGGACTTCAAATAGTCTAGATCGGCCTTGGCCGCGGCCATCACTTCCGGGACCTTTTCGCGCGAGAGCGCGATTCCCTGGCTGTCCGACACGCCGGGGATGCCGTATTCCTCGTGAATCGTGATCGGTCCATGGAAATCCGACTGGACGAGCATTTGCACAAAGTCCTTCCAGTGAGACATCCCCTGGCCCAACGGGCAGTTTTCAGCTTCCCAACGATGCTCGCCGACCTGCTTCCAGACAAAATCCTTCGCCGCGATCATCTTCAGGCGGGGCATCACCAGATTCGCTGCGATCCTCCAGCCGCCTACGCCGCCCTCCGTCGTCGCCTGGCTCAGGTCAAAATAGTAACCGCACCAGCGGGGATCGAGAGGCTCAATCACGCGCGCCATGTCCCAAGTGGGCGCGCCGATGTAGCCGTCGTGGTTGTGGTATCCCACCTGGACTTGCAGCTTGCCGGCCAGTTCCACCAGCCCGCGAAACCTCCGGCCGGCTTCCTCGAGCTCAGCCAGGACGTTGATGAACTTATAGTGATAGTAGCCGGGCTTCAGGAAGGGAATGGAAAGCTTACTCGCCGTGCTCAGGATAGGCTCCGCTGCAGGATCGTCGGCTGCGAGCAGTTCGGTAGTGATCATCGGCACTTCGAGCCCCGCGCTGCGAATCGCGGCGACCGCTTGAGGAAGATCAGTCGTCACGCGCTCCGGTAGGACGTGCCCGCCGGCGCGAACCGTCAAATCGATTCCACCGAAGCCCGCGCGCCT
>DASZIG010000071.1:0-5663 GCA_035949375.1 Terriglobia bacterium | reverse complement strand
CGGCACGTTACTCTCCACCACGAGTTCGCCGAAAACTGGGCGCTTGAAAAAGCGGAATTCAATAGCCAGTATCGACTCGTGCGTCTCCGCCATTCGCTAGGTTCCTTAGCCGCCTCCAACCATCCCAATGCAACCGGGATGCCAAGGAAGTGGGACATTGCCGTTCCTAAGTCGCTGGAAATAGAAAGCGATTGAAAAAACTTACGCAGACGACAGTGTTGAAAGTCGAAGGGTTGACACTTCTCTGACATGACGGCGCGCCATGCTCGTCAATTGTGGCGCGTTCAGCAACTGATGCCCCGGATCCGGTAGGTGCGCTCGAATCCAAGAGACCACCCTCCAAGTATCGGCCTGTTCACCGGGGTTTCGTCAGTTTCGACATTGCAACCGCGCGGAGGTGAGCCATGCCGTTAAAGAGACAAAATTGCCCACTTCTCCGCGGGTGCTGCGCGGGGCCTATCGTAACTTCCGGATTGCCGACCATCACGGAACTGGCTCGGTTACTGTTCATCAGCGTTTGTCGGTACTGATCGATCCCCGCGGATTCCTACCTTGACGGCGACGTGCCTCATTTCGCCTGTGCCTGCTTGAAATTTCTCGAGATTTCCTGAAGTCTGTCGAATGGGCTGCCTCTCGTCCGTCATACAATCGGGCGCACAAAGGCGCTCACAATGGTTCTCAAAGGAGAAAGGTGATGCAATTCGCCCTGCTGATCTTCGAATCACCAGAAGCTTTTGCGGCACGGAATGCGGACGAAAATGATCCCTACCTCGGTGCGTGGCGGGCGTACTACAAAGCGCTCGTCGAGGCCGGCGTGTACGTCGGTGGCAATCCACTGCAACCCCCGGAGACCGGGACTACGGTGCGACTGAAGGGTGGAAAGCGGCGCGTACAAGATGGCCCCTTCGCCGATGCCAAGGAGCAACTCGGGGGATTCACAATCCTGGAGCTTCCGTCGCTTGACGCGGCGCTCGAATGGGCAGCGCGATGCCCGGCCGCTTCGATCGGTGCTGTGGAGGTCCGACCCGTTTCGCCTGAATTCAAGCGTCGAGTCACAGGATGAGTAGAAGCGAACAAGAGAGCACTCACCGAACTATCGAACGTGTGGCTCGCGAGTCCTACGGTCGCCTGGTTGCATACCTTTCCGCGCACACGCGCGACGTGGGGAGCGCGGAGGATGCCCTCAGTAATGCGCTGGTAGCAGCACTCGAAACTTGGCCGCGAGACGGCGTGCCACAAAATCCAGAGGCGTGGCTGCTGACGACGGCGCGCCGCTGTTTTATCGATCTTGTGCGTCATCGGCAAGTAGCGGAGGCCAGCGAGCCCACGCTCGCGCTCCTCAGAGATGAGTCCAAGCACATGACTTTGTCGCCGGAATTTCCAGATGAACGATTGAAACTGCTGTTTGTGTGCGCCCATCCGGCAATTGATCCGGCGATGCACACTCCCCTCATGCTCCAGACCGTTCTCGGCCTGGATGCCGCGCGCATTGCCCACGCGTTCCTGATTTCGCCCACCACGATGGGGCAGCGCCTGGTGCGTGCCAAGACGAAGATCCGCGACGGGGGTATTCGATTTGAAATCCCGCGGGAGCGTGAATTGCCGCAGCGGCTTGACGCGGTGCTCGAAGCGATTTACGCCGCCTTCGGGATTGGCTGGGACGACATGGCCGGTGTCGACCAACGCGGACGCGATCTCGCCGAGGAGGCGATCTGGCTTGCGCGGGTGCTTCTGCAGTTGATGTCAGGGGAAGCTGAGGTTCACGGCTTGCTGGCTCTGATGCTCCACTGCGAAGCCCGCCGGGCGGCGCGGCGAGGGCCGGACGGCCGCTATGTGCCCCTCTCGGAGCAGGACTGCCAGAAGTGGTCTCGGCCATTAATCGCAGAGGCGGAACGGCATCTCGCCGACGCAGCGAGTCGCGGTCGCAACGGCCGGTTTCAGCTCGAAGCTGCGATTCAGTCGGTGCATGCCGGGCGGGCTCGGAGCGGTGGGGTTCACTGGAACGCGATCATGATGTTCTACGAACAGCTCATCCGCATAACGCCGACGCTCGGCACGCGCACTGGATACGCCGCGGCCGTGGCCGAAGCGAGGGGAGCCGAAGCAGGGCTGGCAGCGTTGGGTGGAATCGACCCGGACGATATCTCCGCCTATCAGCCGTACTGGGCGGTTCGCGCTCACCTGTTGCAACGGCTAGGGAAAACACCCGAAGCCTTGGATGCCTTCGACCGGGCGATTGGTCTGACCGAGGACCCCGCAGTGAGAAACTTCCTGCTTGAACGGCGCGGATGAGGGAAAACACCCAAATCTGCCACCCGCTCCAGACGATCAGGGGGTCTCCCATAATGGAATATGATGGCGGAAGCACGATGAGGCGGGAAAGCGAGAATGTCACTTCTCCAGCGACTTGAACGCTGCGCGCAGCTTGTCGGCGAGTGTCCCGAGGCCCTCGGCGGGAGGAGCATTACGCTCCGTCCACTCGCGCACTTCCTCGGCTTCCCGCGCTTCCGCCACTGCCTTCGCGCTTAGGCGGATGCGGCGGCCTGACGGATCGATTTCCAGCACGACGACCTCGACGTCCGCGCCGACCGGAAATGCTCGACGGATGTCGCCTTCCTTCGGGATGCCGGTTTCGTTCATGGGGATGACACCGGTACGCCCTGGGGCCAGGAACACGAACACCCCGAAGTTCTCGTGTCGCTCGACCTTTCCCGTCAGGCGCGCGCCGGGAACGATGCCCGGCCGTGTTGCCGCACCTCCCTCGGTCCCCGCAGAGCCTTCCGGAACCAGCGCCACGCCGATCCGTTTCTGTACGAGGTCGATCGAGAGAATCTCGAATGTGCCCGTCATTCCTGCAGTGACATGCCCCATCCAGCCTCCCGATCGTCCCGTGGGCTCGAACGTGGAAGCATGGGCCAGCCCCTCGATGCCGGGCTCGAGTTCCACGAACGCGCCGAACTGCGCGACGCGCGTGACGCGGCCTGGCAGCCGTTGGCCTACCTTATATACCTCGGGCACTCTCGACCATGGGTCGGCGGAGAGTTGCTTCAACCCGAGCGAGATCTTCTGCTTATCATCGTCCACGCGCAGGACCTTGACCGTGATCTCATCGCCCGCTTTGACGATCGCCCCCGGGTCCGACACGCGGGACCACGCCATCTCGGATACGTGGAGTAGCCCCTGGACACCTGCGCCAAGATCGACGAACGCGCCGAACTCGCGGACGGACGTGACACGGCCGGTCATGACGGCACCGGCCGCGATCTTGTCACGGACCTTGCCGGCATTCGCCCGCTGTTCGTCTTCGAGGAGTGCGCGCCGTGAGACGACGATGTTCTCGCCGCCTTCCTTGTACTCGATGATGCGGAATTGGTAGACATGCCCTTCGTGCGCCGCCGCGTCCGCGCCGCGGAGGTCGATCTGGGAAATCGGACAGAACGCGCGACGCCGGCCGATGCGGACCTCGTAGCCGCCCTTGACCTGCCGTTCCACTTTTCCTTCCACCGGCAGGCCGCCTTCGAAGGCAACCTCGAACTGCTGATCGCTCGCGGCCGATCCTCCCAGCCTTCGTGAAAGCGTCAGCCCGCCTGAGGTCGATACCACCATCGCCTGAACGAGATCGCCCAGCTTGACCTCAATCTCGCCCGCGGCGTTCTTCAGTTCGGCGATATCCATCACCGCCTCGCCCTTGCGGCCAACATCGACTAATGCCACCTCCGGGCCGATCGAGACGATCCTGCCCTCAACCAGTTCGCCCTGGTCGAGGCGCTTGGGCTGGACCGAGGCCTCAAACATCGCGGCAAAGTCTTCCGCCTGATCACTCACGAACACTCTCCTCGTCACGATTGCGCTTCGCCCGCAGGCGTTCATTTCCTCCCGCGGGCACGAACGGACGTCCAGCGATTGTACCAGCAGGGTCAAATCACATGAAGAGCGAACTCGCAAGCCGCTGATATCTCAGGGCTTGGGTGGCAAAGCACAACGACCAAACCCAGTGCTGAGGGGTTAGCCCCCCGCAAATCCTTCCCTTATACAGATCCGGCTACGCGGAAGGGGATAATCACCTTTTTCCATTTTCCTCTGTCGAAATGACTCCTGTTTACACGTCAGCCCCATAGAGAGGCGGCTTAGCGGTCAGGCTTCGAAAGCCACGCCGGGCAACCTCAGGAGGTGAACGATGTGTCCATTCTGTTTGGCAACCATCGGATTAGTTGTTGCCGGCGCGGTATCTACCGGCGGGCTGGCAGCGTTGGCGGTGAAAGTATCCCACAAGAACCAGGCAGGAGAAGTCCTGCCGAACTCAGACGAGAGGAAAAATCAAAATGTCGACCGGAACGATTGAGAACCCAAATCCCGCGATGAAGACACCCCCGATCGTGTCGCAGCAGGAGTGGGAAGCTGCACGGGAGCAACTCCTCGTGAAGGAAAAGGCCTTCACCCGCTCCCGTGACGCCCTGGCGGCCGAACGACGGCGGATGCCTTGGATGGCTGCAGAGAAGAAGTACGAGTTCGACGGACCCAAGGGCAGGGTAAGCCTGCTCGATTTGTTCGAGGGCCGCCGTCAGTTAATCGTCTATCGCGCCTTCTTCGAGCCGGGAGTGTTCGGCTGGCCCGACCACGCCTGCCGTGGCTGCTCCCTTGGCGCCGATCAGGTCGGCCACCTGGCCCATCTGAACGCTCGCGACACCACCCTCGCTTACGCCTCACGCGCCCCGCAAGCGGACATCGCGCGCCTGAAGGCACGGATGGGCTGGGAGATGCCTTGGTACACCATGACTGACAGCTTCGACAAAGACTTCGGCGTGGACGAATGGCATGGCCATAACGCCTTCATCCGCGAAGGCGACAAGGTGTTCCGCACCTACTTCATCAACAACCGCGGCGACGAAGCCATGGGGAGCGTCTGGAGCTACCTCGACCTGACCGCGCTCGGACGCCAAGAGGTGTGGGAGGACTCGCCCGAGGCCTACCCGCAGACGCCGCCATATAAGTGGTGGAACTGGCATGACAACTACGACGCTGAGGCCGCGCCTAACCCGAAGTGGGTCGAGGTGTCCGACGCTGGAGAAGCCGCCTTCAGAAACCGCGACGCGCAGGCGAAGGCCTGACCGACCCCACCGGCCTACCGAAGGCGGGGAAATGAGATGAGGGGAATCAACCAGAGAGGAGAGTTCGCAATGCCGACAGCGGAAGCAGTGGATCACAAAGTGGTGTCGCACGAGCAATGGGTGAAGGCACGCAAGGAATTTCTGGCGAAAGAGAAAGAGTTCACGCATGCGCGTGAAGCGATGGCCGAGAAGCTGCGCGAGCTGCCCTGGGAAAAGGTGGAGAAGGAGTACGTCTTCGAAGGGGAAGGCGGAAAGGTAACGCTGGCGGATCTCTTTGCCGGACGCAGCCAGCTCGTTGTCTACCACTTCATGTTTGGCCCTGAGTGGGAAGAGGGATGTCCTGGATGCTCGTTTACGGCGGATCACATCGATGGTCCGAACCAGCACCTGCAGCATCATGATGTGACTCTGATGTGCATCTCGCAGGCGCCGTATAGCAAGCTGACCGCTTACAAGAAGCGGATGGGCTGGCAGTTCCCGTGGGTGTCGTCGCAGGGGAGCGATTTCAATTACGACTACGGGGTTTCCTTCACCAAGGAAGAACTCGACAAGGCC
>DASZIG010000070.1:0-89621 GCA_035949375.1 Terriglobia bacterium | reverse complement strand
CGGTCGAAACTTGATCTTCGGGTTGTGCTTCGACAACACCTTCGTGATCGCCGCCGTCAACGTCGTCTTCCCATGGTCAATGTGACCGATGGTCCCGATGTTCATGTGCGGCTTCGATCGATCAAACTTCTCTTTGCCCATAACTCTCAACCCTCGTCAGTCAGAATTCTGGAACAAACTTCAGTTCGCCACTTCCCGCCCCTGCACCTTCGCGATCACTTCCTCGGCGACATTGGAGGGCGCCTGCTCGTAGCGCAGAAAATGCATGCTGTAAGAAGCCCGGCCCTTCGTCCGGGACCGAAGGTCAGTGGCATATCCAAACATTTCCGCCAAGGGAACCTTAGACCGGATAATCTGTGTCGAGCCGCGTTTCTCCATGCCCTCGATGTGCCCGCGCCGCGAACTCAAGTCGCCGAGCACGTCACCCATGTCTTCCTCGGGAACCACCACTTCCACCTTCATCACCGGCTCCAGCAGCACCGGCTTGGCCCTCTTCACGGCGTCCTTGAATCCCATGGAGCCTGCGATCTTGAAAGCCAGCTCCGAAGAGTCCACCTCGTGATAGGACCCGTCCTCGAGCGCGACCCTCACGCCCGTCATTTCGTAGCCTGCGAGCACACCGGTTTCCATGGCCTCGCGAATGCCCTGATACACCGGCCCGATGTACTCCCTGGGCACGCTGCCGCCGA
This sequence comes from Terriglobia bacterium, assembly GCA_035949375.1. GTDB lineage: Bacteria > Acidobacteriota > Terriglobia > UBA7540 > UBA7540 > Gp13-AA77. The sequence goes on along the minus strand of DASZIG010000070.1, from coordinate 88,932 downwards.
CGATTGCGTCGACAAACAGCAGATTCAGATCAGGGTCAAACTTGGTGGTGGATTTCTTGCGGGTCAGCTCGGCAATCTCTTCAAGGTTCGGATGCGGCAGCGGATCGACGCGTACATTCACGTGGCCGTACTGGCCGCGGCCGCCCGTCTGGCGGATGTATTTGCCTTCGCCCTCGGCCGGCTTCAAGATGGTCTCGCGATACGCCACCTGCGGCCGCCCCACGTTCGCACCCACGTTGAACTCGCGCATCATGCGGTCCACCAGAATCTCCAGGTGAAGCTCGCCCATGCCCGAAATAATCGTCTGTCCGGTGTCGGGATCGGTGTTGACCTTGAAGGTGGGATCTTCCTGCGTGAGCTTGCCGAGCGCGGTGCTCATCTTTTCCTGGTCGGCCTTGGTCTTGGGCTCGATGGCGACGGAGATCACGGGCGCCGGGAAGTCCATGGATTCGAGCACGACCGGATCATCTTCCGTGCAAATCGTGTCGCCGGTGGAAACGCTCTTCAGGCCCACAGCAGCGGCGATGTCGCCTGCCAGCACCTCGTTGATCTCTTCGCGCTTGTTGGCGTGCATCTTCACCAGACGGCCCACGCGCTCGCGCCGGTCACGCCGCGGATTATAGACCGTGTCGCCGTTCTTGAGCGTGCCGGAATAAACGCGCACGAACGCCAACTGGCCGACGAAGGCGTCAGTCATGATCTTGAACACCAGCGCCGCGAAAGGAGCGTCATCCTCCGGCGGCCGCACGACCTTCTTTTCCGGATCACCCGGAACGGAGCCCTCGATCGCTGGCACATCCAGGGGAGAAGGCAGGTAATCCACTACCGCGTCGAGCAGAAGCTGAACCCCTTTGTTCTTGAACGCCGACCCGCAGATCACCGGGAAGACCTTCATGGCGATCGTGTTGCGCCGCAAACTGGCTTTCAATTCTTCAACCGTCACCGGCTCGGCATGGACGTACTTCTCCATGATCTGGTCGTCCACTTCGCCGAGAGACTCAATCAACTGCTCACGCGCGTGTTTGACGCGCTCGGCCTCCTCGGCCGGGACATCCACAACATCGTAGGCCGCGCCCAGCGTCTCGTCCTTGTAAACAATCGCCTTGCCGGCCAGCACATCGATCACACCGATAAACTTGTCCTCGCTGCCGAGCGGAAGATGCAGCACCACCGGGTTGGCGTGCAACTTGGAGCGCAACTGGTCCACACATTGATTGAAGTCCGCTCCCACCCGGTCCATCTTGTTGACGAAGACGATGCGCGGAACGCGATACTTGTCGGCCTGCCGCCAGACGGCCTCGGTTTGCGGCTCCACGCCTTCCACCGACCCTAAAATGGCAATCGCTCCGTCAAGCACCCGGAGCGACCGTTCCACTTCCGCCGTAAAGTCTACGTGTCCCGGCGTGTCGATGATATTGATGCGGATGTCGTTCCAGAAACACGTGGTGGCCGCTGACGTGATGGTGATGCCGCGCTCCTGCTCCTGCTCCATCCAATCCATGACGGCAGTGCCTTCGTGCACTTCGCCCATCTTGTGCGTAATCCCCGTGTAATAGAGGATCCGCTCCGTGGTCGTGGTCTTACCGGCATCGATGTGGGCCATGATGCCGATGTTCCGGGTTTTGTCGAGCGGTATCGTCCGCGGCATAACGTACGTTTCAATCCAGACTCCGCCACCCCCTGGCGGCGGACTGGCTTTCAATTTGGCGCATAGGCCCCTCGTGGACCGGGGGCTGCCTGACAGATCGGGGCTCCGGGTTAAAGCCTCATCCTGCCTGGCGTGCAGGCTGGCCCGCTCGAGAGCGGGCTACCAGCGGTAGTGCGCGAAGGCCTTGTTGGCCTCCGCCATCCGGTGAGTGTCGTCGCGCTTCTTGATGGCGCCACCCTTGTTATTGGCGGCGTCCATCACTTCGGCAGCAAGCTTCTCCACCATCGATTTCTCACTGCGCTGCCGCGCGAAGCTGATCAACCAGCGAAGGCTCAGCGAGCCCTGCCGGTTACGATTCACTTCCACGGGTACCTGATAGTTCGCGCCGCCGACACGACGGCTCTTGACTTCCAAGGTCGGCCGGATGTTCTCCACCGCCTTCTTGAAAATCTTGAGCGGATCATCATTGGCGCGCTGCTTGATCAACTCAAACGATTCGTAGACAATGCCCTGCGAAACTGCCCGCTTGCCGTCGTAAGTCAGGCAATTGATCAGTTTCTGCACCATCTGGTTGTCGAAAACGGGATCCGCGCTGACTTCGCGCCGCTCCACTGTGCCTTTTCTTGGCATAAACTAACCGATTATTCCCCGGCGCGCGTCCTAAGCCGAAACGCCGCCCGGCGTCTAACAAAGAATTGCCCGACTGTGCGGGGAAAAGGGGAACCGGCCAACAGCTACGAAGCTTTGGGCCTCTTGGCGCCGTACTTGGACCGAGCCTGGCGGCGATCACCGACGCCGGCTGAGTCCAGGGTTCCACGAACCACGTGATAACGGACGCCGGGAAGATCCTTCACGCGGCCTCCGCGAATCAAGACAATCGAGTGTTCCTGCAGGTTGTGGCCGACGCCGGGAATGTAAGTGGTGACTTCCATCCCGTTGGTCAGGCGCACGCGCGCTACCTTCCGCAATGCCGAGTTCGGCTTCTTGGGGGTTTGCGTGTAAACGCGAATGCAGACCCCGCGCTTCTGAGGGCACGAGTTCAGCGCCGGACTTGACGTCTTGTAGCGCGGCGCTTTGCGCCCCTTCCGAACCAGTTGACTGAACGTCGGCACGAATGGATCCTTGTCGGCCCTCCCTGTCTTTCGCGGCTTCGACTGCTCGGGCGACGACCATGCCCGAGCCGCGATACGCTGCGGCAGATCCACTGGCGAACATCCAGTGATTGGGAAAGCTTTCTAATATTACAAAGCTGGGAGCGCTGTGTCAAGCGGTCAAATACGCGGGTAGTGGTACAGTTTGAAATTCCCTCCCCTTGCGCCCCGCCCCGCTGTCCTGCCAGAATGGGAGCATGAAATCCAAAACGGAACCGAAACCGAAACGCAAGTCCAAACCGCGTAAGCGCCGCGATCCGCGTGAGGAAGGCGTCCAGAGCGCGTTCAGGACGCTACAGGAAACGATCAGGCTGAGCGAGTCCATCCGGTAGGTGAAACTGGCACTCGCTTCGCAGCACCAAGCCGTGACTCGCGTTTCTCATAAAATCCCGCAAGTGGTCGTTTGTGATGTGGCAGCTTACCCCATACATCGCTAGGGCATCGTCAACGATCTGGTTATGCTCGATGTCTTGAGGCTGTTCGATGTCTAGGTGCCGCCTCAGTTGCCATGCGAGCACGTCTGCGGCCTTGATCGGCAGAATTTCTTTGTCGTGTCTGAAAATCGGCCTGGACCCTAATCTTCGGCCAATGCGTTCGTCCACGCGCTTTTTGATCTCCTCGTAAAAGCTGGCGCATTCCTGACCGATCTTCCCCTGGTCATCGAATATGAAATCGGCAGTTCCTTCCATTCCTAATTTGTTCATCAGTTCCGCCGTTTCGAGGATGATCGTATAGAACAGAAGAAAATAAGGGCTATCAATCTTCGGATTAATCCGGCCCTTCACGATGCCGTTGTAGGCGGGTCGTGACAATACAACATCAAGTCGATACATCGCGTGCTCGCGAATGAGGTTCGCTACGTCTTCGATTCGCTTGTCCAACTGCCAACGCTTTGCTGGATAATAGGCCCTAAAATCGTGGGCCTTTTGCATCTTAAAGTCAGGCGTTTTGGGTTCCCGTTCGCAGAGAGATTCGAGGGCATCGGAAAAAACTGTCCACCGTTCGGCGGTCGAAAGAAATCCGGCAAGAACAGCAACCTTGTCGTGGGTGATTCCGCTGTCGTCAACGAAGCCTTCCAGAACCACGATGCACCTATTCCGCCGACGCCTTGCAGGAAATCCGCAAACCAAGCGCGTGATATTTTGGCTGGCGCGATAGGACGGCAGTTGACACGTATCCGGTGGCATGCGACACTCTTTCTGCCGCATGTCGCGGTTTTCCCTTTCACCCTTTAACCCCGCCAAGAGTCCAAGGGTGAAGCGCGTCCCTATTGCGTGGCCTTCGGTTTAGACCAACGCGCCAAAACGGCCTTTCGCGCGGCCTCACTGCGTTCCTCTGGCGTCATGTTGGCGGCCCTGGCAGTACCGCCCGCCCGCCCGCCCTTCATTCCAATTTTGGAGAAATATGCGCGCACTTCGCGAGGCAATCGCTGTTTAGCCATGCCCCAATCATACGTGACCGGGATACGCAAGTCAACAAAATAATTCTTACTTTTTCGCTTGACAATGCGAACGCCGTTTACGTATTATAGTCATTAGAGAGAGGCGATTATGAACAGGCTGAGTCGAGACAAGCAAGGGCAAGTGATAGCGGCGCTGGTGGAAGGCGTCTCGATTAACGCGACCGTCCGTATGACTGGCGTCTCCAAGGTCACAATCCTGAAGATGCTCGCCGATCTTGGCCCGAAGTGCGCGGAGTATCAGGACAAGGCGTTTCACGGCCTCAATTGCAAGCGCGTCCAGTGCGACGAGATTTGGGCCTTCTGCTACGCGAAGCAAAAGAACGTGCCAGCCGAAAAGCGCGGGAAGTTCGGCTACGGCGACGTTTGGACGTGGGTTGCTATTGACGCGGATACCAAGCTGGTGCCATCATTCCTTGTCGGAAACCGCGATGCGCAATCGGCGCGGATGTTCATTGACGATCTAGCCTCTCGCCTAGCCCATCGCGTGCAACTGACGACTGACGGACTTAAGGTCTATGTGAACGCTATCGAGGATGCATTCGGCGCGGACGTTGACTACGCGGTGCTCCACAAGATTTACGAGTCAACGCAAGAGGAAACACGCTATAGTCCGGCGCGGTGCATCGGCTGCGAGAAGAAAGTCATGCAAGGAAATCCTGACGCCGATCACGTCTCAACGTCTTACGTCGAGCGTCAGAATCTCTCAATGAGAATGGGAATGCGACGATTCACACGGCTGACGAACGGGTTCTCAAAGAAAATCGAGAATCACGTTTACGCCGTGGCGCTGTTCTACATGCACTACAATTTTTGCCGCGTCCACAAGTCCCTTCGCGTGACGCCCGCGATGGAAGCTGGCCTCACCGATCACGTCTGGGAAATCCAAGAGATGCTGGACGCCGTTGGGTTGCTCAATGGATAACTGGGTTAAGCTCCGCATTGACTGCTCGCCGTTCAAAGTGTTCGTTGAATTGCGAAAGGGAGCCAAGGAAGATGCGGAAACGAGAAACAAAGGCCGCACCGATGCCGAGGTTAACAGGTACTCATTTGACGTGACGAACGGCGAAAATGACCGGGTTTTCACGGTCTGGCGTCACAGCCCGGACGAAAATCTCAATTCGGCTGTCGATTTTAGTTGGAGTAATAGCGGCATCTTGGTGCGAGGATTTAAAGGCCAAACGCTTATCGAAGCAACACTCACACTTGACGACGAAGGCAACTGCAAACTGCGGGTCGGCTTGGAAAATCTCACCTCCTGGCAATTCAGAAAACGCGCCTTGGAGCCTCTTTTCTTCCCCGTGCAGGGCAATTCCCCTGCCACTCCCTCGCCCTAGATTTTTCAAACTGTACCACTACCAATACGCGATTGGAAATCTTCGTGCACGCATCGCCAACTCGCCGTACACTCTGAAGTTGCACCTACAGGAGGTTCTCATGGCTGGACAGGGACTTGACCGGCGCGAGATCCTGCGTGCCCTGGCGCTGGCGGCGGGGGCCAGCCAGTTTCCCGGATTTCATCGCTGGGCCTTTGCTTGCGAGCACGTGGCCGGCAAAGGTCCTTCCGCGCCCGCCCGGCCGGACGCTTATAGCCCCCAGTTCTTCACGCCGGAGGAATACGCCACCGTAGAGCGTTTGACCGACCTGATCGTCCCGAGCGACGGTACGCCGGGCGCGCGCGAAGCCGGCGTGAGCGAATTCGTCGATTTCATGGTCTCGAGCGACCCGGGCGCCCAGTACGGGTTCCGCTACGGCCTAACCTGGCTCGACGCCCACTCCGAGAAGCTCTATGGCAAACCCTTCCGAGGGCTCGAGGCAGCCGATCAGACGGACATCCTCAAGCACCTGGCCTACAAGGATCAATATCGCGAGGGAGAAGACGAGGGCCGGCGGTTCTTCCACACCGTGCGCGAACTTACCGTGATGGGCTTCTACACCTCGCGCATCGGGCTCGAAGAGCTCGACTTTCCCGGACTCAGGTTCTACGCCGAGTCGCCCGGGTGCCCGCATGTGGATGACCGCGGGCATCTGCATCTGTCGGCAGTAGGCAGTAAGAAGTCGGCAGTAGGCAGTCGGCAGTGAGCAGTAGGCAGTGTAACAGTGGGCGGTCGGCGGTAGGCAGTGGGCAGTAAGCAGTCCGCAGTAAGCGGGTCTGGTGTGGTTCGATCCACTGCTTTGTCGTAGCTGCCCCTGGCCGCAACCGTTTTGGCCGTCGCGGAGGGTTGGACTGCCTACTGCCGACTGCTTTCTGCTTACTGCCGACTACCGCGGAGGCAACAATGAGCGCAACTTACGATGTGATCGTGATAGGGACCGGCGCCGGCGGGGGCATGGCGATCAAGACGCTGTGCGAGGCCGGCGTCAAGGTCTGCGCCCTCAACTCCGGTCGGCGGCTCGACCCGGCCAAAGACTTTCGCAATCACCGCTATTCGTATGACCTGAAATATCGCGGCTTCGGCGATCCGCGCAAGCGCGACCAGTACTATCACATCGAGAACGAGTACACTGCGGGCCTGTGGGAGCACGGCATAGCCTACACTGTTGCTCCCGGCAGCGAGTGGGAGTGGCCCCGCTGCCACGCCGTGGGCGGGAAGACCAACTTCTGGGGCCGGTCGGCCGCGCGCATGGGCGACATCGACTTCAAGGCGGCCAGCCGCGACGGGTCGGGCGTGGATTGGCCGGTGAGCTACAGCGAGATCGCCCCCTATTACAGCCGCGCGGAGAGGATGATCGGCGTGGCCAGCACCGTCCAGGGCCGGCCGAGCAACCCCGACGGCGAGTATCTGCCGCCCATGAAGCTGCGCTGCCTCGACTACATCCTGCAGAACGGCTGCGCGAAACTGGGCGTGCCTTACCTTCCGGACCGCCTGGCGCAGCTCACGGTGGCGCATGAGGGTCACCCGGCCTGCCACTACTGCGGCAACTGCACGGAGGGCTGTGACACGGGCTCGTTTTTCTCCACGCCCTGGTTCTTCCTGCCTCTGGCCGAGAAAACCGGCAACCTCGAACTGCGCACCAACACCGTGGTGCGGAGCGTGCTCCTCGACCCGACCACCGGACGCGCCAGTGGCGTGGCCTACGTCGAGCGCGAGGGCCATCGCGAAGTGGAGGTGTACGCCCGGTCCGTGGTGGTGGCCGCCTCCACGGTGGAGAGCGCCCGGATCCTGCTCAACTCGAAGTCACGCCAGTTCCCCGAAGGACTCGGCAATTCGAGCGGCCAGGTCGGTCGCAACCTGTGCGATCACCTCTATGGCGATACCGCCTGGGGCTACCTACCACAATTGCTTGGCCAGCCCAGCTTCCCCGACAATGTCTCCAACAGCCAGGTGGTCTGGATGCCGCGCTGGCAGAACCTGAACAACCCCCACGAGGAGAAGTTTGTGCGCGGCTACTCGATTTATCCCACCGGTGGTTGCGACGAGTTCCCGTGGTATCAGGACGAACTGGAGGGATTCGGCTCCGACCTGAAGCGCAAGATCAAGCAGCACTACCCGACGCCCGTGTCTTTCTACTGCCAGATCCCGTCGCTCCCAAGCGCCACGAATTACGTCGACATCGACCCCGACGTCAAGGATAACTACGGCATTCCCGCGGCGCGTCTCCACTTCCAGTGGGGCCCGAATGAGATCCTGATGTGGGAGCACGCCAAGCAGGTGAGCCACGACGTGATCAAGGCTTCGGGCGGCGAGTTCCAGGGTGCGGGCGACAAGCCGAACACGCCCGGCTACAGCCTGCACGAGACCGGCACCTGCCGCATGGGGGATGACCCCCGGAAATTCGTCACCAATCGCTTCGGGCAGACGCATGACGTGCCCAATGTCCACGTCTGCGACGCCAGTGTCTTCGCGAATTGCAGCGACAAGACCACAACCCTTTCCATCCTCGCCTTCAGCCTGCGAAGCTCCGAGCACCTGATTGAGAACCTGCGCCAGGGCGCTGCCTAGCGCTTGGGATCAGTGCCTCAAACGCAAGCGTGCCGGAACAGATAAGGTTAACTTATTAAAATAAAGGCACTTAATTAGGCCGGTGACTGTCGAAAATAAAGTTTCTCACGGTTCTCAGTCTGGCCCACCGTCCAAATTCGATGTGCCATGATTGAGCGCATGTTAACCGATCTCCAGAAGCAAACAGCGCAGGCCATCGTGAACATCTTCGAAACCAACAGCGCCCGTGGCAAGTACGGAAGGGTCACCCTGATTCGCGGTGACACGGGCCACCTCACTTACGGCCGCTCGCAGACGACCTTAGGCAGCGGTAACCTCTACCTGCTCATCAAGGCGTATTGCGCCGCGCCTGGGGCGCAGTTCGCGGCCGGGCTGGCCCCCTTCCTGCCCCGGCTAGCTACCGCCGACACCGCCCTCGACACCGACCTGGCTCTCCGCACCCTGCTGCGCGAGGCCGGCGACGATCCGGTGATGCAGAGCGAGCAGGACCAGTTCTTCGACCGCATTGCCTGGACCCCGAGCGTACAGGCCGCCGACCGTTGCGGCCTGGCTACCGCGCTCGCCACCTCGGTCGTTTACGACGGCCATATTCAGGGCGCCTGGGGGATCATTCGCGACCGCACCAACGCTGCCTTCGGCGCGGCCACGGCGATCGGCGAACAGGCCTGGACCACGCACTACGTCAACGAGCGCCGGGACTGGCTTGCAAACCACTCGAACGCCGCCTTGCATCCGACGGTCTACCGCATGGACGCCTTTCTTCACCTCATCGAGGCCAACCATTGGCATCTGCCCCTGCCCTTAACGGTGCGCGGCGTCCTGATCAGCGAGGATGTGCTTGCCGCGACCACCCCGGTCCGAGCGTCGGCTCACGACCCGGGCGTCCGGCTGCTGAGCCTGCACGATCCCCCATTCCAGGGCGCTGACGTCACGGTGCTCCAGCAGGCATTAGTGACGACAGGGATCACCCTGCCCGTTGACGGCGTCTTCGCGAACGCCACCGACGCAGCGGTACGGCAGTATCAGACGCAGCAGGGCCTCACTGCGGACGGCATCGTGGGCCCAGCCACTCGCGCCAGGCTCGGACTCTAGCAGGCAATCCCATTCATTCGCTATGCCAGGCGTTAGACCCGTCGTTGGCGACCGCCACCCCTAACCCCTCCTCAGCGAGGAGGGGAACCCCCCTCCTCGGATAAAAGGAGGGACCGGGGGTGGTTGTAACGAAATCGATCGGACAGTCTGCCCGAATCTCCAAGCGGCACAACTTGGTATAGACTGACCCTTGAGGAGCGCACCGGTGAACCGCACGGGAGACTGGCTATCCCGGTCGATTCCCTGGTTTATTCCGAAGCGGACTTCGAGCCCATGGCCAACGATAGTGAGAGTTTTGTGGCACGCAACCTTTCGGGCGCAGTAGAGCTATGAGGGTCTTTGTCCACTGACTCGCCGAATGCTGAACCTGGCGGGTTGACGCCGCCAGTTGCCCCAACCATTAAGTCTCCTCAGTGCGAAGGCGTAGTAACGACGGAGAGATCTGGTCGCCTTGGCTGCCAGGCAGGCGTGCCCTCCTCCCATTGGTCGTCGGTGAGTTGCTCGACGCCGGTGCCGTCATAGCGCATCACGAAGATCTCGCCGTAAGGTTGTGGATTGCCGATCAGCAGAACCTCATCCTTGAATCCCATGCGCGAACTTGTAAACAGCAACCGCTCCCCATCGGGCGACCAGGCCATATGAGCTTCATTGCCCTTGGTATGGGTTAGCTGCTTCAAATCCGAGCCGTCGGGATGAATGGTGACGATCTGAAAGAAGCCGTCGGCTCTCCGCATGAACGCAATCAGATCCCCTCGCGGCGACCAGGTGGGGAAGTTATCGTAGCCGTTGGTGAGCACCGTGACCGAATGGTCCTCGAGATCCATAATTCGCAGGCCCTCGCCATCGGGTCCTTCCGTCCGATACACGATGTGCTTGCCGTCGGGCGCGAAGGATGCGAAGGCATTATTGTTGGGGCCGGAGGTCACGAGGTGGAAGCCTGAACCATCGGCGTTGAGGATGGCCACCTGTCCGCCGCCGTTCGCCGGATCCACTGGCTTCTTGGCTCCAACCTGAGAATCGAGAAAAGAGCTGAACTCGCCCACACCCACCACAATCTGCCTGCCGTCCGGCGACCATGAGGGCGCCAGAATCAGCGTCTTCTGAGTCAGAATGGTTTTCTCCGGTTTCCCTTCATCCAAAACAAACAGACTCGTGGCGCCCCCCGAGACCTTTTTCGTCACGGCGAGGCGTTCTCCGCTCGAATCGTATGCGGGCAGCCAGGCGGTGCTGTACAGCTCGAAGTTCTTGTTCCGGCTCCACTGCTTCACCAGCAGAGACGTGTGCTTGTAGACGGAGCGGCTGTACACCACCTGCCGGCCATCGGGAGACCAGGACGGACTGCCCAGATCATCTCCTTTGGGTCCCGGCTTGCCCGTTCCGTAGAAAATCCCTTGGACCGATTTATCAGAGCGAAGATAGGCGATCTCGCCTGAGGGCAAGAAGGCCGGCTGCAACTTCACGCCGGGGCCCGCGGGCACGGGCGTCGCCTCGCCGTTAGCGATGTCGATTTTCACCAGCCTGTCGTCGCCGTCTTCCCTGCCGAAGCGATAGGTCCACGTATCCTGCGCCGATGTGCAATACGCAACCACGCTCTGACTGTCCGGCGTCCATTTGGGGCTTCCGCAAAATCCTCCGTGTTCGGAGATCCGCCGCAGCCCGCTGCCGTCCGGGTGAACGAGGTACACATCGGCCAATTGCAGGCGCTCCCACCTCCCTTTCGCGGGCGGAAGATCGCTGCCCCGATCGGATGAGAAGGCGATCCACTCTCTGTCAGGAGACCATGACGGACGAAAATCACCGCCGTCCCCCGAGGTCAGCGGTGTAGCCTTTTGGGAGGTGACATCGAGCACCCACAGATTGGCGCGTCCGCCGGCCCGAGTCGAAACAAACACAACCCGCTGGCCGTCGGGGGAGAACCCCGCCTGGTCATCGTACGCCGGATCGTCCGTCAGTCGCTCGAGCCCGCCTCCGTCAGGATGAATCCGATAGAGGTCCGCTGACCCGGCGCGTTCCGAGGTAAAAACGATCCAATCCCCCTTCGGAGACCACGACGGATTGTAGTCGAGCGATCCCGGCTGGGTGAGAGCGCGTTCCCCGGAGCCATCGGCGTTGGAAACGAGGATGGTGGCTTGTGTCGGGCCCAGACGATCGAGCACGACCCGGTCGGCTCCGAGGCAGAAAGACGACGTCGTAGCAAGCGCGAAAAGACATATCGACATGAGCGGCAGGCGAGGCATCAGCGGTCTCCGGGAAGCGATCTTGAGTTTAGTTCCTTCAGGCATTGTGGGGGCAAAGGATACCACAGGCAGGGTTTCTTTCGAGATCCTTTGCTCGATGGGCTCGGGCGAGGCAAGGGGGGACGAGCGAGTTTGAGGAAGACAGCGCCGCGCAGAAAAGCCCATTCCGGTCGATAAGGCTCGGCAACTTGCGACGGCAGATTGTATAGAGGATGAGATTTACTCAGCGCGCAGCGCCGTCATGGGATCCACTCGCGCGGCCTTCCGCGCCGGCAGGTAGCTGGCGAGTCCTGCCGCCAGAATCAGGGCCGCGGTGACGCCGGCATAGGTCGAGGGATCCGCCGGGCTCACGTCATACAGCAGCGACTTGATCAGCCGGGTCAGCAGCAGCGCCGCTATCAATCCACCAGCGGCGCCCATTCCCGAGAGAACCAGCCCGTGCCTGACAAACAGTCGGGTGACCTCACGAAGAGGAGCCCCCAGCGCCAGCCGTATTCCGATTTCGCGGGTGCGCTGCGCAACCGAATAAGAAAGCACCCCGTAGAGGCCGATGAGCCCCAGAAACATCGCCATGCCACCGGCGATAGCCAACAGCAGCAAGGTGAACGAGGTGCGCGCCAGCGAGGCATTATAGAGCGACTGAAGGGTGTCAACTTCCGAGACCGGCAGATTTGAATTCACGCCTGCGACCGCTCTTTGAATGTCCTGAAGCAAAGATGCCGTACCCGCTCGCGGCGTTCGAATCACAAGCGCTGGCCCGCGGATCACGTAGCTCGGACTCGACTCGAAATTCTTCTCGAGCAGCGGCCAATAGACAATGCCCGGCGCTGGCTGGTCGAGGCCGTCGTCGTGGAGATCCGCCACCACTCCGATCACCTGGCGCCAGTCGTCCTTAAGCGTTGGACGGATACGCTTGCCGATCGCTGCGCGCGGATCGCGCCACAGCTCGCGCGCCATGTTCTCCGACACGAGCGCCACCGGGGTTTGGTTGTAAGCTTCGGCCCAGGTGACATCGCGCCCGGCAACGAGCCGCGCACCGGTAGCGGCGAAATAACCCGGAGAGACGTACTTGAAGCGGCGGATAGGGGGCACGGCGGCGCCCGGGTAGTCCTGCGCATAGACAGGATCGTTCGAGCCTCCATCCATGGGAAGGCTGTCGATGATGGCGGCGGCAGAGACGCCTGGAATCGCCCGCAGATTGTGCAGGATCGCCTCTTCCACACGGATCACGCCTTCGGGTTCCTTGGCCTGCGAATCGGGAATGTCGGTACGCAGGGTCTCGATTTCGGACCCACCGGCAAAGCCGGGATCCACGTTGCGCAGCGCCCGGAAGGTGCGGATCAGCAATCCGGAGCCCACCAGGAGAACCATAGCCAGCGCCACTTGCACCACCACCAGCAGGCCGCGGGCACGATGGCGGTCACGGCTCTCGCTGAGCGTTCGGCCGCCGCTGCCGAGCGTGTTCCAGAGACGGGGCCGCGCATACTTGAGTACCGGGATGATGCCGAAGAGCAGGCTCGAAGCCAGGGAAATACCGACAGTGAACGCCAGAACGACCGGGTCAATCGCGATGTCGCGCGCGCGGGGCAACTGCTCCAGTCCGGAGGCCGAAAGCAGGCGCAACGCTCCGTAGCCGAGAGCGAGGCCAAGCGCGCCTCCCGCGACCCCGAGGCACAGGCTTTCGAGCAGCAACTCGCGCGCGATGCGTCCCCAGCCGGCCCCGAGCGCCGCACGAACCGCCAGTTCCTGGCGGCGGCCGTCGGCGCGCACCAGAAGCAGGTTCGCGATGTTCGCACAGGCGATCAGCAGCACCATGCCGACAGTGCCCATCAGCACCCAAAGCGTGCGTCCGATGTCGCCCACGAGAGAATCTTTCAGGTAGCGTACGCGAGGAGCGATTCTCGCAGTTGACCAGACGTCTGCGCTAAAGCCGGGATTCACCGGGAACTTCAGAGGCGCGAGCGCCAGCATGCGGCCCACGTCCGCGTTGGCCTGGTCGAGCGTCACTCCCGGCTTGAGCCTGGCAATCCCTTCGCAGCAAAAGCTCACCAGGTTGATGTCAGCGCGCCTGAACCGGAACGGGGCCACAAGAGAGATTTTTCTGTCCAAAAACTCGAATGCTGGCGGGAGCACGCCGATTACGGTGTAACCATCCCCGTTCAACTGCAGGCGGCGTCCGAGAACGGAACGGTCGCCTCCGAAATGCGATTTCCAGTAGGCATCCGTAAGCATTACGGTGTGTTCGCCCCCGGGGTCTTCGTCCGATAAGGTGAAGGACCGGCCGAGGGCTGGCCGAACGTCGAGGGCGGCAAGAAAGCCATGAGTCACCGACAATCCCGCGACCTGCTCCGTCTCGCCCAAGCCGGTCACGGTCCAGGAGTCAGGCAACCACATGCCGACGTCTTGAAACACATGGTTTTCCTCGCTGTAAGTGAGGTACAGAGAGGCGGCCAGGTTCAGATCGTCGATGTGGATACCCGGGGCCGTATGCCGCAGCGCCACGATCCGCCCGGACTCGGGATAAGGAAGCGGCTTGAGCAAGACGCCCTCGATGACGCTGAAGATTGCCGCGCTGGCGCCGATCCCAAGCGCCAAGGTGAGCACGCTGACCGCAGTGAATCCCGGAGTCTTGCCCAGCCTGCGCGCGGCATGACGCAGGTCAGAAAGCACCTCGGCGACGGCCTGTTCCCAGCCGGAGGACTGCACCTGGTCCCGCACACCGGTGGGGCTACCGATCTCCAGCCTCGCAGCACGGCGTGCCTCGCCGGGAGACATGCCTCTTGCTTCGAAGTCGGCAGCCGAGAGCTCCAGGTAATTCTCCACCTGCTCAGCGACGTCGCCCTGCGCCCTTTTGCGGTTGAAAAGCGCGCCCAGGCCGCGGGCAATCTGGCGCCCTATGGACATGATCAGGCCTCCGCCCTCAGGAGACGCGCGATCGCCGAAGCCCGGCGTGACCAATCGGCAGTCTCGTTCTCAAGTTGCTTCTTCCCGGCGCGCGTCAGCCGATAGACTTTGGCCCGGCGCGAGTTCCGGGTTTGCAGCCATTCAGAGTCCAGCCATCCGCTGCGCTCGAGGCGCTGCAAGGCGGTAAGAAGCGAGCCTGGATTGACCTTGAACACTCCGCGCGTGACCTGCTCAATCCGCCGCGCGATGCCGAATCCGTGTAGCGGTTCGAGACTCAGCGTCTTAAGAATTAGCATGTCCAGGGTGCCTTGGATAAGGTCGGTATTCGATTTGTCCATCACGGCCTCACGAGGAGCGCGAGATCAAGATAACTCCCCTGACGTATGATTGTCAAGATGTGATCATCATAATGAGAACATCATGTGCGGCCGGCGAGGGCAGATCCGCAGAACGAGCCCTGATCTATGCGGATTACGCCGGGTTGCCGATAATCGTCTTGGTGCCGATTGAGCGAGAAGAAACCGTCAAAAGCTACTCATAACTCAACGCCGTCATGGGGTCGACGCGCATGGCGCGGCGGGAGGGAATGTAGCAGGCCGCGAGCGCGACGAGCATGAGAAGCGCTGAAATCGCTATGAAAGTCAGCGGGTCGGAGGCGTGGACGCCGTAGAGGAGGCTGGTCATAAGTCGCGTGAGCAGCAGTGCGCCGACGACGCCAAGGATGATTCCGCAAAGAGCCAGTTTCGCTCCGTGACCGACGATCAGACGCAAGGCGTCATGCGGTTGGGCGCCAAGAGCCATGCGAATGCCGATTTCGCTGGCGCGTCTGCCGACCATGTAGCTCATTATCCCGTAGATGCCAATCGCTGCGAGCGAGAGAGCGAGTGCGGCGAAAATGCTGATGAGAAGTGCGGAGAAGCGGCGCGGCGAAAGCGTGTCGGAGAGAATTTCGTCCATGGTGCTAACTGCATCGACAGGGAGCATGCGGTCGATCTTGTGGATGACGTTCGTTGCGGCGGAGGCGATGAGGTGCGGATCGGAGGAAGTGCGAATCAGCAGATAATCGGTCCAACCGACGCAGAGATAGGCGTCGTAAGTGAGAGGGGCGTCGAGGACAAATTGATGCACGTCCCCGACGACGCCGACGATGGAGAACCAGCAAGGTGTGGGTTCGAGCGAGCAAAGATTGATGCGCTTACCGAGGGCGTCGCCCTGGGGCCAGAAGCGGCGGGCCATGGCTTCGTCGATGTCGATGTTCGAGCTGTTCCAATCTTCTTGCGTGAGGGTGCGTCCACGAAAGAGCGGGACGCCGACGGTGGAAAAATAGCCCGGCGTGATGACGCGCGTTTCGGCGATGGGACGAACACCCGCGTCGGGAATAGGGCGATTTTCGATGACAAAACGCGAGGCAGATTGAATTTGCGAGCCGAGGGGCAAAACGCTGATGCCGGCGGCGGATTTCACGCCGGGAAGAGCCTCTACCTGCTGGGCGATTTGTAGAAACTCGAGGCCGCGCTTTCCCGTGGCGTCTCGCCTCTGCGAGGGTGTCATTTTGTTGTAGGCATCGGTGGAAATGGCGGCGATGGGAACGTGCATGGTGAGCAGGTGGTCTGCGCGGAAGCCGGGGTTCACGTTGAGCAAATCGTGGAGGCTGCGCAAGAGCAATCCGGCGCCGATGAGCGGAACGAGAGCGAGAGCGATTTCAAAAACGACAACGAGGTTGTGAAGTTTCCGGCCGGAAAAAGCGCCGCTGCCCTTGCCGCCTTGCTTGAGCGCGGCGTTGACGTTGGTTTTGCGAACTTGCAGAGCGGGCAAAAGGCCGCAAGCGACTCCGACGAGGACGCACACGGCGAGAGTGAAAAGAAAAACGGCGCCATTGAGGTGTGACGTTTGAACTGCGGAGAGGTTGGCGGGAGCAAGGGCGCCTAGAAGTTTCACTCCCGCGGCGGCGAGGGCGACGCCGAGTGCACCTCCGGCTAAAGCAAGGAGTATGCTCTCGGCGAGGAGTTGCTGCATGAGGCGACGCGAGTTGGCGCCGATTGCGATGCGCACGGCGACTTCTTTTTCGCGGGCGGCGTTGCGCGCAAGGAGCAGATTCACGATATTGGCGCAGGCGATGAGCAGGACAAGGCCGACAGCGGCAAACAGAACGAGCAGGCTTTGGCGCATCTGCGCTGCGGCGGGATTTTGCAGGGGACGAACGAGGACGCCGAAGCCTTTGTGCGGCGCGGGATAGGCGATGGCGGAGTGGCGATTGAGCGATTCAAATTCCGCGCGGGCCTGCGCGAGGGTTACGCCGGGCTTCAGTCGCGCGATGGCTTCAATTTGGTGATAGGTGTGGTCGGTCAGCGGGTCGGTGTATTGGCCAAGAGGCATCCACAGATCGGACGAGTCGGGTACGCCGGAATTGCCGGGAAGCACGCCGACGATGGTGTAACGGAGGCCGTCGAGCGTGACGACGCGTCCGAGCACGCCAGGATCAGAGCCGAAACGGCTCTGCCAGAAATGATGAGAGAGAATGACGATCGGCGCGTTGCCAGGTCGATCTTCGGCGGGAAGGAAAAGGCGCCCGGTGACGGGTTTGACGCCGAGCATGGGAAATAGATTCGCGCTCGCGTACTTGATTTCGACGCGTGCGGCAGATTCATCTCCGGTAAGATTTGCGCCGAATTCGTACCAGGAGAATCCGCCCATGGCGGAGACGGTAGTGGCTTGCGTGCGCCAGTCTTGAAAATCGCCGGGAGGAAGGCCGCTGATGGGGACAGTGGGTAAATAAGTGTTCCAGACTTCGACGAGTTGCTGAGGGTGGTCGTAGGGAAGGGGATGAAGGAGAACATTCTCAATGACGCTGAAGATGGCGGTGTTGGCCCCGATGCCCAGCGCGAGCGTGATCACTGCGACGGCCGTGAACCCGGGATTTGTCCGCAGAATACGCAGTCCGTAGCGGAGGTCCAGCAAGAGAGTCTCGACGGAATCCCATCGCCACATACATCCCTGCTCCTCTCCTGCATTTACCACATGACATAGCAGATTAGCTATTTGATAAAATGGTTGGCCCGTGACCGGCTCAGACCTTCCGGTAAGATATTCCTTGCATGGTCGGAGGATTTAGGAACAGAACCCGGTCGGCGCCAATTTGCTCACGCTCGCCCGTGAAGCGCAGGAGTGACGGTGTCTACGTATTCGACGTCGATGTACGGAAGCGGCTTGCCGTACCCTTCCCGCATTCCTTGCGCTGCCAGCCGGGTACGGCAAGCCGTACCCTTACATTCCGGACGGCTTTTCACAAGGACAAAAACTGTGGTCACCCGCCCTTTGGATTCAGAAAAGAGAAATCGCATTCTCCTGTCCCGCTGATTAGCACCACAGCGTCATTCCGAGCGGCCCTTGCCAGCATACCTGAACAGCCGGTATGTGAAGGTCGTCGCCAAGTGAAGGTGGCGCGCGGGTTTTGAAGCCTTTCAACGACCACCCCGCCCTTCGGGCACCCCTCCTCGACCAGGAGGGGGAGTTTCTTGTCGCGCGGGACGGTTCGATCTAGCCTACGCATGGCAATCCACACACCTTGACAAGCCGCTAGTCGCGTGCCATACTTTTCCCTGCGTGCCCGGAGCCGGTTTCCGGTCAGTGTTATTTGCTATGGGCAAAGCTCTCCAGTCAGTCTCAGGCGCAACCACAAGGGGTGGGCCTACTATAGGTAGTGGCGAATAAAAAGAGAAATAGCGCGAAAAAAAAAGAATCTAAAATTTTGCAAAACGAAGCCACCAGGTCTTTTAGAATCAATAAAACAGTCCCGAAAATAGGGAAAAACGAAGTCAAACGAAGCCAAACTTCCGTCGGCCCCCGAAGGGTCGGATTATTGCTCCAAGTCCCATTAAGTCAGCATGATCCAGAAGACATCCGGCAAATGGTCCGAACATTAAAAGCCAACCACAAAGCCACCGTTCGGCGGTCGCGGAATGGACTTCCGCCTTCGCGGGAATAACTGCGTCCTCCTGAGGGCCGTGCCCGGCATCGGAATGGCTGCGTCATGAGGTCGCGCGTCGGAATGGCTGCGTCATGAGGTCGCGCACGGGAATGACTGCGTCCTCGGAGGGCACATTCATCGGAGGGCACGTCTATCGGAGGGCACATCTAAATGGTCTGGATGGTGAGGATCCGGAGGCTTCCCTACTCCTGGCGCAGCGCCTGCATGGGTTCTACCGACGCAGCTCGGCGGGCAGGCAGATAGCAGGCCAGCAAGGCCGCAAGCAAGAGGACCAACCCAACGATCAGGAAGGCTGACGAGTCCATCGCGCCGACTCCGAAGAGCGCGCTTTGCATGACGCGGCCCACGAGGTAGGCGCCGATCAGCCCGAATGCAAATCCGGTGCACGCGAGGGCCCCGCCTTCCCGGAGCACAAGCGCGAGCACGCGACTGCGGGTGGCGCCCACAGCCATCCGCAAGGCAATCTCGTGCGATCGTTGCGCGACCGAGAAGGCCATGACGCCGTAAATGCCCAGGGTCGCGAGCAACAGCGCGATGGCCGCGAACGTGGAGAAGAGCACCAGCGTAAACCGATCGTTCGCCAGCACGTCGTCCCGCACTTGTTCCATGGTGCGCGGATTCGCCAGAGCGATCTGCGGGTCTACCGCGTGCACGGCTGCAGCGATGCTCCTGGTCATCGACGCCGGATCTCCGGCGGTACGGACGCCGATGGCCGCGCGCGGCCAGGGAGATTGCCAAAAGGGGACGTCGATTTCGGGACTGTCCTGGCGAAATCCACGGCTCCGCACACTGTGAAATACGCCCACGATCTGCCATTCCACCGGCGGGCCTGGTTGGTTGACGCCCGGTGTCAACTGCGGCACCAGCACGCGCTCGCGCAGCGGATCGGCCCCCTTCAGAAAGTGGTCGACGAAGTCCTGGCTGACCACGGCCACCTTGAGGCTGGAGGCGTTGTCCTGGTCCGTCAGGAATCGCCCCTGTGCGAGCCTGACACCGAACGTCCGGAAATAGTCTGGCGTAACCATTTGGAAGGCGACGACAGGCCGCTGCGACGGATCGGTGTACGTGGGCTGACCGGCAATGGAGAAAGACAGGCCGAAGCCGGCTCTTTCGAGCGGCTCTCCAGTCTCAGCCGAGACGTGCGAAACGCCGGGAACAGAGGCGATGCTCGACAGGATCTGGCGATAGTAGGTGACAATCTGCCGGGGATTGGTCGGACGCGAGTCAGGAACCGGAAGAAAAAAGGGTATGATCCGTACGCACGCCGAGGTCAACGCGCGTGAGATTCCAGAAGCTGTGAATCGCTAACCCCGCGCCGGCGAGCAGGGTCAAGGTCAGTGCGAACTCCACCACCACGAGGCCGCGGCGCAGGCGATGACGGCCTGCCCCTGTCCCTGCGCGGCCGCCAGCCTTGAGAGCTTCGGCTGGATCAACCCGCGAGGCGTACCACGCCGGAGCGCAGCCAAACAGCACACCAGCCAGCGTAGTGGCGGCGAGGGTGAAAAGCAGGACGGTGAAATTGAGACTCAGGTCCGCTTCGCTCGGCAAGGTATTCGGCGGCATTACGGAGACCAACCCTCGCAATATGGCGTAACCGACGCCGATACCCAGGGCGCCGCCGGCAGCAGCAAGCAGCAGGCTCTCGGTAAGAAGCTGCGTGAAAATCGTCGCGGACTTGGCTCCCAACGCGCTGCGCAGCGCCATTTCGCTCTGCCGGCTCATGCTCTTGGCAAGCAGGAGGTTCGCCACGTTGGCGCAAGCGATCAGCAGCACAAAGGCCACAGCACCCAACAACAGCCACAGAGTCATGATGCGGTCGTTCGGAATGAAATCGTTTTTGAGCGGTTCCACGGACACACCCCAGCCCTTGTTGGTGGCGGGATAGGTCGCCGCGAGGCGCGCCGTGATCGCATCCATGTCTGCCTGCGCCTGCCGGATGGTGATGCCGGGCTTGAGCCTGCCCATGGCAAGCACCCAATGATTGTCACGATTGAGTTGCTCGGGCGTGAAGGCCAGCGGCACGGCGAATTCTCCCTGGCCGCGGTCGGTCAAGCCCGGCGCGAAGACGCCCACGACGGTGTAGAGCTCGCCGTTGATCCGCAATGACGTGCCCAGAACGTTTGGATCGCTGCCCAGCCGTTCCCAGAACTTGTGAGTGAGGATAACGACGTGGTCTTTGCCCGGCAGCCCTTCTTCAGGCAGAAAATCGCGGCCAAGGTAGAAGGGAGGATTTCCCAGCATCCGGTAGAGACCGGGCGTAGTGATCCGGCCATCCACGTATTCCGGCTGCTCCGGTGTGGCGATGTTGAAGGAGTCTTGCGACTGGGCATTCAGATCCTGAAAAGCGTTGCTCTGCCGCTTCCAGTCAAGGAAGTCTGCGGGCGAAACTCCATTGCGGTGCCCTCGAACCCTGGACCAGACCATCACAAGTTGGTCGGCCTCGGGATACGGAAGGGGGGCGAGCAGCGTCGCGTAGTCGACGGTGAAGATGGCGGTGTTGGCTCCGATTCCGAGAGCGAGCGTCAGCAGCACGGTTAGAGTCAGGCCGGGACTCTTGCGGATCGCGCGCAGGGTGTAACCGAGATTCTGGAGAGGTAGAGTTCGCATAAAGCTTCTCACTTCACGGGCGCCCTCGCGGCGGATACGCACCATGAACCTATTACCCTGGAATCGCTTGCCGCCGCCCTCTTTCGGTCGTAAGAGGCACGGTCAGACGCGCGCGATGGCAGCAATTTTAGCGCCACCGCCGTCCGGGCCTAAACACAATAGGAATCGCCATCGGCAGCCACCAGGCAGACGAAGGTCCGAGAGCTCGCGTCCGCCGTTGGACACCTCCGTACGGTTGCGGACGCAGGTAACGAACGTCGGGTCCATCGAATGCGCGAAGAGGCGCCTGATTGGTGCGGACATGCGGGGTCGAGGCCTCAGGGGATGCGCTGGCCAGTCATGATGGACGTCGAGTCGCCGCTCCATAGCCGAGACTGGCTGCAGAGGCGGGCGCAACCCAAGGTGTTCGAGAGGCGGCTCTTTCGAAGGGCGCCCTTGGCACGATCGAGCTGCCCGGGAGGCCAGCGGTCACCGGCCCCCTACAGATTGCGATCCAGGATGCTTTTCCAACGCGTCCAGGCCTCTGTGCGGGCCTTGCTATTGGGATCGCTAGCGTCGGGAGCCTCGCCGGCGCGCATGAATCCATGACCGGCGCCCTCGTAGACAACGGGGTCATAACTCTTGCCAGCCGCTTTCATGGCTGCCGTCGCGTCGGGGATGGTCGCGTCTATGCGAGCATCGGCCCCGCCATAGAATCCGTACACCGGTGTCTTGATGCGCGCCATCGCGTCCTTCTCCGGTGGCGGGCCGTAGAAGACGAAGGCGGCGCTGAGATCTGGCCGATTGGTGGCAAATCGGAAGCTCTGGCCGCCTCCCCAGCAGAACCCGGCGACAAAAAGCTTGCCGTTTGCGGCGGGGAGCTTCAGCGCGTAGTCGGCAGCGGCGTTGAGGTCAGCCGTGATCTGGTCAGGGTCGAGATGGCTGACGGCCTCGATGGCTTTGTCCTGCGCAAGGTCGCTGCTGCGCCCGCCGTTCGGGGCCATGCCCGAGAGCAAGTCCGGAGCTACCGCGATGTAGCCGGCCGCAGCAACTTCGTCCGAGAGTTCCTCAGCCCAGTCGGTCAGGCCGAAGATTTCGTGGATGACCAATACGACGGGTCTTTTGTCTTTCGACTCCGGGTAGACGATAAACGTCTGCACGGAGCGGCCGCCATGTTTCACGGTAACCCATTCGCTATGGCGTGGCGACTTTTGGAGCCGTTCGCGCGCCCAGTCCTGAGCAAACGCCGCCCGTGCTGCGACGATGACCAGCAGCATGCCGACAAGTCGTCTCATGGTTACCCTCCAAATCACGGCGTTGCGCTATCGGTTGCCATTACCCGCCCGCAGCGCGTGATGTCGATCATATACAGCGCCCGTCGGCGCTGGCAAGTCGCGAATCGAATTCGCGATCGGCGACGCGCGGAACAAGCTTCAGGCCGTTCCATCACATCACCGGGTCCTTCAACAACGGGATGGGTTGATCTCCTTGTGCAGAATTAACCAATCGCAGGCAGGCTCCCGGCAGCGGATGAGCGGTTCCGAGTTACTCAGGTTGCTTTTCGACCGGTCGGCAGGGGCAGAGACGGCAGGTCGCTCATCGGGGCGTGTAGAGGCGTTGCACACCATCCGCGGCTTCAGCGCATCCGACACCAGGTAGCCACATGGGCTCGCCGGGCGCCAGAACCCCGACAGGGGACCAGGCGGCCTTCCTGATCTCCTTGGAGGCCCAGGCACCGGTCCGTGGCCTTGCGCTCTAGCGTCGACGGCTAATCCTCGAAGGACCGAGCCCTCTGCAGGCGCAGAAACCTTCGAGGGCTACAAGGTCGGTCACAGGTTTCGACCGCCGTCGAAATTGAAACTCAACGTTTTCCGGAACGGGGTCAAAGCCACTCCTTCGATTTCCAACAATCTCATCTTGGTCGCTTGCGCACCATGCGCGGAAAAGCCGCCGAGCTTGCCGCCCGCGGCCAGCACGCGATGGCAAGGGATGATCAATGGAATGGGATTGCGGCCCAGTGCCTGTCCCACCGCGCGCGCGGCCGAAGGACAGCCCAGGCTTTCCGCGAGTTCACCGTAGGTTCGGGTTTGCCCCGCCCTTATTTCCCGCGCGGCAGCGTAGACATGCCGCTCGAACGAGCCTAAATCTCGAAGATCGAGGGTTATGTCGCGAAAGTCCTGAACAACGCCCCGCAGGTGCCGGCGGACCCTTTCGATGACTTCCGCAACGGACGGCGGCGGCCCTTTTCGACGCGCACCGGAACTTTGGGCGACTCTGCGTTCCGCCAGGGCAGGGGTCTGCTCCGGCAGTTGGAAAGCAACAATGAGCGGAGCGCAGCCACTCGCCAGTTCGCTCCAGACAATCCCACACACACCGAGCGGAGTCTCAAACAGGGTGTAGGCACCATCATCCATGACGATAGCTTAACCCAGTTCGAGTTGCGGTGAGGCCCTGCAAACGTCCATGGCACACCGCGAAGGCATCAAGAGTGTCGCTAGCGGCTGTGCCAAGAGCCTCGCGGGACGAGGCCCGGGTCTTATTGGCCATCTCGCCGAGGGTGTGGCGGCCTGAATCCGGGGCTAGCAGCCGATGGGCCAGTCCTCCGCAGCTTGTTGCCGGGTGCCTAATACGGGTGCAGGCCGGGCACATCTTGCGCCCGAGTGCCCCGTCGGTGGCTTGCCTCGGCCCTACGCGGAAGCCTTGGCGCCCTCCGAGGAAGGCACCTCCGCTGACGGATCAAGGCCCCCGTTGATCTTCCGCTCGTAGCGCTCGATCTCGAGGCGATCGCCCACCTCGGTACCGCTCTTGAAAATGGTGTGCGCCGGAAGCTCGATCACGCTCTCGGCGCGAAAATTGGGCCCGACGATCCGGAAGGGCCCCAACAACTCGCGCAGGCCCACCACCCTGAAGTTCTTGTCGATCAGGATGACGTCGATCGTGAACTGCATTCCGAAGGTGTGAACGGCGTTAGCCGGAAAGATCCAAAGCCCGCAGTCGGGTTCCAGCGACCGTTTGCCGAGCAGCCCAATGAGACGGCTCGACGTCCTATCCGCCACTTTGACGCGGAACGCCAGGAATGACTCCTTCGTCTTGTTGTACACGTATACGCCTTCACTCATCGCAAGCCTCAAGATAGCTCGTCTCATCGACTGCCGCGAGTCCGTCGCAACTACCGGGGAGCCCGCTTCTTCATCCTGAAAGCAAGAATGAATACCACCGCCACCGCCAGCACTGCTGCTACTACTCGAATCAGGGTTACGTTGTCCATGTTGGTTCTCTCCAAATTGAAGTTTTTCCTTCTCAAAGCACTCTGCTGAAACTTTCCATCACGGTGATGACAGCCGGTACCACCGTTACGATGAAGATGCAAGGAAAAATGAAGACGACGAGCGGAATCACTAGCTTAATAGTGGTCTTTGCTGCCATCTCCTCCGCTTGCTGCCGGCGCTGCGTACGCAACGCATCCGAGAACGAGCCCAACGATCGGGAGAGCGGCGTTCCGAAGCGTTCCGTTTGCACCAGCATGTTGACAAAAGACCGCACGCTCTCGACTGCCACGCGATCCGCCATATTGCGCCAAGCCGCAACCCGCGGGCTGCCCGCGCGCTGCTCGAGATTGATCTGCAAGAGCTCCTCGCTCAGCTCGGGGTGGCTCAGTTTAAGGTCTCTGCCGATCCGGACGATGGCTTGGTCAAGGCCGAGGCCGGCTTCCAGGCAGATCGCCAGCAGGTCTAGGGAGTCTGGCAGACTCAAGCGGATGCGCTCACGCCTGCGTTTGATTGCGTAGCCCAACCAGAATTCCGGCAGGAAGAAGGCGATCACGACCGTTATCATAAAGAGAAAAATGACATTGTCCTGTGCCCAGGCCGCGACGGCAAGGCCAGCCACGACCGGGAAGAGGAGCCTGGTTATCACAAACAGGTCGACGTGATAAGGTTTGCGATAGCCGGCAAGCATCAGACGCCTGGCAAGCTCTGGGTTGGGCCCTCCGCCGAGCATGGCGCGGAACTTCACGAGAGGGGCCACCAGCCGCTCGATCTTGTATACATGACTCGCCGAAGGCTGTGCGCTCGAGTGATAGACCTGATTCGTGACTTCCGTCAACAGGGCACTGTGGGGCGACGAGCGGCCCAACCACAGGAAGATCAAGAAGAAGCCCAGTAGGAGTCCCGTACCGGTAAATATGATCGCAAGGTTCATAGGGCTACACTCTGATATCGACGATCTTTCGAATTGCGAGCACGCCTACCGCCATCATCACGAGGCCTGTGTAGACCAAGTGCAAGCCCAGCGGGTCCGTCCACAGCTTCTTTTCGTAATCGTAGTTCGCCATGCTGACTAGACCGAAGATGATGAACGGCATGGCGCAGAGGATCCAACCCGTCAAGCGCCCCTGGGCCGTATAGATTCGCAGCTGTCCCCTGAGCCGGATTCTGTCCCTCATCACGCCCGCCGTCTTGTCGAGGACTTCGGCCAGATTGCCCCCGCTTTCTCTCTGCACAAGAATGGCCGTGGCCACAAAGCGCACGTCCTCGAGCGGTAGGCGCTGAGCCAAGTTCAGCAATGCTTCTCGCATGGGCAGCCCGAGGTTCTGCTCGTCGAAAACAATTCGAAATTCCCCGGAAACGGGATCGCCGATCTCCTGGGCCACCATCTCAAGGGCAGACGTGACCGCGTGCCCCGCCTTCAAGGCTCGTGACATGAGATCTATGGCTTCGGGCAAGAGCTTGTCAAAGCGCTGGAATCGCGCGCTCCTCTTGGCCAGCAGATAAAGGTATGGCATGACGCCCACCGCTACGCCGACGAGGAGATCGAGAAGAACAGCAGGCATAAACAGGCTGACGATCCAGGCGGTCGCAAGAGCGGCCAGCACTGAGCCGAAGAGCAGTGTGCTCAACGCCCATCGACTGCCCGCCTGAGTAATCAAAAGGCGCAGCGAGAGGGATCCGGGCACCTGTTGCAGAAGACTGTTGAGCCACGGGATCGAACTCAGGCTTTCGCGCCGCAGGATCGTGTTACCACCGGCGTCGACCGCCGTAAACACGTCGCCCATGTCGCTCAGATGGCGCTGGACGTCGGCCTCCGTCTTGCCGGGTTTCAGGACCAACACAATGGCCCCGAAACTCAGCAGCAGCAACAGTACGAACAGGATTACCAGAGACATAACAAAGCCTCAACTCCTATATTTCCGCCGTGTGCTCGAAAAGCGAGGCGGGTAGGGGGATGCCGGACGCCCTGAGCCGCTCCGCGAATTTCGGCCGGATGCCGGTCGCTGAGAATGTTCCGATCACGCGTCCGCTGGGCGAAACCCCCCGCTTCTCGAAGACGAAGATATCCTGCATGCTGACCACTTCCTCATCCATCCCGGTGACTTCAGTGAGGTGCGTTATACGACGGGTCCCGTCGCTCATCCGCGACACCTGGACAACCATGGAGATCGCCGAAGCGATCTGCTGGCGTACCGCCTTCTCCGGGAGGTTCAGATTAGCCATCAGCGCCATAGTCTCCAAGCGGGAGATTGCGTCCCGCGGGCTGTTGGCGTGAACCGTGGTCAGGGAGCCGTCGTGGCCAGTATTCATGGCCTGCAGCATGTCGAGCGCTTCCTCGCCGCGTACCTCTCCCACGATAATCCGGTCCGGCCGCATGCGCAGACTGTTGATCATGAGCTGGCGCTGCTTGACTGCCCCTTTGCCTTCGACGTTGGGCGGCCGGCATTCGAGGCGGACCACGTGCCTCTGCTTCAGGCGCAGTTCCGCGGAGTCTTCGATCGTTATGATTCTTTCCCTGTCCGAGATGTAACCGGAGAGTACGTTGAGAAGGGTTGTCTTTCCCGCGCCGGTTCCGCCGGAAATCACCATGCTGAGCCGTGCCTTCACCGCACCCTTGAGGAGTTCCAGCATCGGCGGCGTAAGGGTTAGGTTCCCGACCAGGTCTTCCGATGAGAGAGGAACGTGCCCGAAACGCCGGATCGAGAGCATGGGCCCGTCCACCGCGAGCGGGGGAATGATCACGTTGATGCGCGATCCGTCGGCCAGTCGCGCGTCTACCATCGGTGAGGACTCGTCGACCCTTCGGCCCACCGCGCCCACCACCTTTTCAATGATATGCATCAGGTGGGCGTCGTCCTTGAACATCACACTCGTCTCCTCCAGGAGACCGGCACGCTCGACGTAAACCTGTTTGTAGGTATTGACCAGAATGTCGTCGATGGTGGAATCCTGAAGAAGGGGCTCCAAAGGCCCGAGCCCAAACACTTCATCCAACACCTCGCGCGACAGACGCTCGCGCTCCGTCCCACTCATTGGTGTGTTCAGGTTGGCAACCAAGTCTTGAATGACGCTGAAGACCTGGCCCCGAATCCGCGCGTCGCGAAGCGTGGCCACCTTCTCCAGGTCCACCCGGTTGAGCAACTCGCGATGAACCGAAGACTTAAGCTCCTGGTACGCAGCAAAGGAGAGTCCTGCCTTCTTCTTGTCCTCAGCCACCTGGATGGCAGCCACATTCGTCATAACGGTACCCATAGTCTCGCGCTCCCCTGCCCGCCAATCGGGTCAGGCCGGCTCGGAATCTCTTAGCCGCCCAACAGTCCCAATAGACCCCGACTTGACTTTCTCTTACCGTTGCCTTCGCCGTCGGCCGGCTTTCGGCTTACGTCCCCCGCCCAATCGAGCAGACTGCGGGAGACATCGGAACCAATTCCCGAAAGGGGGTCGCCGGCATTGATGTCCCGGATCACCTGGTTATACTGGTTGGGGACTCTCCAATAGATGCGTTGGCGTATCGCTTTCTCGATTTCGTCGTCCGAAATCGCTCCCCTCTTCAAATACCGGTTCAAGACCACACGAACCTTTTCCTGGGAAAACTCCATCCGGGTCAGATACTCGAGGTAACGAGTCAGATTCCGCAAAGCGGGGACTTCCGCCACGGTGACCAGATACACGTGATCCGAGCGGCGGACGAGCTCGCAGTTCTGCTCAGTCAGGCCCGGAGGGCAGTCGATGAGCACAAATTCGTAGCGAAGGCGGATGAACTCGATGGCCCGGCCGATCGCCTCGGGCCCAACATTCCGGGCAGCCTCAGTCAGCGGCGCCGGCAGCAGGTCCAGACCCGAAGAGTGATGTAGCACAAAGCTCTGGAGGAGTTCGAAATCCAACCGCTCGTTGCTTTCTGCCAGCTCGTAGAAGTGATACGGATGCTTCGTGAATCCGAGATAGAGCGCGCAGTCGCCGTTGGCGGGGTGAAGGTCAATCAACACCGTCTTGCGCGAGCACGTCTTAGCGAGGAAAGCCCCAAGATGCGTGGCCAGCGTCGTAACCCCACAGCCACCCTTGGCCCCCAGAAAGGTCAGCAACTCTCCGTTGTACTGTTCCCTCTTCTCCTTCTTGCGGCCGCCGACCCGCGCCACAGCCTCTAGGAACTGCTCGCGCTCCGTAGGCTTGACGAGGTACTCGCTGCAGCCGCAGCGCATGGCCTCAATGATGAGGTCGGAGCGGGTATTCGCGGAGATGGCAACGATGGCCGTGGTCTGCAGACGCTCGTGAATCCTTTCCGCAGTCAGGGTTGCGTTTCGGCGGTCCTGATCGAAGTCAACCAGGCAGATGTCTGGAGACCGCTCCTGCAACCATTCCAGGAGTGAATCATCCTCGTCCAGGTAGTTCTTCAACTCGCCTCGCAATTGAACCAAAGGCGTCGACTCAACGAACTGCTGAAGGTCTTTGGCAGCTTCCGGATCGAGACATATGGTCACGATCGAGAGAGGGTCTCCCGATTTCGTAACCTCGCGAGATTGGAGTCCGACACTTTCTTGATTACCCATAATCGACTCTACTTTGAGGGCGCCGCCGGGGCTGGATTCTCCAGCTCTTTGTGGCCCGGCAAATTTTGGTCAAACTTTGGGGTGTTCACAAACGGGATCGCTGGCTTCGGCTCCGCCGGCCCTCGACCGCCGTTCCCCACCGGATCCATGATCCGCGGGGTTACCAGGACTATCAGCTCGGTCCGCGTCTTCTGGTTCGACTTGGATTTGAAGAACTGCCCGAGGATCGGCACATCGCCAATGCCCGGGATTTTGCTGAGCTGCGCCTGCACGGTCTGATCCAGCAGCCCGGCGATCCCGAAGGATTGTCCGTCCCTCAGTTCGATCTCGGTTTCGGCTCGCCGCGTCGAAATGGCCGGCACCGTGAAACCGGAGATCGTTATAGCATTGCTGTAATCCAGGCTGCTGACTTCGGGGGTCACGTGAAGGCGCACCGTGTTGTCCGATTGGACGGTGCCGGTGAAATCCAGCTTCACACCGTAGGGCCTGAACTGGATGGTCACCACTCCGATGGCCTGCCCTCCCTGAACTACCGGATAGGGAAACTCGCCGCCGGCCAAAAAGCTCGCCTTCTGGCCGCTCAAAGCCAGAAGGTTCGGCTCGGCTAAAATCTGCAGAACGCTCTTCTGCTCCAGGTCCTGTACCACGGCGCCGAAGTTGATATCGGGACGGAATAAGAAGATGTTCAGGAGGTTGGACAGGGTAAAGCTCCCTGTCCCACCCTGGAAGGGTGTCCCGGTAGCCGTCGTGCCAGTTGAACCGCCACCGCCGCCTGACAAAGGCCCAAACTGTTGCGTGGACGTCACTCCGAGCGTGTTTCCCGCACCGGTGCTGAAAAGGTTAAAACCGAGTTGCTCCAGGCGGGTGCGGTCCACTTCTGCAACCTTCACTTCCAGCAAAATCTGGCGCTCGCGGTGCGCCGCCTGTCCCAGTGAATCGACGACCTGGGTGGAGTACGCACCCGCCATCTTAACGAGGTCATCATCGGCGTGTTGGTCCCGGACGACTCCGGAGAGGATCACGCGTCCGCCATCCGCCTGCACCTGGATGGCATCCGCCGGGTAGGCGTGCTCGATCGCGGTCCGCAGTCCCGCGACGTCCAAATCCACGCTCACGTCGAGCATTCGCGTAGCGCCGGTTTCGTCCCAGAGGATCACACTGCTTGTGCCTGCTGCCTTCGCCTCGATGACCACCTCGGTGGGACTCGTGCCTAGGGCGTCGATGGCCGCCGGATTACTGACCAGCACGCGCTTCACCGGTTTTTCCAGATTAATTACGACGGATTTCCCCACCAGAATGTGGAGCGGTTGCGCGTTGACGGAGCCAAGCGTCGCTTGCGCTAAGCAGGTCCCTACCCGCGTTGCCGCCAGGAGAAAGCTCGTGGCCAGAATCAGTTTTATTGCGCCGTTCGAATTCTTCATCGCTATCAACCGCCTTTGCTTTCACGCCGCCAGTCAAAACTTCTGCACGCTGCGGTCCTCTCCCCGAATAACTTCCATAACAAAAGCGTCAGACGGCTTTGGAGCCGGAACCGCGACTTTCGGCCTCGCAACCTTCATCGGGGGTTTGGTGGCAGTGCCGACGAGTTGATCAAGCCGGGTCGGCACGGGCGTCGCCTTTGCCTGGTCCGCACCGCCGCGCAGTACGAACTGAATCGCCCCCTGCGTGCTCGCGAGCAAGAGCCTCTGGGAGTCGTCGGGATTGAGCAGCAGCGTGACCACGTTGACCGTTTGAGGTTTGCCTTGCGGGTCGGGTTCGATCTGTTGCCCTGCCGTCAGCACCTCGACGTCCTGCAAAATCGTTTGGGTGACCGGGTTCGGATTCCCCGGCAGTGTGAATGTCGCCAGCACGTCCACGTGAGAGCCCGGATACAGAAACCCGGCGACCCCCACGATCTCGTTTGACCGCACCGAGGTCGCCCGCATCCCGGTTGGTATTTTCACCGCCAGCCCCAGCCCCGAACCGGCAACCGCCAAATCGCGCTCAACGAGGGGCTCCTTGGCGCCGAGGGCGTAAATTAACGGCCGGCCCAGCACCTGATCCGGCTTCGAATAGGATCCAGGTAACGGAGCGCTGGCCGGCCAGTTCACCATAGTCACGTCATCCGCGGTCAAGGCCACGCCGGCCGGCAAGTCCTTCGCCGCGGCTACAATTTGCGTTGTTCTCAAGGTGGGGGTGCTCGCTCGCAGTCGGCCAGAAAGAACCCAGACCACTCCGCCGGCCAGCAGCCCAGCCATGACCAACGCCATTAATACTCTCCGTATGTCCGTAAATCACCCCCGCCAAAACGTGGCTGTCGATAGAAACAGATAGAACGTCCCTGCGGCGATGGCCAGCCCGTAGGGCATGCGCAGTGCCGACTTGCTCTCGAGGTTGAGCTCCGGATGCGGCTTCACTCCGGAAGCGAGATGAAAGCGCACCAACTCGCCGGCATTGACGACGGTGCTCCCGACCCGCCCGTAGAAAACCATATAGAACACCGCCAGAACGCCACCTGCGAGGGCAGTCGCAATCAGGAGTACAACAGACTGTCTCAACCCAGCCCAGGCCCCCACCGCCGCCATTAACTTGACATCTCCCGCGCCCATCCCGCGCACCAGAAAGAGAAGGAAGAAGACCCCGCCGCCTACCATCAGGCCACCGAGCGCCTGCCCGAGGCCATGCCAACTTCCCAGCATGGTGTGCGCCGCCACACCTGAGGTCAGGCTGCTATAGGTCAGCCAGTTCGGGATTCGCCTTGCGCGAGCGTCACTCGCGGCGCCAACGACAGCGCATATCAAAGCTCCGAGCATCAGGTAAGTCTCCACGATATGTACACCAAACTTGCTTCCTGCCAAACTCGCGAGCGGCACGAGGTCCGCTCAGGACTGCCCGCTAGTCTTATCGACACCAGCTATCGACTGCATGAACCCGCTCACATTGGGTATGAGCCAACCAACCCGCCCTCTCTACAAGAGTCCCGTAGACGCCGACCCAGCCTTGATAAATGCGCTAGGTGATGTACGAGCCGAGGACGGTGCCGATGTGCGTAAAGGCGCTGTTAATCTTCACCGCCAAGCTGCTTACGCCGGCCGTTGCCGCCAGAGCCACAAGCGCTATGAGCAAGACGTATTCCACCAGGCCCTGTCCAGACTCACCGTGATGCAGATTGTTCAGCGCTTTCAGAATTGCCTTCATGTCTTACGCCATGTCCCTTGCAAAGCTCCTCCGGCCCTTGACCGAAGGCGGATGGGCCGGCAGACTTCTGACCTTAAGGCCTAAGCAGGCCGGCCCACCTGAGTGGACTACGTGATGTACGAGCTGAGAACGGTGCCGATCTGGGTAAATGCACTGTTGATCTTGGTCGCCAAGGTACTCATGCCGGCAGTTGCCGCCAGAGCCACGAGGGCGATGACCAACACGTACTCCACCAAGCCCTGCCCGGACTCATCGCGGTGCAGACCGCTCAAAGTTTTGAGAAGTGACTTCATTTGGTTTGGGTCCTCCCATTGAAATTGGGTTCAATATCGTCCCACAACCGCAATGGCGCCAGTGGGCAATCTGAACGCAACTAAGAGGGCAAGAGCGTGACCAAAACCGCTTCCGAGTTCCTGTCAGACGCGAGATCCGGGGGCTAATACTTAACAACCTTCGTTTGGTAACATTCGCTCGCGTGTCTTATAAGCAGTCAAAGCCTGGCTAACTGCCGCCAAATCAGAATTCTGTATACCCTCCGGCTCTCTGGACGTTCGCCCGGCAACTGCATCCCGACGCCTTGGCCGATGGATTATCGTCGCGATCGGCGAGACGTACGGGGCGACGCAGCCAGCGCGGAAGAGCCCAGGCCAGGGGCGAACCTACGATCTTCACGTGGTTAACAGTCGACGGCGGGAAACTGAATACAAACTGCAACAGTGCGCTGAGGGCGCTATTACAGGCCCGAGTAAATCACGGCGTGTTCGCCGGACACTTGAGGTCTTTTCGTACCATGAAGAGGAAACGCCAGCCTGCGGCCGATTTCAGCACTCCGCAGCTTGCGTAATGGGCTATCAAGTAGTCCCCGACGGGATCCCTGGCGATAACCCCGATTGGCGTATGAGGCCACGCGTTCGGAATCTTTTCAGCAAACTCATATTCGTAAAGCGCCACAGGCGTACGATTCGCCGCGAGGCTATCCACGGCTTCAGCGAGCTGTGCGGGAGTATGCATGCCCGGTTGGACGAAGTCATACGATCCGGGCGCGAAGGTGGCGGTCAAATAGTAGTAAAGCGGAAGATATGGATAGACAAGCATGCTTGAGCCGGCCCGCAGCTCGGGCTGAACCTCATCGAGCACCTGGTCGGGGGCCGGTGCCCGCACCGCTCCCCGCCGGGTTTGAATGGGGACTCCGGCCGTCAGGTCTCTCAGCGCCAGGGTGGCGGCAAACAGCGCGAAGCAAACGACAATCAACACCCGCAGCGCACCGCGGAGCTTGCAAAACAAGGACGAGGGCACATCATGCCCGTCCAGAATCCAGGCCAGTACCAGATAGAAGAAGGGTGCGAGATACATGAAGTGGATGATGTCCGGTCGCACTGCCAGCACGGAGACGAGAAGGCCAGTTAGGACCGCGGAAACCAGCAGGTAATGCCGCGACCTGCTGCCGAGCGCCTTTGCGCGCCCCGCCCGAGACGCGTGCACGGCCCGCAGGGAGAGCCGCGCGAGCACACCGGCCCCGACGAGCGGCAGCACCGGCACGAGAAAACAGGGTGCGAGCATGAGCAAGGTCAGGAGCCGAGGACCCCAGCCTTGGCTTGACAGTATCGTCGCGCGTGAAGCATCAGACCAGTTCTGATACCCGTAGGGCACGCTGTTGGCTCGGGAGTAATGATGCAGCGGCCAGAGCCAGTCCGCCAGCATGGGCGTTAGCGCGCGCTCGTGCGCAAACCATGCGAAGACTATGAGGAACGGCCAGGCGCATCCCGCCGCCATCGCCACCAGGTGCGCCGGGCGCGGCGCTTCGTCTTCTGCCGATTCCCCGGGCCGTCGGCCGCCCCGCCGGGAGGCGAGCGCCAAAAGGCCCAGGCCCGTCGCAAGGCCCAGGACCAGACCCGCGCCTTTTGACTGCTCAAAGAGTATGGTGACCGAAGCCAGCGACCCTAGCGCCAAGGCACGCCTGCCGCGCGGCTCCTCGACATAGCGGACCGCGCTGTAGAGCGCCAACATCGCCCACAGTGTGCTGTCCCAATTGTGGAGCACCAGAAATCGGTAAGGAAGACAGGTGAGGGTAGTGAGCGCCGCGGCCAGCAGGGCCACGCCGCGGGAGCACACGCGGCGCGCCACCAGATATGTGAGCGCGGAGATTACACTCCCGGCGGCGGCCAGCGCCGTGCGCGCCACCGGCAGTGAGTCGCCCAGCAACTTGAAGAGAGCGGCCGTCAAGTAGTAAGAGCCGGGGGTGTAGAAGGAAAAGAAGTCCCGATAAGGGGTCTGGCCGTGCAGGATGCGCTCGGCTCCCTGCAGGATGATG
The DNA here is from genome assembly GCA_035949375.1 of Terriglobia bacterium. Lineage (GTDB taxonomy): Bacteria > Acidobacteriota > Terriglobia > UBA7540 > UBA7540 > Gp13-AA77. The sequence continues at coordinate 54,619 of DASZIG010000070.1, read as the reverse complement.
CCTTCGTCCGGGTCCATCATAGTGTAGAGCCGGAACAGATAGAGGTAGAGCAACGAACCGATGAAGACCAGCGCGGCGATATTCCGTTCCGTGGTGGAGCGCTCAGGCAGGCAGAGGTGGCCGGTCGCGCTCGGGAAGTCGTTCCCGGTCATTTATCACCGCCGCCGATAGACCTCAACATCGTCGATCTTTCGCACCAAAAAGTAGTTGGAGTCGACCGCGATGTGAAATGCCTGCATCTGGCCGGGCGAGAGGTTCACGTCATATTCCACGATCCAGGGTGGAATCACCATGACCGCAGGTGCGCGGGCCGAGATCGCGGCCATCACCTGCTCGTGATCGATGACGTGGAAGCGCGCTCTCTCGTCGGGGCCGATTTTCGTCATGACGCGGTAGGCGAAATTATCCTCCAGATTGGGGACGTATTGCCTGTCCGATTCGAACACATAGCCGGGCCAGAAGGAGAGTACGACATCGTTGGGAGCGCTATTGGCCTTCACGGTCTGGACCACCTGCCGGTAAGATGCAAAACGCCATTCGGGCCTGGATGTCGTTCCGGCCGTCTCGTGCCTGATCCCCACGAGGAAGAACAGAGGGGCCGCGACGGCCAGGGCCAAGGCCCACGCGCGGTTCGACCGGAACGCAACCCTCAAGCCTTCCACCACCAGTGGCACCATGAAGGGAACCAGCGGGCTGTCGAAGTATTGGTCGTAAGGAGGGAAGGGAGTCAGCGCCGCGAGCGTGTAGACGGCCAGCATGAGAACAGCAGCCTCGGGGTACAGAAGCTCCGCGCCGCTACGGCCGGATTCCACGTCCCCGCGCGTTTTCCTGAGCGCGAGTATGCCGACGACGGCCAACGCTAGCTCCGCCGTGAAGTAGGGATGGAGGGCCAACAGGCCGACGACAAGATTGGCAAAATAGACGAGAACCGTATGCCCGACGCTTTGGTACCCGGTCACGAATTTTCCGTCCATCCAAAGGTAACCCGCGTCCAGGTGGTGATACCGTACATTGTTGAAAATGAACGCTTGCGGATCGCGCGCGAAACTATAAATCATGGGCAGAAGGCCCAAGACCGCGCCGCCCAGGAAAGCCGCCGTCTTCGGCGCACATCGAAGGGGACTGTTCCCGCGTGGAGTCCGCACCGCAGGCGTCGGGCCGGCTGCGTCCGGCGCGAGGCTGCTCCCCCACTCCCGAACAAGCAGCCAGATCGCCAGGGCAGGAACCAGCGGACCATATAACGAGCGGACCGACGTGCAAGTCCCGAGCGCGAGTCCGGCGAGGAAGAACCAGCGTCCCCGCTTCGAATCAAGCGCAAGGTACAGGCAGATCATGACCACCGTCATCAGCAGGTTGGCCGTCGCATAAGTTTTCACCACCACGTTCCACGACACCCAGTAAGGATTCAGAAGCACGGCGGCGAAAGTGGCCATCGCGACCGCAACCGGAAGCCGGCGGCGCGACGCGAGGCCGAGGCCCCACAGCAGCACGGCCAGCCCTCCGCAAGTGGCCGAGAACATCCGCATGGCGACCAGGGAGTGAGGTTGGATTGCCCAAATGCAACTGTAGAGATAAGGTAGCAGCGGCGCCTGCTGAAAGAAGAAATCCCGATAAGGCGCCTTACCTTCCGAGACGAGCCGCGCCGCAGTGGTGTAAAAGCCTTCGTCGCCGTCAATCGGGCGCACTTGGGCGTAGTGGATGAGCCCGGCGAAATATACCGCCGATGCCACCACCACTAAAGCAATGAGAAGCGATCTCTTTTGAAGGTTCGTATCCGTGCCTCAGCAGGCCGCACCGCTGAAAGCGGGCATTTCTGCGGCGATGCGTCTTCCGTTGATCATGACGTGACTCTTTGCGGCCGGATTTGCGGAGACACTCCCGCCGAAGCGCCGCCCCGAGCGCCCGCTGGCTCCGCGGCGAGCCGTAAGGCGCCGAAGGCAAACCCGATCAGGAGCGGGAAGATGAGATAGACACTATGCGTAGCCAGCAGAGCGAAGAAGACCGGTGGAATCCAGAACACCACGAGCGCCGCCCCCATGAAGTAACGCCACCTCCCCGTTGCGGGGAGATGCGCCGCCACCAGAAACAGGCTGAGCGCGAGGGGACTGAAGTCGTGCGTGAACATGTGAAATCCGGTGACGAGCGAAACGGCCACGCCGGCGGCAAACATCAAATCGCCCCCGGCCTCGCGACCCCGGTTGGCGACCGCACGCTGCCAGTGCTGGGCGACCAATGCGATCAGCCCGAACGAGACGACTGCCACCAGCAGGCTGATGGCGCGGGTAGAAAGGTAACGGCCGAGCGCGGCGCTGAAAAAACCCTGCACGGTCGCCATGCCGATCGCGTTGCCGTAAGAGGCGTTGTGCGGATCGCCGGCCACCATGGCGAGAAAGCGGACGTAGCTGAGCACGCCTCGCCACCCCACTGTCACAAGCGACAGCACGCCGAGCGTCGCTCCGCTCAGGGCGAATCCAGCCGTGAAACGCCACTGCCGCCGCAATAGGAAAATGAGCGCCAAGGGAAGTACAAATTGGAACTTGAAGAGGCCGAGCCCGAGACAGACGCCGGCCGCAACAGCGTGCCCGCGCTTCAACTGGATGAAGCACAGCGTATACAGCAGCAGTAGAGCCACCGACGATTGTCCCTGGAAAAGAGCCACCCCTAGGGGAGCAAACAGCAGCCACAGGGCAAGGTATCCAAGGGTCTCGCGGGGAACCGGAGCATACGGTCGAAGCAGGAACGGGAGGCTCAGCCAGATGGCGGCGTTGATTAGGGCCCACACGAGGTAGGCGGTGCGATAGGGCAGCGCGGCCAGCGGCGCGAAAATCAGCGCCTCGAAGGGCGGATGCTCAAAGAGCAGTGGGCTGGGATGCCCGAACGTGGACTCGCGCAGGGCGACTTGTTCCTTCATGTCGTAAAGGCGGGCGGACTGGCCGATGTGCACGATGCGCGCGCCTACGTATGTCATGGAAAAGTCAGTCTGTTCCGCCTGCGGCCCAAGGCCGGACCAGAATACGGCACCAAGCAGAAGCACTACGGCCGCGACGAAGGCCACGCCGTTCTCGTTCAAACCGAGCCCAAACTTGCGGCCTCCGACCGGGACTTCGATGGCCTGTGTTACGGACATCCCGCGCCTCCCTTGCAGGGGACGGCTGTTGCGCCTTCCACACCAGCTGTGACCTTCGGCGTAATCGCCGGCTCTTCCGCGTATGGCGAGAGCCGGAGCGGCTTGGTATCGGGCTCCAGCAGCCAGACGCGGCGATCGGGGTAGTAGCGAAGAAGTTCCTGGTTGGCGGGGCCCATATCACGCGCCCAAATCACTTTCTGGCCGTCAATGTCGGCGCCGTTGTAGACCCACTCCGCCAGCGAATCGTGCCTGGGCCCATACCGCACTAGAATGAGCTGCCCTCCAGGAAGCGAATCGAGCCGGGTAATCAAGGCCTGGCGTTCCAAGCCCATGACCTCGGACGGCCCCGTACTGTTCGGAGCCCGCAAGTTGCGGACCGCCAGCGGCATCGTTAGCACCAGGATCACCACTGTGGCCCGCACCAGAAAGAGGCCGCTAGGGCGGTCTTCGAAGCGCCAGGTACGCAGATGCCGCAGGCCCTGGAGCGTGACGGCGAGCAGGATGCCGGTGATGGGCGCGATGTAGTGGGCGGTGAAGAAGATCACGAGTCCCGTACCGGCGAGGCACACCGCGCCGGAGATCATCAGGAAGCGTGTGCGCCGGTCCCGCAACACGCGCGGCAGCAGCAACAAGGGCAGGGTCAGCGCCATTCCGAAATAAAAGTTCCACATCACCCCGGCCGAGCGCAGCAGATTTAGTAGGACACCGGCCAGGGTCCTGGTTTCGAGGTAGCGCTTGTATTCGAGGCCGAGGTAGAAATCATGGAAGACCTGATGGTGATAAACGGGCACCGGGGCCGCGTGCTGCCAGAAGAAGTAGGGCGCCACCGCGTAGGCGGCTCGATTCACCTGATAGGGCATGTGGATTGGGCTGCCGGTCACGCGCCAGAAGTAGTAAGCTGTGGCAACGCCGGCGGCACCGAGAACGAGCGCGATGGGCAGCACGACCCGCGCCGCGAGTCTCCCGAAGGCGTAAACCCTCGCGCCTCTCGCGCCTGGGGAGCGGTGGGCAAAGATCCACGCCGCCAGCGCCACGGCAACCGTCAGGCTCAAGACCAGGCCCTCATACGGACGGCTATTGGCGAGGACCGCGACGCCCGTCGCCAGCAGCAGCGCGTCCCGCACACGCTGATGACGCCGGATGCGCGGCAATGCTCCGAGCACCAGCGCACCGCCCAGGGCCGCCGCGGCCCCGCCCCAGCCGCTGTCGTCCCAATAACTGAGCACGCCAAAGCGCATCACCGGCAGCAGCCCGCCGAGCAGCGCCCAACCGGGCGGCAGCCAACCCTGAAGCATCCAGCAAAGCGCGGCGCACATGAGACCAACACTCAACCACACGCCCCAGAAGGGATTGCCGCCGATCACCTGCCCTGCCGCCAGGACCAGGGCCTGCACCGGCGGATACATGGAGGTATAGGTCGGGTGGAAGATGACGTGGAAGCTTTCGAAATGGACCCACATGGGATGGGTAGGATTGGTAAGCCTTCCGTGCGCGAAGGTGTCGGCCGCAAGCAGATGGCTGAACTCGTCGTTGACGTAGGGCGCCGGAACGCCCAGCACCGGCAGCAATGCCGCCCGGAGCAGCAGGGCGGAAAGTCCGCACACCAGAACGCTCAAGCCCCGGCGCCGGGCCAGCGTCCCCAGAATAACTTCCGCCCGCCGGAACAACGTCTGACCGAGTTGGGGGTATACGAGCGCCACCAGCAGCGCAAGCGACAGCAGCAGGCCTTCGGGTCCAATCAGTGCGAACATGCGGTATGCGTTTTGCCGGCGGTTCCGGCGGCCTAGCTCGTCCTTATCAAGTTTCTACACCAGTCCTGGAAATTGGCACGGACCCGGCGGATCGGACCTGTGAACCAGGCCGTACTCCATTGCCGCCGGGCCTTCCAGGCATAAGGCTCGGTCCAGACTTCCTGGAGTTTTCGCCAATAGCGAAGGCGCGAACCCGAGGCGGCAGTTCGCGCGCCTTGCACTGCTGGGCGTGGATTCCCCGCCCTCTTCGAGTCCGGTTTCGATGGCGCCCCCGGCCTTGTAATTCCCTCCTCGCTGACTGCGAACTCGGGCGGTGGATCGTTCGGCAGGGAGGCGCCGTAAGTGTATTTCCAACGGATGACCGTGCGGGCTACGTCCCAATAGGCTAGGGCCAGGCGCTGCTCGCGTGCCCGCGCGACGGGCGTGGCTCCGGCGGATACATCCACGAACTGGGGCGGCATTTCCGCCCGCAGACTAAACACCGGCCGCCACGAGCAATACAGGAACGACAAGGCCGGCAGGAGCAGAATCAGGAGCTTGTCGACCGTCCGGTTATAGAGCAGGGACGGCCGCGGTGGCGGCTTCACTAGCGGGCTCTGAGGCAACCGCCGGAAATCGTCCGTCGCCAGACGCGCGTTGCCTTTGACCGAACTGTATCTGTGTCTCGACATCAAATTTGACCGGAGTCCGCGTCCAACCTGCACGCTAAGCGCAGTCGTTCGCCCGCTGTATTCATCGGCCGCCCGGCGCTCCGCCTTGAATGGACGTGCCGGTCCGGAAGGTGCCGTCCGACCTTTCGAATATCACGCTGACACGGCCCGTAAACACTTCTTTCCATTGCGGATCGTGCCTGAGGGCGTAAGTTAAGGGCTCGCCGGGCGGAAACAACACTGACTGGATCCTGTACTTGTCGAGCACGGCCTCGGGGTTTTTGAGCTCGAGCAGGTTGATATAGTCCTGGAACACCCCGGCGTACTCGAAGATGTCAACCCGGCTATCAACGAATGTGGGCAGGCCCCGGTCGTTCCACTCGAGGTATCCGCCCCAAAGGTAATAGTTCAGCGCCGGACCCGCCGGCGGGTGCGCCTTGAGGTAGGAGATCGCCTCGGCAGGATACTCGCTGTCAATCGACCGTTGCAGCGCGGCAGCCGTCGGGAATACTCCTACGATGAAGCCCAGCACGGCCGCCATGATCACGGCATTGGCCAGGGGCTTGTCGATCTCCCGCTGGTACGGCGGAATGAAGTCCAGAAACCGCGCCAGCAACGGGGCCGCGAGAATGGCCACCAGAAACATAAACCGGATGTAGGTGAGCCCGCTGTAGAGCCCGAAGAGGACCAGGCCGACTTCATACAGTTTCCATTTGTAGCTACTGAGTAACGCCCCGAGGAGAAGCGCGATGATCAGAATCAAGGCCAACTTACCCCGGGCGTCGTGAAAATCGACCGAGACCCACTCGGCCACATGGGCAATGTTGAGCTTCTGATGGAACGCCATGTCGAGCGGATAAAGAACCAGCCGGTATCCATAGGGATTCACGAACAGAGCCGCGACTGATGCCGTCATGGCGACACCAAGCCTACGCAGTTGGGAAGGCGACCAGCGCTGCGCTTCCAGGCGGCCCCACTGCCCTTGAACCAGGCCGGCTGCGATGAAGATGCCGAACGCCGCCATGCCGAGCGACCACGAGCCATGCGTGTTGATCCAGAGGCAGAAGAGCGGCGGAAGCACCCACAACGGCGCGCTCCCGCTGGATCGGAAACGCTCCAGGATGATCAGCAGCACCAGCAGGTAATCGTAGCCAAAGAGCAGGGTACGCGGGCCGAACGAGACTGATCCCAGCATGACGGCAAAAATGCAGACCACCAGCGAGGCCTTGATGTTGCCGCTGGTTTTCCAGCACAGGTAAAGTAACCCGAGAAAAATCGACTCCAGGACCAGCAGCGACAACGCCTTAATCCCCACCAGGCCGAAGGCCCGCCACGCCAGGTAATAAGGAATCTCCGCGAGCCACTCATGGTTGATCCATGGATGTCCGATAACGGTAAAGGAAAAGGCATCGACGCGCGGAAGCCTGAAGTTGGTCAGCAGGTACTCGGCATTTCGCAGATGCCACCAGATGTCGGGATCCGCCAGGCTATCGCGTGCGATGGTAAACACGGTCACCGCCAGTAACGACGCCAAGGCGGCAGGAAATGTACAGAGTCGACGCGCCCACGTCAGGATATCCCGAGCGGCCCCGGCAGACGGCCGTGGAACAGCATGATGGCCGAGTGCGACAGCGCGTGGCGGGGCGGCAGTATTTTCGGTGGTGGGCTGAGGTATATAACTCATTGGATATCTGTGGGATTCAATCCCCGCGCAACTCACCGATGCCCACGCAATCGGGGTGCCAACCTCTTCCAGGAAGCGGACAACACCCAGGATGCTCAATGAAAGGGACTTTCTGCTCGCTCGGGCGGCGTGAAACAGCGGTGGAGGCGGTGGGCCTCGGAGCCCTCGCAAAGGACTCCGACCCGCGATTCGTCGGCTACGCCCTCGGCCTGGTGCGCAGAGTGAGCCGGTTGACATTTAAGCGGCCGAGACCGTGTACGTTCGTACACAATCACCGATACTCCGGGCCGACGGCAGAGAACTCTAAGGGCCCCGTGCGATTACCATGCATACATCAAAACAGTTGACTTCGTATGCACAGGGTCCTGTGACACATATCACACAGCTCGGAATAGGGTTAGCTCATGATCGTCACACAGAGTTCTTCGTTTTGAGGGAAACAATGCGCTGGTTACGGCGGGTCGAAATCGAAAGGCTGGAGAGAGCGAAATCTGACTTCGGCGCAGCGTTGGTGAGCGTTCACCCTGGAGTCCTGATTGGAATGCGTGACGCCGCGGTTTCACGAAAGAGAGCACGAGGGGGGCGGTAACGTGAATTCAAATGAGTGCAAACGGGTACTTCTGGTGGATCACGATGAGGCATTTGGTCCGGTTCTGACGAACGTCCTCGGATCCGGCTACTGCTTGAAATGGATTCCGCGGCCTGAAGATACCATCCCGATCCTCGAGCGCGACGGAGCCGATGTAGTGCTGCTGAACTGGGATGACGAGACTGATTCGACGGGGCAAAAGCCCTCGCGCGAGCTCCTGCGGGTAGCGTCCGAATTGCCTCTCGCCCCACCCGTGCTGGTGTTTAGTTGGGATGCGATGCGGAAGACCGCAATCGAAGCGCTTGGCGGAGGCGCCTTCGATTTCTTCCTGCAGCCGTTATCGGTTTTCGAGCTACGCTTTGCGATCGACCGGGCTTATCGCCGGATTGCTTTGGCTCGCGAACTCATGGCGGCGCAGCATCTGGTCAGAACCAAGTGCGTGGATGGCCTGCTCGGTAACAGCAAGGCGATGGAGCGCGTCTCCGAAATCATCCACAAGGTAGCCCAGGTTTCTACGACAGTCTTGATCAGCGGAGAGAGCGGGACGGGAAAGGAAGTCGTCGCGCGCGCGATCCATCGGCTCAGCTCCCGGGCGAACAAACCCTTTGTGGCCTTTTCGGCCTGCGCGCTGCCCGACAGCCTGATGGAAGATGAGCTCTTCGGTCATGGGAAGGGCGCCTTCACGGGCGCTGCGCAGAGCCGGAAGGGGCGGTTCGAAGAAGCTCAGGGCGGCACCGTCTTTCTTGACGAAATCGGCGATTTGGCTCTTCCTTTGCAAGCCAAGCTGTTGCGCGTGTTGCAGGAGCGGGAAGTGGAGCGCTTAGGCTCCAATGTTCCGATCCCTCTGGACGTTCGTGTCATTTGCGCCACGAATCGAAATCTGGAAGAGATGGTCCGGCAAGGAACGTTTCGACAGGACCTCTACTTCAGGGTTTCGGTTGTCAAACTTGCCCTTCCGTCCCTCCAGGATCGGGCCGAAGACATTCCGCTTCTGGCGGACCATTTCTTGAGGACGTTTTCGGCGGCGCACGGCAAGGAAATCCGTGGCCTCAGCCCGGGTTTGGTGACGGCGCTGGCGGGCTACGAATGGCCTGGCAATGTCAGGGAGTTGCAAAACGTGATCGAGCGTTGCGTGGTACTGGCTGACGGGGCTCAGCTCCGGGCGGAAGACCTGCCGCCGGAGATCAGCCACCTGTCGGTCAGCGCGGAGATTCACAGGGGTTCATTCCAGGAGTCTGTACGCAGTTTCAAGCGCGAGATGTTGCGCAGTGCGCTCCGGCTCCACAACGGAAACAAGCTCAGGGCGGCCCAGGACTTGCACATCAGCCGATGCTATCTGCACCGTCTGCTGAACCAACTCGATCTGCACGTCGAATCGGAGGATGGCGAAGACGAAAACTTGATGACGCCGGACGAATTGACGCTTTCAGAGCCGGAGGCGCAGGAGCATACGCTCGTCGCGGCGGGCCCGGTTCAATGAGAAGGCGCGGCCACTTAGGACGGCGGGTACGGAAGGCGGACGCTCGCTGATGGCGAGCCTCCAGAAGAGGGAACATCTATATGAACACTCGGAGATCTGAGACCGGCCAGGCTCTGGTCATTGTGCTGCTGGCCATGCCGTTCATTTTCGGCATCCTGGGATTGGCAATCGATGTCGGCTACATCGAACACGTCAAGCGCCAGATGCAGACCGCGGCGGACAGCGCCGCCATCGTGGGCGCCGAAGAGCTCCCATACGTAGCGAGCGACGTGGGAGTGACGGTCAATTCCTCGGCCAAGGCCGCGGCCCAGGCGAATGGCTCTCCTAACTCCGCCGTGACGGTCAACAACCCGCCCACCCTGGGTCCACATGCCGGCAACGCCAGCTACGTTGAAGTGATCGTGGCTCAGAACCAACCAACCTACTTCACGGCCATCTTTGGCCTCACGTCTGTGTTGGTGCGCACTCGGGCCGTAGCCCTTTTGGGAAGCGGGCAGAGTTGCCTCTATGCCTTGGCCCCGTCCGGCACGGGCTTCCGCTTGAACGGTAACAACAACCTGACCACGCAATGCGGCGTTGTGGTTAATTCGACCGACAACAGCGCGTTCGTGGCAAATGGGAACAACACGGTTGACACGAAGTTCATCGGCGTCGTCGGGGGCGCGAAAGTCGACGGCAACAACAGCCTTAGTCCGCAACCGGTAACCGGCATTGCGCCGTCGCCCGACCCATTGGCTTACTTGGTGCCGCCGACGATCAGCACCGCTTGCTCCGGTGGCGGGAACGTCGTCGTAAACGGGACGGGCCAAACGAAGACCGTGGCGGGCGGCGCCTGCAGTAACGTGAATATCAGTGGAACGGGCAACACCGTCACGCTCACGACGGGGACTTTTGGAAACGTAAGCGTCAATGGTACAAACGACACCGTCATCCTGGACGCAGGCCAATATGGCAACGTCACCGTGAACGGCAGCGGCAGCGTAACGTTCAGCGCCGGGCAGTACGCTTCGATTACGGGCAACGGGTCCGCGACCGAGACCTTCAGCGCCGGGACTTACGCGATTACCACCGGCAATTTTTCGACGAACGGGGTGGCCGGCTCGGGAGGTACTGGAGTGACTTTCTACATGGGTCCCAATGCCGGCACGATTACATTCAACGGGGGACTTACGAGCAACTTTACGGCTCCGACGACCGGCGCTTATGCCGGGATCCTGCTTTACCAGGACCCTGGCGATACGAACGGCATCACGCTGAATGGCAACAGCACAGCGGTGCTCACAGGGGCCCTTTATTGCCCGACGGCGTCGATCACCATGAACGGCAACAACTCTACCTCCCCATACACGATCGTAGTGGCATACAGTGTCACCATGAACGGAAACAACAGTCTGGGCGATGACTATTCGTCGCTTCCAGGCGGATCGCCCATCAAGACGGGTTTGCTGGTGGAATAACCATGAATAGAACAAGCAAACATGTTGGGTCCGGCGGTTCGCAGGATGGGACTGTGCGGGCACGATTCGCGGATTTTAGCTCCGAAACCGGGCAGGCCCTGGTGGAACTGGCCCTGGCATTGCCTCTGCTCATCTCGTTGATCATCGGAGCGATCGACCTCGGACGCCTGGTTTACATGGCGGTTGGGGCCTCGAACGCCGCGCACGCGGGCGCCCAGTATGGCTGCCAGAATCCGGCGACCGCAGCAGACCTCACGGGAATGCAGACGGCGGCCGCGAATGACGCGAGCGATCTGGTGGGAGCCGGTAACGGTAACCTCGCCGCGACAGCAACTAACTTCTGCCAGTGCGCCGACGGATCGGGGCAGAGTTTAAGCTGCGCTTCTCCGCCGGCCTGCGCGAACACGCATGTGGTGGAGTATGTCAACGTCAGTACCACGGTGAACTATACCCCTTGGTTTGCTTATCCCGGTGTGCCGTCGTCAGTGACCGTGCATGGCAGTGCGGTAATGCAGGTGGGCCAATGACCTGGCATCTTGCGCGGGATAGAGCGCGTCTCATCGCGGCGACTGGACCCCGGCAAACGAGGCCGAGAGTGAAAAACGATGTGCGGCGGCATCGGGGGTGGCGCGGCGGGCGAGGTGAGAGCGGGCAATCCGTCGTGGAGTTTATGATTGTGGCGGCCGCGACCCTGACCCTGCTCTTCGGATTGATCGCCCTTGGCGAGACACTCTACGCTTACAACCTTGTGTCAGAGGCGGCGCGCGAGGGGACCCGCTTCGCCATGGTGCGGGGCTCAGCCTGCACGAGCTGGTCAAATGCTTGCCCGGCCAACGCCACAGACATTCAGAACTATGTGACGGGAGTCCTGTCCCAGGAGATCTACGTCAACCCGACTGCCGGCCACCCATGGTCGGTGACCGTTACTCCTACCTGGCCCGCGAACAACACGGGCTGTACAGGAGCGATAAACAGTCCCGGGTGCGTCGTGCAGGTACAAGTGCAATACAACTTTACTTTGGGACTTGCGTTCATCAAACAGACCACTTTGAACATCACCAGCACCTCGGCGATGGTCATTTCGCAATGACCATCCGGCCCGTGTCCATTCCCGGCGCGCAGTATAAGGTTGTTTGAACACTCTCCAGGTGGCGCCAAGGCCGGGACGCTGAGCGCGCGCGACCGAGGGTGCGGCAAGTATGGAGCTCCTGACGCTCAATCTTGAAACGCGGCCGCGCCCTTCACCGGCCGCAGCATCACCAAGTCCATCGAGCGCGTCCGGGCAGCCTTGCTTCAGCTACGGGAGCTTGAACTTGGGCCTGTTCCCGGGGCGCGGGCTCCTCTACTCCTTCCTCGCTCACGAAATCGCCGTCTTTGCCCTTCTTCTCTTCTGGCCTGTCACTCCGCCGCGGCCGTCGATTGATCCGGTTAAGCATTGGCAGCTCACGATGATTCCGAAAGAGGCGCTATATCTGCCCGACCTCGGCGGCGACGACTCTGCTGGTCGGCCGGGCGGCGCGTCCGCTTCCGAGTCTCAGACGGCGCCACGCCTGACGGTCGGATCATGGAGCGAGTTGGGGCTGAGCCTTCCAGGCGTTGGGGCGATTATTTCGAACCCGCGGCATCCCACGAACCACGTTCAGACGATCCTTCAGCCTGCGCTCTCGTTTCCGCATGAACTAACGATGTTTGCGCCCTTGCCCAACACGGTCAGGCTGGCCGAAACCATACACGCGCCTTTGCTTCAGGGCCCGATTGATGCTCCAAAGTCCGCCTCCTCTGCGCCGTCGCGGTCGTCGCCGGCCCCCTCCGGTGCGGACACCAAGACCGAGCTCGCGCTCAGCGTCATGCCCGCGCCGCCTGACCCAGCCCCGAGGTTCCCGGCCGGCGAGGCTCACGGCCAATTCGCCATCGCGGTTCTGCCGAACCTGCTTGCGTCCCATCTGGTGCCTGGTTCCGCCCCCGCCATGGCGAAGTCCGCCCCGGTTATTGCCGCGTCCCCGGCTTCGGTCGGAACCGGCACAGGCCTGAAAGCGGACGCTCATGAAACGACGGCAACCAACGCCCCGAGCGCGCGCAACGGCAAGGGGCCAGGGCCCGGCGGAAGCGTTCCCGGGACCGGCCCAGGACAGGGCGCCGCGGAGAGCAGCCATGGAGCGAACGCAGCCATCGCGAACAGCGGCATAACCATCCGCGGTTCGACTTTTGGCGCCGACCTTGGCGCTGATACCGCGAGAGACGCCGGGGCTGGTGATGGTCCTGCTGCCAGAACCTTCCCCGGCATGACGATTCAAGGCGGCGAGTGGCCGGACGGGGTGCCGGCGGACCTCGCAGCGCGTCCATCACCGAACTTGCCAGCGCCGAACTTGCAAGCGCCGTACTCGCAAGATCCAGTTTCGTACGGGCTCACGATTGTCTCCGCCGGAACGAGCGGCGGCGGGCTCGGAGACTTTGGCGTCTTCTACGATGAGCCGGTCTTCACGGTTTACATCAACATGGCTGGTTCTTCGGACCCTGCGGCTCCGTCGTGGATTCTGCAGTACGCGCCTCTGCGCGCGGCTGACTCCGGCGGCGACGCACTGGCGCCGCCGCTCCCTGCGAAGAAGGAGACTCCGGTCTGGCCGCCGGAGCTACTGCGCCGTTATCGAAATCAACTCATGGTGGTTTACGTGGTGATCGATGAGATGGGCAGGGTGCAGCGCGTGAAGACCATGCAGACCCCGAACATCCAATTCAATGCGCCTTTGCTCGCGGCGCTTGAGGATTGGGAATTCCACCCCGCCAGCTCGGGCGGCAAGCCCATCGCGGTCCGCGCGCTCCTCGGCGTCCCCGTCACCGGCACATCCGCCGCCACGCAAGTGACCGCAAGTCCCGCCCCCGGGCGTTAGAGTCGCCTCGAATACGTGACGCATAACTCCATCCTGATGTCATGCTGAGCGGAGCGAAGCATCTGCTGTTGAGGCTGGTTAGTCGAAGAAAAACAGATCCTTCGCTGCGCTCAGGATGACAGACCGTCGTATATCGCGAATTTCGGCTAACACGACACTAGCCACCGACAAGGGTCCAATGCAACTCCGTTATCTGCGACCCGTGATGCGTGGCGCGATCGCGTAGTTGAGCTGGACCAGAACAATGAACGCGATGCTCCAGGTCGTGTTGAACACGCAGAGCAGAGCGCCGAGCGCGTAAAGGGATTGCCCGATCACGATGCGGCGGCAGATGGCCGCGGCAACCTCAGCGGGAACGTCGTCCTTGAGCAGCCCGTGCCGCGTAGCGCAACTCCAGCTTGCGTAGAGCGTGACCCCAAGCAGCAGTGTATTGAGCCAATCACAAACAACGAACTCTTACGCCTTTTGCTCCGCCGGAACTGATCCCCGGCGCCAGAGCAGGTAGGCCTTGATGAACGGATCAATGTCGCCATCGAGCACGCGTTCCGTGTCGCCGATCTTGAGCTCGGTGCGCTCGTCCTTCACCAGGCGGTAAGGGTGCAGCACGTAGGACCGGATCTGGCTGCCGAAGTCGATGTCGGCCTTTGAGGCTTCGAGCTTCGCCGTCGCGGCGCGCTTCTTCTCGAGTTCGAGCTCATACAGTTTTGAGCGCAACATCTTCATCGCCATCTCGCGGTTGCGATGCTGGGAGCGCTCGTTCTGGCACTGGGCGATGGTGTTGGTCGGAATGTGAATGATGCGTACGGCCGAGTCCGTGGTGTTGACGTGCTGGCCGCCCGCTCCTGTCGACCGGTAAGTCTCCACGCGGATGTCTTCGGGCTTGATGTCAACCGTGATGCTCTCGTCAATCTCGGGGCTGACGAATACCGACGCGAACGAGGTATGACGCCGCGCGTTGGAGTCGAAAGGCGAGATCCGCACCAGCCGGTGGATGCCGATCTCGGAGGTGAGCAGGCCGTATGCATAATCGCCCGTCACGCTGAAGGTGGCGGATTTCAGTCCGGCCTCTTCACCGGCCTGATACTCCATCAGGGTGAACTTGAAGCCGCGGCGCTCCGCCCAACGCTTGTACATGCGCAGCAGGATCTCGGCCCAGTCCTGCGAGTCCGTTCCGCCGGCCCCCGGATGCACCGACACGATAGCGTTGAGTCGGTCGTTCTCGCCGCTGAGCAGCGAAGCCGTCTCCAGACGGTCCAACTCCTCACGCAGGCGCGCGAGCTCACTTTGCAGCTCGCTCTCTACGGCTTCGCCTTCGCGCGCGAGCTCGAAATAAGCGTCAATGTCGGCCACGCGCTGGGCGAGGTGCTCGTCATTCCCGATGATTTGTTCCAGGCGCTTGCGCTGGCCTAGGATCTGTTGTGCGGATTCGGGATTCTGCCAGAAATCGGCGCTCGCGATCTGGGGGTCGCTCGCGCGAAGCTCGAGCCGGCGGGCCGGTGCGTCAAAGAAAACTCCGCAGGTCACCGGCGCGCTGCCGCAGGTTGGTGTATTCCCGTTCCAGTTCTTCGATCACAAGGCCTCCTTGATTAGACCGCGCAGTGAGAGCATCGCGTTGAATACAACGCGCCGGCCTAAGAGCCGGCTGTGCGCGCCCGAACCGCGCAAACGAATATCAATACGCCCGCCAGCGCCGCGCACATCCATGCGAAGACGTCACCGTGAGCAGTATAGAACGTCTCGTCTTTCTCAAAATCGAAGCGCCCCGCGAGGGCCGCCTGCTCGTGCCGCGGCAGGGTTTCGCGCACCCGCCCATAGGGATCGATGATGTCGGTGACGCCGTCGTTGGTCGATCGCAAAAGGTAGCGCCGGTTCTCGATGGCGCGCAGCCGGGCCATTTCCATGGTTTGAAATGCCGCCGAGGAATCGCCGTACCAGGCGTCATCCGAAATGTTCACCAGCACGCTCGGACCGCGAGGCGTGAGCCGCCGCACAAGCTGCGGAAAGATCTCTTCGTAACAGATGAAGACGCCCATCGCGCCCCGGCCGGCCGGCGCTGAAGCGTAGCTTGCGCCGGGCACGAAATTGCCCGCTTCGGAGGTGATCTTTCCCACTACGTGATCGAGCCAGCCGGGCACGTACTCGCCGAAGGGCACCAGGTGGATTTTAGCATATTGCAGCAGGACGCTTCCCGAAGGGTCGAGCACGATGGCGCTGTTGAGCGGCTGGGTGTTGCCCGCGCCCGCGAAGTTCGTGGCTCCGACAACAAGGTAGGCGCCACTTTCGCGCGCCAGGTTCCCGACCGCCGCGCGGAACACGGGGTCGCGGTTGAAGTAGAAAGGCGCGGAATTTTCCGACCACACGATGAGCGGCGCCCCGGCGGCGACACCACCGGTCTCCCGGAGTTTCTCGAGCGTAATGCCGGCCAGATGCGCGAGCGGTGCGGGATTGCGCCACGGCGCCCAGACGTCCGCAGCCTCGTTCAAGGGCACGTTCGGCTGCACCAGGATCGCGCGCTCGCTGCCTTCGCTTAACTTAGGCGGCGCCAGGGCGAAGTTGGCGGCGGCTAATGCGGCGATCCACACGGCGAGGATCACGCGTCTCGGCATCGCGCGCCGCTCGAGGATCACCCAGGCCGTGACTGCGCTCGTCGAGACGGCGAGAAACGACAGGCCGTAGACTCCCGTCACAGTGGCGATCTGCCGCAAGCCGTTCGATTGAACCCCGTAGCCTACGAGGTTCCACGGAAAGCCGCCGAAGTAGCCGTAAGTCTCGGCAAGCTCCATCGCGATCCACAGAAAGGGCGCGGCCACAACGGCCCGCCCGGACGAGCGCCGGGCGATCCAGCAGGTGACCAAGGCGAAGAAGCCCCAGTAGCTGGACTGCGCGGCCAGGAACGCGGCCATCACACCCATGGCCGCCGGCCACGACATGTTGCCGTAGTTCTTCATCACCAGAGCGATCCAGTAGACGCTGAGGGCGAGAAACACGGCGCCCGAGACCGCGCCCAGCAGATAGGCGCGTTTCAGGCTTCGCTCGCGCAGAACGGCTACGAGCAGCGGAAGAGGAGCGGCCCAAACCAGCCAAGCCAGATTGTAATTGGGAAAGCAGGCGGCCAACAGGACGCCGGAGAGGGCGGCCGCCCCGTACGAACCGGCCGCCTGACCGATCCGGCCTTGCCTCGACGAGGATGCGTGGGCTTGGGAAGCGGTCAGAGAGGCTAATTTCACGGGATGTTGATCCACGGCATGACTCAATGCGACTGCTGATTATACCCGAAGGGAGCGAGAGCGATACCCCAGCGCTGCTCGAGGGCTCGGTCTCCCAATGGTTCGTGATATAAGTCGAGAGGGTCGGTTACCGGCAAAGTTGATGAAGAGGTCACTCGCTACGCGGGCGCCGGGGCAGCCCACGGCGTAAGCGTTCAAGAACAGGGGATCGGCGGAATGGAGCTCATCGGCACAGTGGAAAGCTTGTGGCGCTACCCCGTCAAGGGCATGCGCGGAGAAGCCTTGCAGGAGGCCTTTATAGGGTTCCCCGGAGTATATGGCGACCGTCTCTACGCTTTTCGGAATTCGGTGGCGCGGAAAGGGTTCCCCTATCTGACCAGCCGCGAGCTGGAAACGATGTTGCTGTATCAACCCCGGTACCGAAATCCGGGGTGCATGACACAGCCCGCCAACCTTGCCGAGGCTGAAGGGATTGGAATCGGACTCAACCCCGTCTACGCCGACCCGGCGGACACGGCGCTCGATGTCGAAACGCCGTGCGGGGATCGGCTTTCGGTCGGCGATCCTAAACTGGTCAACCTGATACGCGCCGGGATTGGCGCGGAAAACGAACTGACGTTGCTGCGATCAGACCGGGCGATGACGGATTGCCGGCCGGTCTCGCTGATTTCCGTCCACACGATTCGCCAACTTGGAGAGGAGTTGGGTGCCAGCCTGGACAAGCGCCGCTTCCGCGCCAACATATATCTCGATCTCAAATCCGGGAAGGGTTTCGATGAGGACCTGTTCGTGGGCCGCACGCTGCGCGTCGGCGCTAAAGCCACCGTGGCCGTGATGCATCGCGACACACGCTGCAAGATGATCACGCTCGATCCGGATACGGCAGAGCAGAGTCCCGAAATCATGAAGCACTTGGCTGGCGCGCACGAAACCAAAGCCGGTGTTTACGGCGTGGTTCTCATCGAGGGCATGATCCGTCCGGGCGACGACGTCTCTCTGACGGATTGATTCATCGATGGATCGAATCATCGTGCATCGGAGTAAGTTTGGGTTGAATAAGCCTTTCCAGTCGCTTTCGCATTCCACGGTGCGCCCCATTTACCCCACTGATCCGACCGTGATCGTCGCCATCGTTGTACTAACGAGCGATACTGTTCAAAATACGACTCACACCCAAAAGCGTCGGCGAACTGACTTGAAGAATCCTAAAAACCTGTAATAAAACCCCCACCGGCGCAATCGCGGATGGGCACGCCGAGTCTCGTCGAAAAGAGGCGCTTTAGGCTCCCGGAAGCCGCCCCACAGGAGCTTCCCTTGTGGGCTGCAAGCAGACGCCGCCGGATTTCGCAATGGAGGTTCGATTTATCTGCTCAGAAAAAGGCAGCGAGTGCCGCCCAACCACTGGCAACGCGTGCCCCTGTTGCTGCCATTGAAGCACAAGGTCCGCCGAAAGGATCGAGAACGCAAGGCAGGCCCAGACGATGGTTTCGTTCGCATGGGCGTCGAGACTGTCAAATCCGATCACACCGCCGATCACTCGCACCTCAAGAAAAACGAGCGCGACCGCAAAACTGCGGGTCATCCATTGCCGGTGCTCCTGAATTTTCCCATTGAGAATGAAGACCAGCGCAATCCCGGTAGTAATCATCCATAAAGCGGCGTCCGCGGCGGCAGCGATACTGAAAGACCTCGGATTGCCCATGCGCTCCTCGAAGTACTGGATGTAAAAGCCGAGTGGAGCAGCCACAAACACGCCGGCGACGTAGATTCGGCCGGCCACCCGATGGAGCCGCCTGAAACGACGGCGAAGCCGGTCGGAGAACTGCATGGGGCCCAGCAGCAGAGCGCATGCTCCGGCGATTCCATGCGGCAAGAGCCACCATTTAAAGGGTTCGTAGTGCTGCCACAAGGGATCCTTCGAATGCACCAGAAAACTCTCGTCGTGAGGGATAACGTAGGCCAACATCAGGCCTATGGCAGCAAACAGGAAATATTTGGAACGGAACCACGAGCTCTGCTTGAGCACGGTCGGTGCGGTTGACGTCAAAGGACCCCCGGGAGTGCGATTCATTCTTTCGCGCCTTGATGAGCGATGTTCCAGCAGCTTGTGGAAGGGAAACCGCCGCCCGTAGCCGGCGGTTTCCCATCAACCGTTACTACCTTCTTGTTCCACGCGGCGTCTCTGAAGCGTTGTCCGCGCCAGCTGGTGGGTCGTCGCCGCAGTCGTTGCGCAGCTCATTCGGAGCCCCAAAAGGCGGTGTGCTCGTCTTGTTGTCGATGCAAGGGATCGCGCTCAGGTACTCGTAAATGGCCTCGATATCATGGTCCGACATGTCCTGAAAGTCAGGCCAAGGCATGACTTGCAGAAGGCTCCCGTCGACCGGTGGCGGAATGCAATCCGGCGGACCGGGGTGCGGGAAAGCTGTGGTGCAAGTCGGATGGATGTGGTCCTGGTCAACGCCGGTTCGCAGGACTTGCATGAATTGGGCTAAAGTCTTTCCCCCTTCCGGAAGACCGTACTTATTCGGCGTCAGGTTGCGGGAGATAATGTATGGTCCAGGATAATTCCCATAAAGGGGGTTATAGAAACCCACGGGGAGGGCCGTACCGAAATTTGCGCCTCCCGCCAGATAGGTGGCCGGGTCGGTTTTCTTCGACTGGCCAAAGTACGGGTTGAAACCCGCAGCGAAATTGTAGCTGGGCGGGCCGCCGGAGGTGTGACAAAAGTCGCAATCCGATACGGCGTTGACCCAATAGCTGCCCAAGCCGACCAGATCAATTTGCTCCGGGCTCTTTCCCTTCAAATTGAGCGGAACCGGCGCGATCGCGAACCCTTGTTTAATCCTCCAGGAATCGTCGTTCCCATCTTGCGCGCGCGCACGCGGCGAACAGAGCAGCATTCCCGCGAGCGCCAGCGAGGCTACGGCTGCTCCTGCCACCGCTCTTCTTGCAGACTCTACAATCGTCATTGTGGCCGTCCTCCTTTGTCTGGGATAAGGTTGAACTGGATTTCGCATTTTGGACTCTTCCGGACATGCGCACACACTCATCCACGGGTCTTGAGCCCGCGAGTGCCGCTTTGGCCGCCATCGGGACTGTTTCATAGCCTTCTTCCGAGCAACCAGACGCACAAGGCGCCGGGAGACTGTCACGCACCGGATTTTATGTTTCTCTCCTTTGCAACCCTGTCAGCTTCATGCCCCTTAGCCTTCTGCAACCCAGGCTTCAGCACGAGCAGATAAACCGAAGGGCCCAACCGGCGTCAAGTGAACCCGTCGTAAATCGCTTGTTAACTCCCAAGGCCTTTCGAATGAAGTCAGTAGCTAGCCGGCGTGAACAGCGATCGGTCGTGATAAACTCTCTCCTTCGAGGGCAGTTTGTGGAAACGCCTGGGGGTGCCAACTACCAATTCGGACTTTTTGAAGTGAATGCCGCTTCGGGTGAGCTCCTGAGGGAAGGCAAACGAATAAGACTGCAGGACCAGCCTTTTCGCCTTCTTCTCGTCCTTCTGGAAAACGCCGGAAGAATTGTTACCCGGGAGGAGCTTCAAAGGCGGATCTGGCAGGAGAACACCTTTGTTGAGTTCGACAGCAGCCTTAGGGTGGCCATTCGCAAGCTGCGGGAGGCGCTGGGAGACTACGCCGAGAATCCGGTCTACATTGAGACGATTCCCAGGCGAGGCTACCGCTTCCTTGTTCCGGCCGTGCGACGATCCGATTCCGTGGACGAAGTGGCTGAAGGGCAGAGAGCCCCGGCGGCAGCGCCTCGACGGGCGGAGCGCACACGATCAAGAAACTGGATTTTCGTCGTTCTTGGCGTGGCATTTGTTGCCGGCGCCGCTCTGGCCTTCCGATTCCTCTTTCACGGAAGGCGGGAGCTCTCCGAGAAAGACACGGTTGTGCTCGCCGACTTCGTGAATTCGACCGGTGATCCCGTGTTTGACGGGACCCTTCGGCAGGGGTTGGCCGTACAGCTCGAGCAGTCACCTTTCCTCAGCCTCATCTCCGAGGAGCGCATCCAGCAGACGCTCCGCCTGATGGGCCAGCCGGCGGACGCGCGGCTGACTGCGGAGGTCGCCCGGGAAGTGTGCCAGCGAACCGCCAGCGCAGCCGTCCTGGAAGGCTTGATTGCCAGCCTTGGAAGCCAGTACGTATTAGGGTTACGTGCCAACAGGTGCGGCACCGGCGACGTGCTCGATGAGGAGCAGGCGCAAGCGGCGCGAAAGGAAGACGTCCTCAGTGCGCTCAGTCAAATTGCAAGTAAGTTTAGAACCCGGGTCGGCGAATCGCTCGCCACGGTCGAAAAGCACAACACTCCGCTCGCCGAGGCTACGACGCCGTCGCTCGAAGCCTTGAAAGCCTATAGCACGGCCCTGAAAGTCGCCCAATCAAGTGGTGATGAGGCCGCTCTGCCGCTCTTGCGCCGCGCCACTGAGATCGACCCTCAATTCGCGATGGCCTATGCGCAACTGGGGACCTCGTACGCCAGCGTGGGAGAATCTGTCCTCGCCTCGGAGAACGTCAGCAAAGCCTATCAGTTCAGGGATCGCGCCAGTGACGCGGAAAGATTCTTTATCACCGCTTCCTACGATCTGCAAGTGACGGGAAACCTGGGAAAAGCAGAACAGGCCTGTGAAGTGTGGGCGCAGACTTATCCGCGCGATGTGACGCCCCACTCATTCTTGTCGGGCTTCATTTACCCGGTTTTCGGCAAGTACGAAAAAGGGGTGGAAGAAGGCAGGAAAACAGTCGAGCTCGATCCGGACTTCGCCATCGGGTATTCCGTTCTTACCTACAACTATATTTACCTTGAGCGTCTGGAGGATGCTGAGGGCACGCTGCAGCGAGCCTCGGGGCGGCGCAAACTGGAAATTCCCGACTCTTTGGTCCAGCGCTACGAAATCGCCTTTCTAAGGGGTGACAAGGCGGGAATGGAACGGGCAGCAGCTCTGGGCAACGGGGAATCCGGAGCGGAAGACTGGCTTTCCGACCAGGAAGCCCTGGCCCTGGCATATTCCGGTCACTTGCAAGAGGCCAAGATAATGTCACGGCACGCGGCGGACGTGGCTCGGCAGTCGGCCCACGGCGAAAGAGCAGCTCTGTACGAAACCGGAGCGGCACTATGGGAAGCCTTTTGCGGGATTGAGCCTTCAGCTACACGGAACGCCATAGCCGCACTGGAGACTTCCAAGGGCCGCGACGAGGAGTATGGAGTTGCCTTTGCCCTGGCCCTCTCGGGCGATTCTTCTCAGTCTCAAACCCTCGCGGATGACCTGGAAAGGCGCTTCCCGGAGGACACGGCGGTCCGATTCGGTTACCTGCCGGCGCTTCACGCAGTGCTCGCACTGAACCATGGAGAACCGGCGAAGGCGATCGAACTGCTGCAAGTAGCAGTTCCCTATGAACGGGGCGCGCCGCCCAGCAGTTTTTTTGCGTTTTTTGGGGCTCTCTATCCGGTCTATGTTCGTGGCGAGGCCCGTCTGGCCGCACACCAAGCGGCCGAGGCCGCCGCGGAATTCCAGAAAATTCTCGATCACCGCGGGATCGTGGTTTCCGATCCCATAGGCGCGCTGGCGCACTTGCAACTCGGAAGAGCCTTCGCTTTGTCGGGAGACAAGACCAAGGCAAAGACCGCTTACCAGGATTTCCTCGCCCTCTGGAAAGACGCTGACCCCGATATCCCCATTTTCAAAGAGGCCAAGAAGGAATACGCCAAGCTGCAATGAGCAACGAATGATGAACGGTGCCGCAGCAGTGTGAACACCTTGTCATTTGCAATCACCCAGCGACCTCGACGTCTTTCCACAACCTGCGACACGACCCTACTGCCGGATGAACGGCTTGTATCCCGCCGCGGCAAGCTTTCGGAGCGCCGCGCCGGCTGCTTCGCGGGTCTTGTAGGGTCCGGCGATCACGCGCAGGAAGCCGTCATTCGCTCGCACCTGACGGGGCGTGAGCACAAGCGCCGGAAATCCGCGGGAGCGCAACCCTTGCTCCATTGTGAGTGCCTGTTGCCGGCTTGTGACAGCTCCCACCTGGATGAGGAAGCCGGAAGGCACCGAGCGCGGCGACAAGCTGCTTTCGTCAATGTCACCCGACGGGCTGGAATCCGTCGCGGATGCGGGCACGCTCGGAGGGGCCAGACCGGACGGCGGCGCCGTTGTGGCCTCCCGGGTGCCAGCGGTCGGGGCGACTGCTGGCGCAGTGCCTGCCGGTGTAGAGCCGTTGCTGCCAGGCGCGGCGTCCGGACTCGAGCCCGGAACATCCGTTGCCGTCGCAGGCTCCTTCGGGGACTCCGATGGCTGGGTTGTGCTTGGGTCCGAGGGCGTGCTGCTGGATGCGTTCACCGGCGCCGGAACATCGGATGACCCGGCCACCCGCTCGGTCAGCGGACTGCCGGGTGGATGTCCCTCACGGTAGCCGAGAAAGTAGCCGAGCGAAAAGAACACCGCGCAGAGCAACACCACCGCGAAGAACGCGCCCAGCAGATAGCGGGTTGAGACGCCTTCAGTTTCGCGCATGGCTCTAAGTGCCTGAGCCCTCCGCCTTAGGCGAGAGGACCTTGCCGGCCAGCCCCGCCAGCAGATCGACCGGCAACGGGAAGACGATCGTCGTGTTCTTTTCGGCGCCGATTTCCACCAGCGTCTGGAGGTAACGCAGGGTGATGGTGACGGGCTCCCGGGCGATCAGCGAGGCCGCCTGCGAGAGCTTCTCCGCGGCCTGGAACTCCGCGTCGGCGGCGATGATCTTGGCACGGCGCTCGCGTTCGGCCTCGGCCTGCTTCGCGATGGCCCGTTGCATGTCCTGGGGCAGGTCCACCTGCTTCACCTGCACCTGGGTTACCTTGATGCCCCAAGGCTCCGTATGTTCGTCGAGGATGCCCTGCAGGCGGGCGTTCAGCTTCTCGCGCTGCGCCAGAAGATCATCCAGTTCCACCTCGCCGAGCACCGACCGCAGACCGGTCTGCGCGGCCTGTTCCACCGCGTAACGGTAATTCTCCACTTCGATGATCGCCTGGGTGGCGTTGATCACACGGAAGTAGACTACGGCGCTCACCTTGAGCGAGACGTTGTCGCGCGTGATGATGTCCTGCGGAGGGATGTCCCAGGTGATGGTGCGGAGCGAAACCTTGACCATCTTATCGATGGGCCACCAGATGAAGATGACCCCGGGACCCTTGTCGCGGGCGATCACGCGGCCCAGGCGGAACACCACGGCGCGTTCGTATTCGCGCAGGATATTCAGGGACTTGATGAACCAGATCAAGACGATGAAAGCCACCACGGGAAGGAACATGCTCGAGTCCATTTCGATTACTCCCTTTTGAGAGATTGCCGATTGCCGACCGCAGATTGGAGACTGATTCAGCACCCCGACGGCATCAACCGGAAATCATCAATCATCAATCCTTCTGGTCCGGTTCCACCACCAGCTTCAGCCCGTGCAGCCCGCGCACACGCACTCGGGCGCCCGTCGGGATGGCCTCGGCGGCTTGCGCTTCCCAGATCTCGCCGTGGACGAAAACTTTGCCTAGGGGCGCGAGATCGGTCCGCGCCACGCCCACGGCACCGATCATACCCTGCTCCCCGGTGATGGCCTTGCTGCGGCGCGCTATCATCGCCAGGCGCAACAGTATGGCGCTGATCACGGCCAGCGGCAAGGTCACGCTCAGGGCGGTGGAGAACTGGATTTCGGCGCCGGGCAGCGGCGACTGCACCAGGATCAACGCCCCCACCACCATGCTGATGATACCGCCCGCCGTCAACACTCCATGCGAGTTTGCCTTGACATCGAGCCCGAAAAGCGCCAGGGCCAGCGCGATCAGGACCACGCCGGTGTAGTTGATGGGAAGCATGTGAAAGGCATAGAGCGCCAGCACGATGGCGACCGCGCCCGTGACGCCCGGCAGAATCATGCCGGGATGTGTGAATTCCACGTAGAGGCAGAGCGCACCGAGAGCGCCAAGGATGAAGGCGATGTTGGGATCGGCGATGCGGGCGAGAAATCGCTCGCGACCGGTCATCGGGAAGGGCGCGATGTCCGCGCCCGTCAGGTGCAGCACCGTGGTGCTGCCGTCAAAACGTGTCACCGTCCGCCCGTCGAGCGATTTCAGCAGGTCCTGGGGAGAAGTCGCGACAATGTCGATGAGGTGGTTGTCCAGCGCCTCTTTTTCTGTGAACGACTTGCTCAGCCGCACGCCATCCTCGGCCAACTGCGCGTTCCGCCCGCGCTTGCCGGCGAGCGAGCGGATGTAGGCCGCGGCATCGTTCTCGATCTTGGTTTCCATCGTCTTGCCGACGTCGGCATTGCCCATCATGACCGGATGGGCCGCGCCGGTATTGGTTCCGGGGGCCATGGCGGCCACGTCGGCCGAGATGAGTACGAAGAAGCCTGCCGACGCCGCTCGGCTGCCGCTCGGCGCCACGTAGACAATAACCGGCGCTCGCGAGTCGATCATGGCGCGAATGATGTCGCGCATGGAGGTGTCGAGGCCCCCGGGTGTGCTCAGCTCCAGCAACACGGCGGCCGCACCTTCGTTGTTGGCCGCGCGGATTCCGTTCTCAACGTACTCCGCGGTCACGGGTTCGATGATGTCGTCCAGGTTGATCTCGACGACCACCGGACTTCCCGCAGGCGACGGAGACGAAGGCGATCCGAGCAGAAAGGCCGCGGCGGCAAACATGCCGGCGCCGAGCGCGAGCCCGAGGGCGGCGCCGCCCGCCCGTACTCGTCCCCTTCGCGCGGTGATCACCAGAGCCGGCGCTCGAAGCGGCTTCATGGGCGTGACCTCCCGGTGCGATGCTCGATGTCCTCAACCAACCGCTTGGCGGCGGCGTCATTAGGGCTCATGGAGAGCGCCATCTGACCCTGCTCCAGGGCCTGCGAGTTCCGGTTCATGGAAAGATACGCCTGCGCCAGCCACAGGTGCGTGACCGCGTTGTTGTCAAACTGGAGCGCAGTTTTGAACTGCTCGGCCGCTTGCTCGTGGCGGCCCTCCGCCTCGTAAACCTGCCCGAGCACAAGGTAGACCTCGCTGTTTTCCGGCAGCAGCGTACTTGCTTCCTCGAGTTCGCGTTCGGCTTCAGCGAGACGCCCGTCCGCGAGCAACCGCTTGCCCTGGCTCAGGTGCGCCTGCCCGTGCTCCGTCGGATTCTCCTGCGCCAGCCGCGCCTCCACGGTGTTATGCAGCATCACGGCCAGGAGTCCAAAGGCGCGGCCGTCGTAGTCCTTCTTCAAGCGCAGCTCGGGCGAGAAGTTGCGGACCGGGTCACCCCCGCCCCCGTGCGCGGCCAGCCATGCTGTCTCCCTGCGCTCACCGTCGGAATCCTGGAGTTTGCCGAGGATCACTGCCAGCAATGTATGTGCCTCGGGATCGTTATCGTCCTGGGCGAGCCCGGATCGAAGGACCTTGGCCGCGTCCGCGTATCTTTTCATGTCCCAGAGGCACGCCGCCGTATTAAAGGCAAAGTCGGGGTCGAGAGGATCGTCCTTCGAGGCGCTCTCGAAGTCCGCGAGTGCGCCCTGGAAGTCGCCGCGGCGCGCCCGAACCACGCCGAGGTCATTGGCGGCCTCGCTCAGCGGGATTTGTTTCTCGAGCGCGGCAAACGACGCCTGGGCCTTGGGGTCGTCGCCCGCGAAGTATTGGTCCACCCCCAGGAGAAAGAGCGACTCGAGATAGTCCGGATCTGAGGCGGCGAGCTTACGCAGCCAGGTGGCGGACTCCGGGTATTCCTTGTGCTCAAAGTAGTACTTGCCCAAATCAAAGGCCGCTCCATGATTGGAAGGGTCGATGCGGTCCGCTTCCTTGAGAAAGTGGAGGCGGGTTTCGTCGTCCGATGCCAACAGGCCCCGAATGTAGTTCTCAAATGCGTCCAACCGGATGGGCGGAAAACCCTTGGCGAAGTCCTCTTCGTCGCCCGCCGTGAAGTCGGGATCATGCGTGGCCAGCAGCCGCCAGGCGAGTCGCGTTTGCACGTCCACCAGGTCGGTCAGGGAGCCGCTCGCTTCCAGGCGGGGCGTCAATTTCAAATCGTGGACTTCGAGGAGTTGGCAGGATGCCGTCAACTGGTCGCCCGCCACGGTGAACTTGCCCACCACAGCCCAATCCACTCCCAGTGTCTCCGTCACCTTGTACGCGCTTGCCAGGGTCAAGGGCGTGCCGGGCGGGATGCCAAGTTGCTCGTAGGCGGCATTGCGTTCTTCGCGCTGGAGCACATAGCGTCCCGGACCCGCGAGGCGTATGGAAAGAAGCTGGGCGAAGGCTTCGGAGATCCAACCCAGGTCGGAATTGGAGCTTTCATTTTCGAAAGGGAGCACCAGGATGGTGCGGGTCTGATTGGGAACCGCCGCTCGCAGCGCCGAGGCGAGCAAGAGAGCTAACGCCAGTCCCAGGAACTTCTTCACGCGATCATTATAACAGCGGACGCGCAACCCGTGATTCCGAGCTTCACGGCTTTTGCCGCCCTGCTTGCGGAACCCCGGCGTTGTCCTGACCACGGTGAGCGGCAAGCCCGTCCGGGTGCCGGCCAACGCCGGAATGGTCTACAACCCCTCCTCGTGCCTCCACTCGCCTTGTGGCCCTCTCGCAGCGTGTGCTAACGTGAATTTTGCCGTAACTCATCGAGTCCAGAGGTTCCGTTCCCGAGACATGATCCTTCCCTATCAAGGACGAACTCCCCGCATCGCGTCTTCGGCCTTCGTTGCCGAAAGCGCCGACCTCATCGGCGACGTCGAAATTGGCGAAAACGCGAGCGTCTGGTACCAAAGCGTGCTGCGCGGCGACATCGAACCGATTCGCATCGGCGAGAACAGCAACGTTCAGGACGGAACCATCGTCCACACTTTCGCCGGAGCGCCCGTGATCCTGGGCCAATGGGTGACCGTCGGACATCGCGCCATCTTGCACGGCTGCGTGGTTGAGGACCATTGCCTGGTCGGAATGGGCGCGATTCTGCTCAACAACGTGCGGGTCGGCGAGGGCTCGATCATCGCGGCCGGGACGCTGGTGCCGGAGAACATGGTGATCCCGCCGCGCAGCCTGTATATGGGCGTGCCGGCGCAGTTCCGGCGGCAGCTCGGTGATCCTGAGCGGCGTTTTATCGACGGCCACGCTACACATTACCTGGGCTACAAGGAAGTTTACCTGAGCGAGCGCGGCAGGAAAACGAACCCCTGAGGGAGCGCTCCGCCGACGGCCAAGGCAACGTTTAGGTCGAGCCTCAAAGCTGAAGGCTTCAACACGGAGTTCACGAAGCTCAGTGTGCTCTGTGCTACTGATCGCCAAGACCTTCGCTGTGTGCCAAGAAAGATTTCACCACGGAGAACACGGAGAAAAACTCTGTGACCTCCGTGGTGAGAGCTTTGCCCTTTGTTGCCGCGGAGAACGGGAGTTTGCTTTAGTGGACGCACCTTCATCAAAATCCGCCCAACCGATTCGAGCCGTCAAGGGCACGCGCGATCTGCTGCCCCGCGACACGGCGCTGTGGCAGAAGGTCGAAGGCGAGGCGCGACGCGTCTTCGCCGCCTATCACTACGGCGAGATCCGAACGCCCGTCATTGAGCCGACTGCTCTGTTCGCCCGCAGCGTGGGCGAGGACACCGACATCGTCAGCAAAGAGATGTACACCTTCCTCGACCGCTCGGACGAGTCCCTCACGCTGCGCCCCGAGGCCACAGCTTCCGTGGTGCGAGCCTACATCGAGCACTCGATGTTCAACGAGGGCGGCGTTCACAAGCTGTATTACATCGGCCCGATGTTCCGCCGCGACCGCCCGCAGAAGGGACGCTACCGGCAGTTCTACCAGATCGGCGCGGAAGTGCTGGGATCGGAGCACCCGGGCGTGGACGTGGAGCTTCTTGAAATGCTGGCGCTCTTTCTGCGGCGCGCCGGTTTTCAAGACTTCACGCTGCTCATCAATTCCGTCGGAGACAAGAACTGCCGGCCGCAATACCTGAACGCGTTGAGCGAGGCCCTGAGCGGGGTGAAGGCCCAGATGTGCGGCGACTGCCAGCGCCGCGCGGACTCGAACCCGTTGCGCGTGCTCGATTGCAAGGTGCCGGCCGATCAGCCGATCATCGAGGGGCTGCCGCGCATCATCGACCACCTCGACGCCGACTGCCGGGCGCACTTCGATGCCGTGCTCGCGGGGCTCGACGCGCGCGACATCTCTTACCAGATCACGCCTCGCCTGGTGCGGGGCCTCGATTACTACACCCGGACTACTTTCGAAATCACGAGCGGCGTGCTGGGCGCGCAGAACTCGATCCTCGGCGGCGGGCGCTACGATGGCCTTTCCGAGATGCTCGGAGGTCCGCCGGCGCCGGGAAT
Source organism: Terriglobia bacterium (assembly GCA_035949375.1). Lineage (GTDB taxonomy): Bacteria > Acidobacteriota > Terriglobia > UBA7540 > UBA7540 > Gp13-AA77. The sequence goes on along the minus strand of DASZIG010000070.1, from coordinate 25,439 downwards.
CGGGTTCGCCATCGGTGAAGACCGGCTGCTGCTGGCCGTGGAGGCCGCGGGAGCCCTCAAGCCCGAACCCGCTCTGACCGCGTATGTGGCGTGGCTCGGCGAGGCGGCGGGCGCAGCCGCGGGCAGGCTCACCCGCGAACTGCGAGCGCAAGGCATCAGCGTCGAGACCGGGTACGAAGACGCCAAGCTGAAAAAGTCCTTGAGCGCCGCCAGCCGCCTGGGCGCGCGTTTCGGGGTGATCATCGGCGAGGGCGAGCTTGCGAGCGGATTGTATCAGGTCAAAAACCTTGACACCGGGCAACAGGAAGCCGTGGAACCCGCGCGTCTGGCGGAGTACCTAACACGCCCGACGTAGGGGTAGGGCTTGCCCTACCCTCGTAGGTTCACAGCGAGACGCATGAGGGGACGGCAAGCCGGTCCCCCTACAAATGGGCGAAATTGATCTGGCAGTTATTCCCGAAGGTAAACGAATCGATCATCAAACCGTCGGCGGCGGGAAACAACTCCACCACGTGGCTGCCGAATTCTGGATTCTGCACCAGGTAGTACATCCTCGGGTCGCGCACTTCGATGTAGGAACGCGCCTGCGAATCGATCTGCACGTCTGCGCCTTTATTGCCGGCCGTTAGATACTTGCCATCCTGCATGATATAAAGACGCGCAGCGTGGCCGCGGGCTAGGCTCATCACGGAGTATATCTCGCGGGCGTGATACTTGACGGTTGCCTGATCCTGGCCCGGCTCGTGGCCCTGTTGCTTGCCGCGGTAGATCATGCCGTTCTTGTCCGTTTCCCAGCGGCCCGCGAGCGCCACGTGTCCGTCCTCCACGGAATTCGGCTGCGCGTAATCGATGGTCTTGTGGTCGCGATAGCCTTGGGCATTCGCCAAAGTGCCGCGGCCGAACGAATCGCCCACATACATCTCGGGGGTCGTGGCGCCGCAGTCAGGGGCGGCGGGATTGACGTCGGGCGCGATGGTGTCACTCGATGGAAACGCGAGGTCGGGGCGCGCCTCCTTCAAAAGACCCTGAATGGCCTGCTCGATTTCATGGTCGTCGCCTTCGCCGGGATGGTTGTAGCGGATAAACCCATTGGCGTCGATCAGGAAAATGTTAGGCCAGAAGCTGTTCTTATAAGCGTTCCAGATCTGGAAGCGATCGTCGACCACGACCGGGTACGGCAACTCGAATCGCTTGACAGCTTCGCGGACGCTCTCCACCGGCGCGGCCGAGCTGAACTCGGCATCGTCCACCCCGATCAGCACAAAGCCGTCATTCCGGTATCGATCCCAGAGCTTCTTATTCTCCGGGAAGGTTCGAATGCAGTTGATGCAGGTATAGTCCCAGAAGTCGATCATCACCACCTTGCCGCGCAGCCCCTGTATGGTAAGCGCTGGGCTGTTGATCCACGTGACGCCACCGCCCGGCACCTCGCCCGGCGGCGACTGTGAGCCCTGAGGCGGTATTCCCCCGGATGACGAGCCCCCAGCACCACCTGCGGGTCGAGAAGCGGGCCCAGCCGGAGAAACATCTTGCATTGATCCCCCACCGGGATCTTCGAGGCCGACTGCGGCCGCAGCACCGCTTGCTGGCGGCGGAAACTCCGGAGCCGGGATGTGCATCTTCACCAAGCCTGGATCCTGGGCCCAGATCACGGGACTGATCGCGAACCCGGGCAGAAACCAGAACAGCGTCAGCAGGGTCAAATGAAATTGCGCTTTCATGGTGCGACCTTCATTTTCCGCAGCAGGGGCGCTCCTCGAGCCGCACCCGGAGTTAGCGCCAGTGCCGCCAGAACTCTCCTTCGGTTCCAGCATAGTCGAAATGATCGAGGCTTTGGGCAGCCGAAGGTCGAGTGTTGGGTCAGTTTGCGATTTAGCGGCTTTGCCCCGGCACGCGGTGTAGCGGCATGAAGCCGCCTCTACCTCAAACTGATCTACGAACCTGAGGAGGACCAGCAAGCCGCGTCCCGCGGGGGGTTGCCGGCGCCCCCTGGTCCACGCCCGCTTCCTCCACAGCTGAGGCTACGCTATGATGTTGGAAGGGGTTAATGCTAATGAGTGAACGATCGGCTGTTGAGCCGGTAAGGAGCACGGTGGCCATCGAGGGTCAGGCGCCGATTCGCGCCCCACGCGGCAACACCCTCCGTTGCAAGGGCTGGCAGCAGGAAGCGGCCATGCGGATGCTCATGAATAACCTCGATCCTGAGGTCGCAGAGCGTCCGCAGGACCTGGTGGTCTACGGCGGCGCAGGCAAGGCCGCGCGCAACTGGGCCGCTTATCATGCCATCATCCACAGGCTCCAGGAGCTCGAAAGCGATGAGACGCTGCTGGTCCAATCCGGCAAGCCGGTGGGCGTCTTCCGCACTCACGAGTGGGCGCCGCGCGTCTTGATTGCGAATGCCAATCTTGTCGGCCACTGGTCAAACATGGAACGCTTCCTCGAGTTTGAGCGGCTGGGGCTCACAATGTACGGCCAGATGACCGCTGGAAGCTGGATCTACATCGGCACCCAGGGAATTTTGCAGGGGACGTATGAGACCTTCGCCTCGGCAGGCCGCAAGCACTTCGGAAGCGACCTTGCCGGAAAGCTCGTGGTGACGGGCGGCATGGGTGGTATGGGCGGCGCGCAGCCGCTGGCCGCAACGCTCAATGGCGCGGCTTTCCTATGCGTCGAAGTGGACGCTGAGCGCATCAAGCGGCGCATCCGGCAAGGGTACTGCGACATTTGCGTGAATGATCTCGACGAGGCCTTGCGCATCCTCAAACAGGCGGTGCGGCAGAAGCAGGCCGTCTCCGTGGGCCTGGTCGGCAACTGCGCGGACGTGCTTCCGGAACTGGCGCGACGCGGTGTGGTGCCTGATCTTCTCACGGATCAGACCAGCGCCCACGACCCCTTGAATGGTTACATCCCGCGCGGCCTCACGCTGGCGGAGGCAGCCGAGCTGCGGCGCGCGAATCCCGACGATTACCTGAAGCGGTCGTACCAGTCGATCGGCCTCCACGTCCAGGCCATGCTCGATCTGCAGAAGCTCGGCGCCGCGACCTTCGATTACGGCAACAACATTCGCACCGTGGCCCACGAGCACGCCGGCGTGAACGACGCTTACGCGTTCCCCGGGTTCGTTCCCGCCTACATCCGCCCGCTGTTTTGCGAAGGCCGCGGGCCCTTTCGCTGGGTGGCTCTTTCCGGGGATCCCGCGGATATTCACCGCACCGACCAACTGGCGCTGGAATTGTTCGCGGAGAACGAAACCGTCACCCGTTGGATTCGCCTCGCTCAAAAGCACGTCAAGTTTCAGGGATTGCCGGCGCGCATCTGCTGGCTGGGGTACGGAGAGCGCGCGCTGTTCGGCGAGCGCATGAACGACCTGGTGGCAAACGGCGAAATCAAAGCGCCCATCGTGATCGGCCGCGACCACCTGGACTGCGGCTCGGTGGCCTCGCCGTATCGCGAAACCGAAGCCATGAAGGACCGGAGCGACGCCATCGCGGATTGGCCGCTGCTGAATGCCCTGCTCAACACGGCTTCGGGCGCGAGTTGGGTCTCCATTCACAACGGCGGCGGCGTAGGGATCGGCTACGCCCTGCACGCGGGACAGGTCACGGTGGCCGATGGAACGCCCGAGATGCGCAAGCGCATCAATCGTGTTCTGACGAACGATCCGGGGATCGGCGTCGCACGGCATGCCGACGCGGGATACGAGGAAGCCATCGAGTGCGCACGGCGGGAGGAAATAAAGATTCCGATGCTCAGCAACAGGGGCCAGGGTTAGGCACTGCTCTTCCCTTCCTGCAGCTTCTCGTGACTTTTCCTTTTGGTGACTTTTGACCCGTCACTGCTTCTTTCAACTTTTCTTGGCGCTGACGGCGAAGAACGCGGCGAAGGTTTGCTCCACTTTCTTGCTCTTGCACTTCGGGCAGGCGAGCTTGTTCTTTTCGTGTTCGCTCAGCGTCATCATCTGAGTGAATGTTTTGTTGCATTCCTTGCATACAAAGCTGTAGGTGGGCATAAAAGGTCTCCGTGAAGCCCTCATTTTAGCAAAGTGCGCACTTCCCTTCCAATAGCGCGCGCCTCTCGCGAGCCTCGTCCGCCGGCGCTCTTTTTCCGAGACGCCGAACAGGTGCTGACGCTGGCCGGACGGCCGGTTCCGCGTCGCGGGCGCGATCTGGGAGATCTCGGCATCGTCCCCGGCGGCTCGGTGCTCGCAGTCCGTGGCACGATAGCCGCGTTGGGCCGCGCTCGCGACCTTCAAGGGGAGGCGCGGCGTCTCGGGGCCGGGATCATCGATTGCCGCGGGCGCGTGCTGATGCCGGGATTCGTCGATTCACACACTCACCTCGTCTTCGCCGGCAGCCGCGTGGAGGATTACGAGCGGCGCATCGGCGGCGCCACCTACGAGGAGATCGCCCGGGCGGGTGGAGGCATCCGCTACACCGCGCGTCTGGTGGCAGAAGCATCTCAGCCAGCGCTCGTGGCCCAGGCCCGGCAATTCCTCGACGACTTCGCCGCCTGCGGGTCCACAACGGTCGAGGTCAAGACGGGCTACGGCCTGGAGGTCGAGAGCGAGATCAAAATGCTGCGCGTGATCCGCGCCCTCGGCCGCGGGTCCGCCGAACCCGTCAAGGTTGGGATAGTGCCGACCCTCCTCGCGGCACATGCTTTGCCCGCAGCCTACCAGGACCGGCGCGAGGAGTATTTGGAGGCGGTCATCAGCCGGCTGATTCCTTTTGCTGCGCAGCATCGCTTGGCGGAATTCATCGACTGTTTCTGCGATCGCGGCTCCTTCAAAGTGGACGAGTGCCGCCGCGTGCTCACGGCGGGAGTGGCGCGCGGGCTCATCCCCCGGCTTCACGCCGAGCAACTGGCACGCACGGGGGGCGCACGGCTCGGCATCGAGATCAACGCGGCGTCCGTCGACCATCTCGATCACTTATCGGCGGCGGACGTTCGTGAACTCGCGCGCTCGGACACGGTGGCCACCTTGCTGCCCGGAGCGAATCTGCACCTGGGGTTGAAGGACTATGCTCCAGCCCGGCGGCTGGTCGACGCCGGCGCCGCGATCGCACTGGCCACCGACTTCAACCCCGGCACCAGTCCCACGCTCAACATGCAATTCATCCTCAGCCTGGGCTGCGCCGCCATGCACCTGAGTCCGGCCGAGGCAATCTCCGCGGCCACGATCAATCCTGCCTATTCCCTGCGCCGGGCGGACCAGATCGGCTCCATCGAACCCGGCAAGCACGCCGACCTCGTGGTGATGGACGTGGATGATTATCGCAAGATCCCGTACTACTTTGCGTGGAATCATTGCGGGTTGACTGTGAAGCAGGGACGGATCGTTTATGCGCGCGCCGCACAGGACTGGCAGGCTTTGGGACAAGTCTAACGCTGGCTGCCCGAATCAGACGGAGTGCTCGTCTCGGAGGTCCCGGCGCCGTTCCCATGGGAAGCCGGCGGAGTGTAGGTGTAGATCTTCTCACCGGGCCGCGCGTATTGCTGCCCGCGGGCCTTGTCTTCGATGACCGCCGGGTCATGCCGGTTCAGGGCGTCGATTTCTTCCTGGAGGGCCTGGTTCTGGCGTTTCAGATCGAGGGTCTTCTGCTGGAGCTCAAGGTAGCGCCGCTGTTCGCTGCGGTAGGCGCGATAGCCGTGCTGGCCGTAGACTGCGTGGTAGCCGAGCGCCGCCGCCAGAGCCAAGGCCGCGGCCGTGGCGCCCCAGTACACGCGTCGATCGCGAATGAGGTCCGTCATGTTAGGCTCCGTAACTTGCTGCCCCAAAGCTTCTACAAACCATGCTAGCCTAGCACAAAAACCGGCGCCGCGTACACCAACCTGTCAAGCCCGACGGGCGGACGGACGGCGGAGGATGAAATCCTCGGCCCCGAAGCCCCCTTCCCGAGGCTCCATACTTTGATGGGGTTGTCCGCGTTCACGCCGCCATTGTATCGTGGAGTCGCACGACTGGCAGTTTGCCCGGAGGGTGACGGACGCGGCCGGCCCCGCGCCCCGCGCGCCTTCGTGAGGGAGGGCTTGTGACCGATAAAGTAGTGGTCATGGTAACCGCAGGCAGTCTGAAGGAGGCCCGCAAGATCGCATTGGGCTTGGTAAAGAGCGGGCTCGCCGCCTGTGTCAATTTGTCGGGGCCGGTGGAGTCCGTCTACCACTGGCAGGGCAAAATCGAGACTAGCCGCGAGCGCCTTCTGCTGGTTAAGACTTCGCGCGAGGTCTTCCCCCAGGTGCAGGCCGTCATTCGCAAGCTGCACAGCTACGTCACGCCCGAAATCATCTGTCTTCCGATCGTCGATGGATCGCGCGATTACCTCGACTGGCTGGCCCGGTCTATCAAACTCATGGCTCAACCGGAGGAGCCGGCGGATGCACCGGATCACGACCAGCCCGCCGGCTGACGATTCTGCGTGCGGCGCCCGACTAGCCGCGCTGATCTTAAGCGAGGCCGGTGCCGCTTAGACCACGGTCATCAGCACGTGCGGAGCAATCGAGAACAGCCAGGCGAGCGCACGGGTGACGCGGCGGGCAGTCAATCTTCGGGAACAATGGCGCTACCCCCGGCCACCTGGTATCGCGGGCGCCAGTCACATCGGGAGATGCTCATTGGGCAGATACCCGGGCGTGCCGATCAGGCGCCCGAAGCCCCAGGTAGCGGGCCATCTTCCGGGATCGGTTTGAGAGCGAGGCGAGAGAGTTCAGACCGGATGGTTCTGGCCCTGGCAACGCAAGCCTTGGCCTGTTCGGAGTATTTCGAGCGCCAAGGATCGTCTGACATTTCGGCCAAACGTTTCCATACTTGGGCGAACTGAATCCAATACGCGAACTCGCGCTCTGAAACCTTGCGGACGGAAACGAGCGGCACGGCTTTCTCCGTCCCCCTACCAACACCGGAATCTTATCACGGGTGATCGGCGAAATCGAGCGCTTGTCTCAGTCTTCGACGAATCTGGCCGCATCATGGTCACCAAAGCGGAGACCGTGCCAAGGGCCCGATGTGAATGCTTTGAGCGGTGGGTGTGGCTGCCTTACCCAAACCACATCAAGCCGCCATTTTGAGCTGGGGTTACCGAGCCAAGGTCGTGCGTCGGGCATTGTGTTCGTCGAGGTGGCGCCAACTCTCTCACACCATTCTTGTGGCACTCAACTGCCTCTCCTCAAGCTGCTGCTAGTCGTCGGTCAGAGTGCTAGAGGGGATGTACCGATGTGCAGAAGGTCGGAACCACCGCGCCTGACGGGTTCGCTCACCAGCAGGCACGAGGGGCATTCCGAGCAGGCCTTGGGGCAGTGGCTGATTGCTTCAACAAAGCTCTTGGTGCTTTGAAAGAGGCGACGGGTCTCGCGTCTCACCACCGTTCTGAACAACAATCCAATATTCCAACGGAGTGCGGCTTGGAGAGTATATCCAAAATTTCCAGTTTTCGGTTTCCGGTCTGCCGACGAGCGCCCCTCGAATCACGGTTTGCAGCCAGTGCTTTGCAACCTGATTTTGAATCTCGCTGACTTCAAAATCGCCTGTCATGTCTCCCCGGACTGCACCGCATCGCACGTTCTCCCACCGAGCATACGTTCAGACTGCCGGACAAGCATTATACCTTTCGTGAGAGCCTGTATGTTCCGCTTGGAACGCCGAAGCATAAAAGCTGCGGTTTTCGGTTGGGAACAATGAGGCCGTCCCGAGCGTCCAGACTCTAGCTAAGCCCTTTAACCGTATTTTCATTTGCGTCTCAGGCCCTGAATGGGGCAAACTTGCTGCGCAGTTCATAAGGCATTTTGCCTCTTGGGGTGACTGCGGCGGGTAGCTTGGCGAAGAGCAGTTGTTCTACCCTCTCTGCGATTTGCGCCGTGCGGGATAACCCACTACACAGCCCACGGCAAGTGCCAACTCAAAATTTAAGTCAAAGAAAAGAGGAAATAATGAAGCGAAGAAATCCCGCGGGACTTGCTCTTGGTTTCGCGCTTGTGGCTCTGGTGTGCTTTGCGATTCAAGGGCTGGCGCAGGAGCCCACGTACACCTTTGAGACTTTCATCTACCCCGGCGACACATTCACCCAGACGCTTGGCATCAACAACAGCGGGAAGATCGCCGGCTATCACGGGGCTACCATCAATAAGGGATTCACGCTGGTGCCGCCCAGCAGTTACACGAACGAAAACTATCCGAACTCGGCGCAGACGCAGGTGACCGGGATCAACACTTCCGGCGCCACGGTCGGGTTCTACATCAGTCAGAGCGGGGTCACGAGCGGCTTCAAGGCGGCTGCTGGGGTGTTCACGACGGTCAATTACCCCGGCACGACCTTTAACCAGCTCCTGGGAGTGAATGACGAACACCAGGCAGCCGGATACTACGCGGATTCCAGTGGCAACGATCACGCTTACGTGGCCGCGCTGAACGGCGGGGTGTTCTCACTCATTACCATTCCCAAGGCCGTCAGCTCTCAGGCCACGGGCGTCAACAACAGCGGAGAGGTTTGCGGATTCTACATCGACAGCGCCATGGTGAACCACGGCTTCCTGCTTGATTACGGAACTTTCACAGTCCTCAACTATCCGGGGGCGACGCTGACACAGGCTCTCGGCCTGAATAACACCGGCGAGGTAGTGGGATTCTATCTGGACTCGAGCAGCCTCTCGCACGGCTTCGTCTACTCGGGCGGTACATTCAGCTCGGTGGACGACCCGAACGGAGTGGGCACCACGGTGATCAACGGGGTCAACGATGGGGGCAAGATCGTGGGCTTCTACGTAGACTCATCGGGAAACACGGACGGATTCCTCGGAACACCGTAATTAACACCAGAAACAGCGCAGGGTTGGGGCGGGTGCCGCTCACTCGCCCTCGCCCGGCACACTGTCTCGCGTCGATTTAAACCCACCCAGGTATGTTTCCGTAATCTGCTGCTTGACCTCATGCGGGCGAATGTGGCCGGCGGCGCGAAATCTCCAGGCCGATCCAGCAACTCACTGGCCACGCGAGCAGCCATGAGAGCCAGTACCAGTGCGGCCAGCCTTTGCTCCAGTTGGGAACGGTCGCGGCGATGCCCATGACCTCCCCGATCACAAAGAACCAGGACGTGGCGCGGGGCGCGGCTCGGCGCAAAACGGGCGCACAGCCAGGCACAGAGGATCGAGATCAGCACGAAAAGCGTGGTACTCGCCAGCAGTGAGGTGTTGGAGGGAACGCGGCCTTTGACGAAATCGCCGGGGAACAGCCGCGAGAGCAACGGGTCCGTTGCCACGACCAGAACAACCGAGAGCAGATAACTGCCGAGGACGGCGGCGATGGATTTCAGCACCGGCTGCACCTCCATTTACAGGGCCCGAATCCCGCTAAACATAGTTCAGCACGGTCGCTGCCGTCAAGTGGTTAAACGTGCGCGTAAGGAGTGGGCGGACTGAAGAATCCTCTCTTAAATCAGCTGAGGGATCTGGGCCAGCGAATAGTCGAGATCCGCGATGAGGTCGTCAACATCCTCGATGCCCACCGAAATGCGGACCAACCCGTCCGTAATCCCAAGGCGCTGGCGATCCTCCGGCGGCACGCTGGCGTGGGTCATGGTGGCGGGGTGTGAAATCAGGGTCTCGACGCCGCCCAGGCTCTCCGCCAGCGAGCACAGCCGGACGGTGCGCAGGACCGCTTTGGCGTTCTCGACGGAACCGGTCTCGAACGCGATCATCCCGCCGAACCCCTTCATCTGCCGGCGCGCCAGTTCGTGCTGCGGATGCGTCGCGAGACCCGGATAGTACACCTTCCGGACCTTCGGATGTGCCGCCAGAAATTGGGCGATCGCCTGCCCGTTGGCGTCGTGCTGCCGCATGCGCACTGCCAGGGTTTTCACACCTCGCAGCACGAGCCAGCTATCGAAGGGACCCAGGATTGCGCCGGCTGCATTCTGGAGGAATTTCAGGCGCCCGGCCAGCGCCGCGTCGTTCAAAATAATCGCGCCTCCCACCCCGTCGGAGTGCCCGTTCAGGTACTTCGTGGTGCTGTGCAGGACGAGGTCGGCGCCGAGTTCGAGCGGCCGTTGAAAATACGGGCTCATGAACGTATTGTCGACGGCCAGCAGCAATCCCCGGTTGTGAGCGAGCGCCGCAGCCGCGGCAATATCCGTAATCTCCATGACCGGATTCGTCGGCGTCTCGACGTAAAGCACGCGGGTGTTCGGCCGGATCGCACTCTCCACCTCCTCCAACCGGCTGGTGTTCGCATAGCTGAAGGTGAGCCCAAAATCCTTGAGGACACGCTCAAAGAGCCGGAACGAGCCGCCGTAGAGATTGTGACTGGCCAGCACGTGATCGCCGGATTTCATCAGCGTCATGAGCGCATTGATAGCGGCCATACCCGAGGCAAACGCGTAAGCGTAGCGGCCGCCTTCCAGGCAAGCGAGATTGCGTTCCAAGGCTGACCGGGTCGGATTCGAGGTGCGCGCGTACTCGTAGCCCTTGTTCTTGCCGAGCTCCTCCTGAACATAAGTGGAGGTCTGATAGATCGGAACGATGATCGCTCCCGTGGCGGGGTCGGGCTCCTGCCCGACATGAATAGCGTCCGTGGAGAATCCCATGCGAAACCTCTTCTGAACAGTCACTCGTTCGAGCGGTGGCTTCCAAGCGAGTCTTGACCGCAGTCAGGCCGCAACCCCTTCGCGGAGCCCGCGAGTCTCTTTTACGCTATCATAAGAGGAGTGGTCCGGCGCCCATGCTGGGCGCCCGGCCATCGACGGCGGCTTGCGGGGAGGCAAGAAAATGGACAGACGCACTTGGACGCGATTGGCTCTGACGGGACTGGTCGCTGCACTGGCTGTTCCTGGCGCCCTGCGGGCGGCGACGGCGGATGATCAGACTCTCGTGCCACTCATCACGCTCACGGTAGTCGTCACCGATTCACAGAGCGGACAACCGATCAGCCAGGCCCGGCTTACGCTTACCTTCCGCACACGCAAGGAAAATCAGTTCAGCCGCCCCAAGACACTATCGTACAGCGCCAAGACGGACCCGCAGGGCCGATACCAATTCCCTTACATTCCGACGGGTACGGTGACGCTGATGGTCACCGACGAGCACCACCAGACCTTCGGCAAACAGTTCGACGTGGACAAAGACCACGCCACGCTGGAAGTGAAACTGAAGCCCCCACAACCGCTGATCTGAGCAATCCGGGCGAGTGCTTCAAGAATGGTGCAATCCGCTAGAACCGGCTGACCTCACGAATCTTACGGCAGATCCGTGCCAGCTTTTCCACAAGCTTATTGACACAGAACTGTTAAAAACCGCGCTTGCTGAATAGCGGAGCGCTCATTGCGGTTTTGCGTTGCTCGACGACTGTGCCGTCGGCGGCGCCGCTTGAGGAGGCTTGGCCGCGCCTGGCTCATTTGCGTTGGCCTGTGGTGCAGGTGGCTTGGGCGGAGCGAAGTAGTCTGGGTCCAGCCAAATCTTGGCGCCCTGCTCCATGCTGTCGAGGGCCGCTTGCGATTTCTGCTCCTTGATCTTGCCTTCAATCTCCTTCGAGATGTCCGCCAATGTAGGCGTGTCGTGTTTCACAACCTGCAGAAAATAGAAATTGACGGGATTATCCTGGACCTCGGAAACCTCGCCATCCTTGAGGCTCCAGGCCGTCTGGTCCATGGCGCCTGCCAACTGGCCATGACGCACCGCGCGGGGCTTGGGATCAAAGAAGACGACGTTGTCCATCTTGAATTGGTCGTGCACCTTGTCCGCATCCTGACCCGAAGCCAGAGCCGCGCGGATGGCCTCCGCCTTCGCCTTGGCGTCGGCCTCCGGCAGACCGGGAGCGTCGGGCTTGGCGTTGGCCGCCTTCTTGCGCACGCTTACCTGGCGAATCTCAACCTGTTCGAAGTCCTTCTGGTGGTCTTTGAAATATTGATTGATATCGTCGGGTGTGATCTTGATGTCTTCGTTAACCTTCTGGTACTCACCCTGCGCCAGCAGTTGCATGCGCTGCAGTTCGAGCTTCTGTTTAACGTCGGGCCTCTGATCGATCCCGTCCGCCGCAGCCTTTTCGGCGATCGCCACCAGCTTCGCGTACTGGTCTCCGACATCTTTGAAGCCCTGGATCGTCGCCGCACGCTGCACCTGAGGCGGAAGCGATTGAATGATGGCCTGGAACTCCCCGGCTGTCACCTGCTTGTCGCCGACCTTCATCACGACTTTGTCCGGAGGGACTTGCGCTGCAGCCGGCATCGCCGGCTTGATCGCGAGAGCCGGTGAGCCCGGCGCCGCTTGCGGTGCCGACGGGGCGGATTGCGCGCCCTGGCCTGCCGGCGCCGCGGAACTCTGGGCCCAGCCTGCCACGGCAGCCAGCGCCATCAAGGGCACGGCCAACCGGATCGGTTTCCAGACACACTGCAGTTGCTGTCGCATTTCTTAATTGCCTCCCAATTTTAATGATTGCATGAGTCCTCATGGTACCACGGAAACGGGGGCGCCACGCGGGTAAATGGCATCGCGGTGGGGCCGGTTAGTTCGCCGCTTGGCGGAAGAAGCGGGAATCCCGCCGTCGCAAGCTGGAGTACGCGGTTTGTAGCCGCTGACAAGGGCTGACCAGCGGATGGGAGCAACCAGGCCGAGGCCGAGGCGCCATGCTAAGCAGCTAGAAAATCGCGCGCCTCTGCACCGCGTGCTTGGTTTCGAGGCCGAAGCGTGAATCCGCGGGGGCGTGGTCGATGATCCTCCCGGTCAGGTACTCACCGACGGCGGGGCCGTGCTTGAAGCCATGGCCGGAACCTCCGCCCGCCAGCCATACGTTCTGAAAGCGCGGGTGGCGGTCGAGCAGAAAGTCGCCGCTGGACGTGTTCGCGTACTGGCAGACCCGCGACTCCACGAGCGGGGCGCCTGCCATCCCGGGAAGCCGCCGAGCGAGATACTGGCGCGCCTGCTCAATGCCCTCGGGAGTTGGGAGGTGGCTGCCGACGTCCGGGTCGAAGGCGGGTCCGTGGCGATCAAGGCCCACTTTCACGCCGCGACCCTCGATGTCGGGCATGCCATAGGCCTCGTGCGCCAGATCAATCCACGTGGGAAGCGCCAGCGGGGCGAAGCGGAGGTCGCCGGGCGGGGTGCCAAAGAAGAAAACCTCCTGGCGCGTGACGAAGATGCGGTCGCCCACGAGGTCCGGAAAGATCCGGCCCAGCCATGGTCCACAGGCGAAGACGTACACGCCCTCTTTTCCGGCCGATATCCTGTGCGCTGCGCTCGTGGCCGGAGCTGTCGTAGTGAGAGCGTCGAGGCAGTTCGCGGACATCTGGCTTCCCCGCCCCGTTGCGGTGGCGTCAACCGGAGCGCTGACGGCCGCGCATCGGTATTCCACCCCCTGGCGGATAGCTTCGTCGACGACGGCAGCCACGGCCCGACGCGCCAGAAGCACGCCGCTTTCCGGCTCGAGTAGGCCCCAGGTAGTGGCTGCGTCGAGAGACATCTGAGGGTAGTGGTGAGCAAGTTCGGCCTGCGTAAAAGTCTCGTGAGGTATGCCGGCCCGTTCGAACTCGCTGAGATTGTGTGAGTTGTACTCGTCGCCCGGATGGCTGATCCACAGGACGCCGGTGCGATGAAAAAGCGGGCGTCCCGTGCGGGCGAATAGGTCCTGCCAGAGCGGGAGCGAGCGCGCCGCCCAGCGTGTGTAGACGCTGTTCGGACCATAACCCATCCGAATGATCCGCGACTCGCCGCCCGAGCTGGCGCGACTGTGCGCCGGACCCTGGGCGTCCAGCAGCAGCACGCGGCGTCCTCGAAGTTGGAGAGTGAGGGCGGTCCAGGCTCCGAAACTGCCAGCCCCGACTACGACGGTGTTGAAGTTCGATGCCATATTCCAGCCTTGCGTCCACATTCCACGCGGGGCGGGACCAAGCCGCGCGGGCATTGAAGCCTCGATGCTACGACCGATCCCCGCACAGGGTCAATGACATCCGGACCCGTGTAGTGGGTCGATGACTGCCGATATGTCGGCAGGCCGGCGCGTATCATTTCGTGTGGCGATATACCAAGTCGTGCAGTACCTTGGGCGAATCCCGCGAAAGCACGGCCAAACATGAGGCGGGATTGTGGCAGCTTGAGGCGCCTAAAATGTTATAAGCGTTATGCTTGATGATATTTGAGCGCCTACTACATTGTTTGGCAGGACCCATGCTACAGTGGGGGTGGCAGTAAATCCCAAGGAGGTCCGACCCCTATGAAGAAGTTGCTTACTCTGCTTTTCGCTGCAGCCCTGACCGTTTCACTCGTTCTGCCTGTGTTCGCTCAGGATTCCAGCGCGCCGGCGTCGTCTGATCAGTCGATGTCCAGCGGTAAGAAGGAGAAGAAGGCCAAGAAGGCGAAGAAGGAAAAGAAGTCGAAGAGCAGCGACAGCTCAGCAGCTCCCGCGGCAGCCCCGCAGCAGTAACTCGGCTCTTCAGCCTGACATCTCTTGGAGCCGGACTTCGAGCTGGAACGAGCTTGGAGTCCGGCTTTTTCTTTCCGCGCCCGACACCCCTCCCGATTGCCCATGTGTCGAGTCCTACTTCCGGTCTCCCGACACCGGCCCCGTCGCGAATCCCTTTCATATCCTCTTGACCCAATCCACCCGAAAGCCGTCTGGGGAAAATTTCGATTGACAGCCGCCCGAGCCTCTGCGAGACTAGGCATAGTCTAGCTATGGCTAGACCAACTACGGAGCGGATTCATATGAGCAGGCTGCCAGACATTTCAAGGACCGAGATTCCACCGGGCACGCTCTACATGCTGATCCTCAAGACCCTCGAGGCCGGCCCGCGGCACGGCTATGGAATCGCACAGCGGATCCATCAACTCTCGCATGACGTGCTGCAGGTGGAGGAAGGCTCGTTGTACCCGGCCCTGCAGCGCATGCTGATCAAGGGCTGGGTGGTGGCGGAATGGCGCCTGTCTGAGAACAATCGCCGCGCGCGCTTCTACCGGCTAACGCCTGCAGGGCGCAAGCAGCTCGGCGCGGAGCTTTCCGAGTTCGATCGTGTGATGCAGGCGATCGCGCGCGTGCTACAGACGGCATAAGAGCAGTGGCAAGTGACGAGTAGCAAGTGACGAGTGGCAACGAGTGGCACGTTAGAGACAATGTTGAAAGCTGGTCACTGAGAGCTGACCAACTGAACAACTGACGACCTCCAAGGACAGTGGCGATTGGCAGGTGACGAGTGACAAGAGACAAACGCCGAAGGCTGAAAGCTGATGACTGAGAACTGACCAACTGAAAAACTGATCAACTCCGAGGGCGAACGGTATGGCCTGGTTGACTGAATTTGGGCGGCGACTGGCGTTTTTCCTGCGGCGGCGGCGGTTCGATCGCGAGCTCGACGAAGAGATGCGTGACCATCTCGCGTTGAAGGCCCAGACTCACATCCAGAATGGTTTGCCTCCGGATGAAGCCCGCTACGCGGCGGCGCGCGAATTCGGCAACACCCTGCTTCTGCGCGAGGAAAGCAGCGATCTGTGGGCCTTCCGGTGGATCGAGGAGTTTGTCCGCGACCTCCGCTATGGCCTGCGGATGCTGGCCGGCAGCCCGGGCTTCACGGCGGTAGCCGTAGTGACCCTGGCGCTCGGCATTGGAGTGAACACCACCATCTTCAGCCTGCTGAGCTCGATGCTGTTGCGCAAACCCCCGGTCAATGATCCGGACCGGCTAATGATGCTGGTCAGCAGGAATTCTGGCGGGGCGTCGCCGCTCGATGAGGCAAACCGCCTGCCGGCTTCCCCGCCGGACTTTCTCGACTGGCGCGCGCAAGCGACCTCGTTTTCCGGAATGGCCGCGGATTCCGAGGACGGTTTCACCCTGACCGGCGGCACCGAGCCGGAGCGCGTTCCAGGAGCCCAGGTCTCGGCAAACTATTTTCAGGTGCTGGGCGTTGCGCCCGTAGTGGGACGCGATTTCCTGGCCGGCGAGGATCAAGCCGAGCACAGTCGCGTGGTCGTGCTTCGTGAGGACCTGTGGAAGCGTCGCTTCGGCGCTGACCCTCAAGTGATCGGCCGGGCCGTCAAGGTCAACGGCGATACTTACACGGTGATCGGTATCATGCCGGATAGTTTTCGCCGAATGTGGCTCTTCCCCGCGCAAGTCTGGATGCCCCTGGTCTTCTCTCCCGGGCAACTGGCTCCGGCGGCGCGGCAGTCCCACTTTCTCAACGTCTTCGCGCGGCTCAAACCGCGAGTAACCGAGACAAGTGCGCGAGCCGAGCTCGTGACGATCGCCGGACGCGTGGCCGCCGCCAACCCCGAGACCGAAAAGGGTTGGAGCGCGAGCGTCATGACGGTGCAGAAATACGCCATCGAGGAGAGTAACGCCAGCACGGCGCTGACATTCTTGATGGCGGCCGTCGGATTCGTGCTGCTCATCGCTTGCGCGAACCTCGCCAACCTGCTGCTCGCGCGAAACTCCAACCGCGGGCGCGAATTCGCTATTCGCAGCGCGCTCGGGGCCGGCGGATTCCGCCTGATGCGGCAACTCCTCGCCGAATGTTTCGTGCTTTCGATTGCCGGGGGCGCCCTGGGCCTGCTGTTCACCGTCTGGGGCCTGCGATTCCTTCGCGCGGCGCTCAACTGGAACAACTACGCCGTCTTGACGGCCGAACAGTTGTCGATCGACGGGCAGGTGCTCGTCTTTACGCTGGCAGTATCGGTGGCCACGGCCCTGATCTTCGGCGTGGCGCCCGCGGCCCAGATGGCGCGCCGCGATCCGAACGTCGGCCTCAAGGAAGGCTCGCGCTCCGCGACCGCAGGACGGCAACACCATCGCCTGCAGAACCTATTGGTGATGAGCGAGCTGGCTCTGTCCCTCGTCCTGCTGGTGGGCGCAGGACTGTTCGTCGGATCTTTCGTCGAGGAACTCCATGCCAGTCGCGACATGGATCCTCGAGGGGTCCTGACCGCGTCCGTCTCGCTTAGCGGCCCCGCGTACAAGGAGCCGGAGCGCCAGGTGGCCTTCTTTCAAAACGCGCTTCGCCGGCTGGCAAGCTTCCCGGAGGTACAGTCGGCGGCCGTTTCAAGCGACCTGCCGTTCACCTTCCCCTCCGACGCCCACTTCGCCATCGAAGGGCGGCCGGCGCCGAAGCCCGAGAAGCAATCCCTGGCCGGCTATTTCACCGTCAGTCCCGGTTACTTTGCCGCGATGCAGATTCCGCTCCGGGAGGGGCGCGAGTTCACGCCCGCGGACACGGCAGATTCGGCTCCGGTGGTGATCGTTAACCAGGCGTTCGCCCGGCAATTCTTCCCGAATCAGGACCCCCTCGGCCAGCACATCAGGGCGGTCCCCGAAGATCCGTCGGTAACGCCCGGTCCCGAAGGATCGCCGCCGCCGAGATGGAGCGAGATTGTGGGCGTGGCGAGCGACGTCGACGAGGTCCTCTGGCAACCATTGTCGCGGCCTCACATCTTCGAACCCTTTCTGCAGCGGCCCGGCAGCTCCATGGACGTGGTGGTACGGCTCAAGACAAACCCGGGCGCTTTCGCCGCCTCGCTGCGGCGCACGGTGTGGAGTATCGATAAGGACCAACCCGTGACCGACGTCAAAACCATGGATCGCGTGGTGCGGGACGCCGCCCAGGGCTCGGATCTGATGGCGGCGCTGATGGGGGCCTTCGCGGCAATTGCGGTCGTGATGGCGGCGGTCGGGATCTATGGTCTGATCGCCTACCTCGTGGGCCGGCGCACACACGAACTGGGTGTCCGGATGGCGCTCGGCGCCCGGCAGCGCGAGGTGCTGATGCTGGTCCTGGGCAGCTCGATGCGCATGGTGGTTGCAGGCGTGGGAATCGGTTTCCTGATCTCGCTCGGCATGCCGCGCCTGGTGGCGGCGAGCTTTCCCGGTTTTGGTCTTCACGGCGGATGGATTCTCGCCGGAACCCCGCTGGCGGTGATTCTGGTTGCGTTCGCCTCGTGCTATGTTCCGGCACGACGCGCGTCGAAGGTCGATCCCATGGCAGCGCTGCGGTGCGAATGATGAATCACAACTCTCGAAAAGCCCGAACCTCTGCTCGATTCCCGAAAGGAGTCTCGATATGAAACGCCCGAATTTGACGATTCTGCTCTCGCTGCTGTTGTGCGCGCTCGGCTGCGCGTGGGCCAGCCCCCAGAAGGATGCCAAGGCCGGGGCGCTCGCCGGCAGTTGGGATTGCATTGCCCACGGCAGCGTTCAGGGCGACGTCGCTTTCACCCTGATGCTCCAGCAGGACCACGAAACGCTTACCGGATCCGTTAAGACCGCCGACGGCGATCTTCCCATCACGACAGGATCTTACAAAGACGGTGCGCTTGACATTGTCATGGATTCGCCCGACGCCAAATACACTATCAAGGGAAAGCTTGACGGCGGCCAGTTAAGCGGCCAATGGACCAAGGAAGGCGACGACGGTCAAGGCGGCGCCTGGGAGGGCAAGCGATCCGCGGCCCCCGCTGCGAATGCGCCCTCCAAACCGGCACAGTAGCACTGACCAGGGCCCTGACCTTCAACGGTACAGAGACCTTAACACCGAGCGCACGAAGCGTCCGAGTGGGCTCCGTGTTTCATCTCTTACGGCCCACAGGGCTCGCGGAGTAGTACGAAGAGGGGCACGACATGACACGGCTTGGTGAGATTCTTCGACGGCTGTCCACTCTGTTCCGTCGCGGCCGATTCCAACGCGACTTGAGCGACGAGATCCGCCACCATCTGGACCTCAAGACGCGGAGCGGCCTCGAGATCGGCATGCCCGCCGAGGAGGCTCGCCGTGCCGCCGAGCGCGAGTTCGGCAACAGCCTGCTGCTGCGCGAGCAGGGCCGAGACGCCTGGGGCTGGGTGTGGATCGACCGCCTGGGGCAGGATCTGCGTTACGGCTGGCGTCAACTCCTCCGCAGCCCGGGTTTCACGGGGGTGGCGCTGCTCACCCTGGCACTCGGAATAGGAGTTAACACGACCGTCTTCAGTGTGGTCAGCTCCATGCTCCTGGGCAAGCCGCCGGTGGCCGATCCCGCCCGCCTGATGATGCTCCTTAGCCGGAACCCGGGTCCTCTCGGCGACCCGAGCGAAGCCGGTCGCTGGCCCGTTTCCGCCCCGGACTTTGTCGACTGGCGCGCGCAGGCTACGTCGTTTTCCTCGGTGGCAGCCTCCACGTTTGACGACGTCTCGCTGAGCGGCAGCGATCAGCCGGAACGCGTGCCGGGCGGCCGCGTCTCGGCAAATTACTTCGAGATCCTGGGCGTTGCGCCGCTCCTGGGACGGACGTTCACGCCTGGTGAAGACCAATCCGCGCACACGCGCGGCGTCGTGCTCGGCGAAGCCCTCTGGAAGCGACGCTTCAACGCTGATCCTGGCGTGGTCGGCCGCACCGTGAAGGTGGACGGCGACACCTATGTCGTGATCGGCGTGATGCCCGACGTGCTGCGCAGACTATGGCTTTTCCCGGCCGAGTTGTGGACGCCGCTCGTCTTCACGCCGGAAGAACTGGCCCCGTCCGCGCGCGGCGCACGGTCCCTCAGCGTGCTCGGGCGGCTCAAGCCTGAGGCCACCGAAAGCGCCGCCCTTGCGGAGCTCGGCACCATCGCGCGCCGCGTGGCCGCCGCAAATCCGGCCACTGACAAGGGATGGGGAGCGAATGTAATCCCATTGCAGGACTTCCTTGTGCAGGAAAGCCACACCGAAACCGCGCTCATGTTCCTGCTGGGCACGGTCGGATTCGTGCTGCTGATCGCTTGCGCCAATCTCGCCAACCTGATGCTCGCGCGGAACGCCAACCGGCGGCGCGAGTTCGCGGTCCGTACCGCCCTCGGCGCCGGCAGGTTCCGGCTGGCCCGCCAGGTCCTTTGCGAATGCCTGATGCTCGCGATCGCGGGCGGCGCCCTGGGGCTGCTGCTCGCGGTGTGGGGCGTGCGCCTGGTTCGCGCATCCTTGAATTGGAACGAGTACTCCGCGCTGCTGGCCGAGGGAATCTCCATCGACCTCCGGGTGCTCGCGTTCACCATCGCGGCTTCGGTAGCGGCGGCTCTGCTGTTTGGACTGGCGCCCGCCCTGTTCGCCGCGCAGCGCGACCCCGGCGCGAGCCTCAAGGAAAACTCGCGATCCACCACCGCCGGCCGCGAGCACCACCGCCTGCAGAATCTGCTCGTCACGGGCCAGCTCGCCCTGTCGATCGTCCTGCTGGTCGGGGCCGGCCTGTTCGTCAAGAGCTTCATCGACGAAATCCACTTACCGCGCGGGATGAACACCGATGGCATTCTCACCGCCTCGGTCTCGCTGAGCGGGCCCGCGTATCAGGGTCCGGACGAGCGATCGGCTTTCTATCAAAGCGTGCTGCGGCGGCTTGCGAGCTACCCTCAAGTGGAGGCGGAAGCTGTGACGAGCGACCTGCCCTTTACTTTCCCAGCTTCCACCCGTTTCACGATCGAGGGCCGTCCACCGGCCAAGCCCGGCGAGGAGCCAAGCGCCGGATACTTCGCCGTGAGCCCGGGCTACTTCGCAGCCATGCAGATTCAACTGCGCGCGGGCCGCGAGTTCACGCCTTCCGACCGGGCCCGGTCCGCGCCCGTGGTCATTGTTGACGAAGCCTTTGCACAAAGGTATTTTCCCAACCGGAACCCGATCGGCGGCCACGTCAGTATCCGGCGCGAAGCTCACGAGGGCATCGGTTGGAACGCGGCGGTTATCCCGTCCCCCGCCTCGACCGAGTGGAGCGAGATTGTGGGCGTGGTCAGCGACGTGGATGAGTACGGGGGCGAGCTCGTTCCCCGGCCTCATCTCTTCGAGCCTTTTCTCGAGCGGCCGCCGGCCACGATGAACGTTGTGGTCCGCAGCCGGACCGATCCTCGCGCCTTTGCAGACTCGCTGCGGCGCACGATCTGGGGCGTGGACCGCGACCAGCCCGTGACCAATCTTCGAACCATGGATCGGATCGTGCTCGACTCGGAGCAGGGCGACGACCTGATGGCAGGACTCATGGCCACGTTCGCAGCCATCGCGCTCGCGATCGCAGCCGTCGGCATCTACGGCCTCATGGCCTACCTCGTCGGACGGCGGACTCACGAACTCGGCGTGCGCATGGCTCTGGGCGCGCGGCGCGGCGAGATTCTGCGGCTGGTGCTGCGCGATTCACTATCGAAGGCGCTCACAGGAGTGGGCATCGGCTTCCTGATCTCGCTCGGAGTTCCGGTGCTGCTGAAGGCGAGCTTTCAGGGTTACCACGTCCGCAGCGCATGGATTCTGACCCTGACGCCCCTGGCGGTGATCCTGGTGACCCTCGCTTCGTGTTACTTTCCGGCTCGACGCGCGTCGCGAGTCGAGCCTACGGAAGCGCTGCGGTGCGAATAGCAGCTTGCGGAGCCGGTGCGGCGTTTCTCTCCGTGTTCTCTGTGCGCTCTGTGGTGAATTCTCTTCGCTCGTAAGACAAGAACTTGAAGTCAGAACTTAAGGGGACGAGCCATGACTTGGTTCGGTGAGATGCTCCGAAGACTCGGCACGCTGTTCCGCCGAGGCCGATTCCATCGCGACCTCAGTGACGAGATCCGCCATCATCTGGACCTGAAGACCCAGAGCGGCCTCGAGAACGGCATGCCCGCCGAAGATGCTCGACATGCCGCCGAGCGCGAGTTCGGCAACAGCCTGCTGCTGCGCGAGCGGGGCCGCGACGCCTGGGGCTGGGTGTGGATCGACCGCCTGGGCCAGGACCTGCGCTACGCCTGGCGCCAACTGCGCCGCAGTCCGGGTTTCGCGATCGTGGCGACGCTCACCCTCGCCCTCGGAATCGGCGCCAACGCCGTGATCTTCAGCGCGGTGAACGCAGTCATTCTGAACCCGCTTCCCTTCCGCGATGCCGGCGGCATCTTGACGGCATGGGTGAGCAGCAGTCGCGGCGTGGACTATGCGGGTCCGGCCGTCGTCTGTGGCGCTTACTATCAGGAATGGCAGAAGCAAAATCAGCTTTTCGCTGAGGTCGGCGGATTCAACGGGCGTACCGCGAATTTCACGGGACGGGGGACGCCGGAACGGCTGATCGGGTCGGAGGTTACCGCGAGTCTGTTCCCGCTGCTCCGCGTCAGCCCCGCGTTTGGGCGGGCATTCTCTACGGCCGACGAAGAGCCGGCCCACGCGAGTGTGGTCCTGCTCAGCGATCGCTTGTGGCGCAGCCGCTTCGCATCCGATCGCGGCGTGATCGGCCAATCGGTCAAACTGGACGGCCAATTCTTCACCGTAGCCGGCGTGATGCCTCCGGGTTTCGGGTTCCCCAACGACGCAGACTTCTGGACGCCGCTGGTCTCGAGCGGCGACTGCCAGCCCCCGCCGGGCCACAACGCCAGCACGCGCCTTTTGGTCAGATTGCAGCGTAACGTGCCCATCGAACGGGCGCGCGGCGAGGTGGGTGTCTTGAGCGCGGATCTGGATCGCCGGAACCAGATTCACGGGCCCGCTGGAACGAACACCACGCTCGTTCCCCTCGGCTACGAGATCGCGGGGGATTTTCGCACGCCGCTGCTGGTATTGTTCGGCGCCGTGGGGTTGGTGCTTCTGATCGCCTGTGTCAACGTCGCCAATCTACTGCTGGCGCGTTCGGCTTCGCGCCAGCGCGAGATCGCGATCCGCAGCGCCTTGGGCGCCGGACGAGCGCGGGTGATCCGGCAGATGATCACCGAGAGCATCCTGCTCGGAGCGCTGGGTGGCGCGCTCGGCTTGTTCCTGGCTTACGGAGGGTATCCTCTGGTCGCTTCGGCAGCATCGCGCCTGCCCCAGAGCTTCTTCGGCTCGCCTGCCGCGGCGGCGCGCATGGCGTCCGCGGGAATCGACGGCCGGGTACTCGGCTTCACCCTCGCTCTCTCGTTGCTGACCGGCTTGCTCTTCGGACTCGCGCCCGCCCTGCGCGCGTCGCGTCCGGACCTGGCGCGCGGTATGAACCAACGCACATCGGACTCGGGCGCGGGCGTCGCACGCAGACGCTTCCAGGATGTGCTGGTGGCGGCGGAAGTGGCCCTGGCGCTGATCGTGCTGATCGGGGCGGGTCTGCTGATCCGCAGTTTTCTGGCGCTCGTGAACGTCGATCCGGGCTTCGCCCCCGAAAACGTGCTTACCGTGAACCTGAGCCTGCCGGAATCGCGCTACGAGATGCCGGCCCGGATGATCGCATTCGAGCGGCAGGCGCTCGACCGCTTGAGCGGGCTGCCCGGCACGCGCGCCGCGGGAGTGATCTTCGGCCTGCCTTTAGGCGACATGGTTATTCAAGGCGACATCACCGTCGAAGGCGCGCCGCCGTCCGCGCCGGGAGCGCTGTCCGTCCAACCCTCGAAGCATATTGTGGGCGGCGATTACTTTCGCGCCGCCGGCATTCCGCTGCGCAAAGGGCGCGCCTTCAACCAGCACGATACGGCCGCGAGCCCGCACGTCCTGATGGTCAGCGAGAGCGTGGCGAGGCATTTCTGGCCGCACGACGATCCCATCGGGAAACATCTCGATCCGGGCTTCTCGGATGCCGGGTGGTACACGGTGGTGGGCGTGGCCGGCGACGTGAAGCAATTCGGCCCGGCAGACTCGGAGTCGTTTGCGATTTACCTGCCCTACGAGCAGTCTCCGGTTCCGTTCCTGATGCGGGACCTGACGCTGGTGATGCGGACGGCCACAGACCCGCTGAAGGCGGTTCCGGCCGCGCGGCGCGCGCTCGAAGGCGTGGACCCGGAGTTGCCGCTGTTTGACGTGGCCAGCATGGAGCAGCTCGTCTACCAGTCGGTCGCCCGGCCGCGCTTTAACGCGGCGCTGCTTGCCATCTTCGCCGGCTTGGCGCTCATCCTGGCTACAGTCGGCATCTACGGCGTGATGTCGTACATGGTCACCGAGCGTACACACGAGATCGGCGTGCGCATGGCGCTCGGAGCGCAAGCGGGCGACGTGCTGCGCGGCGTGGTGGCGCAGGGGGCAGCGCGCGCGGCAGCCGGAATCGCGCTGGGCCTGGTTGGAGCGTTGTTCCTCACGCGCTTCCTCACCACTCTGCTCTTCGGCGTGCGCCCGACGGACGCACCCACGTTCGTCGCGGTGGCGGCGCTTCTGGGATCAGTGGCGCTCGTAGCCAGCTACCTTCCCGCGCGACGCGCCACCAGGATCGATCCCATGGCGGCGTTGCGATGCGAATGAAGGAAGGCGCAGGACGGCGAGCCGCGAAAGCTCGGAATCAGCGGTTTTCACGATTTCGAAGGCGCTTTGATTCGGGCCGGCTGGCGCAGACCTTTCTTTTCAGGTCTGCGCCAAAGATCACGTTTGCGCCAGACATCTCGGCCAACGGCTATACTGGGCCGGTGCCTCTCTATCATCGCCATTTGACCCCGGCCAGTTGCAGTTTGTCACCAGCAGCACTTATCGCCGCGCGCCCATCTTTTCCACGCCGAGCCGCCGCGAGCTCTTTGTTGAAGCCTTCCGCGCGGTTCGTTCCAAGCTCGATTTCCCGTTAATCGGCTGGGTCCTGATGCCGGAGCATTTTCATCTCCTGTTCCAGCCGTGGCCAGCCCAATCAACCTCCAACATCCTGAAGGAACTGAAGCAGCGTAGCGCCCGCGCCATCCTCGAAAGGCTGCGCGGCCAGCCGGATCTCGCTTCCTGCCGGGCTGCGCTCCGATCCTTCCGCTTGCCTCCCACGGTACATGACCAGGCGCATTACCGCGTGTGGCAGCGTCGCTTTGTGTCCTTCAACGTGTACCCAGAAGAAAAGTGCCTTCAGAAGCTCGATTACATGCACAATAGTCCCGTGAAGCGCGGATTAGTAGCGTCGCCCGGTGACTGGCCGTGGTCAAGCTGGCGGTTCTATTACTTGAACGACACGTCGGTACTCGAGATGGATCGGCTCGGCCGACGGCGGGCTGAAAACAATGCGCCCGAGGCAGCGGTTCAGTGCGGCGCCCGCTGACGCAGACCCGCGGTCGACTGCCGCGCCCTGGCGCAGACCTGGAAAAAAAAGGTCTGCGCCAGCCCCCCTTCGGGTACTGGGCGATTAAGGGCGCTCCAAGCGTGGCATCATTCCCTCGTTGTGGCACGGTCTCCTGACCGTGCCACTCGTTCCAGATGATTTCAAACTCGCCACCTCGGCCGACCGAAGGTCTCCGTACCCTTAGACCCGGCTGATCCCATGCCTGGCTCGTTGTGGCTCGTTGTGGCACGGTCTCCTGACCGTGCCCCCCCCCCGACCGAAGGTCTCCATGCCTTTGTACCACTCTGGCCGGCCTTCCCGGCCTTTCCCCATGCCTGGCCAGGAACGGATTGCCGGCGTACAATCCCATCGTGGAACGCTACCGCATCCACGCTGACGCCGCCATCTATTATCTGACCTACTCGATAGTGGAATGGCTGCCGGTCTTCGTCTCACAGGCGAGTTGCCAGATCGTGACGGAGAGCCTGAGCTTCTGCCATCGCGCCAAACAACTCCGCGTCAACGCCTACGTGATTATGCCCACGCACCTTCATATGATCGTTTTTG
>DASZIG010000069.1:0-2808 GCA_035949375.1 Terriglobia bacterium | reverse complement strand
TCGCAACTCCGGGCCGTTTGTAGCCTTCTCCTGCGCGAATCTGCCGGAGACGCTGGTCGACGACGAACTTTTTGGGCATGAGCGCGGCGCCTTCACCGGGGCGGTCGCGGCGCGGCGGGGCCGCTTCGAGTCCGCGGACGGCGGAACCCTATTCCTCGACGAGATCGGCGATCTGCCGCTTCCTCTGCAAGCCAAGCTGTTGCGCGTTTTGCAGGAGCGATCCTTTGAACGCCTGGGCAGCAATGCACCTCACAGCATCAACATCCGGTTGCTTTGTGCCACCCATCGCAACCTGCCGGACATGGTGAAGCAAGGAACGTTTCGCGAGGACTTGTATTACCGGCTGAACGTGGTGCAGCTGCATATCCCGCCCCTGCGCGAGCGGCGTGACGGCGTCGCCGTACTGGCCTACCATTTCCTTGAGCGCTTTGCGCAGCAATTTGGCAAGAAGACCAAGAGATTTTCGAGCCCGGCCCTGGGGTCTCTCGAGGAGTACGACTGGCCGGGGAACGTTCGCCAGCTTGAGAACGTGGTGCAGCGCGCGGTGGTGCTGGCGGAGGATACGACGGTCGAGATCTGGCATCTGCCCGCCCTGCTCTGCAACGGATTCCGGCAGCAGCGCTTGGCGCACTCTTACGACGACGAGGTCCGCGATTTCAAGCGCCGCCTGATCGTGCGCACGTTGCACGAGTGCGGCGGCAACAAGGCGGAGACCGCCCGCACGCTGGGACTGGCGCGAGGCTACCTGCACCGTCTCATCAACCAGCTTGAGATCCAGAGAACGGGCGCGGGCTTCGAAGCGCTCGCAGAGCGGCCTCCAATGGAATCTGCGCGCCTGATGTAGCAAGATCGGTCTCGCCCACCCGCCTGCCCCTCCGTGGTGGGCAAAACGCCTCGGATTACTCCGCCTCGACCTGCTCGCGAAGAGGACTGAAAGATCGGTCCATCAACAAAAAGCCTAGACCGGCCCGGCAAACCCCACGTGATCTTGACACATCATACGAGATTCGCTTATGGTGGGGCATTAGCCATCCTGAGGCGAATCTCGACGCTGCCCAAGGGGCCTTGTCTCATTGCGTGTGGAAGCGTCGAGGGACAACGCCAAATTTCGAAAGCGCGAGGAGTTGTGTGCCCAGACTGCGAACCGCGGGTGAACGAGTTCGGCCATGGTCAGAGCTTAGAGCGATCAAATCAGGGATCCACATGGCTTTGTGGCGGCATAGGCAAGGCCCTGCTGGTTCGGAGCAGGGAGTACAGCGGGCCGCGCACCGTTTGGTCAGGGGCGAAGCACCCTATAACTCCCTCGGGGTTCTGGCGGCGGTCCTTTTCGTAACATTATCGATTTCAAGCCTGGCCGCGGCCCAGGCCCAACCTTCAGGCGCCCAGTCCGCACCGGCAGTGCAACCTGCACCAACGGCTCAAACCCCGCCGGCGGCGCCACCGGCTCCGGCTTCTTCAACGATATCGCCCCCGCCCGCTCCGCCATCGCCGACGGGATGGCTGGCGTTCGAACAGCTTCAGTATGAAGCCAGTTCGCTCGGAAACGTCATCATCGCGGATACCGATCTCGGGTACGGCTTCACGGACCACCTTTCGGGTGATGTTGGAGTTCCGGTCATCTTTTCCCGCAGTCCGTTTTCGCCGGTCATCGATCACGATTACTACTGGTCGGTGCTGCTTGGCGAGCCCTACGTCGACGTTAAGTATACCGATGTTTACCATGACATCAACTACACGTCGATACTCACTGGCACGATTCCTGCGCGGAACGAAGATCGAGTATTCACGACCGGGCGCTTCGGGGTGGACTGGTTCAATCACATGGATGAACAGGTTGGCCCTATAACGCCTTTTCTCAATATCGAGGCCTCGAATGGCGCCGTGAATCGTTTTGTGATGCCCAGACCCTTCGAGGAAGCCAGGCCATATCAGACGTTAGGGTTTCTGGCAGACGCAGAAGCGGGATTTGAATCCAAGCTCGACAATCGATTTGTGAAGGGTGTCAAGATTGGAGCCTCCGCTTACCTCCTGGCGCCCGCGGGGCCACAGAAGGTGTTCAGCCGATTCGTCTTTCCGTATTCAAGCCTGGCGGGTGATGGCCACCACAGCCGGTACTTCGACAGCGCCTTTGAAACCACCGGGCTTTCTGCGATCGCCCGCGACAACGGTTTTTCGGCCTGGGTGGAGATTAATCGCTGGCGTAACCTTGATATCCAGCTCGGTTACACGCGGAGCGTACACTACGACCTGGATATCTACACCTTGATGTTTAATTTCGATGCTCGCGACGTGGTCAGACAGCTCTTGCGGCGCCGCTAACTTGAATGGGGCGTCACAGCGTCAGGTCGCTGTTATCGCCGCACAGTACGGAATTTGCGGGCGATCTGGGTGTTTCGTGATGGGCCGTCTTTGTCGAGGGCGAGCGATTGCGATGCACGGCTTCGGCGCTTCGAAGGGGATGTGCGGGAGCATTCTGTAGCCGACAGAGACAACAGTTTAATGAGATTCGCACGACGAATTACGGCGGCGGTTTGGCTGGCGGCAATCTTGGGTTTCCTCGGTGGCATCGTCACGGCCGCAAGCGCCCCCCTTTCACCGCTTAGTTCCGGCTCCGAGGGTTCGGTTCCGAAGGCCCCAGGGGCGTTATATGGGTCGTTGCCGCTGACATTTGAACCGAACGAGGGCCAGACGGACCCTCGGGTGCGGTTTCTGGCGCATGGTCAGGGCTACAGCCTGTTTCTGACATCGGACGAAATGGTTCTGGCTCTGAGGGCGGGCTTGGATGCGTCGCAGTCGCAGGGCCATGAA
>DASZIG010000068.1:0-71476 GCA_035949375.1 Terriglobia bacterium | reverse complement strand
CCATACAGAGGCGGCTTAGCAGTCACGCTTCGCTACCCGACCGAGAGGTGATGCGATGTGCCCATTCTGCATAGCAAGCATGGGGCTGATCGTCGCCAGCACGACTTCTGCTGGAGGGCTGACGATCTTGGCCGTGAAATTGTCTCGCAAGAAAAGCGACAAAAAAGAGATTCCCAATTCGAATGAAAGGAGCAATCAAGATGTCAACCCGAACAGTCGATAACCCGAAAGTCGTGTCGCGAGAGGAATGGTTCGTGGCCCGCAAGAAACTACTGGACCGCGAAAAACAGCTCACTCGCGAGCGTGATGCCGTCGCGGCCGAGCGGCGCCAACTGCCCTGGGTCAAAGTCGAAAAGAACTACGTTTTCGATTCGCCCAGCGGGAAGAAGACGCTCGCCGATCTCTTCAACGGCAAAAGCCAGCTCATCGTTTACCACCTCATGTTCGGTCCGGAGTGGCAAGAAGCCTGCCCCAGCTGCTCCTTCAACATGGATCATACGGACGGCGCACTGGTGCATCTTGCGCAACGCGACGTTTCCTTTGCGGCAGTATCCCGAACACCGATTTCCACAATCGAAGCGTTCAAAAAGCGCCTGGGATGGAAGTTTAACTGGGTGTCGTCCTACGGAACTGACTTCAACTACGACTACCACGTTTCATTTACTCCCGAGCAACTGGCCAAAGGCAAGGTCGTATTCAACTTTGAACTCATGGCATTCCCGAGCGAGGAAGCGCCTGGAATCACCGTTTTCTATAGAGACAAAGACAGCAACATCTTCCACACCTATTCCGCCTACGGTCGCGGGACAGAGACCACGATGAACACTTACAACTATCTCGACTATGTTCCCAAAGGCCGCGATGAAGATGGCTTGCGCTTCACGATGTCCTGGCTCCGTCATCACGATCGCTACGAAAGCGGCCGACTAGCCGATGCGGATATACCGTATTGGCCTGCGGACGCTGCTCGCCAAGATCACCGAACTGGGCCCCGTACCAGTCCCAACCGATCAGCTCGGAATAAGGCCTAGGTACACTGGTGTTCCTGATTGCGTCTGGCGCGCAAGCACTGGCAAAGGGGACGGTGCCGAGCGCGAAAAAAAATGCGTGAGAAACAAAGTCGAAGGATTTTCGCACTGAAAGGTTTTCCCGGGAGGCAGGACGTTATGAAAACAATTCAAGAATCGAAAACGGTGGCCCCGATTTTCATCGGCAGGTGGACACCCAAGGTTTTGCTTTCGCTGAAAGAGAAGCCTTATCGACATGGGCAGTTACGCCGCCACGTCGGAAGTGGCTCCCAACGCGAGGCACGTGACGAGGTCGAAAGCCACTGCGGTGGAGTATTCCTTGACGCGAATGGGAAGGACACTCATCGCTCCGCTCAGAGCTATGTGCCGCTGGGCAAAACGATACCGCAAGGGCGTGACTGCGGACGTGTATCTTTCTTAAGCGCACCCGGCGCAATGAGCGAAACCTGGGATGTCAGATTGTGTTTTCGCAGTTTTGAACGAAGGACGATCGAAAAAGGAGAACAGCGATGAATATTATGAACAAGACAGTCTTAATCACGGGTGCCAACCGTGGTATCGGTCTGGCGCTCGTCCATGAGGCACTAAGGCGGGGCGTGAAGAGAGTATATGCGGGAACGCGCGGCGCACAACAAAACGCCGACACGCGCGTGACGCCCTTGACGCTGGACGTGACCAACGCTTCGCAAATCCAGCGGGCGGCCGACGAGGTCGACACTCTAGACGTGCTCATCAACAATGCCGGCATCGCTATCTACGATGATCTAAGCAATTCTGATGTCATCGGACAGCACATGGCCATCAATTTCTTCGGAATGCTAAATGTGACCCGCGCTTTCCTGCCGTTGCTGAAGCGCTCCAAAGGCGCTATCGTCAACAACCTGTCAATGGTGGCTCTCGCTCCATTGCCGATCATACCCGCCTACTCCATTTCGAAGGCGGCCGCGTTTTCCATGACGCAGTCACTAAGAGCGCACTTGGCAGGCCAAGGCGTGACGGTCCATGCCGCCGTCTTGGGTCCCATCGATACCGATATGAACCGCGGCTTCGACATACCGAAGGCCTCGACCGAGTCCGCCGCACGGGGCATCTTCGATGGGCTAGAGAGAGGCGAAGAAGAAATTTTCCCGGATCCCACGTCCCAGCAAATAGCCGAGGCCTGGCGCACAGGAGTAGCCAAGGCGCTCGAGCACCAGTTCGCAGCTTTCGTGCCGGAGAGCGCAGCAGGCGCTACCGCTGCGGAGTAGCCGCTGCGCTCAAGCAAGAGTAGGGCTTTCGATGAATCGTCGCGGTCTGTTTCAGAAAACAAAGGAGAAATAAGATGGCAACAAGCAATGAAAGAGACAAGGAACACGGGAAAGGGCATCTCGCGATGAGCACGGCCCCGATCGTCTCGCAGCAACACTGGGAGGCTGCGCGCCAGCAGCTCCTCGTGAAGGAGAAGGCCTTGACCCGTTCCCGTGACGCGCTGGCCGCCGAACGCCGGCGGATGCCTTGGTTGGCTGTGGGCAAGAAGTACGAGTTCGACGGACCTAATGGCAAGGTAAGCCTGCTCGATTTGTTCGAGGGCCGCCGTCAGTTGATCGTCTATCGCGCCTTCTTCGAGCCCGGGGTGTTCGGGTGGCCCGCGCACGCCTGCCGCGGCTGCTCCCTGGGCGCCGATCAGGTCGCCCAACTGGCCCATCTGAACGCCCGCGACACCACCCTCGTCTACGCCTCACGCGCGCAGCAGGCGGACATCGCGCGCCTGAAGACGCGGATGGGGTGGGAGATGCCCTGGTACACCATCACCGACAGCTTCGATGTAGACTTCGGCGTCGATCAATGGCACGGCCACAACGTGTTCTTCCGCGATGGCGAGCGGGTGTTCCGCACATACTTCATCAACAACCGCGCCGACGAGGCGATGGGGACCATATGGAGCTATCTCGACATCACGCCGCTCGGCCGTCAGGAGACTTGGGAAGACTCGCCCGAGGGTTACCCCCAAACCGAGCCGTACAAGTGGTGGAACTGGCATGACAATTACGAAGTCGAGGCCACGCCTGACCAGAAATGGATCGATATAACAACCGACCCTCAAGAAGCTGCCCGAAAGCGCGCCGCAGAGGCGAACGGGAGCTAAAGAAGGGTGACCCATTCGCCGCCCTTCGAGCAGTCGGCTCTTTTCGCACAGGAGCCTCGCGAATGCGTCCGCACGGTGCGCGGAGCATAGCCCGGAGATCTATTGGAGGCGTCGGCCTGACCCCGGTCGAGGAGGACGGTATGCGCGCGATGAAGCTTAGGAAGCCCGCCGGATTAGACCGGCTCGAACTTACCACGGCCGAACGTTCGGCTGTCGGCGCAGGCCAGGTACGAGTGCGCCTGCACGCCAGTTCGCTCAACTATCATGACTACCTGGTCGTGACCGGTGTTTTTCCGGTGCCTGACGGGCGCGTTCCAATGTGCGAAGGTGCCGGCGAGGTAGTCGAGGTCGGCGAGGGAGTGAGCGAGTTCGCCATCGGCGATCGCGTCGTGAGCACGTTCTTCCCGCGCTGGGGCGGTGGCGAGTTAACGCCGGAGGCAATGGCGGGTGTCCCCGGCGACCGGGACGACGACGGCTTCGCGCGCGAGGAGGCTGTCGTGCCGGCCAGCGCACTCACTCGGCCGCCCGCCGGCTACACCCACGCCGAGGCGGCGACGCTCCCCTGCGCCGCACTCACCGCCTGGCGCGGGCTGTTCGTCGAGGCGCACGTCGAGCCGGGCGACACCGTGCTCGTCCAAGGCACTGGCGGCGTGGCGATTTTCGCGCTGCAGTTCGCCAAAGCCGCGGGCGCGCGCGTCATTGCGACCTCGTCTTCGCCCTCCAAGCTCGAGCGCTTGCGCGAGTTCGGCGCGGATCACGTCATCAACTACCGCGAGAACCCGAACTGGGGCGAGACCGCCCGCCAACTCACGGGTGGGCGCGGCGTCGATCATGTCGTGGAGATTGGCGGCCCCGGCACGCTCGCCCAGTCGATCAGCGCGTGTCGGCTGGGTGGACAGATCGCTCTCATCGGCGTGTTGACGGGCTTCGCCGGCGAGGTGCCGACCGCGGCCATCTTGGTCGGCAACGTGCGTATCAACGGAATAACGGTCGGCAGCCGCGAGCAGCAGATGGCGATGATCCGCGCCATCGAGGCCACCGGCATCCGGCCCGTCATCGACTCCAGATACCCGCTCGAGGGCCTGGCCGACGCGTTCCGGCATCAAGAGTCTGGGCGACACTTCGGGAAGATCTGTGTCGAGTGGTAAGCGTTCGGAGGCTTTTTTCGCACATGAGCGATATAACGGAGAGAACGATGAAAGACTTCATGAGAGACGAATCTTCAGCTCCTGCGGTGGTTGATCGGGATACCTTCCAAGCCGAGCTGGACGCATTACGGGTTCGAGAGAAGGCTCACACAAAAGAAGGCGACGCCATTGCAGCCGCTCGCCGACGGCTCCCTATGGTCGAGGTGGACGGCGCCACACCGCTGATCGGCGAACGTGGGACGGTGATATTGTTGGACACGTTTGAGGGACGCCGCATGCTGATCGCCTACTACTTCATGTGGCACGCGGGGCATCCTGCGCCGGAGCAGTGCGAGGGCTGCACTCTTTATACATCGCAGGTCCGCGAGTTGTCCTTCATTCATTCCCGCGACGTCACTTACGCCACGTTCTGCCAAGGCCCGTACGAAGAGAGCGCCCGGTACCGCGATTTTATGGGCTGGGAGATGCCTTGGTACTCGGCCCCTCGGGAGTCGCTCGAGACCCTCCTGATTGGACGCCATGTGGGCATGATGCATGTCGTCTGCTACCTGCGACAAGGATCCAAGGTCTTCGAGACTTACTGGACGACCGGGCGCGGCGTCGAGGCGATGGATAACAGCTACCGGCTGCTCGACTTGACCGTCTACGGGCGGCAGGAGCCGTGGGAAGACTCGCCGGCTGGCTGGCCACAACGGGCGAAAGGCGAGCACCCTTACCGTATCGATGGGCGTCCCATCGTCCAGTGGCCTCGTCTGAAGGCTGGACGCTCCGACAACCTCGCCGTCACGCGGGGTTGAGTCAATGAGTCAATCCCTCAATCCTCCGATGCTGCTCATCCATTCGTCTCCTCGCCTCACCAGATCGTCGAGCGCGGTTTGTACCTCGGCGAGCTTACTCGCCTGCGCGGCATCGTCTGCGTCATTGGGGACCAGGATGGGCGGGGCAATGAAGATCACCGCGCGGCTGAAGGGCCGCGGGACCTCAGTTTGGTCCCAGCTCTTCCTGAACACCCATGCTCGCGCCGGCCGGATGTGAAAGCACAGGATCGGCGCGCCGGTGGCTTTGGCGAGCATCACCGCGCCCGGCTTGGCCACGTGCCTCGGTCCGCGGGGTCCGTCAATGGTAAAAGCCGCGTCGTGTCCCCGCTGAACGGCTCGCACCATGCCTACCAGCGCCCGGGCTGCGCCCCGGCTGGCTGAGCCGCGCGCAATCTCGTAGCCGTGCTTCGCGATCAGGCGAGCCGTGAGGCGCGCGTCGAAGTTGTACCCGCTCATGACCACGATTCCGCGCTTTCGCCAGAACCATGTGGCGGCAAAGATCTCGCTATGCCAGAAGGTATACACCAGGCGCTTGCCGAGGGCCTGCGCCTCCTCCCAATGCTCCCATCCGAACACTTCCCAGCGGAGGCTCGAGCCGATCAGCCGCACCACCCAGGCCGCAAGCGACCCGAGCACCGCAACCTCGAACCGCTGCCAGCGGGTGAGGTCGCGCGGTCGTTCGTCCGTGGTTTGGGGCGAGGATTGGGCCATTGAATCATTGACTCATTGAATCACTGATTCATTGACTCAATGAAATAGTGGGGGTCTTGCCGATTGCCAACCGTCTACTGCTGCTGCCGACCGCTCTTCACATTCCTTCGTAATGCGGCCCGCCGCCGCCTTCGGGACAGACCCAGGTGATGATCTGGTACGGGTCGGCCACGTCGCACGTCTTGCAGTGTACGCAGTTCGATGGGTTCAGCTTGAGGCGCTTGCCGGAACCGCCGGCGTCTTCCTCCATCTCGTACACCTGAGCCGGACAAAAATACTGGCAGGGATTGCCGTACTCCGCCACGCAGCGATGATTGCAGATGTCGAAGTCCGCGATGCGAAGGTGCGAGGGCTGATCCTCCTCGTGGTGCGTCGCGGAGTGGTACACGTCACTGAGTTTGTTGAAGGTGAGCTTGCCGTCCGTCCGGGCTCGCTCCGGGGGCTGGCCGTTCAACTCCGGGAGCCGCTTCATGTGCTCAAAATCGGCCCGGCTCCGGTAGCGCGCGTGCAGGCCACGCCCGCCGGTCACAAACTGAAGAGCGCCGTGAATCATGCCGGGGAGGAATCCATGGTCGAACCCCTGATGGTAGTTGCGGACCTTCCACAGCTCATCGTGTACCCAACTCGAGCGCCACTTCCGCTCGAAGCTCGCGAGACCCTGCGCTGAAGTGTCGCCGGCCGCGAGCGCCTCAAAGACGGCTTCGGCGGCCAGCATGCCGGTCTTCATGGCCAGGTGGATGCCCTTCAACCGCTGCGAGTTGAGGAACCCGGCGGAGTCGCCCACGATCAGTCCGCCGTCCATCACCGTGTTCGGAATGGCGAAATATCCGCCCTCGGGCACGGTCTTGGCGCCGTAACGTACCATTTGGCCGCCTTCGAGCAGGCTCCGCACCCATGGATGCGTCTTCCAGAGCTGGAATGCGTTGTGGCCGTCGAAGCGCGGATCGTCGGCGTCGAGGCCGGACACGAGGCCGAGCGATAGGCGCGTCTCCGAGACCGCATAGACAAATGCTCCGCCGAATTGCTTCGACGTGAGCGGCCAGCCGGCCGTGTGCGCCACGTGTCCTACAGGCAGGCGCCCGGCGGGAACGTCCCACAGCTCTTTCACGCCGATGCCGTAAGCTTGCGGATTACGCCCCTCATCGAGCCTCAGCTTCTGCACAAGCTGCTTGGTGAGGGACCCGCGCGGACCCTCGGCGAACACCGTGACCTTGGCGCGCAGATCGTAGCCCGGCTGGTAATTCGATTTCTGCCTGCCGTTCTTGTCGATGCCCTTATCGTCCGTGCGCACGCCGGCAACCCGGCCGCCGTCATAGAGCACTTCCATGCCGGAAAAACCTGGGAAAAGGTTTACACCCGTAGGTTCGACCCGGCTGCCGAGCCACTTCACGAAGCGGTTGAGCGACACGATGTAGTTGCCGTGGTTGTGGAAGAAGGGCGGATTAATGGGCGCCTTAAAATGTCCCGCGCGCGTGAAGTAATAGACGGAATCGCCGGTAACCGGCGTTTCGAGCGGGGTGCCCTGAGCTTCAAAGTCCGGGACGAGTTCGCGCAAGGCCCGCGGATCGAGGACCGCGCCCGAGAGCGAGTGGGCGCCGATCTCATCCGCCTTTTCGAGCACGTAGACGTTCTCCGCCTGAAGCGGGGAAGTGCCCAAGCTTTGCCGGGATTGGATGAGTTGGCTGAGACGCAGGGCGCAACTAAGTCCGGCGGGGCCCGCACCCACGATCAGGACGTCGGTCTCGAGGGTCTCACGCATGTGTGAACAAAGGGAAGGCTTGGTTGCCGGCGAACCGGCAGGTGATTTCCGCGACCCCTTACTGCGGAAGGCCGGCCATCTGCTGCTTGACCTGCGACACCAGGTAAGGATCGGATGCGAATTCCTTCTGCACCTGTTCGTAGAGGGCGCGCGCCTGGGCCGGCTTCGTGATGCGATAAAGGTTGGCTTCGGCCAGCAGCGCCGTGGCCCGGGGAACCGTGGACGTGGGATGGTCGGCGAGATTCTGGTAGACCTTGATGGCCTCGTCCGTCTGGCCTGTCTTGGTCAGTTCGCCGGCCAGAGCTTCGGTCGCGAGCGCTGCGAAATTCTTGTTGCCGGAGGCGCTCGCCGTCCGCAGCGTGCTCACCGCGGCCTGGTCATTGCCGAGGGCAGCCTGGCACAGTCCCACGTGATAGCGGGCCAGGTCCGCCGCCTCCTGGCGCGGGTACTTGGCCACCACCTCGCTGAACTCTTTCAGGGCGGCCTGGTATTTCTGCTGGTCGGTCGCGAACTGATTGGGAGTGGGCGCGGGAGCGTCCTGGCTGAAAAGGTTGGTTGCGGGAGCCGGGCCGACTTCCGCCTTGTAGGTCTTCAGCGCCTGCCCAAGGGCTGCGTTGGCAGCGGCCTGCTGTCGCCCCTGGTACATGTTCCAGCCCACGATAGCCGCAGCCACCACCAGCGCACCGAGCACGCCGGCGATGATCTGCGTGGCGTTCTTTTTGGCGAAGTCCTCCACCGATTGAACGGTGGAGACAAATTCGTCTTCCTTCAGCTCATGACGGGTCAGATGTTGTGCCACAATTCTTCTCCTGCGACAGAATCCTCATGTCCAATCCGGGGCGATGATTTATTCTAGCCCAACGTCTGCCAAAAGTCGAAGAGCGCGCGGCGCTGTTCGCCTTATGGTAGCGTTTGAACACCACTTTTATGAGCGCGCCGAACGATTTCGAGAACTCGTCTGAAAGCCCAGCCGCGAATTGGAAAGAGCACGGCATCCGGATTGTTCGCGCGGGAGAGCTGGACCTGAACACGCCGCAGACTCCGGGCATGACGCGCGCCGCGGCCATCACCCATGCGCGAGCCGGGGCAAGCAAGCTCTGGGCCGGAACGGTGGTGGTGCAGCCGGACGCAAAGACTGGCCCTCACCATCACGGAGAGCTCGAGACCGTGCTTTACATCGTCAAAGGCCGGGCGCGCTTCCGCTGGGGCGGGCGCCTGGAGTTCGTGGACGAGGCGGGCCCCGGGGACTTCATCTACGTTCCTCCCTTCGTGCCCCACCAGGAGATCAACGCCCGGCGCGACGAACCGGTGGAAGCCGTGGTGGTGCGCAGCGGCCAGGAGCCGATCGTGGTCAACCTGGACATCAAGAGCCCGGAGCCGCCCTCGGCGACGCTCTGGATCGAT
This sequence comes from Terriglobia bacterium, assembly GCA_035949375.1. Classification (GTDB taxonomy): domain Bacteria; phylum Acidobacteriota; class Terriglobia; order UBA7540; family UBA7540; genus Gp13-AA77. The sequence continues at coordinate 62,483 of DASZIG010000068.1, read as the reverse complement.
CCGGATCACCCTCCTTCCGCTGGTTGAATCCTGCTGACCGCTCCTGCATCCAATGGTCGTTATAACAACTAACGGCTGCATGACGAGTCACGACGCGGCCGCAGGAGGAGATGATGAGCACTGCCATGCCAACGCCGGAACCGGCCGGAGTCCCCCCGGTTAAGCTTGCCGACACTGTGACCGGAGTGCATCCGTTGATTCGGTCGCGCTGGAGTCCGCGATCGTTTTCGAGTCGTGAAGTGTCAGCCCATGATCTGCGCACGCTGCTCGAAGCGGCCCGCTGGGCGGCGTCGTCCTACAACGAGCAGCCGTGGCGGTTTCTTGTAGCCACCAAGTCCGATCCGGCGGCTTATCAGAAGATGCTGAACATCCTCGTGGAATTCAATCAGCAGTGGGCCCGAACGGCACCCGTGCTGATCCTCACCGTGGCCAAGAAACATTTCACTCACAACAACGCGCCGAATCACCACGCGCTGCACGATACCGGGGCCGCCCTCGCCAACCTGATGCTGCAAGCCGTTTCCATGGGGATTTACGCGCATGGCATGGCCGGTTACGATCATGAGCGAGCGCGCAAGGAACTCAACATTCCTGACGATTACGAGTTGGGCGCCGCGGTTGCTCTCGGCTATCCGGCGCCGGCCGAGCAACTTCCGGAGAGTTTCCGCCAGGGCGAAACTGCACCCCGCGCGCGCAAACCCCTCGATCAGATCGTCTTCGGCGCGGGCTGGAATCAGCCGGCCAAGCTGTAAGCGCGGGCGCGGCTCAGATGCCGCTTTATCGCGTTGGGGCGGACGCAATGTCCGCCCTCGCGCGAGGCAGCCCTGGGCGACCGATGATCCCTCCCTTCTTTCGCTTGGATGACGTCCCTACATCCCGCCAAATCCCGATGTTGATCTCTCGCCGGGTCCGCCCTGTTGATTCCCCTTGCACTTCGACAAAAGACTGTGTATTCTCCCTGTAGAAGTGAAAGGGGAGTGCATGGCTGACCCGCGGATTGACCTGCCGCAAGGCACTTTGGACCTTCTGATCCTGCGCACGCTCGCGCTCGGCCCTCAGCACGGCTGGGCCATCTCCGAGCGCATTCACCAGATATCGAGCAAAGTGCTCCAGGTTCAGCAGGGCTCGCTCTATCCGGCCCTGCACCGCCTCGAGCGCCGCGGTTGGATCAAAGCGCGCTGGGGCGCCTCGGATAACAATCGCCGGGCGAAGTTTTACGGGCTCACGGCGAGCGGGCGCCGGCAGCTCCAGGCCGAAGAGAGCGCCTGGCGCAAGCTCGCGGCCGCCGTGGCTCAGGTGCTCGAGACCTCGTAGGAGGACGGCATGTTCAGCGATCTGGTCTTTCGTCTGCGCGCCCTGTTCCGGCGCGACACCGTTGAGGGTGAGCTTGATCACGAGCTGCGCGAGCACTTTGAGCGCCAGGTATCGAAGTACGTCGCCGCCGGCCTCGCGCCGGACGGAGCACGGCGCCGCGCCCGCCTCGAGTTCGGCGGGCTCGATCAGATCAAGGAGGAATGCCGCGACGCCCGCGGCGTGAGTTTCATCGAGACGCTCCTGCAGGACGTGCGCTTCGCCGCCCGCCTGCTGTGGAAGACCCCGGCCGTTACCGCGGTTGCGCTCCTTTCGCTCGCGCTCGGTATCGGCGCCAACACGGCCATCTTCAGCCTGGTCGACGCCGTCGTGCTGCGGATATTGCCGGTGCAGAAGCCGGACGAGTTGGCTCTCATCGAACGGTACAATCCTCGGTGGGGCGCGGCTTCGCCCAGCTTCACTAACCCCCTGTGGGAGCAGGTGCGCGACCGGCAGGACGTTTTCTCCAGCGTTTTTGCCTGGGGACAAAACCGGCTCGATCTCGCCCAGGGCGGCGCCGCGCACCTGGCCAACACCGTCTGGGTCAGCGGCGGATTCTTCAACACTCTTGGCCTTCGGCCCACGGCGGGACGATTGATCGCGGCCGCCGATGACCGGCGCGGTTGCCCCGCGGTCGCTGTCTTGAGCTACGGCTTCTGGCAGGAGCACTACGGCGGCGCTCCGAGCGCCATCGGCAGCACGCTCTCGCTCAACGACCATCCGTTCGAAGTGATCGGCGTCGCGCCCTCCGGCTTCTTCGGCATGGAGGTCGGCCAGAAGTTCGATGTGGCGGCGCCAATCTGCTCGACGGCGATCATCGACGGCCAGCAGTCAAGACTGGACCAGCGCTCCTGGTGGTGGCTCACCGTGGCCGGCCGGATGAAGCCGGGCGTCGGCCGCTCACAGACGGCCGCGCGCCTCCAGGCGCTCTCGCCGGGGGTCTTCGATGCGGCCGTTCCCCTGGACTGGTCCGCCGGCGGGCAGCAAAACTTTCGCAAGCAGTCGTTGGTGGCTGACCCCGCCGCCACCGGCATCTCGGGGCTGCGGCAGCAGTTCCGCCAGCCTCTGCAGGTCCTGATGGGTGTGGTGGGGCTGGTGCTGCTGATTACCTGCGCCAACATCGCGAGCCTGATGCTGGCCCGCGCGGCGGCCCGCCACAAGGAGATCGCCGTCAGGCAAGCTCTCGGCGCAAGCCGCGGGCGGCTGATCCGGCAACTGATGACGGAGTGCCTTCTGCTCTCTTCGGCCGGAGCGCTCGCCGGAATCCTCTTCGCGCGCTGGGGCACGGCCCTGCTGGTCCGCTATATGTCGACCGCGCGGAATACGGTCTTCCTGGACCTTTCCTTCGACGGCCGCGTGCTTGGGTTCACGGCCGCAATCGCGGCCCTGACCGCTTTTTTGTTTGGTCTTCTGCCGGCCCTCCGCTCCACGCACGTATCCCTAACCTCTGCCATGAAAGGCGCCCACGCGCTCGAAATCGAGCGTTCCTCGCGCTTCCGGGCCCGCAAGTGGATCGTGGCGTCGCAAGTGGCGCTCTCACTGGTGCTGCTGGTGGCTGCCGGATTGTTGCTGCGCAGTTTCGCCAAGCTGGCGACGCTCGATATCGGGTTCGACCGTAATAATGTTCTGCTGGTGCAGGCCGACCTCAAGACGGCGAAGATTCCGCCCGACCAGCAGCTTGCCACCTACGACCAGACCGAAAGCCGCCTCAGCGCCCTGCCGGGCGTGGTTTCGGTCGGTCGCTCGGTGATGACGCCGATCAGCGGCGGGGCCTGGAACAATAGCATTCACACCGACTGGTCGAAAGGCGTAACGGGCGACGATGTTCTTGCCTGGTTCAATTACGTCTCTCCGGGCTTTTTCGAGACGCTGCGAATGCCGCTGCTGGCCGGGCGGGTCTTCAACGCCGGCGACACCACCACTTCGCCCGCCGTCGCCATCGTCAACCAGACTCTGGCGCACCGATTCTTTGCCGGCCTGAATCCCGTCGGCAGGACATTCCGCATCGACGATGCCGGCGGGAAGCTGGGCCCCCCGATCGAGGTGGTGGGAATTACCAAGGACGCGAAATACGAATCGCTTCGCGCGGACATTCATCCCACCGCCTTCTTCCCCGCCACGCAGGTCCCCGGCCACTCCGAGGTTGAGACCTTCGAAGTGCGAAGCGCGATACCGCCTTCGGTGCTCGCCGCCCCGATTCAGGCTGCCGTCGCCGGCGTGAACAGGGAGATTCCGCTCGAGTTCCATACTCTGGCCGGCCTCGCGGACGACTCGATGGTTCAAGAGCGGTTACTCGCCCTGCTCTCGGGCTTCTTCGGCGCTTTGGCGCTGCTGCTGGCGACGATCGGCCTCTATGGGACGCTTTCTTACCTGGTGACGCAGCGGCAAGCCGAGTTCGGGATCCGCATGGCCTTGGGCGCGCAGCCGGGTTCGATTTTGCGTCTCGTCATGCAGGACCTGATGGCGGTGCTCGGGGGCGGCGTGGCGGCGGGTGTTTGTATTTCTCTTGCCACCACCCGTCTGCTGCAGCAGATGCTGTTCGGGTTGGGCGGGCGCGACGCCGTGACCCTGATCGGGGCCGTGGCGGTGCTATGCGTCGTCGCACTGATCGCCGGCTATATTCCCGCGAGGCGAGCCATGCGGGTGGATCCGATGGTTGCGCTGCGATACGAGTAAGAGCTTGAGGATCGAGATCGACCACCCCGGCCTTCGGCCACCCCTCCTCAACCGAGGAGGGGACTGCTATTCGCGAGCCGATGCTTCTTCAGTCGATGCGCGTTAAGGGTGGCGGTCCCCTTCTGCGGCGGGCCCCGTTCGCTGGTTGCAAGTTCCCCTAGCTTGCAAGTTCCCCAAGTTTGCGAGTTCCCCTCCTCAGTTGAGGAGGGGTGGCCGAAGGCCGGGGTGGTTGGTCCTAATTCAAAACCGGCCCACTACCACCCAACTGGTAGTGACTCAGTCTGAATTTGAGTCACTACCACCCAACTGCCTCAATTGACTTTTCCCATGGGATAGGCTGCAATTGACGTGCGATGAGTAAAGACCCCGCTCCTGCCGTCGAGACCCTCGAATCCGGCCCTGTCGCCTCGAAAACGAACCGCCGCGCGACCGCTAAAACCGCTCCCGCAACCGAGTTTACGACCCTCTCCGGCGTTCCGATCAAGAGGCTTTACACCGAGGACGATCTCGCCGGTTTCGACTATCAGCGCGACCTGGGCGACCCGGGCGCGTACCCCTTCACGCGCGGCATTCACCGCACCATGTATCGCGGGAAGTTGTGGACGATGCGGCAGTTCTCCGGTTTCGGCAGCCCGGAAGACACCAACGCGCGCCTGCATTATTTGCTCAAACAGGGCCAGACCGGGCTCTCCATTGCCTTCGACCTGCCCACGCTGATGGGTTATGACAGCGACCACATGCTGGCAGAGGGGGAGGTCGGGAAGTGCGGAGTGGCGATCTCGTCGCTTGCCGATATGGAGGTGCTGCTGCGCGGCCTGCCGCTCGAGCAAGTGACCACTTCGATGACCATCAATTCGCCCGCCGCCATCATCTGGGCGATGTACCTGGTGGTGGCGGAGAAGAGCGGCGCCGATTGGAAGAAGATTTCGGGCACCACGCAGAACGACATCCTCAAGGAATACATCGCGCAGAAGGAATACATCTTTCCCCCCGAGCCTTCCATGCGCCTGGTGGTCGACACGATCACGTTCGGGGCGCGCGAGGTGCCGCGCTGGAATCCCATTTCGATCAGCGGCTACCACATCCGCGAGGCGGGATCGACGGCGGTGCAGGAGCTGGCTTTCACCCTGCGCGACGGCATGGAATACGTGGAGTGGGTGTTGCGCGCCGGGATGAACGTGGACGACTTCGCGCCGCGGCTGAGCTTTTTCTTCAACGCTCACAATGATCTTTTCGAAGAGATCGCCAAGTACCGCGCGGCGCGCAAAATCTGGGCCAAGGTCATGCGGGAACGCTACCACGCCGCCGATCCGCGCTCGTGGCTGTGCCGCTTTCACACCCAGACGGCCGGATGCTCCCTCACCGCGCAGCAGCCTTACAACAACGTGATCCGCACCACTATCCAGGCGCTGGCGGGCGTGCTGGGCGGCACGCAGAGCCTGCACACCAATTCGCTCGACGAAGCCTGGGCGCTGCCCACCGAATCGGCCGTCACGCTGGCGCTGCGCACCCAGCAGGTGATCGCGCACGAAAGCGGCGTGCCGAACACCGTGGACCCGCTGGCCGGCTCGTACTTCGTGGAAAAGCTCACGCTCGAGACCGAGCGCGCCTGCTGGGACTACTTTGAACGTATTGACGCCATGGGCGGCATGGTGGCGGCGGTGGAGAAAGGCTTCCCGCAGCGCGAGATCCACGAAGCCGCTTACGTTTACCAGCAGCAGCTCGAGCGCAAGGAAAAGACCATCGTAGGTGTGAACGAGTTTGTGACCGACGAGAAACGCCCCATCGAAATCCTGGTGATTGACGAGACCGTGGCGCACCGCCAGAACGCCCAGCTCGTGGAGCTGAGACGTACGCGTGACAACGCACGCGTGGCCTCGACCCTCGAAGCCATGAGCGGCGCCGCTGGGACGGATCGAAACCTTATGCCTTACATCCTCGAATGCGTGCGGGCCTATGCCAGCTTGGGCGAGATGTGCGACGTGCTGCGGCGCGTGTTCGGAACGTACGAAGAGCCGGCGTTCGGGTGAGGCGGTTTCTCAGGGAGCTCTCTTCGGTGAGTTATGGGCCAAGGCGATCCACCGTCTGGCGTTGACTTTGTTTACGACGCTGGATTGAAGAAAATTGGTGAGCAACTGAAGTCGGTGGAATCGTTGGACACCAAGACCGGGGTGCTCATCGGTTTCCTGGGTGCCGTAATCGTCGGGTTGCTTGCCGCCGTGTTCGCTGCAGATCCTGCGAAGATCCATCCCCTTGTTGCTGGCCGCTTTTTCGATTTTATACTGGGCGCCATTATCCTCATGCTTGCCATAGACCTGTATTTTGCTTTGCAGGCCTTTCGCATGCGAAAGTTGTACACAGGAGTTCATTTCCAGGATCTTGTGGAATGGGTAAACGAGGGAGTCGTGGAAACGAAAAAGGCGTTTCTGCCAACCCTGATTGAAACGGTAGAGCTTAACCAGAGTCAGCTAACAGTAAAGCAGCGCAACGCCGTCCGGGCCGTATGGTGTGTCTTTTTCACGTTCCTCGCTATTCTGTTGGCAGTAGCTGCGATCGGTGCTGAGATTTTGAGAGGTGGACGATGAGGAGCAAACCGACTATTCCGGTTGAGACCGAAGAGAGTGTTGCCGGGTCCCCTGAGGAAGAGCGTGGGGCGGTGTCCAAGCCGGAGCGACCGCGACCGAAGCATCCGTTCAAGCCTGGACCTCTGATTTCGAAACCTGACGAGGCGACTATTCTCGCTGTTCCGCTGCCTCCGGCTCTTAAGAAGGAGCGTAGGGGCGAGGGTTCGGTTTGATGGTTACGCAAACGCTCTTGACCTTGGAACAGTTCGATCAATTGCCCGTCGTGGAAGGCTTGCTTTACGAGCTTGATGAAGGCGAGCTGGCCACCATGACCGAGCCCATGCCGCGCCACAATCTCGTCCGCGACAATATTGCCCGAGTTTTGTGGGACGTCGTGCGCCCGCGGCAATTGGGGCGCGTCTTCCCAGAAACTGGATACCAGCTTTCGTCCGAAACCGTGCGCACCCCGGACGTCTCGTTCGTTCCCACCGATCGCATGCGCGACATCGACCTGGACCGGCGCATTCAAGGCGCTCCGGCCCTGGCCGTCGAGGTCGTGTCGCCGCCGGATTTGGCTCAGAATCTTGCCCGAAAAATCGAGCAGTATCTCGCAGCCGGGGCCCACGAGGTGTGGGTGGTATATCCCCTCCTGCGCGAGGTTCACGTCTTCCGTGGCGGCGGCGTAGCGTCCGTTCTCGGACCGGATGATGTTCTCGAAACTCCTGAACTTTTGCCACGATTCTCTGTTCCCGTCGCTCAGTTTTTTGAATGAACCTCTGGATTGACTATGGACAAACGAATTCGAGTACTCGTCGCCAAGCCCGGCTTGGACGGCCACGACCGTGGAGCCAAGATTGTGGCGCGCGCCCTGCGCGACGCCGGCATGGAAGTGATCTACACCGGCCTGCGGCAGACGCCGGAGCAGATCGCCCGGGCTGCCGTGCAGGAGGACGTCGACGCCATCGGCATCTCTATCCTTTCCGGCGCCCACAACACCATCGTGCCCCGCATCTGCGACCTGCTGCGCGCCGAGGGCATGAACGACGTGCTGGTGCTCGTGGGCGGCATCATCCCTGAAGAAGACATTCCCGGTCTCAAGGCCCAGGGCGTGGCGGAAGTATTCCAGCCCGGGGCATCCACCCAGGACATCGTGGAATTCATACGGACCCACGTTCCGGAGCGGGCATCGCCGGCACCCTGAGGCAGAATCGCGAACTTAGGTCCGCCTCCCACCCCCCCCATCGAAAATGAGGGAAGCGAACCCAATTAAGTCCTTTGCAATCAATTAAAACCGTGAGAAAACCGGACAAGGCGAAGCCAACCGAAGCCAACCGAACCGAAGCTCCGGCCGGATAAGTCCTTTAGGTCGACATGTCCCTGCGACAGGCCCAAAACAGCGTGTTGCCGTGGGATGGCCGGCGTCTGGCGGCTAGAGCTTGTAACCGAACCGCCTCAGCAGGTCCTTGCGAGCCGTAATGTCGGCATCGGTCTCGATGCCTTTGCTCTTGGCGCCGTCGATCACGCCCAGGATGCCGCGTCCTTGCGCCGTCTCGGCCACGATCACTTCCACCGGATTGGCCGTGGCGCAGAAGATCCTGCAGACTTCGGGCACATTCTTGATGGTGTTGAGGATATTGATGGGGAATCCGCCCTCCAGAAAAATGATGAAAGCGTGCCCGGTGCCGAGGGCGAGCGCGTTGCGCTGTGCGAGCTCGATCAGGGCGGGATCGTTGCCGGCATAGCGCACGAGCGCCGGGCCGGAGGACTCACAGAAACCGATGCCAAACTTCATTCCCGGCACGGTTTGCACAATGGCTTCGTAGAGGTCCTCGACGGTCTTGATGAAGTGCGCTTGGCCCAGAATCAAGTTCAGGTCGGCGGGCTTTTCGATGCGAACGATTTTGGTTTCCATTTTGGTCTCGATATGGTGCTCCCGATTAGTCGGCGATGCCGGGGCTTCGCCAAGCCCGCCGATTGCCCCGGCGGACAAGGGCAATGTAGACTGGACTGTGGCAGCCCGGCACGGCGCCTCGACCCCTACAACGGAGTTCTGCGATGCCTAAACCTAAGACGCCTCCTGCTCACGATCCGGCTTCTCCGCCGGGCCACCTCTACGTGGTCGGAACGCCGATCGGCAACCTCGAGGATATCACCCTGCGCGCATTGCGGGTGCTCAAGGAGGTCGACCTGGTGGCGTGCGAAGACACCCGCCGCACAGGTCAATTGCTCGATCACTACGGCATCACCACGCCCGCGATCAGTTATCACGAGCACAATGAGCTCACCCGCGCGCCGGAACTGCTGATTCGCATGGAGGAGGGTGATGACATCGCCCTGGTGTCGGACGCCGGAATGCCGCTCGTGTCCGATCCCGGCTTCCGCCTGGTCAAGCTGGCCGTGCGTCACAACGTGAGCGTGATTCCGGTGCCGGGCGCGTCGGCGCTGGTGGCAACCCTCGCCGCGGGCGGCCTGCCGGTGGAAGAATTCCGCTTTGTCGGCTTTCTGCCCGGCAAGCGCCTCACGCGGCAACGCTTTCTGCGCGATCTGAAGAACGAGCGCGCCCTGGTGTTCTACGAATCGCCCCTCCGTGTGGCCGAGGCGCTCGAGGACGTGCTCGAGATTCTCGGGAACCGCCCGCTGGTGCTGGCCCGCGAGATCACCAAGCTGCACGAGGAATTCCTGCGCGGTACGGTTTCCGAGGTGCTCGGGCGGCTCAAGGGCAGGCGGGTCAAGGGTGAGGTCACGGTGCTGCTCGGCCCGCCGGAAGACGGAGTCGAGCGCGCGGACGGGCTCAAGTCGCGCTCCATTCAGGAGGACCTGGACCTGGCCATGACGGCGCAGGGGGTCACCGAAAAGGCGGCCTTGAAATTGGTGGCCAAGGCACGAGGCCTCTCAAAAAGCGAGGCCTACCGGCAGTGGCAGAATGAGAAGGCCGTGACCAGCGACTGAGCGCCCAACCCTGTTTGACGCGGTCCCATACCACCCTATGCTGTTCGAGCAGCTTCAAATTCGCGATGTTCCGGTGCGGCCCGCGCAGATCCTGGCTCCCATGGCCGGGATCACCGACACCGTCTTCCGGCGCTTCATCAAGCGGCTGGGCGGCTGCGGGCTCATCATGACGGAGTTCGTCTCGAGCGAGGGCATGCTGCGGCAAAACCTCAAGTCCAAGCGCTTCCTCTATTACACCGAAGAGGAGCGTCCGATCAGCGCGCAGATCTTCGGCGCTGACGCGGAGCGCCTTGCGGAAGCCGCGGCCATGATCGAAGACCTGGGCTTCGACCTGATCGACCTGAACCTGGGCTGCCCTGCCAAGAAGGTGGTCAAGTGCGGGGGCTCGGGGTTGTTGCGGGATCTGCCGCAGCTCGAAACCATCCTGCGGAAGATTCGCGCCGCGGTGACGATTCCATTCACCATCAAGATCCGCATCGGGTGGAGCGACGACGAGATCGTGGCCGTGCCCGTGGCCCGCATGGCCGAGCAGTGCGGCGTGGAAGCCATCGCCGTGCACGGCCGCACCCGGCTGCAGGGGTTCAGCGGCCGGGCGCGCTGGGACGTGATCGCCGAGGTGAAGCAGGCGGTGCGCATCCCCGTGATCGGCAACGGCGACGTGCTGACGCCGCCCGACGCCGAAGCCCTGGCCGCCGCCACGGGCTGCGACGCCGTGATGATCGGCCGCGCCGCGCCCACCGATCCGTGGATCTTCCGGCAGATGAGCGAGTATTTCGCGACGGGCGCTTATCGCGAGCCCACCGAGGCCGACCGTTACGCCCTCATCCGCGAGTACTACGCTATGCTTGTAGCCGAGGAGATTCCCGGGTCCATCGGCAAGATGAAGCAATTCGCGAGCTGGTTCACGCACGGCGTGCGCAACGGCGCGGATCTTCGCCACCAGGTGCAGAGCGCGGACACGCCGCGGCAGGTCCTCGATCGCGTGGACGAGTTTTTCAGCGCCCGCGCGGATTCGCTCGCGGAGACCGTTTCCGGGCAGCTTGTGGAGGCCGCGCCCGAGGCCTAAAGGCGGCTGGAATTGTGCGGGAGGCGGTCTTCAGGTCGAGGGGGTCGAGGACCGGTCCGCAGGCAAGAGATCAGCCGCGTTGGCAATCGCAAAACGCACGTGCCCTTCTGCCACGAGCGTTCCCTCGCGATGAATCGTGCCTCGCAGCTCCCCCCAGCTCTCGCGGAGCTTCACCACTTCAGCGCGCACCTGGACGGTCTCGCCCGGAATCACCGGCTCGATCATGCGGGCGGACGGTATTTGCAGGATCACGGCGATCTTGTCGCGCATCTCGGGGCGCTCGAGCACCAGCACCGCGCCCAATTGCGTCACGAGTTCGAGAATGATCGCTGTGGGAATGACCGGCAAGTCCGGGAAATGTCCCTGCACGCCCTGATCGCCGGCGCTGAAATGCTTGACGCCTCCGATGCTGACACCGCGAACAAGCTCCGTGACGCGATCCACGAGCAGAAACGGATAGCGGTGCGGCAGAATGCGCTGGACGGCGGACTGCAGAAGCTGGTTTATCTCTGGCCCGGGCTCAGTCACGGTTGGATTCTCCCACGATCACAGCAGGCTTGGGTCGATCGCCGGGGCGCGGCCCTCGGCCGGCGGCTCGCGCCGGTCCGGCGCCGGCGCCGTTGCGGCGGCCCTCTCGCCGAGCACGTACGCGCGCAGCCGTTCGCGTGAGCTCTCGAAGAAGTTGCGCGTGAGGCGGCCGAGGGCGTGCTCGCGCACGGTTTCTTCCGAGACCCGAGGTTGATAGACGAACGAACGCCCGCGCTTCTGCCGCCCGACCAGGTCCTTCTTCGACAGATAATCCATCACCGTCGTCACCGTTGTGTAAGCGAGCGCGCGCTCCGGCAGCAGCCTGGCGCGAATCTCGTGCACCGTGCCTTCGCCGAGCCCCCACAGCGCCCGCATGCAGTCGAGCTCGAGTGGAGGCAGGTCGAGCGGATGATTACGCGTCTTTCGGGGCATAGACACTCACAGCGGGAGATCGCCCTGAGCCGGCGCGGGCTCAGGCTCTGACGGCGGCGCGCTCTCCGCGGCGGGCAGGACGCTCGGGACCGGCGCGCCCTTCAGTAGCTCGCGTCCGAGAGCGCGATTGCGCGTGGTCCAGTCGCCCGGCCGCTGTCCGTCGGCCTCGTACTGCGCGCGCATGCTTTCAAGCTTCGAGTCGAGGTCATCGAGATAGTGCACGACGAGCGCTTCGGGAAAGAGAGGCTCCTTGGGCGATCCGAACTCCAGTTTGCCGTGATGCGCCAGGATGACGTGCTCGATCTGATCTCTCAGGCGCGGCGGAAATCCCGCGATCCCGCTGATCTTTTCCCGCACCATTTCGAGCCCAAGAAAGATGTGGCCGAGCAATTGACCGCGCGTCGAGTAGCGAAAGGCGCCGTCGTACTGCAGTTCCTCGATCTTGCCGAGATCGTGCAGCACCAGGCCCGCGAGCACCAGTTCGCGGTTTAACTGGGGGTAGTGATCCGAGACCAAGTCGCCCATCGCGACGAGCGAACTGACGTGGTCAAGGAGGCCGCCGAGATAAGAATGATGGTAGAGCGTGGCCGCCGGGGCCAGCTTATAGCGGCGCGCGATCTCCGGGTCTTCGAGCACGGCCAGCAGAAGCTGCCGGATGTGCCCCTCAGGCGCGCGTCGCGCGCGCTCGAGCAAGGCCGCGTAGGTCAGCTCCGGATCACGCGGGCTGCGCGGTAGATAGTCGCGCAGGTCGGATGGCCCTTGGTATGGGCCGATGCTTCCGAGCCGAAGCTGCGCGCTGCCCTGGTACTGCTCCACTTGCGCCTTCACGAGCACCAGGTCGTCCACTTCGAAAGGAAAGGCGACGCTGTCGGCGTCCCAGTAGCGGCCCGCGATCGTCCCGCTCGAGTCCTGCAAGCGCACGTCGAGATAGCAGCCGCCGGAGCGGCTCTTCTTGAGCTCTTTACTTTGAACGAGAAAAGTGGTGTGAACGAATGATCCCGGCCGCAGCTCGGCGACGAAACTCTCTTTCATTCATCCAGGTCCACGGGCGATACCGTCTCGCCCTTGACCGCGCCCGTATCGATGTAGCCCGGCGCCATCTGGATGTAGCTCTGTAGCCGGAGTTCGCCCAGATACTTACGCAGCGCGCCCTGCATCTGCTGGTTGTAGAGCGTTTCGTTCACGTGCTGCTCAACCTCTTCGAATTTGGGCGCTCCGCCGGTGCGCACTTCGAGCACCCGCAAGATCAGGTAGCCGGTCTTGACCTGAACCAGTTCAGATTGATCATTGACGTCCAGCTTGGCGACGGCGTCGGCGACTGCCGGCGCCATCGTGCCTTCCTTCACGAATCCGATGTCGCCCTGGGGTCCGTTCGAAGCGTCATCTGAGTACTTCTTGACCGTCTCTTCCCATTTTGCGCCGCCTTTCAACTCGGCCAGGGCGTCCTGAGCGCGCTTGGCAGCCTCTTCGGGCGTGCGCTTGTCATTCGAGATCAGGATTTCTCCCAGGCGCTTTCCGGGAGGGGACTCGAACTCGTCGCGGTGCGTGTCGAAGTACTTGCGCGCCACATCGCGCGTGATGCTGATGCGGGAACCGACCTCGCGCTCGATCACCTGCTGCACCAGCAACTGGCGGCGGATACGGTCCTGGAAATCCTCCCAGACCAGGCCCTGCTTTTCCACCTCTTTTTCCAGATCCTGCAGGCTGTTCAGATGGTTGGCCTCGCGGACCTGGTCCAACTGCTTGATGACGTCGGTCTCTACGCTGATGTCGAGGTCTTTGGCCTTCTGCACGAGGAGGTCTTCGTCGATCATCGAGCGCAGCAAGTCGCTGCTCTGCTGTCGAACGTGCGCGTCCAGTTCGGCGCCGGAATAGTGCTGGCTGAGGTCGTCGCGCAGCTTCTGCTGCTCGCCCTCGAACTGGCGCTGCGTGATGATCTCGTTGTTCACGCGGCAGATGATGCGGTTGATGATCTTGGGCGCGGCCACAGCGGGCAGGGAAGCGAGCGCGATCCCAACCCAAACGGCGCCGGTCGAAGCGGATTTCATTCTCATTGCAGATCGTCCTTTGCGGCGGCCTCGCGGCCCGCTGCTTGTTCGATTCTAGTTCGAAGCGTGCAGCTCGTGCAAGGTTGCGTGCAGCTCCGCCAGCAGCGCGGAGTCCTGCGCGCGAGCGCGAAACCGGAGAGAACCGTCCGGCCGCAGCACCGCTTCCCGGCGGCGCCGCATGAACTGGCGCAGCTTCTCGGTGTCCACGGGTGACTGGGCGTCGAAGCGAATCCAGACTTCATCGTTTTTGCGCTCGATGGATTGAACCCGCAATCGTTCGGCCGCGGCCTTGAGGAGCGCGTAGCCGAGCAGGGTGGTGACGGGCGCGGGCAAAAGGCCGTAACGGTCCGCGAGCTCCGCTTCCAGTTCCGCGAGCTCCGCTTCGCTGGCGACGCCCGAAATCCGCTTGTACATGCGCAGGCGCTGCATCTCGTCGGCGATATAGCTGTCGGGAATCTTGATGTCGAGGCCCAGATTCAGCGTGGTGTGCACCTCGGGCGCCGCCGGATTGCCCTTCAGCTCTTCGACGGTCTGCTCGAGCATCTTCAGGTAAAGATCGAGGCCGATGGCGTTGAGGTGGCCGGACTGTTCCGCGCCCAGCACGTTCCCCGCGCCGCGCAGCTCGAGATCGAGCGCGGCCAGGCGGAAGCCGGCCCCGAGGTCGGAAAACTCTTTGAGAGCGGTCAGGCGGCGCCGGGCGATCGGCGTGAGCGAATCCTCCGCGGGGATCAACAGATAAGCGTAAGCGCGCCGGTCCGAGCGGCCCACACGCCCCCGCAACTGGTAAAGGTCCGCCAGGCCGAAACGCTCGGCGTGGTTCACGATCAGGGTGTTGGCTCGCGGGATATCCAGCCCGTTTTCCACGATGGTGGTCGAGACGAACACGTCGTAGCCGTACTCGACGAATTTCAGCATCACGCGTTCGAGCTCTTTCTCGCCCATCTGCCCGTGTCCCACGCCGATGCGCGCGGTCGGCACCAGGCGCTGGACGAGCGCCGCGATAGCAAAAATCGATTCCACCCGGTTGTGGACGAAGTACACCTGACCCTCGCGCGCCATCTCCTGCAGGATCGCCGATTGCACCAGCGCGTCATTGAACGGCGCCACCGACGTCTGGATCGCCAGGCGTCCGCGCGGAGGCGTTTCGATCACCGAAAGGTCGCGCATGCCGCCGAGCGACATGTGCAGAGTGCGCGGAATGGGCGTTGCCGTCAGGGTGAGCACGTCCACGTTGGCGCGCAGTTTCTTGAGTTTCTCCTTGGCGGCCACGCCGAAGCGCTGCTCTTCGTCCACGATCAGAAGCCCGAGGTTGTGAAAGGCCACGTCTTTCGAGAGCAGCCGGTGGGTGCCGATCACGATGTCCACCCTGCCGGCCTGCACTTCGGCCACTACCGACTTCTGCTCGGAGGGCGGGCGAAAGCGGCTGAGCATCTCGATGCGGATCGGGAACGAGCCCATGCGTTTGCGGAAGGTGTTCGTGTGCTGGAAGGCGAGCACGGTGGTGGGCGTCAGCACGGCCACCTGGCGGCCGTCCTGCACCACCTTGAACGCCGCCCGCATCGCGAGCTCCGTCTTGCCATAGCCCACGTCGCCGCAGAGCAGCCGGTCCATGGGCTCCGGGCTCTCGAGATCACGCTTGATTTCCGCGAGCGCGCTCAACTGGTCCGGCGTCTCCTCAAATTCGAAGGCCTCTTCGAACTCTTTCTGCCAGGGAGTGTCCGGGCTGTAGGCGACTCCGCCGCTCGTCTTGCGCTGCGCGTAGATCTGCAGCAGCTCCTGCGCCATGTCGCGCAGCGCCTTCTTCACGCGCGTCTTGGTGCGCTCCCAGGTGACGCCGCCCAGCCGGTCGAGCGTGGGCTTCACTCCGTCTCCGCCCGATCGGTATTTCTCGACCAGGTCGAGGCGCTCGAGGGGAACGTAGAGCTTGGCCTCGTCCTGGTAGGTCAGCAGCATGAAGTCGCGCGATTTGCCTTCCACTTCGAGCTGGCGCAGGCCCTGATACAGCGCGATCCCGTGATCGAGGTGCACGACGTAATCGCCCACCTTCAAGTCGCTCAAGTCCGAAATGAAGGTGGAAATCACGCTCGATTTGTCGCGCCGGCCCGGACGTCCCCAGTCAAACCCGCCGAAGACGTCGCTCTCGCTCTCGATCAGCAGCTTCGCGCCGGGAAACAACACGCCCTCGTCGAGGTCGCCCCGCACGATGAGGAGCGGCAGCTTTCCCGCAGTCTGGCCTTCGCCTGGCGCGGAAGAGGCGGCAGCGCGTGCGGTGGCATCGGTGTACGGGACCTTGTAGTCACCCAGGATTTCGTGGAGACGCTCCACCCTGCCTGACGCCGCGAGCGCGAGGATCACGCTCTCACCGGCCTCGACGCGCGCGCGGATGTCGTCCGTCCAGGTCTTGAGCGACCCGTGATAGCGCGGCGCCGGTTGCGAAGGGAAGGGAGTGTCGTTGCCCGAATCGGGCGCGGTCTCAGCCGCGATCCCAGACGCGGCCTCGGACGCGGCCTCAGACGACATACGGCCGTTCGGCGATAAGTCCGCCGCGTCCGGGCCCGGAGTTTCCGCCTGCGCTTCGGAGCTGTCCTGCGGGTTCTCTCCCACGGGCGCCGCAAGGGTTTCGAGACCGAGTTCCTTGAGACCGAGGTGAGGCCCGGAGCCGACGGAAGCCCTGAATTCCGCCTCCGTCAGAAAGACCTCGTCAGGGCGCGGACGCGGCGGGCTCATGTCCCGAACGCTGTCAAAACCCGCCGTCCAGTCCTGCTGCAGGGTGATCAGGTCGCGCTCACGGTCGAGAGGCTCGTCCCACACCGTGGCCGGCGGCCGCGGCTTTGCGCTGGAACCCTTGCCGGCGCTCTGCCCTGCCTGCGCCATGAGCGCGGCCAGCGTGTTGGGACGCGGCTCCGCGAGCGGCGCGAAGAATTCCCATCCCGGGAAGGGCGCGGAGTACTCAGCGGCCCAGGCAGGCTCGGCTTCGGCGTGGGCCAATGGCGCCTCGCGAGCCGCGAGCTTGCGGATCAAGACCTGGAAGAGACCTCGCGAGCGTCTGACTTCAGACAATGGAAGGATGAGAACGGCGGGCGTGGCGTGGCGCGACCGCTGGCTGCTCGGGTCAAACTCGCGCAATGACTCGACCTGGTCGCCGAAGAACTCGATGCGAACCGGCCATTCCGCTTCGGGAGGAAAGACGTCCACAATGCCGCCCCGCACCGAGAACTGGCCCGGCGCGTTCACCGGCTCCGACGGCTCGTAACCGATGCCCGCCAGGTGCTCGGCGAAGTCCGCCAGAATCAGCTCATCGCCGGGCTTGACTTCGAGCGCAAGCGACCGGTAATACGACGCGTCGGCGAAGCGCCCGAGTGCGGCCGCGAGCGGCGCCACTACGAATCGGGTGTGTCCACGAGCGACGTTCCAGAGCGTCAGGGCGCGGCGTTCCAGGATTTCGGGGTGCGGTGAGCGTCCCTGGTAGGGCGAGCAGTCGAAGGCGGGCAGGGCCGCGACCGCGTCCGCACGTCCGCCGAGCCAGGCGAGAAAAGTTGAAGCCGTGCGGGCCAGCCGGTCGGCAGACTCGTTATCACGCGTCAACACCAGCAGGGGACGCCCGACATCGGGGGCGACATGGCGGGCGACGGCGGCCAGCACGAACCCCTTCGCCGCGGGCGTCACATCGGAAAGGGTCAGCGTGCCGCTCGCCGCCGCGACCGTCTCGCGAGCCGCCCCGAGCGCCGGGTGGACGAGCAAAGTGGCCAGGCGAGCCCGCAGAGTGTCTCGGGCGCCCGGCTGGGCTTCGACGATCGGGCTCTCGGTTACGGGCATGGGTCAAGACCGGAACGACGATCAAAGCGGACGACGAATCGAGGCGGCTCCAGAGCTTTCCTTGCTCCAGAGATCTCCTTACTCCGGACCGGCTTTGGCGCGCGCTTGCGGAATGGCTCGAATCCTCTCGATAATCGACGAGGTGGAGAATCCCTGCGCCACAGGCATCGAGACCACCTTTCCGCCGGCCGCCTCCACCTCTTCGCGGCCCACGATGGCGTTCGGACCCCAGTCGGCGCCCTTCACCAGAACTTGCGGCAGCATGCGCGCGATCACCTCGCGCGGCGTGGGGTCATCGAAGAGGGTGACGTAATCGACCACGCGCAGCGCCGCCAGCATCTCCATGCGCTCCGCTTCGGGAACCAGAGGACGCCCTTCGCCCTTCAGCAGGCGAATGGTCCGATCGCTGTTCACGGCCACCACCAGCACGTCGCCGAGCGCGCGCGCCGCGGCCAGATACCGTGTGTGCCCGGGATGAACGAGATCGAAGCAGCCGTTGGTGAATACCACGCGTTGGCCCTGTTCCTTCAGCTCATGGACGCGCAGCACGGCTTCGTCGAGAGGAAGGATTTTCCGGTTTCGGCTGGCTTGGGCGTCGGGCGCTGGCATGTTATGAACAGGATCATGATAGCAGACCGGGCGGCACAAACGCGAAGTCCGGGCCGCTGCCATTGCCCCAACATACCTCAGCGACCTCCGCTGACACTCGTTGGGCTGTCAGGACCAATGGGCGCGGAGGCGGCATTGACCGATGCAGCCCGCGTCGTCAGGCAGCGGCGCGCTTTTCCACAGGTAAACCGATTGAAATCATTGGGCAATCTAAACTTTCTCGTTTGTCGCGGCCGTACCCACGGTCCCGCTCAAACCTGCGACCCTTTACGGAGCAAGGTGCGAGGCGCCAAGTGCGACTAGTGAGCTGTCCCGGCTATTTCGCTGCAACCACCCCCCGCCCCTCCTTATCAAGGAGGGGAGTTCCCCTCCTCGTTGAGGAGGGGTTAGGGGTGGTGGTCGCCAACAACCGGTCCAACGCCCGGCATAACAAATTGAATGGGACAGCCCACTGTACGGAGATGGTCAATGACCCGATCACGCAATCACCCGATCATTCAATGCCTCAATCGCCCGATCATTCAACGGCTCAATTCCGGCGCGGAGTCACGCCAACCAGCGCTCGCCAGCGTAGAGCCAGTTTTGAAATCTGTGTATATGCGAATGGTTACTACGGTAAGTCGGCCGCGGAGCCCCGAAAAAGCAAAAAAAAGGAATCTAAAATTTTGCAAAACGAAGCCACTAAACCCAATGGAATCAATAAATCGGTGTGAAAAACAGGTCAAAACGAAGTCAAACGAAGCCACCGCAAGCCCAACTCGATTCGCGCTAAATGCTTTGGAATCAATAGGCGGTCTTTTGCGTTCGCTTCGTTTTGTCAATTCAAAGCCAACTCCTCCTGCAAGGCCAACCGGACAATAAGCACCGAGCCTATGCGTGTAGCTCAGTGTGCCGCGCTCACGATGTTGGAGTACGCCGCCTCGCCGTTGGCGTTGACGGCCCTTACCCGGTAAGACGCGTGGACACCGGTCCCGAGCGTCGAGTCCGCGTAGGATGTAGCCCGGGACGGCAGGGTGGCGACCTTCTCCCAGCGTCCGCTCGACGCGCCTCCGCCATCGACGCGCCGTTCCACGACGGCGGACGTCGCCTCTCCGCCGTGCATCTCCCAAGTAAGCTGCGGGCCGCCGTTCGCGCGAGCCACGGTGAGCGAACTCGGGGCTTCGGGCAGCGTGGCCCAATCGAAGTAATCCGCGTCGGCAATCGCCATCACGCTGTCACGCACCGGCACGGACGCGAGTTCGCCGGCGGCCTGGTCCTTCCAGTCGAGCGGCGTGATGCCGCCGGAGTCCACATCGATCAGCACGGGGCGCCGGATGCCGCTGCCTTCGATCCGCACGCCGGCCACGCCGCCGGGGCCGCGATTGCCGGGCTGGCTGCGGGCGGCGAGCCAGTAGGCTACGATCGCCTTGCCGGTGCGCGAACGGAATCCGTAGGCGAGCAGCGGGCTGGCCGCGCGGCGGCTGAGCGCCTCGAAGTCGGGACTCTGCACCTTGATCGAGGCATCCGGACGCGTATCGGAGAAGAGCCAGTTGGTGTGCGCGAGAGCGGAGTAGACGGGGCGCGGGGTGAAGTCGTCGGGCAGGTAGCGCAGCCCGTGGATCAGGCCGAAGTCGTCGTACTCATTGCCGTCGGTGGCGGAAGTGAGCAGCCAGACGAAGGTCTTCACGCCCTGCGCCCAGTTGTAAACCAGTTGGCGCGGAATGTACTTGACCTGCACCGAGTCATCCATGTTGACCCAGGATGGAATCGAGTTGAACTCGTCGCACCAGAATTGCACGTCCGGCCGCACGCCTGGAGTGTGGCGGATGAGTTCGCGCGACAAGTTTCCGCCGCCGCCCGCGTGGGCGCGATCGTCAACCGCCTCCGGGTTCAAGTTGCGGCCGTAATCCGGATAGATGTGGTAGGCAAAGACGTCGATCCCGGAAGCGCACTGGCAAGTGGCGAGCGCACGCCGGATGAAGTCGCGGGAAAGCGGCCACGCCTGTCCGCCGTAAATCACTTTGGCTTCCGGGTCGGCCGCGTGCACGGCGGGCACGAAGGCCTTCAGCAGCCGGCCGTAGTCTTCGGGGTTGGGTTCAGGATTCCAGTAGTCGATGTCCTGCTCGTTCCAAAGCGCCCAGTAGTGGATGCGGCCCTTGAAGTGATTCACCATGAATTGGACGTACCGAGTGAAGGCGTCAATCTGCTCGGGCGACTTCGGCGGCCAGAAGATCGAGTAGAGACTGCGGTCCGGATTGTGGAAGCCGCCGGGCGCGGGCTCGATCAAGTCAGGCCGCCGCCCTGCCGGCGAGGTGTACATCGGGTTGCCGTAGAGGAGCTGCACCTGAATGTCCACGCCGTTGTCCGCGAGCGAGTCGACGTAGTCATCAAGCTCCGGCGAAACCTCGAGCACGCCGCGCTTGCGCTCAATCCAGTCCCAGCTCGTCTGGTCGGAACTGTTTTCGTACTGCCCGATGCGAATCCACTTCACCCCGGCGTCAAACATCCGAGTCCACCACCAACGCCCCCAGGGAAGGTAGGGATCGCGCGGAAGATCAGAGTTGATGCCGAAGCCGTCGTGGATTTGCGAGGAGCGCCGGGGCGGAATCTGCTTCGGGATCGCCGCGCTGCCGGAACCCTGCGGCTCGGCAGTCTGCGCGCGCAGCTCGGGGGCAAACAGTCCGAGGGCGAGGGCCATGATCACGAGTCCTTCGAGCGAGCGCAGTCCTTCGGGCGAGCGGAACGGGCGGGTCATCAAACACCTCCTCGAGTGCCGGTGAGGTTGCTGATGATACCAAAGAGCGACCAGGGTCGGCCGAAAGATCGGCCCGCCGATCGGTTCACCGGTCGGGTGAGGGTGTGCCGCATCTGCCCGGCCGCGCATCTGATAAAATGGGATGGATCAGGTTGGGAGGACGCGACTTATGAAAACGTCTGGAACCCGCCGGGAGTTTCTGGCCGGGGCCGGCGCCTTGGCGAGCGCTGCGCTCGTGTGGTTTGGCCGACGGAAGGCGGCAGCGGCCGGGCTGTCCGGCGGCGGCAGCCCTTCCGGGGACCCTAAGCCGGTTTCGATTGTCCAGTTCACCGACGCAGGCAAACGCGAAGGAGCCCAGAAGATGCAAAAGGTCGTGAAGACAGACGCTGAGTGGCAGAAGCAGCTGACTCCGGAGCAGTATCAAGTGACGCGGAGGGCGGGAACCGAGACGGCCTTTACCGGCCAGTATTGGAACCTGCACGACAAGGGCATTTTTCGCTGCATCTGCTGCGACAATGCGCTGTTTAATTCCAACACCAAGTTCGACTCCGGAACGGGTTGGCCGAGCTTCTGGGCGCCGATCGCCGCAGAGAACATCGAGACGCGCACGGATTCGAGCCTGGGCATGGTGCGCAACGAAGTGCTGTGCAGGCTCTGCGACGCCCACCTCGGTCACGTTTTTGACGACGGCCCGCCGCCCACGGGTTTGCGTTACTGCATGAATTCCGCGTCCTTGAAGTTCGTAAAGAACCCTGACAAGGGTTGAGAGGCGCCGCCCTGCGCCGCACCCGCAAAAAATGCGGCGTTGCGCGGGTTGCGCCGGCGGGGTTAAACTGGTTTTGGCGCGCGAGGCTAAGTAAGTAGGCTGGAGCAGCGCCGGACGACCCCATGTTGTGGGACAAGAAGCAACGACCGGAAAATACGAGCTCGAGCCCGGCTGGTCCGGGCCCCGGCGTGGTCCTCCCGCCGCCCGAGCCTCCCCGAATGGAGAAACCTATGGCAGATGTCACCCCGCGTCCTATTCCCAGCACGGGCGCCCAGCCGTCCTCCACCCTGGGCCGATCCATGACGCTCAAGGGAGAGCTCACGGCGAAAGAGGACCTGGTTATCGAGGGGCAGTTTGAAGGCACGATCGACGTCGCGGAACACACCGTGACGGTGGGCGCGCAGGGCCAGGTCAAGTCTGAGATCCGGGCGCGTCAGGTCATCGTGCACGGCTCCGTCAACGGGAAGATCTCAGCGCGCGAGAAGATTGACATCCGGCGGACGGGAAACGTGGTGGGCGACCTGCAGGCCGCCGGCGTGGCCATCGAGGACGGCGCTTATTTCAAGGGCAGCATCGAGATTCTTCGCGAAGGACGTGCAACCGAAGCCGCGGCGCGTCCTGTGAGCCATGCGGGCTGAGCCATGCTCGCAAGACCCGGCCGCTCTGATGCGGGTACCGATCCCCGGGGCGCGCCCCCGCCCAGCTTCGGCCTTCGCTGGCTGTGGCAATACCTGCAGGACATCCCCCGTCCTTACGTACTCGACTGCGGCCCCATGCGCTCGGCGACGCTGGACGTTCTTCTCGGGCGCAGCGGCCGCTTATACCGCGGAGACCTGATCTCGTCTTTGAAGCGTCCTGACCTGTGGGACCGCACGCGCAAGACGCCCGCGTTCCGCACTGAGTTGTTGCTCTCCGAACTTCCGCTTGTTCCTCCGGCCTCGCTGTCCCTAGTGTTCGCCTGGCACTTGCTGGACCTGCTTCCGCGGGAAGCGCTCGCTGACGTGCTCCTGCGAATCCACAAACTCATGGAACCCGGCGGAGTTCTGTTTTGCCTGCTGCGCGAACCGCGCCTGGAGAAGGGTGCGGATGCGGACTGGGCGCTCGAGGGCCTCACCGGTCTGACGCACGCGCACGAAGGCATCGTCGCGTTTCCGTATCCCGCCCTGAGCAACCGCGAGATCGACCGCCTGCTGCCCACGGGCAGCGTGAAGACTTTCCTCACTCGTTCGGGCTGGCGCGAGGTGCTGGTGGTGAAGTGAGAGCCCCGAACGTGTCCCTTACGATCAACAAGGCATCTCGACGGCATCGCGTTCCAGATCGTGCGTATGCCCGGCGTCGTGCCTGCCTCGTCGCCCTTCAGATATGCCTTGCGCTGGCGACGTGCGCGTTCGTCCCGGCGCGGGCCACGCTGAGCGGCAAGGGCGTCGCTTCTCAACGCGCTGTCGAATCCGGCTCTTCCGTTCCCACGCTCATACCGGCGGCGCTCAAGGCCCTGGCCGCGCATGCCGATCGCAAGCCGGGCTGGGCGCCGCTTGCGCGTTATGCCGCCTCGGCCCGCGACCGCGAGACGAAAGGCCTGGCCTATCTGGCGCTCGGGTATCGCGAGTATCAAGCTCAGGACTACGTGCCTGCCATGGATCATCTGGCACAGGCTGCCGCCACCGGTTTCGTGTTAGGCGACTACGCCGTGTACTACCGCGCGTCTGCGGCGAGCCTGGCCGATGAGCCGGAGATCGCCGCCCGGGCGCTGGGCGATTTTGCCACGCGCTTTCCACAGAGCACACTCGCTCTCGACGCTACCCGTCTGCTGGCATGGTCGCTGATCGGCGCTCATCGGCCAGTTGACGCGGTCAACGTGCTCGGCACGGTTGCGGACATCCCCAAACATCCGCCGCTTGAATTGTTGTTGGGCCAGGCTCGCGAAGGGTCTGCGGATTTAAGGGGCGCGGTGCAAGCCTACCAGGAGCTTTACTACGGATCACCGAATGCGCCTGAAGCGGGACCTGCTGGCACGGCACTGAAGCGGCTCGAAGGGCAGCTCGGTACGTCTTACTCCGCGCCGTCGGAGGATTTGCGTGCCACGCGAGCGCGCGCCCTCGAGAACGGCGGGCGGCACGCCGCCGCTCTCAGCGAGTATGAGGCGCTGCTGAAGGATGATCCCACGAGCGCGTCCGCCGTCGCGTGGCGGCTTGGCCGCGACCGCTGCTGGTCTCACCTCGGCCGCACCAGTGAGGCCGCGGCGGATCTGGCCGCGCCGGGCTGGCCGTCCGGTGAACTCGACGCAGAACGAGGCTTGGTGATGCTTCGTGTGGCCGAAGGTAATCGGGACGAGACCGCGGCCCTGGCAGAGCTCGACCGGTTGGCGCGACTCTATCCACAATCGCCTTCGTATGCCGCGGCGCTCAACTCGGTCGCTTTCTTCTTCACCCGCCAGGAGGAGTGGGGCCGCAGCGCGGTCTACAACGCAAAGCTCGCGTCCGCTTTTCCCGATTCGGACCTGGCGCCGAGAGCCCTGTGGGAATCGGCCTGGGCCGCGTACGTGGGCGGCGAGCGCGAGGGGGCTGAGAAGGACTTTCTCGCTTATCTCGGACGTTATCCCACATCATTTCGGGCACCGGCGGCGCTTTATTGGGTCGGACGCCTGGAGGAACTTGAGGGCCGGCCTGCACAGGCGCGAGCGATCTACACCTTGTTGAGCGCGACCTTTCGCAGCGACTACTATGCCGCGCAGGCGGCGAAGCGGTTGAGCGAATCGAGTACGCCCGGGGCGCCCGGAGCGCCCGCGGCAGCCGGTACGATCAGCACGTCTGTGGCCGCTACCGTGCTCACGCCGGAGGTTGAAACGATTCGCAGCAAGGCGGCGCCTCCCCCTGATCCTGCGCTTGTGTGCCCGAGATTGCCCGGAACCGAGGAACGTCCCGGATTGACTCTGGCCGCGCTTGGACTCGTAGACCTCGCGGAGCATGATCTGCGCACACGGCTCCAGGCCGAGAGCTCAGGACCCGAGTCCGCGCGGCTGCGTCTGGCTTTGGCGAGCGTCCAGCGTGATGGCGAGAAGTATGACCTCGCCACCTATAACGCCAAGAGGGCGGTGCCGGGGTACACGGAGTACGATTTCTCCGCGCTCCCGGCCGGCATCTGGACGCTGCTGTATCCGGAAGTATTTTGGGACTTGGTGCAACGGAACGCGGCCGCTTATCACCTCGATCCTTACCTGGTGATGGCTCTCATTCGGCAGGAGTCGGGCTTCAATGCCAAGGCAGTGTCGGGACCGGGCGCGCGCGGCCTGATGCAACTGCTGCCACCCACCGCCCGGGCCGCCGTACCGGGCGGACGGCGTAACCTCAGCCATCGTCGCGCAGCTGGAAATCTGATGGATCCGCGTTACAACCTGCGAGCGGGGTGCAGCTATCTAGCCCAGATTCTGGGTGACTTCAACGGTAACGTGGAGCAGGCGCTGGCCGCCTACAATGCCGGCCCGGACCGAGTACGCGAATGGCTCAACGGCCACTCCTACGCGGAGGACGCTGCATTCGTCGAGAGCATTCCCTTTCCGGAGACGCGGGCCTACGTGGAGACCGTGCTTCGCGACGCCGCGGTCTACCGGCGGCTGATGACCGGCAGTCCGAGGTTCAGGCCGTGCGGTTCGCATTCGTAAGGCGACGGCCGGATGTCATCGCGAGGAACACCGTTCACCGGCTGCTGGCCCTTGTCGAACTGCGCGGCGCCACTCGAGTCCCGACGAGGGCGCTCCGCAGGAGTCGCAGATTGTGGACCTGTCAAGCCAATCATCCTTCGCAGATGCCAGCCTTTGTGCCGTATTGACCTACGGCATTCCGGCGCCTAGAATCGGAACATGGCGAAAGAGCGGATGCGAAAGCTGACAGTGATCGTCCCCGACGAGTTGTTGCAAAAAGCTACGCGGGCGACGAAGAGCGGCGTCACGCCCACGGTCCGCATGGGACTGAGGCTGCTGGCCGCGCGGGACGCATACGCCCGGCTGCGGCGCCTGCGCGGGAAGGTGAAGTTGGGCATGACGTGGCAGGAAATCCGGGGCGAACAGTGATTTGCGCAGACACCAGCAGCATGGTCGCCTATTTTCGTGGCGAACGCGGGCGGGACGTCGAGCTTGTGGATCAAGCCCTGGCAGATGGCCTGCTCGTGCTCGCGCCGGCTTCCGTCGCGGAGTTGCTCAGTTACCCGGAACTGAGCCCATCCCTGGAAAGGTCTCTGCTCGAGATCATGCAGCTCGAGATCACGAGCGGTTACTGGGAACGCGTCGGAAGGCTGCGCGCTCTTCTTTTTCGCCACCGACTTCGGCCCAAGCTGGCCGATTCGCTTATCGCTCAAAGCTGCCTCGACCACGACACCGCGGTGGTTACACGCGATCGTGACTTTGCAGGCTTTCAAAGGCTCGCGCGCCTGCGCGTTCTGCATCTTGAGCCGGGAGTTCAGTAGGCACGTCGTGACAGGGAAATGAACGCCGCAGAACAGGTAAGCGCCCATCACGTCTCGCACAAAGCGGGGCAGTTTACCGAGTCCGTCATTCGTGAAATGACGCGCTTGGCGCTCGAGCACGGGGCCATGAACCTCGCTCAGGGCTTTCCCGATTTTGCCGCGCCCGCCGAGGTGAAGGAAGCGGCCCGGCGCGCCATCACGGCTGACATCAACCAGTATGCAATCACCTGGGGCGCCCGGGAGTTTCGCCGCGCCATCGCCGAGCGCTTCGCCAAGGACACGGGGATCGAGGTCGACCCGGAACGAGAGATCACAGTCACCTGCGGGGCCACCGAGGCCATGATTGCCTCGTTGCTCGCCGTGGTCGATCCCGGAGAAGAAGTGGTGGTTTTTGAGCCGTTTTATGAGAACTACGGGCCGGATGCAATCATCTGCGGCGCTGTACCGCGCTTTGTGAGTCTCCGCCCGCCCGACTGGACCTTCGATCCCGATGAATTGCGTGCCGCCGTGACCGGACGCACCCGGGCGCTGATCCTCAATACGCCGAATAATCCTACCGGGAAGGTGTTTTCACGCGAGGAACTGGATGTGATTGCCGAGGTTGCGCTGTCCGCGAACGCGTACGTGGTGACCGACGAGATCTATCAGTATATGACTTACGACGGCACTCGCCACGTTTCGATGGCCACGCTTCCTGGAATGCGCGACCGCACGATCACTCTGAACGCGCTGTCGAAAACTTACAGCGTGACCGGGTGGCGGGTGGGCTACGCCATCGCTCCGGCAGAGGTTTCGTCGGCGGTGCGCAAGATGCACGACTTCCTCACCGTGGGCGCGGCGGCGCCCTTGCAGGAAGCAGGAGTCACAGCGCTCCGTCTGCCCGAGGACTACTATAGACAACTCGCGGCCGACTACGAGGGGCGGCGCAACCGGATGCTCGGAGCATTAACGGCCGCGGGCTTCCGGTGCTACAAACCGCACGGCGCATACTATGTCATGACGGACATATCCGAGTTCGGCTTTCCGGATGACGTGCAGTTCGCCCGCTATCTGGTAAGCGAGATCGGTGTGGCGGTGGTGCCCGGAAGCAGCTTCTACCGTGACCCGTCGACGGGACGCCAGCAGGTGCGCTTCTGCTTCTCCAAGACGGACGCCACGCTTGATGAAGCCGGCCGTCGCCTGGCGAAACTTCGCGCTCCTTGATGGCGGGCGCCTGGTTGCGAGCGAGCTCGCGGACTGCGCGCGGACCGGTCGGTTCCCCCCGGTACCGACCGGTACCCCCCTTGACCCACCCGCAGCTCCCGGCCCATTCTGGGCCGAACACACGGGTGGACGCGCGCTTACCGGCTCGCCAGCTTGCGGGCGCAGTCGAGCAGGAATGCCCGATCGGACTCGATCATATGTCCAACGAGCCCCTTGATCTGCAGCAGGAACCTGGCTTCGGAACCCTCGGTTCCCCCGTTCTGGGCGATCTCCTCGAGGGTCGAGGCAGGCCTGCCCCCGGCAGCAGCCGGTGCGGGGTCCTCTCCGACCGTGTAGAAGAGGCGGTACATGGGTACGTCGAGCGCCGCCGCAAACCGCTGCAGCGTTTCCACGGATGGCACTGTGTGACCGTGCTCCACGCGCGAGATGTATCCGCGCAGCATTCCGGTCTGCCTTTCGATGTCACCCTGGGACATGCTCTTCTTCTCCCGAAGCTCTTTGATCCTCTGACCGATAGACATGACTTTCTCCCTTATGAATTGGCGCTGGCTTTGGCCGGCCCCAGGCCGGGTTGGGCGAACCTTATAAAGGCTCGCGTTGGATCACGGTCGGCAGCTCCGCTTGCAGGAGCCCGCGACGAAAGGCCTGAACCTCTCAGGCCGGTTTCAGAAGGGAGTCCAGGCAAACTTGAAGCAGCCCGTCCCCGTTGCGTTCCAAGCGGTTAGGGTCAAGAGACCCGTAAACCGAACCCAGACGGAAAGCAGCCACGGCCGACGCCCGGCTGGGCCTGACCATCCCGACCAATCCGTCCAAATCTTCGCACCAGCCTTCGACCGCCCCGCTCTGCTTGTTCAGGATCAGCAGGCGGTCGGTTTCGGTGATGATCGTTGTCTTCTTTTTTCGTCTCGTCGTCATGACTTGTCTCCCGTCGGGCGGATTCCGCGCCCTGGGGCTATGGCTGGCGCATTACCTCTTTTGATAGCCCCTTGGCGTTGCACCGTCCGGCCGCTTTCGCTAGAATCAGCACGTTGGCTCAGTTGCCGGACATTTGCTCTCTCAACCGCCATCGAACACGGCCACCATAGCGCGGGACGTGTTTGAACGTACTTAGAAAGCGCTGAAAGTTTAGTGAATCTTGTATGAACGCCGTTAACCTCCAGGCCAACAAGCACTTTTACGAGTTCGGCCCCTTCCGGATCGATATCACGGACCGGGTTCTTTTTCGGGATACGATGCCCGTCCCGCTTACACCTAAGGCTTTCGACACTCTCTTGGTTTTAGTTGAG
This sequence comes from Terriglobia bacterium, assembly GCA_035949375.1. GTDB lineage: Bacteria > Acidobacteriota > Terriglobia > UBA7540 > UBA7540 > Gp13-AA77. The sequence goes on along the minus strand of DASZIG010000068.1, from coordinate 33,998 downwards.
GCTGCCGGGCGGATTCTTGAAAAAGACGATCTGATGAAAATGGTCTGGCCCGACACGATCGTCGAGGAAAACAACCTCACGCAGAATGTTTCTGCCCTGCGAAAAGCCCTAGGCCAGGGCGTTGGGGAAAAACCTTACATAGAGACTCTCCCACGGCGGGGTTACCGTTTTGTTGCAGCAGTTCGCGAGCGATGGGAGGAGATTCCCGAACTTATCGTCCGCGAACGTACCAAGTCCACCATCATTGTTGAGGAGGAAGAGGAGACCGAAACCCAGACCAAGGTCCTGGGAAATCTGAGCTTAGCTCAATTCGCCGCCATCGTGATCACGCTCGTGGTGACGGCCGCCTCGGTCGTCTACTATTTGCGGACCCGGCGACCGCCCGAGGAAGGGAGCACCTCTTTTGCCGGTGCAGCATTGCGGCGGAGGCCATCCGTGGCCGTCCTCGGACTCAGGAACCTTACGGGCCGTCCGGACGCTGCCTGGCTGTCGACTGCACTTTCGGAGATGCTCACGTCCGAGCTTGCCGCCGGCGCGCAGTTGCGCGCCATTCCCGGCGAAAACATCGCCCGCATGAGGATGGACCTGGTTCTCGGTAACTCCGACAGTCTGGCGCAGGACACTCTGACGCGGATTCGCAATGACCTGGGGACGGACTACGTTGTCCTTGGGTCGTTTACAGATCTGGGGCCGGAAGGTGGCGGGCGGATCAGGGTCGACTTGCGGCTGCAAGATGCGCGGGCAGGTGAGACGCTGGCGGCCTTCGGCGAAAGTGGCACCGAGTCCGGCTTGTTCGACCTGGTTTCCCACGCCGGCACGCGATTGCGCGATGCCCTGAGCGTGGGGGATGTTCCCGAGCCGGAGGCGCGCGGAGTCCGGGCAGAGTTGCCGTCAAACGCCGAGGTTGCGAAGCTGTACGCCGACGGTTTGGCTAAGCTTAGAGTTTTCAGTTACCTGGATTCTCGGGATCTCCTGCAAAAAGCCGTGGCTGCCGATCCTCAGTTTCCCTTGGCACATTCCGCGCTGGCCTCGGCGCTTTCCGGTTTGGGCTATGATGCCAAAGCGGCCGACGAGGCCAAGAAGGCGTTTGACCTGTCCGGCGGTCTCAACCGCGAAGAACGCTTGGTTATTGAAGGCCGATACCGCGCGATTTCCAATCAATGGAATCAGGGACTTGAAGTCTACCATACGCTATTCGGGCTTTTCCCGGACAATCTCGACTACGGTATCACTCTGACGACCTGCGAAGCCATGGTGGGCAAGGGCGATGACGTGCAGGCGACTCTGACGGCGCTGCGACAGCTTCCGCCGCCGGAAGGCCAGGATCCGCGAATCGACGTGGCCGAGGCCAATTGGGCAGAGTCGGTGTCGGATTTCAAGCGTGAGGCGTCTGCGGCTTCGAAAGCGGTCACGCAGGCGCAATCACTTGGGGAGAACCTGCTGGCGGCGCAGGCCCAGCTCGCCGAGGCGACGGCGCAGTGGAAGGTGGGACAATCGCAGAAGGCCCTTACGGTTTTGAAGGAGGCTCAAAATACGTTTGAGTCCAAGGGGGACCGGGGCAGCGTTGCCGAGGCGCTGGAGGTGACGGCCGGGGTGTTGCGAGACGAGGGAGACCTGGCGGGAGCCCGGCAAAAGTACGAGGAGGCGCTTGGGATTCGCCGGGCCACGGGCGACCAGGGCGGCTTGGCAGCATCTTTGAACCAAGTGGCGCTGCTGAAATGGCAGCAGGGCGACATGGACGGCGCGAAGAAGATGTATGACCAGGCACTCACCAGTTTCCGGGAGGTCGGGGATCAGAACGGCGTGGGCAACGCACTCAACAATGAGGCCAACCTCCTCTACGATCAGGGAGATCTCGGAGCCGCTCGCCGCATGTACGAAGACTCGGGGGCTAAGTTCAGGGAGATCGGTGACAAAGGCGGTGAAACCCTGGCACTTCTCAATACCGGGTTGGTGCTCGCGAACCAGGGCGATCTGGCGGGCGCACGCAGCCGATATCAGAAGGCCGTGTCGATCGCGGAGGATCTCGGCACCAAGAGCCAGCGGGCGAGCGCGCTCGCCGGCCTCGGCGATGTAGCCTATCTGCAGGGTGATCTGGCCGAGGCGGCGCGCAAGTACCAGGAGGCGCTCAGCACCCGTCGGGAGCTCGGGGAGCAGGGCAGCGCCGCCGAGACCGTGATGCAGATCGGCCTCGTGGCGATTGAGGAAGGACACGCGCAACAGGCGGTCTCGGACCTGCCCGCGGCCATCGATGAAGTGCGTCGCGAACAACAGCTGGTGGACGAAGCTGCTGGTGAGGCAGTGCTGGCGCGCGCGTACCTGGAACTGGGCAATCTCTCCCAGGCCGCGAAAGCCTCCGCGCAGGCGCGCTCCTTGGAACAGAAAGGCCGAAGTGAGCCGGTGCGTTTCGACGCCGAAATCATCGTCGCGCGCGTCGCCGCCGCTTCCGGGGGAACTCAACGAATTCGCGAAGCCGCGGACGAGCTCGCCGCAGTACGCTCCGAAGCTGAGAGGCTGGGATTTGTGGATCGCAGTTTGGACGCAGAGTTGGCGCTTGGCATGGTGGAGATGCAAAGCGGCGACCGCGCCGCGGGCCGGGCGGCTCTGGCGCGGGTTGAGAAATCCGCCAACGACAAAGGGTTTGGTCTTATTGCGCGTAATGCTGCTCGGGCGGCGCAGTAGTCAAACGTCAAGCCCCTCCTGCCGCACGGCGCACCTCAACACGAACCTGCCTTCAGTGTCTTGATTCGGAAATACTGCGAACGGCTAGCGTGCGGGAGGCGCCGCTCGGGCGACTCGCCGACGACGCGCGACAAGGGCCAGGGTCAACAAGCCCGAACCGAGAAGCAGCAAGCTGCCTGGCTCCGGCACGGCGGGCGTGCCACTGCCGCCCGGGAGCGTGGTTGGCGCGGCGTGACGCTTTTTACCTGAGTCGCCGCCGCCGGGCCGCGTGATATCCGGTACCTGGCTGCCAAGCGACGCCTGGGTTCCTGCCGGAGGTACCAAGGGATTCGGCAGAATGGAATTCGGAGGATTTGAAGGACTCTGGCCTGACTGGCAGGGCCCCTGTCCCATCGGGGTCTGGTGCCGTCTCTTTGAAACCGGTCCGGCGACGGGCCTGTTCAAAGGCTGCGGTCCCCCACCCGCGCATGATGCGGAGGAGCCGTCGGCCATCGCGAGTTTGGAATCAGTGTTTTCGAAGACGTAGGTTGCGGATGTGGGATCGAACGAAGCGGGAGAACTCGAGACTAACGACGAAAGGTCTTGATTATTGAGATTACTTACGGTGTAAGCACTCTGAGTTGAAGGGCGTAGCGTGCCAGCGACCGCGGGAGTGGGTGAACTCGCCGTCCCGAGTAATACCGCGATTATGGGCGCAACCAGTAAAGCTCGCATGAACCCCCCTCGACGCCGGTCACCGCGCGATCTGGCACTTGAGCGGTACAACCAACTACCGAGAGATCGCTTCCTCGTGTCAGCTTTTCGACAAAGTAGGCTTCTCGCCCCGCTGACCGAGGTAAAGGCAAAAACCCCAATCCTGCTATAGAACCCACAGAGAGCATATACCAAACCGTGCAATCCGGTCAAGACGTGTTACCTAATTATTTATCACCTTCTTGTTACAGGCCTAACATCTTTCTAATCAATGAATCAGGGGGCTGCTCCTTCTCCGCGGAGAGACGTCCTCCCCCTGGCCGCCGATGTCGCGCGCCGCGGGAGCGACTGAGCAAGGCGCCGATGCCGTTAATGTTATTATGCTTGGGGAGGGACACGATTCAATGGAACTTGCCGAATTTAGCAACGAGCCTCTGTCGGATTTCAAAAAGAATCCCGAGCACGGGCGCAAAATGACGGAAGCCGTGGACAGAGTGCGAAGTGAGCTCGGTCGCGACTACGACCTTGTGATTGGCGGGGAACGCATTCGCACCGATGACCGGCTCATCTCTTACAATCCCGCTGAGAAGAACCAGGTGGTGGGCAGTTTTTCTAAAGCGACACGCGAACTCGCGGAGCGAGCGATTCGCACGGCGGAAGAGGCCTTCAAGGCGTGGAGCCGGACTCCGGCGGAGCGTCGTGTCAGCGTCCTGCTCGAGGCCGCTCGGATTTTGCGCGACGACAAGTATTACTACAACGCATGGCTGGTGTTTGAGGTAGGCAAGTCCTGGGCGGAAGCGGACGCTGACGTAGCGGAGTCCATCGATTTCTGTGAATACTACGGCCGCGAGATGCTGCGCCTGGACCGTCCCGCGCCCTTGACGCCTGTGCCGGGCGAGAACAACTACCTGCGCTACATCCCGCTCGGCGTCGGCATCGTCATTCCTCCCTGGAACTTTCCACTGGCGATTCTGACCGGCATGACCACGGCATCGATCGTCTCCGGCAACACCGTGGTGCTGAAGCCTTCGAGTGACTCGCCCGCCATCGCCTACAAGTTCTTTGAGGTTCTCGAGCAGGCTGGAATGCCGCCGGGCGTCGTGAATTTTCTTCCGGGCTCGGGCTCGACCATCGGCGATCCTCTGGTGGCGCATCCTCGCACGCGCTATGTGGCTTTTACGGGCTCGAAAGAGGTCGGACTACACATCAACGAGCTGGCGGCGAGGCATCAGCCCGGCCAGATCTGGGTGAAACGCGTGGTCGCCGAGATGGGCGGCAAGGACTCGATCGTGGTCGACAGCGAAACCGATCTCGACCTGGCTGCTGACGGCGTGACGGCCGCGGCTTTCGGTTTTCAGGGGCAGAAGTGTTCGGCGTGCTCCCGGGCCATCGTCGTGGAGAACGTGTATGACGCTTTTCTGGATAAGTTGAAGCAGCGGGTCGAGGCCCTGAAGGTAGGACCCCCGAGCGACCCAGGCACAGACATGGGTCCTGTGATCAACGGTGGCGCGGAGAAGACGATCCTGGAATACATCGAGACGGGCAAGCGGGAGGGGCGCCTCGTCACCGGCGGCCGCACCACCTCGAGTGAAGGGCACTTTATCGCGCCTACGGTGATTGCGGACGTGGGGCCGCAGGCCCGGCTGGCGCAGGAGGAGATCTTCGGCCCTGTGCTGGCGGTGATCAAGGCGAAAGACTTCGACGAGGCCCTGGAGATCGCGAATAACACCGAATACGGACTGACCGGCGCCGTGTATACCAAGGACCGGCAGAAACTCGCGAAGGCCGCCGAGACCTTCCACGTCGGGAACCTGTATCTGAACCGCAAGTGCACGGGAGCGCTGGTGGGCGGGCATCCTTTTGGCGGATTCAACATGTCCGGCACGGACTCCAAGGCCGGCGGTCCCGACTATCTGCTGCTCTTTACCCAGGCGAAAACCGTGGCGGAGAAGCTAGACGCATAGCCTCGATCCGGCGCGCCCGCGAGTGCAGGTCGTATCCCCCGCGCGCTGCGGCCGGAAGAATCCGTATGGAGCGCGGCAAAGCGGACCCGGGTGCGCGCCTGAGCTGGCAGGGCCGGCTCAAGGTGGAGCTTGCCCGCCTCGACGCGCGCAACCGCCTGGCAGGCGCCGTGAGCCTGCTGGCGATCGCGATACTCGTACTGGGCGCCGTCAGCCTCTTCTTCCGTTCCAGTTTCTGGCTGCAGGAATCGATCGACATCAAGATCCCGCCCCCGATTCTTTTCGTGGCCCTGGTCCTGCTCATTCTCCTGGCGCTCTACCTGGTCCGTCGCGAGTTGCAGATACGCAAGCTCACTCTGCTGGTCATCGAGGAGCGCCAACTGGCTGAGTCGGAGCGCTCAGCCGGAATGATCGACGCCGTCACCCACGTGTTCAACCGCCGGTTTCTGCCCGGCCTGCTGCGCAGTGAGATCGCCCGCGCCGAGCGCAATCATCGGCCCTTGACGCTGGTCATGTGCGACCTTGATCGCTTCAAACAAATCAACGACCGTTACGGACACGTGATGGGCGACGAGGTGCTGACGGAAACCGCAGCGATCCTGAAAGCGTGCGTGCGCGGATCGGACTCCGTGGTGCGCTATGGAGGCGACGAGTTTCTGCTGGTGCTGTCGGAAACCGAGGAGGGCGGCGCGAATGCCGTGGTGGCCAGAATTCGCGAGAAGATGGCAGAGTGGGAGCGTTCAGGCGAGTTGGGGATTTCGCTCAGCCTGGGCCTTTACACGCATCGTGCGGGCCAGAGCGCGGAGCAGGACATCGCCGAGGTTGACGCCCGGCTGTATGGGGAAAAGCGCTCCCTTCGCCCGGCGGCGCTCGAGCCGTAAATCAGTTCAGATGGCAGGCGGCGGCGCGGTCCAGCGCCTCGCCCAGCCGCGCCGCCTGCGCCCGCGCGCGTTCGAAGTCGCGCGCGGCCAAAGCCTCCCGCAGCCCCGGCAGAGTCTCAGCCTCATAACTCGGCAGCGGCGCGTAGACGAGGTGGCGGAACCACGGCCGCGCGGGAATCCCTTCCGGTTCGAGCAGCGCGCGCTCCTCAGAGCTCAGGCAGTCGTTGATGCGCGCGGCCTCCCGATCGTCAAGACCCTGTCCGGAAGTGCGCCAGCTCTCGAGGCGCGCCGTCACCTTCGCGGCGGCGTCATGCCAGCGCCGGCAGCGCTCGATCAGGGGATCGAGGGTAACGGCGGCGAAGTCCGCGGGCGCCTGGGGTTCGAGGCTATTCACGTAGGCCTCGACTTCGCTCGCGTAGGCCGCGTAGTCGAACGGCTCCAGATCGGCATCCGCCAGCCGCAAGGCCAGCAATCCCCACAGGCGGCTCATGGCGGCGTGATATTCGAATCCTGGATCACCGAACTTTTTCATCCAATCGAAATCGTCATAGAGTGAGTGATAGACGCCGTACGGTCCGTCGAAGGCCAGGTCGGCCGAGGGGACGCCGTCGTGCTGCAGAAAGACCATGAAATCCGAGCCGCCGCCCAGGATTCCGAAAGGGACCCCGCCGCCTCCGGCTCCGGGCACCGCATAGCTGCGGATGTTCAGGGACTCGCGTTCGCCCGCCCAGCGCTCGTAGAGCGACTGGCCGGTGGCGGGGTCACGGACTGCGCCGGCGGCTTCCGTCACCGCGCGCAGCAGCGAAGGAACCAGGCTGACCGCCAGGTTCCGGCCGCTGGTGGCGGAATCGACATTGAGGCAGGCCACGGCGTTCTTCTTCAAGTCATCTTCGAACTCCTCGCCCCACTCCGTTGAGCCGGTCAGCGTGTATTCCTCCGCGTCCCAGCTCCCGAACACCAGCGTGCGCCGCGGACGAAATCCGGCGCGCAGAAGCTTTCCCATGGCGCGCGCGGTCTCGAGCATGGCGGCGGTGCCGCTCGCCGGGTCTACAGCGCCGTAGACCCAGGCGTCATGATGATTGCCAAGAATCACCAGCTTGTCCGGCTGGTCCCGGCCGCGGATTTTCCCAATCACATCCCAGATTGGCGTCACGCGATTCTCCATTTCCAGATGCAGATGCACTCGGGTCGAGCCGTCGCCGATGTGATAAGGGAAGGGAAGGCCTCCCTGCCACGCGCCCGGCACTGCCGGACCCGTGAGGCGGCGGAGAATCTCCCGGGCGTCCGCGGCCGAGAGCGGCATCATCGGAATCGCGGGCAGAATCCTGGACGCGGACTCGGGAATGCGCCGCGCGCCCTCGGTGGAAGCCCATCCCGGCGTCAGCGGATCGCCAGGCACGATGAAGTCATAGACGACAGCGCCGCGCTGAAAATGCGCCAGCGGTCCCCATGGACCCTTGGGGTAAACGCTGCCCCGCGGTGCGCCGTCCTCGGCAGGATCGGAGTAAACGAGCACGCCGGCCACCCCACGTTTTTCCGCCTCCAGGCTCTTGCCGCCGCGATACCCGTGGAAATAGCGCACCAGCACGATTCGTCCGCGCACGGTCGCGCCCAGCGACAGCAAGCGGTCGTAGTCCTCGGAGGTGCCGTAATTGGCGTACACCACCGGAGCCGTGATGTCGGCCGACGGTGAGTAGGCGTTCCACGGGACGTGCGCCAGCGGGTCGCCGACCTCGGTTGCGCGATCCCCGTGAATCGGCGGCTCCGGATGCGCGAGCGCGACCTGCACAGGTTCCGTGAGGTCGAGCGCCGCGCGCCTGGGATACGAGAGCAGGACCTTATACTCGACGATCTCAGTTTCCAAGCCGTCGCGCCGAAACTCGCCGGCGATATAGTCGGTCAAGCGCCGATCGCCGGGCGTCCCCGCCACGTGGGGTTCCGAAGTCAGCCGGCGCAGATAGCGGCTGCATTGTCCCGGTTTCGGCAGCCTCAGATAGCGTTTCTCCCACCGATGCTCATTCTCAAAGCTGGCGGGGGTGAAGCCAAACGGAACACCGGAACGCATGACGGGCCCAGTGCCCGTATTGCCGGCCGAGGCCTGTCCGGAAGCGGCAGACGGCGTTGCTGCGCCTCCGGAGCGCATCTCCGGTGGACGCACGGCGGGCAAAAGCGCGACGGCGAGGGCGAGCGGTCGCAAGGCTTTCTTTGCGCGCAAGATCACGGCAGTTCTCGCGGGTGCGGCTGCCTTCACCGTCCCGCCATGGAACCGAATTCTCCGCAAACGGCACCAGCACGCATTTTACCCGCATTGCCAGCCTTATTTCGTGCTTTCGGGTGTGATCGAGGACGCCGTGATAATCGCGCCCGAGTCCTGCCCCTTCATCGTGGTGAATTGTTCGCTCCCGCCCACGGTGCCTGTCACCTCCACCGTTTGCCCCGCGTACTTGGCCGCTTCGCTCTGCGGATTCAGAATGTACACCTTCTTATCGGCGAAATTGAAGAAGGCATACTTGGCGTGTTGGTCGCGCACGCAGCTCAGCGTGCACTCTTTTCTGGGCGGCCTGCTGACGCGATTGAAGCCGCAATATGTGTCTGTGACGTAGCCTTTCAAGGTTTGTGTCTCATCAGTTCCTGCCGCCGAAAGCCTGTAGGCCCCGGTGAGAAAGACCGCCGCTACTGCCACTGCAATCACGATTCGTTTCATCATGGCTTATCTCCTGGTTACGGTTTGCGCCCTTCAGGTAGTTGCGCATAAGGGCAGGATGCGCTGATTTCGCGCCTGTCGCAAGCAGGCTGTTGCGGCATAATATATCTCTTATGCGCCATCCCCTGGTCAGGGAGAACGATCCCAAGAGGGGCATTTCCGTATCGACCCTGGCCCGCGACTACCCGCGTGACTCCGACGTGGCGCCCCACGCGCACGGATCCGATCAACTGATCTATGCCAGCCGCGGCGTGATGCACGTATCTTCGGGCCAAAAGCTCTGGATGATCCCGCCGCACTTCGGCCTTTGGATTCCGGCGCGGACCCTGCATCAGATTCGCATGCCCGAGTCGGTTTCCATGCGCACTCTTTACCTGCGCCCGGGCCTTGCCGGTCTGCCGCCGCAATGCGCCGTGCTGCACGTGCGCCCCCTGCTCCGCGAGCTTGTCTTCGAAATCGTGCGCCTGGGCAGTCTGCGAATTGACCGCCCGATCGATTCCGCGTTCGCCAGGCTAATGGTCGCTGAACTGGAGCGCGCTTCGCCGGTACCGGTCGTGCTTTCGCTTCCGCTCGATCGCCGGGCCCTCGGTGTCGCACGAGCTGTGATGGAAGACCTCCGGCTGCAGGAGACGTTGAAGGCAACGTGCGCTTCCGCCGGAATCAGCGTCAGGACGCTCGAACGGACCTTTCAGAAGGATGTCGGCACCGACTTCGAAACCTGGCGGAGGCATGTGCGGCTGATGAAAGCGGTCGAGCTGCTGGTCTCCGGATCGAGCGTGAAGGAGGCGGCGTTCGCAGTGGGTTATCAACAACCGAACGCTCTCGTCGCGCTCTTCCGAAGGACCTTTGGGGCTACTCCCAAGGCGTGGATCTCAGAGCTCGGGCCCGGGCGGTAGGCGCGCAGCGCGGACCAGAATTGCGCGCCGGGCCACCCCATGCCGAGGGCGTGAACGCTTGGGCGAAGTCACCTGGCGACGGTTAAAGCCTCAGCCACGGTCGGGAATGTCTTAAGAACCTGGTCAATGTGCGTGGCCTGCATCAATGTCGCAACACGGTCATGTACGCCCGCGAGCGCGAGGTGGCGATGGTGGTTGACGCGCGAGACGTGCGCGTTCACGAGACACCCGACCGCGGCGGAATCCATGTAAGGGACTTCACTCAAATCGAGAACCAGGATGGCAGAGTCGTCGGATCTCACGAGCGCTTGAAAGTCGAAGAGGTTCGAAAGCAGGATTGGCCCGGAGAGCTTCAGCACCCGGACTGCGTGATCGCCGACGAGCTCGGACGTGATGACGAGCTTTTCAGTAAGCATAGTGGCTGAGATTATCCCGGCCCCGGGGGCCCGAAGTCAACAGTCAGCGAGGTTTTGGCTGCAACGTCAAATCCCGATTCCCGTTCCTCTCTTGGTCCGTGATGCGGACGCGCCACGCCCTATATCGCAGCGCCACCATCGGATCCACCCTGGTGGCGCGCCTTGCCGGGACGTAGCTCGCCAGGATGGCCACACTGGCCAGCACAAGCGAGACGGCGGCGAAGGTCATCGCGTCCGTGGGACGGACCCCGTCTAGCATGCTCGACATCAGGCGGGTCAGAGCCAGGGCGGCCACCAGGCCGGCGCCCACCCCCATCAGCGACGGCCGCAGGCCGTGCGCCACCACCAGTCGCAGCACGTCGGTACGCTCGGCGCCGAGCGCCATGCGGATCCCGATTTCGTGCCTGCGCTGGCCGGCCGTATACGAAATCACACCGTAGATCCCGACCGTGGCGAGGAGCAGCGCGAGGCCGGCGAAAACCCCGAGCAGCAGCATGGAGAAGCGCCGGCCTGCGATTGAATCTGAGACAACCCGCTGCATCGTTTGGACGCCGAAGACCGGCTGATCGCCCCCTTCGAGACCTGGCGGCGTACGGCACTCATCACGCTCAGCGGGTCAACGGTGGTCCGGACTGTCATTGTTCATGGCGCCTGCGACGATGCGATTCCGAGGGTCAAGGTGAGCCGGCTACAATCGTGAAGCCTAAATTGCCAGCATGCGGATGCCATAGCGAAGGTCCTGAAGCAGTGTCTGCATCGAGTGCGCCCTCCCGTCCATTGCGGAGTCCCGCGAGCCCCTGCGGATAACAAACGCAACAGGCCGGCTCGCAGTTCCTCTATCTGTGAACGGGGGTCCTGACGCGGCAGCACAAGCCCGCGGTCACTTCATCTCTTCGAAGTCGATATGCGGCGCCGACAACGGGTCGAACTTGAACGGCTTCGGAGCCTCCTCGACGGCGCCCGGTGCCGCCTCGGGGCCTTTGTCCTTCGCGACCGGAGTGGCCGGTCCGGTGGTCGTCGGATCCGTAGCGGCAGCGTGGGCGTCCGCGGCTTTGCCCAAATCGTGACCGCCGCGGGCTGTCGCGTTGGGGCCGTTGTCCTTGGAGTCGGGAGCAACGGGACCGTTCGACGGCGACGGCGCCTTACTTGGACCTGCGGACGGAGCGTCGGGCGGTTTGGCTGGCGGCGTCTCTGCGCGCCTGGCGGAGGCGACGCTCGCTGCAGGTCCCTGGCTGATCAAGTTCTTCATGGCGTCGGAGGTGAAGCCAAGGCCCCAGAGCGCCACGATGGCCGCGGCCATGTCGAGCTTGACGATCTGGGTGCGGGCGCCGCTGATCAGCGTAATCAGGGCCGCTCCGAAGGCCAACACGAAGCGCAGTAGCTCGGCGCCGGCCCGCTGCATGGACTTGCTCTCCGGCGGCGAAACCTCGACATCCCGTATGAAGGGCCATTCCTTCTTGCCGTTCCTGGGACCAAATGTCCAAACTTCCCCGGGATCAGTGCCCGCGCTCTTTGTGGGATCTGCCGTTCCGGCCCTGGGTCCGCTGATCGAGATGCGTACCGAGTAAGTGCAGGCGTTGGGGAAGTAGTGCCACGCGAACCAGACGGATTTGCCGCCTTCCTGGATGACCTCGTCGGTGGGCGACGCGGAACGCCACAGCTTCCTCGGTTCGACGTCCCCGCCCTGCTTGCCCTTTCGACGCAGGAGCCGCCGCCTCTCCCACCAGCTTCGAATCCTTCGTCCCCAGCGGCGATCCCATGAGGGATGAATGAACTCCCACGCGTAGTCCAACTGCTCGAGCGCCGCTGGCCCATTTAGTTCGGTCTTGTCAAACCGCACCGCGAATCGGACGGCCTGGTTGCTCTCGAGCACCGGCCGGTCGGGAACGATGGCGAATTTGCCGTCTCTCACGGCCTTCTCGAGGTTTGCGGGGTACACGTTGCACTGCATGCCCGACAGCAACAGGCGCGCTGACTGAAGATCACCCCAACAGTCGCCGTCCAGCAGTTGGAGCAGGCGATCTTCGCTGTTCAGGAGGTTATCGAGATTTGAACCGCGCGACACGAGGCGGAGCCTGATATAATCGCGCAGGAGTTCAAGCTTCAGGATATGGAAATCCTGATGCACGTAGTGCAGGATCAGCTTCAGCTTGGGCGGGGGTTGGTCGTCGGGGTCGTCCTCGGGATCGTCCACGCCGGCGATCAGCCCGGCGAAGACCTCCTTGACCGCAGCCGAGAGAACGGATGCCACTCCGCGCGGTTCAGGCAGGCCAAGCTTGCTGAAGTCGTCTTTCACCTCGTTCAAGCGGGCGGCGAGGTTCATGTCTTTCAACAGGTCGGCAATGCCTTCGCCTTCGACCACCGCGAGCCTGACCTTGTAGAGAGTCTGCGCAGCCTCGTCCACGAGTCCGCCCGCTTTCGCCAGGTCCTCGTCGCTCGAGCGCGGGTTGGTGAGCAGCTCTGCCGCGATCTGCAACAGGGTATCCGCGCGGCTGCGCAGTGACGGCGGCATGTTGCGCGCGACGAGAGCGTCATAGCGCTGCCGTATCGAATCCAGCTCCTCGGTCAGGGTCACCCGGCGCCCCAGGGCGTCGAGTTCGGCACCGCTCAACTTGAGGGTTTCGGGTTGGTCGGGGCTGAACCAGTAATGGGAGCGCACGGCGTCATTGATCTGCTGCCGTTGGGTGCCCAGTTGCACCCTGAGCCGCGAGTCCACGGCGCTGCTGATGGCGGACACGTGCCGTCCGAGCAGGGCCAGCTTTTCCTTGAGGTCGAGCCGGCTGAGGACGTTCGGTATGCCGTAGCTCGAAAGCACCGAGGTCAAGCTGCCGACGAGAACCACCAGGACGATGAAGCAGTATCCCCAGAAGGACTGTAATTTGTCGGGCCAATATTGGAGCCTGACCTTGACCGGGATGCTGTCGGTGGGATAAAGGCCCCCGCCGGCGGCGAGCGCCCGGTCACAATCGTCGTCATCGCCGGCTTGTGACTCCTTTTCGTGACCCGGGTCGGGACGGAAACACAGCTCGATTCGTCCGTCGGTCTCGCGCGGCTTGAGAGCGCTCAAGGGGCGCGTTACCCAGTCGTTCGGGTACCAGGCGTCGCGGGGAGAGACAGGCGCCGAGAGAGTCGCGTTGGGCGCGAGCGTCAGCCTGCCTCCGCCCACCCTTTCCCCGCCCACAATCAGCCGCCATCCGATGGGGTAGGTAAGGGCGTCGGCGTTCTTGAAAGCCAGAAACAGCGTCTGGTTCTGTACAGCCACGATCTCAGGCGTGCCGGACCGCGGCTGGTCCAGGCTGACGGCGAACGGAAAGTGGTATTTGATGGCGCTCAGGGATCCGATGGGGTTGCCATCGTTGCAGAACTTCGCCACTGACTCTCCCGCCTGCCACACATTCTCAACCGACACTTTCACGAGCTGGAATTCTCCGTGCCGGAGCGCCTTGTGCTCGGGCAGCTTCTTGCCGTCCTCATCCGTCAGCTTGATTCTGGCTCCTACGTATTGCCCGGTGATCGCGCTCTTGAAGTCCTCCGAGGTAAGGGCCAGGTCCACGGGCTCGATGCCGTCGTTGGTCAGTTGGACGAGCGCGCTGCCGCTGTCAGACGCTCCGCTGATGATGATGGGCGACGGGCAAACGAACCGCAGAAATCTGTTCTTGTGGTGGGCCTGGAGCGGGGAGGCGGCCAGCAGGCAGGCGCAGACCACCGGCGTCAAACGCAGCATGCGACGGAAGTCCACCAAAGCCTCCTTAGTGCGGTTCGCGCGGCGTGCGCGGAGCGTCACGCTCCCGGCACTGCATGATGAGCGATGCGGCCCGCCAATTCAAGGGCTAATTGCCGCGAATTCGGGTCCGATGGCGTCGATCGTCAGCGGCATCCGGACGGGGCGCGGACCCGCTTCCGTGCTCCGCCCCACTCTGCGAATCCGGGCCGTGGCGCAGGGCGCTTTCCGGATGATCACTGAAATCCGAAACTCCCCGCCCGCCTATAGCTGCCTATTGACAAGACCTGCCGACAGGGCTGAATGTGAATGGCTGTAATCCAATTGGGCGGAAAGGACCCAAACCCCTTGTTGCGTCGATTCTTAATTACGTTGCTCTTAGGAACGGCTCTCGGCGCCCCGCCCTTGCGCGCCGATTGGAAAGTTCCAATTGCCTCCCGCAAGCTCTCGAACGGCCTGCTGGTGGTGGTTTCCGAGGATCATTCCGCGCCCACCTTCGGTCTCTGCATCAGCTACAGGATCGGCTTCCGTCTGGAGCCCGAGGGCCACACTGGTTTCGCGCATCTCTTCGAGCACATGATGTTCGAAGGCACGCCGGACGCGCCCAAGGGCATCTTCGACCAGGTGATTGAGGGTGGCGGCGGGTTCAACAACGGCGACACACGCTATGACTTCACCGAGTACATCGAGTCCGCGCCCATTTCGGCGCTCGAACCGGTGTTGTGGCTGGAAGCCGACCGCCTGAAGACCCTCGACTTCTCCCTGGCCAATCTCGACAATCAGCGCAAAGTGGTGGAGGAAGAGGTGAGGGTTAACGTCCTCAATCAGCCTTACGGCAGTTTCTACTGGCTCGATCTGCCCCAGAAGGCCTTTAACCGTTACCCCAACGCGCACAATTTCTACGGCGACTTTAAAGACCTTGACGCCGCCACCATTCAGGACGTTCAGAGCTTCTACGAGCACTACTACGCGCCCAACAACGCCGTGCTGGCGATCGCGGGCGACGTGAAGCCGGACGAAGTCTTTGCAGCCGTGGAGAAGTACTTCGGCGCCCTGCCTCAGCGCGATGTTCCGCCCCGTCCTGACGTCTCCGAGCCGCCACAGACGGCTGAACGCCGGTTTACGGAACCGGATTCGCTGGCGCACGTGCCGGCCCTGGCCGTCGGTTATCGCATGCCGTCGCGGACGTCGCATGACGCGGTAGTGGGCGCCGTGGTAGGGGGGCTGCTCCACAACGGCGAGGCTTCGATCCTTTATCAGGCGCTGGTGAAGGACAAAAAGGTCGCGCTGAGCGTGGATGGCGGCGCCAACTGGCCGCTCGGCAACCCGTTCGAGTACAACGGGCCCACCTTGATGACCTCCTTTGTGGTCTACCCGCCGAGCGTCACGGAGAGCCAGTTGCTCGATGCCTATGACGGTGTAATCGCGCGATTGAAGGCTGCGGGGCCGACGGTCGCCGAGATGGAGCGCATCAAGACCAAGATGAAATCGGACTGGTATGCCGAGCTTGAAATTCCCATCAGCCGCGCCTCGGCCCTTTCCCACGCCGCCCTTTTTGACGGCACCGCCGACAGCGTAAACCAGACTCCGGCGGAGATCGACGCCGTGACCCCGGCGGAGGTGAAGGATTTCGCCGCCAAGTATCTCGTCAACGCAAATCGCACCATCATCGATCGCGTGCCGCAGGCGAACGTGGAAAAGGGAGGGCGCCAATGAGGGTTCTGCGCCGGTTCGTGTTGATCATCGTGATGCTGGCTTCACTGGCGCTTTCAAAGAGCGTGGCGGCGCAGGAGAAATTGCCGCCGCTGCCCAAGGATTTGCCGCCTTACGGGCCGCTCATTCCCTTCCAGACGCCGAACGTACAGGTCAATAAGCTATCGAATGGCCTCACGGTGTGGCGAGTGGCGCGCCCTGGGTTTCCCAAAGTCGCGCTCACGCTCGCCGTGCGCGGAGGCCGCGCTTACGATTCCAAGGATCGCCCAGGCCTGTCCGATCTGCTGATGGCGACGATGGACGAGGGGACCAAAACGCGATCGGCCAAACAGATTGCCGAGGCTTTTCAAGGCGCCGGCGGCGACCTGAGT
Source organism: Terriglobia bacterium (assembly GCA_035949375.1). Taxonomy (GTDB): domain Bacteria; phylum Acidobacteriota; class Terriglobia; order UBA7540; family UBA7540; genus Gp13-AA77. The sequence goes on along the minus strand of DASZIG010000068.1, from coordinate 17,960 downwards.
GGCGATCTGCGGCCGGACGCGTTGCTTACCTCGGTTCAGGTGATGAGCGACAAGGCAGACGCTACCCTGGCCGTGCTGGCGGACATGGCCGAGAGCGCCACCTTCCCCGACGACGAAGTCGCCCTGGCCAAGACGAACGCGCTGCAAAATCTTCAGGCACAGGAAGCGGAGCCGTCGTTCCTGGCGCAGCGCGCTCTCGCCAAAGCGCTCTACGGCGCTCATCCTTATTCGGTCATTTCGGCCACCGCGGATTCCATCAACCAAACCACCGCCGGGCAAATACGCGCGGCTTATCATCAACGTTTCCGGCCTGACCAGTCGCTCCTGGTGGCAGTGGGAGACTTTGATTCGGGCGCGCTCGAGGCCTCCATCGAGAAGTATTTTGGCGGCTGGACCGCGCCGTCCGAGCCACCGCCATCGGCACCGCCGAAGCCGCCCGGAGACAATCCGCACGCGATCTTCCTGGTACCGCGCCCCGGCTCCGTGCAGACCACGCTCACGATGGCCTCGTTCGGACCGCGGCGCAGCGATCCCGACTACGCCGCCGCCGAGGTGGCCAACGCCATCTACGCGGGCATGTTCGGCTCCCGCTTGATCCGGAACATCCGCGAAGACAAGGGCTACACGTATTCGCCTGGCGGCTCGATCCAGTTGCGGGCTGAGGCCGCGACGGTCCAGACGCGCGCCGATGTGCGCAACGCCGTGACCGGTCCTAGCCTGAATGAGATCTTTTACGAGTTGAATCGCATGGCGACGACGGAACCTGCGGCGGACGAGATCACAAACGCGCAGCGGTATCTGGTGGGCACGAACGCCATCTTTCTCCAGATTCAGTCCGCCGTGGCCTCGCAACTCGGATGGTTATGGGTCTACGGCCTGCCACCCGAGGCCCTGGGCCAGGAGAGCGCCGACATTCAGAAGGTGACGGTGGCGGACGTGACGGCTGCGGGTCGCAAATATTTTCCGGCGGCGCGCCAGACGGTAGTGGCCGTCGGCGAGGAGCAGGGAGTTCGCGACCAGTTGGCTGTGTTCGGGCTGCCAATCGAGGCGGCGCCCAAGTAGATTGAGTCTTCGCATGTAGGGGTACGGCTTGCCGTGCCCTTCTCGCATGGGCCACTGCCGAACACAGAGGGTACGGCAAGCCGTACCCCTACATGCGAACCGATGGCCGTGTCAGGGGGCTGGCGTCTCTTTTTCACGGATCTGCACAAACTGCCAGCCAAATCGCCCCTTGATGCAGAGATGCCCACGCGTCACGTTATTTTCGGCGGGGGAACTGACCTTGACGATCCTCTGGTCCTGCGAGTGAATGGTTATGGTGCATCCCACGCCACAGTAGGGGCAGATGGTGTCGGTCGCAGTCTGGCGCTCCTCGTCCCACGTTCCTGCCTGGCGCATCTGGTGTTCACTCACGAACATCAAGGCCCCTGTCGGGCAAACGCCGATGCAGTTTCCGCAGTAAACGCAGGCCGATTCCGGAAGGGAGACGGCGTACTCGGTGGAAATGCGCGCGTCAAAACCGCGGCCCGCCACCGCGATCGCAAAGGTGTTCTGGGCGTCGACCCCGCAGGCTTCCACGCACTTGTAACACAAAATGCATTTGCTGTAGTCGCGCACGTAGAGCTCGTTGTCCGTCTTCACCGGCTGTGAGACCGCTGCTGCGCTTAAGCCGTTACCTGGAGCATGGAAGCCCGCGCGCGCCCGATCCCGCACCGCGGAGGGTGCCTGCTGCGGCCCAAAGCGGTCCGGATGGGCGCCGTACTGCTCCAGGTACGCCTGAATCTGGGGCGAGGTCGAGACGTCCACTGAGGAGGCCAGGAACTCGAGCACGAGCCGGCGGCTGAGCCGGACGCGTTCCGAATCGGTTTCCACCACCATGCTTTCCTCCGCTTTGCGCGAGCAGGCGGGGACGAGCGAACGCGAGCCTTCGAGCTCCACAACGCAAATGCGGCAGACGTTCACCGGGGTGAGCGTTTCCAAAAAGCACAGGGTGGGGATCTTGGAGCCGGCCTCCAAGGCTGCCTGCAGCAGCGTGGCGCCTTCAGGCACCGCGACCTCGTGGCCATTGACGGTCAGGCGTATCCGGCGGCGCGGTGATGGCGCGGGAGGCGCCGGGACGGGGCCGCTCGGGAACGGAACCATGGGCTGGGACGGTTGAAGCGGAAGCGGCGGTGCAATTCCTGCTGCGCGCTCATTCATCTCGCGCTCCTTTTTGATCCCCGGATGCCGGGCTCTCGAACAGCGGCCATCGGCGTAAGGCCGATTCGACGGCGCTTGAAGCGGTCTGCCCCAGGCCGCAGATCGAGGCATCGCGCATCGCCTGCCCGATTTCTTTGAGCATGCCGAGTTCAGTCTCCACGGAGCCGAGCGGCCGCCCGCGAGCGAGACGTTGCAGCAACTCTTCCTGGCGGACGGTTCCCACGCGGCACGGCACGCACTGCCCGCAGGACTCGTCGCGGAAGAAGGCGGCGATGCGCAGGATGATCTTGCGGAGGTCGACGGAATCGTCGAAAAGCATGACCACGGCCGATCCCACGGAGGCGCCGATGGAGCGTGTGCCCTCGAAGGTCACAGGCGTATCCAGTTGCGCGGGCGAAACGAAGGCTCCGGCGGCGCCTCCCAGCAGCACGGCCTGCAGGCGTCCGGTGCCGGCAACGCCTCCCGCAAGCTCAATAAGGTCTCGCACGGTGGCGCCGAAGGGCACTTCATAAACGCCCGGCCGCGCGACATGGCCGGAGAGGCAAAAGAGCTTGGGTCCGGCGGAACCGTGGGTACCGATCGACGCGTAGCGTTCCCCGCCTTCACGCACAATCAGAAGCACGTTGATCAGCGTCTCAATGTTGTTGACGACAGTCGGCTTGCCGAATAAGCCCACTTGGGTCGGAAATGGCGGCTTGTTGCGCGGCTCGCCCCGGAATCCCTCGATGGAGTTGAACAGCGCTGTCTCCTCGCCGCAGATATAGGCGCCGGCGCCGCGGCGAATCTCGATGTCGAAGCGCGCGCCGCGCCCCATAACATTGTCGCCGAGGAAGCCCCGTGCCCGCGCGGCCGATATCGCGTGCGCGAGTCTCTCGCCGGCCAGCGGGTACTCGCCGCGCAGATAGAGGTAGCCCTTCTCGCAGCCGGTTGTGTATCCCGCGATGGTCATGGCCTCGACCACCGAGAACGGGTCGCCTTCCATCACCACGCGGTCCTTGAACGTCCCCGGCTCCGATTCGTCGGCGTTGCACACCAGGTAGTGCGGCTGGTTGGCAGGATCCCACTTCTTGGCGCTCGGAAAGGCGGCCCCGCCGCGCCCTACCAGCCGCGCCGCCGCCACTTCCTGGGTCACCCAGCCCCGGCCCAATAGCAGAGCGCGGCGCAGCGCTTCGTAGCCCCCCTGCGCCCGATAGTCGTCGATGCTCTCCGCATCCGCCGAGCCCATGCGGCGCAACAACATCAGGTTGGACGCTGCGGGCAGGCTTGTTTGAGGGACGGAAACCGCAGCGTCAAAGTGATCCGGCGGCTCTCCCGCTGCGTCGATCGCGTCCGCGGCGAGAGCCTTCGAGACCATCGCCGCGCTCGCCGGCGCCAATACCTTTTCATACGGCCGTTCGCCCGAGACCGAGAGAAGCGCAGCGGGCGCGCGCTCGCACATTCCGAGGCACGCGCTCCTGTACCAGGTCGCCTGACCGTCGACGGTGGCAGACCCGGGCGGGCCCAGCGCTTGTTCCACGCGGGCGCAGAGTTCCTCCGCTCCCTGCGTGAGACACGCGATGTCGTCGCAGATGTGCAGCACTCGAAGAGGGCGAGGCGACACCGAAAACAAACCGTAGAAGCTCGCAACTCCGTAGGCCTCGGCGGGCGGAAGGCCGAGCCGCTGGCAAGCGTAGTTGAGCGCGCTCGGTGTAATCCACCCCATGCGCGCCTGGACGGCGTGCAGCACGGGCAGAAGCAGATGGCGCCGCGCGCCTGCGCCGCCTTCGCCGAGCGCAGCATGGCCGTCGCGGTCCGCATTCCGCGGCCCGCCTCTCCAGCCGGATTCAGGCTCGCCGAGGATGCAGTCAACCGCCTGGCGTTCCTCGGGAGTCACATCGCCATGGTTGAAGTGAATATCCACCAAGTCCCTCGTCCAGTTCACCGCCCGGGAACGCTGCCATCGCGAGACGCGGCGCCATTGCGCTTCCTACACCCGGCTTGCCATCGCATCGGGAGCACGCAGTTTCTCGACGCGGATTGCGGTGGCTTTGAATTCCGCCGTGCCGGACTTCGGATCCGTGGCGTCGATGGTGAGCAGGTTCGTGGCCACCTGGTCCGGAAAATGCATGCTCAAGAACGCCAGGCCAGGCCGCAGCGAGTCATCCAGGCGGACCGGCGCCTCCGCCGACCCGCGGCGTGAGCTGACTCGGACGCGCTCTCCATCACTCACGCCGTACCGTGCGCCGTCCTCGGGCGAAAGGGCGAGCATTTCCGGCGCACGCAGCGGCGAGCTGTAGCGCGCAGTCTGAACTCCGGTATTGAACGACTCCAGATGGCGCCCGGTGGTCAGGCGCAAAGGGAAGTCTTCGTCCAGCGCATCGACGGGCGGATCGAACTCCACCACGCTGAATTGCGCCCGCGGTCCCACGACGGGTTCCTGCCATAGGCGGCCGTGAAGAAAGAGCTCGCCGGGATGCGATTCGTCATAGCAAGGCCACTGGATGCCGCCCAAAGCCTCCAGGCGGGCGTAGCTCATCCCGCCGTGCATGGGGCTCAATAGCCTCACTTCATTCCAGACCTCTTCCGCGCTGGGCTGGCCCCAACCGTGTCCCAGGCGCTGCGCCAGGTCGGAGAGAATCGCCATGTCGTTACGCGCCCCGGCCGGAGGGTCCATCGCCTTGCGCACTCGTTGCACGCGGCGCTCGCTGCTGGTCACCGTGCCGTCTGTTTCGCACCATCCGGCCGCGGCGGGCAACACCACGTCCGCCATCTCGGCTGTGGGCGTGAGCAAGACGTCCTGCACCACGAGGCATTCGAGGCCTTTCAACAGACGCTCCGCGCGGTTCTGGTCAGCCTCCGAATGCAGCGGATTTTCGCCGATCACGTAGAGCGCCTGCAGATCCCCTTCTTCCATGGCATGGAACATGCCGCTCAGATGCCAGCCGCGCTTCGGCGGAATCTTCGCGCCCCAGGCACGCTCGAATTTCGCGCGCAACTCGTCGTTCTCCACATGCTGAAAGCCCGGCAGGCGATCGGGCAACGCGCCCATGTCGCCGCCGCCCTGGACGTTGTTCTGCCCGCGCAGCGGATTCACCCCGGAGCCGTAACGGCCCACGTGGCCCGTAAGCAGCGCGAGGTTGATCAGCGCCAGCACGTTGTCCACCGCGTTGTGGTGTTCGGTAATCCCCAGGGTCCAGCAGAGCTGGGCGCGATCGGCCCGCGCATAAGCGTGCGCAAATTCCCTGATCACCTCGGCCGGCACGCCGGTGATCTTCTCCCCGCGCGCCAGGGTATAGGACTCAACCGACTCCCGGTAGCCCTCAAAGGCCGAGGTGGCGTTCTCGATGAAGCGCCGGTTCTCGAGGCCGGCGGCGATGATCTCTCGCGCCATGGCATTCGCCAGCGCAATGTCGGACCCTACGTCGAGGCCCAGCCACACGTCTGCCCAGCGCGCCGAGCTTGTGCGCCGGGGATCGACCACGTAGAGCCTGGCGCCGCGGCGCACCCCCTTCAGCAGATGGTGAAAGTAGATGGGGTGAGTCTCGCGGGCGTTCGAGCCCCACAGGATAATGAGGTCGGTCTCCTCAATCTCGCGATAAGAGCTGGTGCCGCCTCCCGCCCCAAAGACCGCCGCCAGACCGGCGACGCTGGGCGCGTGTCAAGTGCGGTTGCAACTGTCGATGTTGTTGCTGCCGATGACGGAGCGCGCGAATTTCTGGGCCAGGTAGTTCATCTCGTTCGTGGCCTTCGAGCAACTGAACAAGCCGAACGACTGGGGACCGTGCTTCTCCGTGACCGCGCGAAACCCTCGGGCAGCGCGGTCCAAGGCCTCCTCCCAAGTAGCGGTGCGCAGTTCGCCGTTTTCACGCACAAGCGGAGTCGTGAGGCGTTCTTTCGCCGGATTTGCCATAGATGCCCTCCCAGTGCGCATTGAAGAGCCTGCGGCGCTGAGATTGCAGTTCAGCCGCAGCCCTTCAGTCGGCGCGAATCCGCGCAATCACCGACGCCGGACCATCTCCCGGCTGAGTCGTACCATACACCTCCGCGAGTCGCGGTGCAATGGGCCGCGAAGGCGCTGCGCATGCCAGATTGGCCGGTCAACAACGGCGCTGAGGCACCGAGGGATCGCTAACGCCGTCCGCTTCGTCAGGCCGCTCGCGCCCCATGATCGAGCGCGTCCCCGATTCGCTGGAGCGCTTCGGTGAAGGCGCCGGTCTCGGCGCCGAGGAACATCCGGAAATGCGCCGGGGCTTCGAAGAAGTGGCCCGGCACGACACCCACGTCATATTGTTCGCGCAGCAGGCGGCAGAAGCTCTCGCTGCTGTCCGCCCAGAGCTTGGGGAACAAGGTGGTACCGAGCCGCTGGCGTGCCACGCGCAACTCGGACCGCTCGTCGAGCCATTGATATGCGATCTGCCGGTTGGCGTCGAGCCGCTTCTGGTAGGGCGCGCCGATTTCGGCCAGGTGGCGCATCGCAATCGTGCTGAGAATCTCGGCGGGATGCGCGGCGTTAACGCCGTGCAGGTCGTTGATGTGCCACAAAGCGCGCGCCAGCTCAGGCTCCGCCAGCACCCAGCCGCAGCGCAGTCCGCTCAGCCCGTACGCTTTGGTCAGGCTGCTCGTGACGATGAAGTGATTTCCCAGGTGGAAGGATGAACGCCAGGGCGCGGTGTATTGCGCTTCGAGATAGACTTCGTCGACCAGCACCCTGGCGCCGACGCTGCGGGCGAGTTCGCCCACGGCACCCAGAGTAGCCTCATCGGCCAGGGATCCGCTCGGATTGTGCAGGTTGGTGATCACCACGAGGCGCGTCTCGGGGGTAAGCGCCTGCGCCACTTCGTGCGGGTCCAGGCGAAAGCCCTCCTCGAATCGCCGGGTGAATCGCCGGACCCTGGCGCCAAGGTATCGGGCGGTGCTGACCAGCAGTTCGTAGGTAGGCTGCTCGATCAGCACCTCGTCGCCGGGTTCGAAGGCCCCGGCCATCGCCAGTTGATTCGCCATGGAGCAGCCCGCCGCCGCCACCACGCATTCCGGCGCCACGCCCGCCTTGTCAGCGATGGCCTGCTGCAGAGGAGGGTAGCCGTAACCGGACGGGCCGGTCAGTTCCAGGTCTGCGAGCTTCACCCATCCGGCGCCCACAAAATCGGCCAGGGTGTAGGAAGGCATCCCGCTCGCCGACAGGTTGTAGGCTACGTGCGGATGCCCCTTGGCCCATTCCATGTAAGGCGATCTCGCCCGGCTGCGGCCGGCCTGAACCCCTTCGTCTGTTGTCACCGGAACACCCTCCTTTGCCCTTTATAGAAGCGGGCCCCCTGCGCCTGCCCGATGCACTATCAGGCAGCTCTACAGAGTGTGTGTGAAAACTGAGAAACGGCTTTGACGGCCTGCCGCAAGGCAAAGCCTCTCCGCACAGCAGGGCGGCAGAGCCGCTGCCGCGCAAGCCACGGGTTTCACACACGCTTTACAGGGCGCCCTCACGATGTGTGTGATGCGCGGCGTCCCCAAAGAAAATAAACCGGAATGCCCGCGAGCACAATCGCCAATCCCACCGCGCTGTTCGCGGGGTACTTGTAAACCGTGGCGATCACCACCAGCCAGCATGCTGCCACAAACATGGCCGTGGTGACCGGATGCCCGGGCACGCGCGCGCCGCGCTGCGGCGCCGCGGCCGAAGCGGCCGGCGCACCGAGCCCTTCGATTTCGCGCCGCTCGCGGCGGCGAAACACGAAGAGGCATGTCGCCGAGAGTCCGAAAAAGATGAAATCGGTCGAAACCACGTAGTTCAGGATCTGGTCGTACCGGCCGGAGAGAGCGATCACCATGGTCCAGACGCCCTGCAGCGCGATGGCTACGACCGGAACGTGGGTGCGGGGATGAAGCCAGGCAACGTCCCGGAAAAACACGCCGTCCCTGGCCATGGCGAAGTAAACGCGGGGCGCGGTCAGGATCGATTGGCTCAGGAATCCGAGCGTCGATATAGTAATGCCGAGAGCGATCAGCGCCGCTCCGCGCTCGCCGAGCGCCAGACGCATCACGGCCGAAGCCGGAGTGGTGGTGGCGGCGAGCCCGGCCGGACCGAGGTCGCGTACGCAAATCCAATTGACCGCGAGGTAGAGCGCGATCACCCCGATCACCCCGGCCACCAGCGCTCGCGGAAGGTTGCGCGCCGGGTTGATCATCTCGCCCGCGACGAAACACGAGGTCTGCCAGCCGCCGTAGGCGAAAAGAACCGGCGTGAGAGCCGCGCCCATGGCGGTGACCAGGTCCAATGAGACGGGCCGGTCGAGCGCGGGATGCAGATGGATCTGCGGGCCCCGAAACAACAGCCAGCCGCAGAGCACGAGCGCCGTAATCGTGACGATCTTCAGGATCATCAGGACGCTCTGCACGCGCGCGCCCGCCTTCACTCCCAGGCAATTGATGGCGGTAAGCGCGGCCATGGCCAGCGTGGCCACCAGGCCGTCGGAGAGCGGCACGCGCGTCAATTCCACAAAGTAGCGCGCGAAGGTGACGGCCACCGCCGCCATGCCCCCCGTCTGCGTCACGAGCAGCAGAGCCCAGCCGTAAACGAAGGCGACGCCGGGATGGTATGCCTCGCGTAGATATGCGTATTGTCCTCCGACCTCGGGACGCAACGCGGCCAGTTCCGCGTAGACGAAGGCGCCGCCGAGCGCAATGACTCCACCCGTCGCCCACGCGCCCAGGATCAGGAACGGCGTGTGGACCTGCCGGGCCACAACGTAGGGATTGATAAAGATGCCGGAGCCCACGATCCCGCCCATCACGAGCATCGTGGCGTCAAACAGTCCGAGGCGGCGCAACAACGCGGGCGCCTGCGGGCGAACGGCGGCAACGGGACTTTGCCGGCCGGGGTCAGGAGAGGTAGTCAAGAGCGGTCACTTCTTCAGGTGCTGATCGAGAAAGTCGGAGGCCGCGTGATAGCCGGCGAGCCAGGTGCGGTGCATCAGGAAATCGTGAATCTCGTCGGGAAAGACGAGTTGTTGGAAGTCCACGCCCTGCTTGCGCAGCGCTTCCACCATGTGGATCATTTCAGTGAAGGGAACGTTGCGATCGTCGTCGCCCTGAATGAGCAGTACGGGCGAGCGCCAGGTCTTGATGGAAGCGAGCGGCGACGATTCCCAGGCGAGACGGGCGGCGTCGGGCCGCGACTCGGGATCATAAGACGGCTGGAAGTTCCGGATCTCCAGGTTCCAGTCGTGCACGCCGTGGAAGTCCACGCCGGCGGCGAACAGGTCCGACGCGCGCGCCAAGCCGAGAGCTGTGAGGTAGCCTCCATAAGACCCGCCCCACAGGCCGATGCGGGCCGGGTCCACGTCCGGGCGGTTGCGCAGATAGACGCCCGCGCCCTGCACGTCATTGAACTCGCTCGCGCCCGCGGCGCCGTAGTTGAGCGCCTCGCGGAAGTCGAGGCCGTAGCCTATGCCGCTGCGGTAGTTTACCGAGAGCACCACGTAGCCGCGGCTGGCCAGGTATTGATTGAGGGCGTAGGCGTTGTGGTAGTAGCCCATGTAGTGCCAGCCGAGCAGCATCTGGCGCCGCGAGCCGCCGTGAAAAAAGACCACGGCGGGATGCCGCTGGCCCGGGGCACCGTCCCTGGGCAGAAAAAGTTGGCCGTGAATGCGCAGGCCGTCGGCGGCGGAGAGGATCACCTGCTGCGGCGTCACGAGTTGAGTGGCGGGAAAGTCCGCGGGCAGCGTTTCGGGGGCGAGGTCGGCGATCGCGGCTGATCCGGCCAGCACGGCGGGGCGCGCGGGATTCCGCGCATCCGAATGAAGCATCACCACGGCGGCGCCGTCGCTCGCGACCACGGGCGCCCACTCAATTCCCTCGCCCGAAGTCAGCTCCGTGGGGTGATCGGCGCCCACAGCTTCCTTCCAGAGATGACGCCGGTCGATATCGCCCTGGTTCGAGTTGAACACGACCTCCCGCTTGTCGGGACTGAGCGCGACGTCCTCGACTTCGAAGTCATCGCCGGGCGTGAGCAGCCGGGCGGCGCCGCCCGCCGCCGGAACGGCGTACAGACGCGTCCAGCCGGTGTGCTCCCATGGGAACACAATCGCGTCGCCCGCAGCCCAGAAGACCTGTTGTTCGGCGACGATGTCGTGAAACACGCTGCCCGGTCCGGTTTCGGCATGCCACACTTCGCGGCCCTTACCGGTGGAAACGTCCGCCACGCGAATCGACCAGGGTAGACCGTCGCGGCGGGGCTGAAAGACAAGCTGATCGTGCGACCAGGGGATGCGCACGAAGGCGATGCTATGGCCGTCCGGGGACCAGGCGGGAAAGAGGTCGCGGTCCGTGCTCGGGTCGAGGTAGGTCACGCGCTTCCCGGCCACATCGTAGACCCCCACAAAGCCGTGATCCTCGCGGCTGCTGACGAATGCCAGGAGCGAGCCGTCCGGCGACCAGCGCAGTTGCCCGCTTTCACCCTTGCTGTGGATCAGTTGCTCCGGCTTGGCGCCGGCCTCGAGCTTGATCCACCAGATTTGGTCCTTGTCGATGTAGGCTACGCCGTCGCCACGCGGCGAAACGGCCGGGGAACGGCCCTCGGCGAGCTTTCGCGGCGCGCCGCCGTCGAGGGTGACGATCCAAAGGTCTTGCTCAATCCCTTCGGGGATGCTCGCCGGGTTCGGATTCGTTCCGCCGTTTTCGAAGTCGCCGCCGCGCGCGTACACCAGGGCGCGCCCGTCCGGGGTCCAGGCCAGCTCCGCGACCTCCAGGCCGTCGTCGCCGGCGTAATTCGTAAGCCGGCGCGATCGGTAGCGGCCCCCACCGCCAGGCTCGGCGATCCAGATGTTACGCGCGCCGGCGGCGTCAAATACCCAGGCTACGCGGCCGCCGGCCGGCGCTGCCACCAATTCGCCGGGAAAAGGTGAACTCATCACCTGCTCCAGCGTGAACGAGCCCTCGGCTCCAAGCGACATGGCGGCAAGCCCGAGGATCGTCACAGCGAGCGCGGCCCTGCGGGCGAACTTTAGCATGGCCCCTCCAGAAACAACATTCGAGGAATGTACGGCTTAACATGCTACTGGAGCCGAAGGTTAATGTCGAGAGACGCCCCTCGCGGGGCAGCCTCCTGATTTCGAGTGTGTGTGGTGCAGGCTGCCGGCCTGAATCACCGAAGAGAGCGGCAGGCAGGATGCCCGCACCACAAGCGCCCCCGATTTGGAATGTCGGGGCGGTATTTGCATCCCGACAGGCGAAGTCGTTGCGTGTGAATAGGCTGCGACAAATTTGAGCCGTCCTTCGGGAGCGAACGGCGCCTTGGAAGCCGGAACTTTTCCACAGTTTTAACGTGGCGAGCGTTGTTTTTCGGGAGATTCCGAGCGACATCGAAAGGCCCGGCTTGGTATCATAGACGTGACGAGGAATCCAAAACATGAACGACATTGCCCTGCGAAGGATGGAATCTGTGAATGAGAAGATTCACGTCGTTAAAGGCGGTGCCAGGCCTGTGTACGAAGTGATTGAGTCGGCGGACGAGGTGTCGGTCACGATCCGATACGCAGGAGACCATAAGAGCCAACTGACGCTGCTCAGATCAACGGTGCCTAACTTGGCGGCTGTTCTCAAAGAGATTCAGGCCAAATCGGGGGAATCGAAGGCGGCAGCTGGCCGCCAGACACACTAGTTTGCCGGCTCCCGCTTCTTGGCTGCGATCGGCGTCGAGGATTCATGGCCTTCATGCGCAGCTTTTTCCTGGCGTGCTCCCAGAGCACGTGGATGCGGGAGCGCGCCACCCGGTATCCTTTTGTTCGTCGCGCGGTCTCGAAGTTCATGCCCGGCGAGACCATGGAGGCGGCGCTGGGTGCGGCGCAGGAGTTGCAAAAGGCCTCCCTCGGCACGGTCTTCACCCACCTTGGCGAAAACATTCAGGACCCGGTCGAAGCTGAGCATGTGACCGAGCACTACCTCGAGGTCCTGGACCGCATCCGCGCGACCGGTCTGAACACGGAAGTCGCGGTCAAACCCACCCAACTCGGCCTCGATCTGGGCCCCGATCTGTGCTACCGGAACCTGCGCCGCATCATCCAGCACGCCGGCACCGGAAGCGTGGTGTGGATTGACATGGAGGCCAGCAACTACGTGGACGCGACGCTCGATCTTTACCGGCGCGCGCTCGGCGAGTTTCCCAACGTAGGAGTCTGCGTTCAGGCCTATCTCTATCGTACCCGGAAAGACGTGGAGAGCCTGATCCCGCTCGGCGGCGCCATTCGACTGGTCAAGGGAGCGTACAACGAACCGGCCGAGCTGGCCTTCCCGCGCAAGGCGGACGTGGATGAGAACTTCTTTGCGCTCGCGCAGCAACTCGCGGGCAGCGAGGCGCGCGCGCGGGGCCTGCGGGCGGCGTTTGCCACCCATGACGTGAAACTGATCGGCCGCATCATCGATTGGGCGGAATCGCAGGGGGCCGGGAAGCCGAGCTTCGAGTTTCAGATGCTCTACGGGATCCAGCGTCCGGAGCAGATCCGCCTGGCGCGCGAGGGCTGGAAGTCCATCGTGCTGATCGCCTACGGCAGCTACTGGTTCCCGTGGTACATGCGGCGGCTCGCGGAGCGTCCCGCCAACGTGCTGTTCGTGCTGCGCAGTTTATTCGCAAGTTAACGGATCACTCCAACCAACGGCGTTGCGGGACCCACGCCTGCCTTTCATTTAATCTCCTCCTGCCTTTCTTGGCATCATCCCTCGGTCAATCTCAACAGCGGCGTCACCTGCAGGAAGAGAAACGACCGGACGGCGACATACAACTCGTCGCCACCCGCGACGGCGTTTAGCTTCCCCGCTGAAACCGCCGCATACGGCGCTGTACCTGCGGTGGTGTGGGAACGGGTGACCGGCTCCAAATCCCGATGCGTAATCGGAGGGGAAAATGCGACAGGTCGCCTTAACTTTTAATCAACCCAAATTTCATTTTCATGTAATACGCGCGTAGCGAACGACGCGTAGGATCAAAACGATCCGAAAAGAGGAGCGATCCAAGCTGCCCCTTTTCCGGAGGAACCGGCTGGTGGATACCGGATGCAACAGGGGAATCCAAGTGATATACGCCGGCAACTTGGCCCGAGCAAGATCGCTTCGCTCGGGGCCTCCCAACACAGACACAATCCGACAACATTTGGCCCCCGCGATGAGTTGCAGCCCAGTGGCCCGAAACAGCGTGGCAGTTCTCTTTCTGGGGCCTTTCCGCGTACGACTAACGGTTTTCTGTCGACTTTAACCGAAAAACCTACATAAGGAGGAGAACGGTAATGTCCCGAAAAACGTCCCGAGACAGTTCTCGGATCAAGCGCCTGCCGCAGCTCGCCGGGCTGCTGGCGATGGGGCTGAGCTTCGCAGCGTTCGCCGCCGCTCAGTCCGCGCCGTCCACCCCGTCCACGCCATCCCAGCTGTACCCGAAGTACACCGTCGGCCCACAGCCGAACGGCTCGTGGGTCGTCAGCGATGGCGCGGTCATCACCCCAGCCGGCACCCAAGTCGACCTCGGCATCCGGGTCCGCGCGAAGGCCGTCGCGCTGAACCCCAATCCCGCCACGCACACCGCCGCCGTCCTCACCATGGGCACGTCGACTACCGATGGCAACGGAGCCGTCGAGGTGTTTGACACCACCACCGGCGTTGTCCTGCAGAGCTACATCCCGTTCGGACTGGATCCGACCGGCAGCTATGGCGGCATCACCTATTCGGCGGACGGCAAATACCTGGTGTTCAGCCAGGACAGTAGCTACGTGACCATCGCCGCGGTCAATACCACCACAGGCTTGCTGAGCGACGACGCCAAGGTGAACGTGCCGCCGAACAATTCCTTCATCACCTGCTTTCCGAACAGCCCTCCGGGCTCTTATTTCATACCCTGCGGATTGTTCTGGTCCATAGCAGACGATGATGACTACACTTCTTATCCTGGCGGCGTCGCGATCTTGAATGACACGACCGCTTACGCCCTGCTGAACAATAACGATACGCTTACCCAGATCAACCTGAACCCGCCGACGCAGGGTCCCCAGATCCGTGTGGGCAACGCGCCGCACAGTATCCTGATCAACAGCAGCGGCACGACCGCCTACGTCAGCAACGAGGGTGGCCGGGCCGCTACCGATGCGGACTTCCAGCTTTACTCCGCCGGCACTGAAATCGTCGCCGACCCGGTGGTTGGCGCCGCGATCACCGGCACCGTTTCGGTGGTCGATCTGGCTTCGATGACGGTCACCGCTACCATCTCGACCGGTCTGCACCCGACCGGGATGGCGTTCTACGGACAAGACCTGTTGGTGGCCAACACCTATAGCGATTCCATCTCGGTGATCGACACGGCCACCGACACGGTAAGGCGGACGATCGACCTTGGGCTGCCGATCGGAGTGGCCGGCCAAGGCCCGGCCTATGGCGCCGCGCCGGCCTCGATCGCCGTCGATGCTTCGAACGGCGTTGCCTACGTCGCGCTTTACAATGCCAACGCGATCGCGGTGGTCAACCTCAGTCCTGGCGCGACGACTCCCGTCGAGGGCATGATCCCGGTAGCCTACGCGCCGGGTTCGATCGTGCTGGACAAGGCGGCCAACCTGCTCATCGTCGCCAACGACAAGGGCATCGGCACGCGGGAGTCGTTCGAGTGCGACTGGAACGTCTGCGATTACAACACGCACCAGGACAATGGTACCGTCAGCATCATCCCCGTGCCGAATAGCACGACCTTGGCGACGTATACGGCAGAGGTTACCCAGAACAACCACTGGGATCTGACGCAAAATATCGAGTCGGCCTCCGGTGGCAGCCCGAGTGCCCCGCCGGTCGTAATTCCGGCCAAGATCGGCAGTCCGTCGCTGATCAAGCACGTGTTCGTGATCGTCCGTGAAAACCGCACCTACGATCAGATGCTGGGCGACGTGGCCGCCGGCAATGGCGACCCCTCGTTGGCCGTGTTCGGCGACGGCTCCGCGGCCGGCGGTACCCCGATCTCGCCGAACGCGCACGCGCTCGTGACGCGCTTCCCTCTCCTGGACAATTTCTACGACCCGAGCCGCCAGTCGGCTGACGGTCACCAGTGGATCCAGGAGGGCATGGCGCCTTACGCCGACGACATCCAATCGCCTGACTGGATTCGCAGCTATCCAGGCGGGAACGCCGGCGATGCGATGGCCTATCAGAGTAAGGGCTTCGTGTTCTCGGAAGCGGCGGCCGCCGGTCTGCCGGTGAAGATGTACGGCGAATACGTCGAGGGCGATACGTTCCTGCAGCCGAACGGGTCGACCGCGGAGCCGACCTGGAGCCAGTTTTACGCAGACTCGCAGTGCTTCGAGGGCGGGCCTTATTGCGCATCACCTGGAACGCAGGGCGAGACGACGTTGTATTATCAGAACACGGTCCAGGCGTCCTCTTCTCTCCCGGCAGTGTCTCAGCACCTCGTCAAGAACTTCCCGCAGTTCGATCTGGGCATCCCCGACCAGTTCCGCGTCGACATCTGGGTGCAGGACTTCAATAATGACGTCAAGAACGGTACGGTGCCCGCGTTGAGCGAGCTGTGGATCATGTGCGACCACACCGGTGAATCCGGTCTGAGCGGCCAGGAGGAACAGGCCGATAACGACTTGGCCGTGGGGCGCATTATCGACTACATCAGCCACAGCCCCGTGTGGTCCACGTCGGCGATCTTCATCGAGGAAGACGACGCTCAGAACGGCGTCGACCACGTCGACGGTCATCGCAGCCCGGGCTACATCGTCAGCCCTTACGCCGTGCAGAACGGACCGACCGATAACACCTACTACTCGCAGGTCAACATGACCCGGACCATCGAGCAAATCCTCGGTCTGACGCCCATGAACCAGTACGACCTTGTGGCGTCGCCGATGAGGCCGGACTTCACCAATAACCCGCCCCAGTCCAACTTCGACGCGTGGTCGCACGTGCCGAACGCGATCCCGTTGTGCACCTCGAGCATTTCAGGGTGCCCCATACCAACCAAATCAGCCTTGGCCAAAGCCAACACAAAGGAGAGCGCCAAGGTCAAGGCCCTGCGGATGGCTTGGATGCAGAAGAAGGCGCAGATCTTCGCCGGCAAACTGACCAAGCCCGACTCCGAAGACCCGGATACCGTCAACCATCTGAACTGGTACGAGGCCACCGGGTTTGTGCGGCCCTACCCCGGGGAGAGCACGGTTCGCCCCCCGAGCGACTTCAACAACCCGCCACCCGCCGGTGACGGTGACGACGACTAAAGCGCGTTCCGGCTGCAACGGCCCTCTCCCCGACGACCGGGAGAGGGTCGTGCGACGGACCCTGAGGCGACGGACCCAACTCGCAGTTGCAAGCGCCGCTCAACGCCAGGGCGTCCGGGGACGATGATGATGACAAACAACTGAGAATCACAGCAGGCCGGGCAATGCCTTGCGCGGTGGCGCTGATGCGCGGATCGCCGCCACGGCAAAGTCAGGTGGGCCACCGTTGCGGTAGACTGTCACCGTACATTCTGTAAACGCCAGTAGGGCGGGTCCGGGTTTCGGTCTCGCGGCCATAATTGGGCTTGTTCGAATGACGGCGTGCCGGCACTCTGGCGTTGACAGTCTGCGGGATAGATTCCAGAGGAATACCATGCGAAGAAGCTTTCTCAAACCCGGGTTGTATGCTCTCAACCTCCTTCTCGCTGCCTGCTTGCTGCCGGCGGCTTCGGCCTATGCTGGCGATCCGCAGAGCGGCGCGACTGGCCTACCTCCCGGGGACCAGGCCGCGGCCGCAGGACTCTACGTGGAGGTCCAACTCGCGAAGCCGATGAAAACGGCGGCTCTCAAGCCGGGATCTACGCTGGAAGGCAGGCTTGTGCGCGATGTTTACGCGGGAGACCGCGACGTTTTTCCCGCGGGCAGTACGGTTCTCCTCCTGGTCGGCAGCCTGGAGCGGCGAAAGAGAGCGCATGACGATCGCTGGCCTGGGGTCGTCGGGCTCTTTACTCCCCGCCATCAGACCTATCCCGTGTTCCGGTCGGCCAGCGTTTCCCTGCCGGGTGGCGAGGTACCGATCAACGTCTCCTTGATCTCAATCACACGACCCTCCGAGGTCCGCCCGTCCGGCAAAGGGAGGAAAACGGGCGCGCCGCTCGCGTCGCCCGAAGGGGCTCAAGTCTCAAGCGCCGGAGCCCCGTCTGAGACTTCCGGCACCAAGCCGAAACTCCCGGCGGGAAGGGAACGCGCGTCAGGCCAAACGCTGATTCTTGAGGCGGCCATGCCGGAGCAGCTCCCCGCTTTGCCTTCACCCGGGACGCCGGCGCCGGCCTTGCCTCCGTCGGCCCTTACACTCACGGCCGGAACCCAGGCCCAGGTCGTCCTCCTCGCGCCGTTGAGCGCGTCGAAGAACCTCTCAGGCGACTCGTTCCACGCCCGCCTCATTGAACCCGTCAGGCTGGGCTCGCAGGTCGTATTGCCGTCCGGGAGCATGTTGGACGGAAGGGTGGTCAGCAGCAAGCCTCCTCGCTGGCTGAGCCGGCCAGGCTCCCTATATCTGGCAATTACCGGGTTGACCGTGCCCGGGTCCGCTCGCGTTCCGGTGGCGGCTCATCTCACCGGGGCGGAAGTCGATCAGCGATCTCACCTGAGGCTGGATGCCGAGGGAGGGCTGAGCGGGGACCGGCCGGGAAAGGTCTGGATGCTGATCAATCTGGGCGTGGCGGCGGGCGTGTCCAAGGAAGCCGATGACGCTTTCCAGGTAGTCATCGAGGCGCTGGTCTCGACGGCCACGGATGCCTCCACGGCGGGAACGGCCAGGATTGT